>DATINL010000009.1:0-26922 GCA_035474295.1 Solirubrobacteraceae bacterium
GAGCCGCCGGCGAGCGCCGCGCCGATCCCGGCGCTGTACGTGCGCCCACCGTGGGAACCACCGAGCGAGCGCCCCGGCGTGAAGGAGATCGTGATCGACCCTGGCCAAGCATTCGGCACCGGCGCGCACGCCACCACGCGCCTGTGTCTGGAGCTGATGTTGGAGCTGGTCGCCCACGGACACGCGCCCGCCGCGCTGCTCGACGTCGGCGCGGGCTCCGGCGTGCTTGCGATCGCAGCTGCTCACCTCGGGTTCGCGCCGGTGCTGGGACTCGACCACGAGCGCGAGAGCGTCGCTGCGATGCATGACAACGCGCTCGCCAACGGTGTCAGCCTCGAAGTGCGCCACTTCGACTTGCGCACCGACCCGCTGCCGTGGGTCGACGAGCCCAAGGTCGCTGCGGTAGGTGCGCCCGACGGGGCTTCGCTCGTGGTGACGGCGAACCTGCTGCGCCCGCTGCTGCTCGAGCTGGCGCGCACGATGACCACGGCGCCCGCGCACCTGCTGGCGAGTGGGCTGCTGCGCGAGGAAGCCGACGAGGTGGCCGCTGCGTTCGCCGCGCGCCTGGGGCTGCACGAACACGCTCGGCGTGAGCGTGGGGAGTGGGCGGCGCTATGGCTCGCGCGCGCCGCGCCCGCCGAGCGCGGCCCGGTGCTCAGGCCGGGTCGGGAAGCTCGGTAGCCGCGCGCACCATCGTGTAATACACGAGCGCGATCGCGGCGAGCGCGCCGTCTTGCACTTCCATCAGCGCCCTGGCGGTGCTCAGCGCGGGGGTGATCACCTCGAGCGCTGCGCCTGCCGCGTCCGGGTGAGGGTCGCGGCACGCTGCGATCGCCATGTCCAGTGCCTCCCGCGCCTGGTTCGCCATCCCCTGGAACAACGCCGGGCCGGCGAGGCTTGCGTAGCCGTACACCCGTGCGAGCCGGCCTGACATCGACACCGTTGGTCCGCGGCGCGGCGCTGTGGCGGGCGGCAGGCCGGTGCCGTCGATGACGCTTGCCATCGTGCCACCGAGCAGCGCTCTGGTAGTTGGCTCGTCGAGGCGCGCGTGCGCAGCCAGGCGCAGCGCCAGGTACAGCGACATCGACGGCAGCCCGTAGGGCGGGTCCGACGCGAGCACGATCCGCTCGGCGGGCGCGCGCGAGAGCAGCTCCATCACGTCGACCGGGAAGAAGCAGGAGATGTCGTACAGCACGCCCGGGTGGTCGGCCAGCCGTGAGGTGAGGATGCCCTGGTCGCAGATCGCCCCGTGCGCGAGCACCAGCACGACGCTCGGGTGGCGCAGCGCGATGTTCGCCAGCCCGTCCGCCAGCGGCGGCAGGCCCCTGCCGGCATGGATCAGGATCGGCACGTCCGCCTGCTCGGCGAGCTTGAAGATGCCATCCATCTGCGGTCCGTCGAACACGAAATCCTGGGCGCGCGGGTGCAGCTTGATGCCGCGCGCGCCGGCCGCGATGCTGCGCTCACCCTCGGCGACCGGGTCATCCGCCGGGTCCAGCCGGCAGTACGGGATCAGCCGGCCTGCGCTCTCCTGCGCCCAGCCGAGCACCCGGTCGTTGGGCACGCGGTAGCCGGGCACCCGATCGGGGTCGTGCAGCGGGAACACGCATGCGCGCCGCACGCCCGCGTCGTCGAGCTGCTCGAGCAGCTGCGCCAGCGTCAGCGAGCGCCCGTCTTCGTCGACACCGAGGTGCGTGTGGGCGTCCAGCAGGTCTGCGCCGGCGGGCAGCAGCCGCTGCACTTCCGCCTGGAACGGCGCGGCCGCATGAGCGTATGCGGATCGGTCGGAGTCATCCATCTGGCGCAACCCTATTCTGTCTCTATGACGTGGGACGTCGTGATCGCGGGCGGTGGGTTTGGCGGCTTTTACGCTGCACGCACGCTCGAGCGCGTGCTGCCGCCGCACAGCGCGCGCGTGACGCTCGTCAACGAAGCGAACTTCATGCTCTACACGCCGCTGCTGCCGGGCGCAGCGGGCGCGACGCTCGATCCTCGCCACCTCGTGGTGCCGCTGCGCTCGCAACTGAAGCGCACCGACCTCGTGATCGGGTCGGTCACCGGCGGCGACCCCGCCAAGCGCACGCTGGGAGTGCGGCGCATCGACGGCGAGCAGCTGCAGCTGAGCTACGACCAGCTGATCGTCGCGCTCGGGTCGGTGTCGCGCACGCTGCCGATCCCGGGGCTCGCCGAGCACGGGATCGGGCTGAAGTCGCTGTCGGATGCGACCGCGCTGCGCAACCGCGTGCTTAGCTGCCTGGACATCGCCGAATCCGTGGAAGAGCCGGAGCTGCGCGCCGAATACCTCGGGTTCGTGTTCGTCGGTGCCGGCTATGCGGGCGTCGAGGGGCTGGCCGAGACACAGGACTTCGCAGCGCAGGTCATCGACCTGTACCCGCGCTGCCGCGCCGCGGGGATGCGCTGGATGCTCGTCGAAGCGCAGGAGCGGATCATGCAGGAGGTGCCGCCCGCGCTGTCGGGGTTCGCCGCGCGCGAGCTGCGCAGCCGTGGCATCGAGGTGCGCACCAACACGACGCTGCAGGCGATCACCGACCGCCGCGTGACGCTCTCCGACGGCGAGCAGATCGACGCACGCACGGTCGTGTGGACCGCCGGGGTCAAGCCGAGCCCGGCCGTCGCCAAGCTCGGGCTCCCGCTCGACGGCGCCGGGCGGATCGCGGCGGATCGCACGATGCGCGTGCCGGGCCATCCGCAGGTGTGGGCGCTCGGCGACTGCGCCGCCGTACCCGACCCGGCTCGGCGCGGGCACCCGAGCCCGTCGACGGCGCAGCACGCGATCCGCCAGGGCCGGCTGGTGGCGCGCAACGTCGCCGCGGTGCTCGGCAACGGCAAGGTGCGCCCGTTCCGCTATCGCACGTCGGGCGTCGTAGCCGAGCTGGGGCACAACCAGGCTGTGGCGATCACGCTCGGCGTGCGCTGGCGCGGGTTCCCGGCGTGGTTCATCGCTCGCACCTACCACCTGCTGCTGATGCCGGGAATCGGCCGCAAGCTGCGCCTGCTGGTCGACTGGAACGTGGCGCTGCTGTTCGGCCGTGACGCATCCGCGCCGGGGCGCCTCGGCAGTCCCACGCCGCTCGAGCACGGCGATCCGCAGTAGGCGGCGTATCCTGATCTGACGATGCCGATTCTCGAGGATGTCCAGACCGACCTGAAGACCGCGATGCGCGCCGGTGAGAAGCACCGCGTCGGCACGCTGCGGATGGTGCTCTCCGAGCTGCAGAAAGCCGCCAAGGAGGGGTCTGACGACGAGCTCGCGGTGCTGCGCCGCGAGCGCAAGCGCCGCCTGGAGGCAGCGCGTGCGTTCAAGGACGGCGGGCGTGAGGATCTCGCGGCCACAGAGGAGGCCGAGGGCGAGCTGATCGCCGCGTACCTGCCGGCTGAGCTGGGTGAGCAAGAGCTGCGTGCGCTCGTCGAGCAGGCGGTGCGCGACAGCGGCGCGAGCTCCGTCAAGGACATGGGCAGCGCCATGAGCAAGGCGATGGCCGCGGTCGACGGGCGCGCCGACGGCAAGCGCGTGTCCGGGATCGTGCGGGAGCTGCTCGACTGATGGGCGCGAGCTTTGCCGCGACGGAGCCGCGTTGAGAGCGCAGATCGAGCTGCCCAACGAGGTCGCCACCGAGCTGGCGGGCAGTCAGGACGCGGTGCTGCGCGCGCTCGAGGAGCATCTTGACTGCCGCGTGTTCCTGCGCGGCAACCTGCTGACGCTGGATGGAGAGGAACACGAGACGCACGCCGGCGAGCGCGTCGTACATGAGCTGTCGGATCTGATCTCGCGCGGCCATCAGATCGGGCCGGGCACGATTGCCGCGGTGACCGGCGCGCTGGACGCGCACGAGTCGCCCGCACGCGTGCTCGAGGACGTGATCTGGCGCCATCGCAGCCTGCGTGTGGCGCCCAAGACGGTCAACCAGAAGCGCTACGTCGACTCGATCCGCGCGAACACGATCACGTTCGGCGTCGGCCCCGCCGGCACCGGCAAGACGTTCCTCGCGGTTGCGATGGCCGCGGCAGCGCTCGCGCGCCACGAGGTCAACCGCATCATCCTCACGCGCCCCGCGGTCGAAGCTGGCGAGCGGTTGGGCTTCCTGCCGGGCGATCTGATGGCGAAAGTCGACCCGTATCTGCGCCCGCTGTTCGACGCGCTGCACGACATGCTCGAGCCGGAGAAGGTCTCCCAGCACCTCGAGCGCGGCGTGATCGAGATCGCGCCGCTGGCGTTCATGCGCGGGCGCACGCTCAACGACTCGTTCGTGATCCTCGACGAGGCGCAGAACACCACGCCTGAGCAGATGAAGATGTTCCTCACGCGCCTGGGCTTCGGCTCCCGCATGGTGGTGACGGGCGACGTCACGCAGGTCGACCTGCCGCGCGAGCAGCGCTCGGGGCTGATCGTCGTCGGTGAGGTGCTCGACGAGGTCGACGGCATCGAGTTCGTGCGTTTCGGCGGCGAGGATGTCGTGCGCCACAAGCTCGTGCAGCGCATCGTCGAGGCGTACGACGTACACACCCAGCGCGAGGCGCCCGAGCTGCGCCCCGCCGCCGACCGCATGCGTGCGCGCGGCGCATCCGGCAACTGACGCCCCGGAGCGTTGTACTGATGCTGAGGTTGACGCGGGTGCTGCGGGTGCGCAGATGATCGAGGTGGAGGTGTTCGGCGCGCGCCTGGCGCCCGCCGCGCCGACGTTCGAGCAGATCACCGATGCGTGCGTGCTGAGCGCCGCAGCGGCGGGCGTGCATGACGGGCACGTGGCGATCGAGTTCGTCGACGCGCAGCGCATCAGCGCGCTCAACGCGGCACACCGGGGCAAGCCGGAGCCGACGGACGTCCTGTCGTTCCCGATCGATGGACTCGACACGCAGGCAGACGTTCCCCGCGAGCTCGGCGACGTGGTGATCTGCCCCGAGCACACAGCCGATCTGCTGGAGGCGATCGTCCACGGCGTGCTGCACCTGCTGGGCATGGACCACGAGACCGACGACGGCGAGATGCTGCGCCGGCAGGTCGATCTGCTCGCACAGGTGCAGGCTTGACGCGCAGCGGCTTCGTCGCGCTCGCCGGGCGGCCGAACGTAGGCAAGTCGACGCTGATCAACGCGGTTGTCGGCCACAAGGTGGCGATCGTGTCCGATCGCCCGCAGACGACCAGGCGCGCGATCCGCGGCGTGTGCAGCAGCGGCGACTGCCAGATCGTGCTCGTCGACCTGCCCGGGGTGCAGCGCCCGCGCGACACGCTCACAACGCGCATGGCACAGCGGGTGCAGCAGGAGCTCGAGGGGTCCGACGCGGCGCTGATGATGCTCAACGCTCAGCAGGGCGTCGGTCCCGGCGATCGTTTCATCGCGCAGGCGCTGGCGAGCGCGAAAGTGCCCGTGACGATCGCTGTGAACAAGATCGACCGCTTGCGTCGCGCCGAGATCGCCGCGATGCTGCAGCAGGCCGACGAGCTGCAGATCGGCGAGTCGATCTTCCCAATCTCAGCGCGCACGGGCTCCGGCGTGGAGCAGCTCGTGGAGCACCTGCGCGCGCAGATGCCGGAAGGTCCGTTCATGTTCGACGCGGCCGATCACTCCGACCAGTCGCGCGAGGTGCTGCTCGCGGAGCTGGTGCGCGAAGCAGTGATCCGCCGCACCTTCCAGGAGCTGCCGCACGCGGTCGAGGTGATCGTCGAGGAGATCGAGCAGCTGCGCGATCAGCTGATCCGCGTCAGGGCGCTGATCTGGGTCGAGACCGAGTCGCAGAAGGGCATCCTCGTCGGCACGGGCGGGCGCATGATCAAGGCGATCGGCGTCGCCTCGCGCCGTGAACTCGAGCGCGAGCTCGGTGAGCAGGTGCATCTCGACCTGTCGGTGCGCGTACGCCGCCACTGGCGCACCGACGATGGGCTGCTGGATCGGCTCGGCATCACCTGAGGCATGCCGTCTATGCCTGACCTGGGCCGCCTGACGATCGGCGCCCGGTCTCGGGCAGCGGGTCGGCGCTTGACCGACACGTCGCCTCAGCTGCTCACAGCTTCTTCCCGAGCTGATCGGCGATGCGCTGCAGCGCGGCGAGATCCAGCTCGGGTTCGAACATGAACGGAATGCTCAGCACTTCTGGGGATGCTGGGTCAGCCGCCCGTGCGCCAGCGGCAGGCTGCTCCGCGAGTTGACCGCGGCGCAGGCGCGCGATCTGATTGCGCTGGAAGCGCGCGCGCTCGTGGACGGCGACCGCAGCGCGCGCGGCTGCGCGCGTGACGCCCCGGCTGCCGTTGAGCCGTGAGATCTGCTCCAGCTCCTCGCGGCTGAAGCGCTGGGGCAGCGTGCCGTTGACCACGATCGTGTGCAGCGCTCGACCGAGCGTGCGCCGCAGGCCGTCCTGCAGCTCGAGCGTCTCGGTGATGGCCATCTCCGTGCCTTGCGCCACGGCGAGATAGCACGAGCTGCGCGGGTCGCGTAACAGCTCGCTGACACGTTGGGCCTGGCCGGCGATCGGCCCGACACGGGCGATCGCGGCGAACGTGCTGGGGGATTGCAGCATCGCCAGCGCATGACCGGTGGCGGGCGCGTCGACCACCACCAGGTCGTAGGTGGCTGCTTGCTTGCGCCAGCGCTTGCCCTGCACGAGCTCCCAGACCTTGACCATGCTGACGAGCTCCTTGGCGCCGGGCGCGGCGGCGGTGAAGTACTGGAACGTGCTGCTGGAGCCGAGCACGCGCGCCGATACGCGGCCGCCGAGCGTCTCCAGCCACTCCCTCAGCGCGCGGTTGGGGTCGATCGAGGTGCTCCACAAACGCTCCGCGAGCTCTGCCTCGACACCCGGCTCGGGGTCGTCGTGGGCCCCGAACAGCCGCGCCAGCCGGTGCTGGTCGCCGAGCTCCACGACGATCGTGCGCAAGCCCTCGGAGGCAGCGAGCAGGCCGAGCGCGGCGGCGGTTGTCGTCTTGCCAACGCCGCCCTTGCCGGTGACGACGATCAGCTTGTGGTCGAGCAGCGCTGCCATCCTGTGTCAGGATGATGACTGGGATGAGGATTGGAGTGGACCCTCGGTTGCGCTCTGCCTACCGCGAGTGCGAGCGCATGCAGCGGCGGCATGACCCGACTTTCTACTGGGCCACGCGCCGGCTGCCGCGCGAGGTGCGCCCGGGAGTGCATGCGTTGTACGGGTTCTTCCGCGGCGCCGACCAGCTCGTCGACGGCGCGCAGAGAGCTTCCACGCCGGCGGCGCGCAGGCACGCGCTCGACGAGTGGCAGGCCGAGCTGGAGCGCGGGCTGGCGAGCGGCTTCTCCGCGCACCCCGTGATCGGTGCGACCGTCGACGCTGGCATCAGACACGAGCTGCCGATGTCCGAGCTGTCGACGTACATGGATTCGATGCGCGTGGACTGCGGGCCGGTGCGGCTGCGCGACCGCGCCGAGCTGGATCGCTACATGCGCGGCAGCGCGGGCGCCGTCGGACTGCTGCTGGCGCCGTTGCTCGGTGTGCCCGCGCACCTGCACGAGGTCGTGATGCGGCTGGGCCTGGCGTTTCAGCTGACCAACTTCATCCGCGACGTGCGCGAGGACTACGCGCTCGACCGGGTGTACCTGCCGGCGGAGGACTGCGTGCGCTTCGGCGTCAGCGAACGCGACATCGGTCAGCGGCACTTCACGCCCGGCTTCCGCTCGCTGCTGGCGGGCGAGGTCGCGCGCGCTCGTGAGCTGTTCGCTTCGACGGCATCACTGGGCGACGCGGTCAGCCCGGCGATGCGCCCTGGGATTCGGCTGGCGCGCAGCGTGTACGTGGGCGTGCTCGATCGCGTCGAAGCGCTCGGGTTCGACGTGCTGCGCCGCAACGCG
Source organism: Solirubrobacteraceae bacterium (assembly GCA_035474295.1). Classification (GTDB taxonomy): domain Bacteria; phylum Actinomycetota; class Thermoleophilia; order Solirubrobacterales; family Solirubrobacteraceae; genus Palsa-744. The sequence goes on from DATINL010000009.1 coordinate 7,833, forward strand.
GCGCTGCCGCCATGGCAGATGGCGCCGGTCGCGGTCGGCGCGCTCGTCGGGGTTACGCGATGACCACGCGTGCAACCACTCGCGGCGCGGAGCGCACGTCGCTGGATGGCACGCACGTCGACGTGTTGATCTGCGGCGCGAGCTTCGCCGGGCTGGCGGTGGCGCGCGAGCTCGCCGGCTGCGGCGCGAGCGTGCTGGTGATCGACCGCTACGAGATCGGCGAGCGCGCCACCTCGGCGTGCGCCGCGCCGACGCCGTGGCTGCACGCGATGGGCGTGGCGGAGTCGATCAGCCAGGAGATCCCGTACATGCGCTTCTCCACGCCCCACGGGTCGGTGCGCTACCGGCTGCCGTGGAGTTGGTCGTCGTTCGACTACCGCAAGCTCTGTCAGCTGCTGTTCGCGCAGTGCGACGCGCGCTTCGAGACCGCCAAGGTGCAGGGCAGGGTCGGCGCTGGCGCGTCGCCCAGTGGGGCGCCGGGTGAGGCCGGTCTAACTCGCGAGGCGCCGGAGGTCGGCGCTGGCGCGCCGGTCGGGGTGGCGACCGATCGCGGCGTGCTGTACGCGCCGCTGGTGGTCGACGCGCTGGGGTGGAGGCGTGTGCTGGGCTCGCAGGGCTTCCAGCCGCCGGATGCGCCGCTCTCACGCGGGCTGGAGGTACACCCGACCGTCGCCGACCCCGATCCGCCGCCCGAGCTGGACGTGTGGATCGAGCGCTCGCTGGTGCGTCGCGGCTACGGCTGGCGCGTGCCGGCCGGGGGAGAGGCGCGCGTCGGCGTGGGCTCCTACGCGCCCACCCAGCACGTGCGCGAGCCGACGGTCGGTCTGGCCGAGCGGCTGGAGCTCGACGCGGTGCGCTTTCAGGGCAACTGGTTTCCTCATCGGCTGCGTCCCGCAGGCGAGGATGGGGTGTTCTTCGTCGGTGACGCGGCCGGTCACTGCTTTCCGCTCTCAGGCGAGGGCATCCGCACGGCGTTCTACTTTGGCATCGCATGCGGGCGGGAGCTGCGCGCGGTGCTCGACGACGGCCGCGATCGCGCTGACGCGCTCGCTCGCTATCACGCGTTCAGCGCTCGGCACGGGCGTGCGTTCAAGCTCGCGCTCGGGCTGCAGCGGCTGATCCCGGCGCTGCCGCCGCGCGTGTTGACGTTCGTGTTCGCAGCGATCGACCGCCAGTGGCTCGTCGACCGCGCGTTCGGCTGGTATCTGGATCAGGCGCACCCCGCGTTCGCGGCGCGCGCACCGGCTTTCGCGCGTCCGGCGGCGCTCGTGCGGTGATCTCGCGGCGCTCGTGCGGTGATCCGGTGGCGCTCGTGCGGTGACGTAGACGCGCTGGACCTACAATCCTGCGGATGAGCGCATCCGCCGAGCCAACTCTCGACCAGCAGGTCGTCTACGACGAGCGCGGCCTCGTGCCGTGCGTGATCCAGGACTGGCGCAGCGGCGAGGTGCTGACGCTCGCGTACATGAATGAGCTGGCGCTGGCGCGTACGCGCGCCACCGGCGAGCTGCACCTGTGGAGCCGTTCGCGCAACGAGCTGTGGCACAAGGGCGCCACCAGCGGCAACACGCAGGCGGTCAGGGCGCTGCGCCTGGATTGCGACGGAGACACGCTGCTCGCGCTGGTCGACCCGGCGGGACCGGCCTGCCACACCGGCGAGCGCACGTGCTTTCACCGCGGCGAGCTGGAGCCGCCCGCGGCGCACGAGATCCTGCCGGCGCTGGAGCGCACGCTCGAGCAGCGTGCGCGAGAGCGCCCGGCCGGCTCCTACACCGTCGAGCTGCTCGAGAACCCGCCGTTCATCGGCGAGAAGGTGATGGAGGAGGCTGAGGAGGTGGCGCGCGCCGCACGCGAGGAGTCCGACGAGCGCGTTGACGAGGAGGCCGCCGACGTGCTGTACCACCTGCTGGTGCTGCTGCACAGCCGCAGGCGTTCGCTCGCGGACGCCGAACGGGTGTTGGATGAGCGCCGCCGGTAGCCCGGCCGCGAGTGCTCCCACTGTGAGCCTCGCGCTGGAGCCCACACTCGAACAGGGCCGCCTGCTCGCCTCCACCGCGGGCGAGGATGGCCGCGCGCCGAATCTGATCCCGCTGCGCCACAGCTTCATCGACGACTGCGAGACGCCTGTGTCGGCGTTCTTGAAGCTGCGCGCGCTGGCGCCGGACGAGCCGGCGTTCCTACTCGAGTCGGCCGATCAGGGGCAGCGCGTCGGGCGCTGGTCGTTCATCGGCTTCCGCCCGCGTGCGGTGCTGCGCTGGGCGCTCGCCGAGGGCGGCGACCCCTACGCGCTGGCTGCCGCCGAAGTCGGGCGCTACCGCCAGGCTTCAGTCCCGGACGCGCCGCCGTTCATGGGCGGTGCCGTTGGGTTCTTCGGGTACGACCTCGTGCGCACGGTCGAACCGCTCGGCGAGCCTAACCCGGATCCACTTGGGCTGCCGGACATGGCGCTGATGCTGTCCGACGCGCTCGTGATCTTCGACCATCTCAAGCACACGGTGACGATCCTCGCCAACGCCGACCTCGAGGCCGAGCCCGACCTGGAGCTCGCCTACGCCGCCGCGGCGCAAACGATCACGCAGGTGCGCGAACAGCTCGCCGGCCCGGTGCCGCCGCAGGCGACGGCTGGCGCTCACCGCGAGCTGCCGAGCTTTCAGTCGAACATGCCGCGCGAGCAGTTCGAGCGGATGGTGGAGCGGATCATCGAGTACATCTACGCCGGCGACGCCTTCCAGGTGGTTCCCTCCCAGCGCTGGTCCGCGCCGGTGCCGGTGGAGGCGTTCTCGATCTATCGGGGCCTGCGCGCGGTCAACCCCAGCCCATACATGTACTTCCTCGACTTCGGCGACTTCCAGGTCGCGGGGGCCAGTCCCGAGCCGCTGCTGACGGTCAGCGGCCGCCGTGTGAGCACGCGGCCGATCGCCGGCACGCGCCCCCGTGGAGCGGACGTCGACGAGGACAAGCGCATCGCCCAGGAGCTCTTAGAGGATCCCAAGGAGCGCGCCGAGCACGTGATGCTGGTGGACCTCGGTCGCAACGACCTCGGGCGCGTGTGCGAGTCGGGCACCGTCGAAGTGGAGTCGTTCATGGCGGTCGAGACCTACTCGCACGTGATGCACATCGTCTCCTCGGTGGCGGGGCGCCTGCGCGAGGGGATCACGCCGATGGACGCGTTGCGCTCGGTGCTACCCGCGGGCACGCTCTCGGGCGCGCCGAAAGTGCGCGCGATGCAGATCATCGACGAGCTCGAGCCGATCAAGCGCGGCGGTTATGGCGGTGCGATCGGGTATCTCTCCTACGCCGGCGACCTCGACACGTGCATCCATATCCGCACGGTGGTCGTCAAGGACGGCGTGGCGCACATCCAGGCGGGCGGCGGCACCGTGGCCGACGCCAAGCCCGCTTACGAGTTCGAGGAGTCCCAGGCCAAGTCGCGCGCCGTGCTGCGCGCGATCGAGTTGGCGGTCGCACAGCCGGAGTGGCCATGAAGCTGCTGATGATCGACAACTACGACTCGTTCACGTACAACCTCGTGCAGTACCTCGGCGAGCTCGGCGCGGACGTGCATACGGTGCGCAACGACCGCAGCACCGTCGCTGAGCTGCTGAGTGGGGGGTATGACCGCTGTGTGATCTCGCCGGGGCCGCGCACGCCCGACGACGCTGGCATCTCACTGGAGGTCGCGCGGCGGATGCCGGAGGCTGGGATCCCCACTCTGGGCGTGTGTCTGGGTCATCAGGCGCTCGCACAGGCGTTCGGCGGCCAGGTGAAGCTGCATGCGCCGGTGCATGGCAAGGCGACCACGATCGAGCACGACGGGCGCACGATCTTCGACGGCCTTTCGACGCCGCTGACGGTCGGGCGCTACCACTCGCTGGTGGTCGACCCGGAGCTGCCGGCTTGCCTGGAGGCTTCGGCGCAGGGCGGCGGCGTGCTGATGGCGCTGCGCCATCGCGCGCTGCCGGCCGAGGGCGTGCAGTTCCATCCGGAGTCGGTGCTGACCGACGAAGGCAAGCAGCTGCTCGGCAACTTCCTCGGCGAGCACGCGTTCGAGCGCTTCGCAGCCAACGGCTCGGCTGTGTCCTCCGGGTCCTCGGCAGCAGCGATCGACCCGCATCCGGCGGATGCGGCTGAGCGCGCTCTGTAGATGTCCAACGCGGTGCTCACACACGCGGTCGATGCGCTCGCTTCGCGTCGTGACCTGAGCACTGACGAGGCTGCCGAAGTGCTCGCGGAGATCATGCACGGCGACGTCTCGGAGATCCAGATCGCCGCGTTCCTGATCGCTTTGCGCACGAAGGGCGAGACGGTCGATGAGCTGGCGGGGCTGGCGCGCACGATGCGCGAGCTGGCCGCGCACGTGCCGGTGCAGCGCGGCGACCTGTTGGACACGGCCGGCACGGGCGGTGGCCGGCGCACGTTCAACGTGTCCACCACCGCTGCGCTGATCGCGGCCGGCGCTGGCTGCGCGGTGGCCAAGCACGGCAACCGCTCGGCCACCAGCCTGTCAGGCTCGGCCGATCTGCTCGAAGCGCTGGGTGCGCGCATCGATCTTAGCCCGGACGCGGTGGCGCACTGCATCGAGGAGGTCGGCTTCGGGTTCATGTTCGCCCCCGCCCACCACCAGGCCACGCGCTTCGTCGTGCCGGTGCGCAGTGAGCTCGCGGTGCGCACGATCTTCAACCTGCTCGGCCCCCTGACGAACCCTGCCGGCGCCCGCCGGCAGCTGATCGGGGTTTCCGACGTGCGTTTCCTCGACACGATCGCCGGTGCGCTCGCGCGCCTGGGCGTCGACCGCGCGCTAGTGGTGTGCGGCGAGGATGGTCTCGATGAGATCTCCGTGTCGGCTGCCACGCGCGTGGTGGAGGTCAATGGCGAGGACGTCAGCACATATACACTCGCGCCCGCCGACGTTGGGATCGAGCTGGCGCCGGCCTCGGCGGCGGCACAGCTCGAGGGCGGCACGCCGGCGGACAACGCGGCGATCACGCGCTCGATCTTGGACGGTGAGCAGGGCGTGCGCGCCGACCTCGCGCTGATCAACGCCGGCGCTGCGATCTATGCGGGCGGCGCCGTGCCGACGCTGCGGGCGGGCGTGGAGGCCGCGCGTGCAGCACTGTCTGACGGCAGCGCCAGGGATGCGCTGGAGCGCTACGTGCAGGCGAGCCACCGACATGCGCCGACGGAAGCGCCGCGATGACCGTGCTCGGGAGCATCCTCGAGAGCACCCGCGCGGAGGTTGCGCGGCGCAAGCGAGAAACACCAGATCCGGGGGGGAGCACGGAGGGTGTGTCCACAAATTCAATGGTGCTGCGCGCGCGCGCGCGTACGCGCGCAGCACCATCGAATTTTGCGAATGCACTCACGCGCCCCGGGATCGGGGTGATCGCGGAGTTCAAGCGGCGCTCGCCCTCGGCGGGGCCGCTGCGCGACGATCCAGACGTGGCTGAGCTCGTGAGCGCGTACGAGCGCGGCGGCGCCAGCGCGCTATCGGTGCTGACCGAGGGACCGCACTTCGGCGGGTCGCTCGAGGATCTGCGCGCGGCGCGCGCAGCCTGCGGGCTGCCGATCCTGCGCAAGGACTTCATCGTCGATCCCTACCAGCTGCATGAGGCGCTCGCGGCTGGTGCTGATGCGGTGCTGCTGATCGTCGCGGCGCTCGCGCCTGATGAGCTCGGCGCGCTGCATGAGCAGGCACGTGCGCTTGGGCTGGACGTGCTGGTGGAGGTACACGACCTCACGGAGCTGCAGATCGCGCTGGATGTGGGAGCACGGCTGATCGGCGTCAACAACCGCGATCTGCGCGACTTCAGCATCGACTTGGGGCGCACGCTGTCGCTGATGCCGCGGATCCCGGAAGGCGTGACGGTGGTGTCCGAATCCGGGATCGCCGGCCCAGATCAGCTGCGCAGCCTGCGGGAAGCAGGAGTGCAGGCTGTGCTGGTGGGGGAGACGCTGATGCGCGCGCCCGATCCGCAGGCGGCGCTGCGCGATCTGATGAGCATCGATACTTTTACCCAATCCGATGATTTGCTTTAGATCACGTTGATGGCCGCCGATCATCCTGTGACCACATGAAGCGTCTCTTCTTCGTCCCTTTCATCTCAGCGCTCCTCGGCGGCGCGCTCGTCGTTGGCGTGATCGCCGCGTTTGGCGATCTCGGCCGCTCTCAGAAGACCGTCACGCAGATCCAGGCCGCGCCGCTGGCGCCGTCGAACGCGTCGCAGCAGAAGTCCCCGGCGCTGACGCCGCACCAGATCTACGAGCGCGATGCGCCGGGCGTGGTGTTCATCACCTCCACCATCGTCCAGCAGACGCAGTCGCCGTTCGATCTGTTCCCCGGCCAGTCTCAACAGGGCCAGGCCACCGGCTCGGGGATCGTGATCGACGACAACGGCACGATCCTCACCAACTGGCACGTGGTCGAGAACGCGGTCAAGGTGACGGTGACACTGGGCAACAACAAGACCGTCGACGCGACCGTGGCGGGCAAAGATCCCTCCAACGACCTCGCGGTGTTGCGCATCCGCACCGACGGCCTCACGCTGCACCCGCTCGCGCTCGGCGACTCCAGCTCGGCGCAGGTCGGCGACCCGGTGCTCGCGATCGGCAACCCGTTCGGTCTCGACCGCACGCTCACCACCGGCGTGGTGTCGGCGCTGCAGCGCAAGATCACAGCGCCCAACGGCTTCACGATCGACAACGTGTTGCAGACGGACGCGCCGATCAACCCAGGCAACTCGGGCGGCCCGCTGCTCGACGCGGCCGGGCGTGTGATCGGGATCAACTCCCAGATCGAGACCGGTGGTACCAGCCAGGGCAGCGTCGGCATCGGGTTCGCCGTGCCGATCAACACCGCCAAGGCGGAGATCCCCCAGCTCGAGAAGGGCGGCACCGTGCGCGGCGCTTACCTCGGTCTGACGTCGCTCACGATCGACGGGTCGCTCTCGGCGCTCAACCTGCCGGTCAAGCAGGGCGCGTTGGTGCAGAGCGTGCAAAGCGGCACGCCCGCTCAGAAGGCGGGCATCCGCGGCGGGTCGCTGAACGGCTCGAGCGCCAGCGGCCAGGTGGCTGTCGGCGGCGACATCCTGACCTCGATCGACGGTCAGCGCGTCAACAGCTCAGAGGACCTCGGCTCCGTCATCAGCAAGAAGAAGCCGGGCGACACGATCAGCATCGGCGTGCTGCGCGCCAACGGCAACGGCGGCTATGACCCCAAGACCGTGAAGGTGACGCTCGGCAGCCGTCCCAACTCAGTACCCAACCCGAACACGCCGCAGGGCTAGCGAGCGCAACGCGCGTTGCGGGTTGCGCGTCCTCCGTGGTGCGTCGCCCCGGGAGGGCCGCTACCGTTGAGGGCCATGAGCTCGCGCGTGAAGATCTGCGGCATCACCCGGCTACAGGACGCCCAGCTGGCGGCTGAGCTGGGGGCGTGGGCACTGGGCATGATCTTCTACGCGCCGAGCCCGCGCAGCTGCTCGCTGTCGGAAGCCCAGCGCGTGACGGCCGCGCTGCGGCGGCAGGTCGAGCTGTGTGGGGTGTTCGTGAACCCCACGCTCGAGCACGTCGTGGGCACGGCCGAGCAGCTCGGGCTCACGCTGATCCAGCTGCACGGCGACGAGGGTCCGGCGTTCTGCGGGGAAGTCGCGCGCCGCACCGGCGCGCGTGTGATCAAGGCGGCTCAGGTGTCGGGCATGGGCGACGTGCAGGATCTGGCACGCTTTCACGTCGACTTCCACCTGCTCGACGCGCGCTCGACCGAGCCGGGCAAGGAGAGCCTGCGCGGCGGCACCGGTGAGGTGTTCGACTGGGCGCTGCTGTCCGGCCGGCGCTCCAAGGTGCCGCTGATCCTCAGCGGCGGGTTGGGGCCGGAGAACGTGGCGGAAGCGATCGAGCGGGTCGCTCCGTATGCGGTGGACAGCGCGAGCGGCACCGAAGCGGCACCGGGGCGCAAGGACCCGGACAAGCTGCGCGCGTTCTTCAGCGCCGTAAAGTCCACTGCCACGGACTCCACCGGCGTGCGGTCCACCGCCACGGATTCCACTGCCACGGATTCCGTCGAATCAGTCGCGTGAACACGACCGTCGAACACACCTTCGGGCCGTACGGCGGCCAGTTCGTGCCCGAAACCCTGATGCCCGCGCTCGCCGAGCTCGAAGCCGCCTGGGTGACAGCGCGCGCGGATCCTGCCTATCAGGCGGAGCTCAGCCAGCTGCTGCGTGACTTCGGCGGGCGCCCGACGCCGCTGTACCGGGCGCGCCGGCTCTCCGAGCTGGCCGGCCGGCCGGTGTATCTCAAGCGTGAGGATCTCAACCACACCGGGTCGCACAAGCTCAACAATGCGCTCGGTCAGGCGCTGCTGGCCAAGCGAATGGGCAAGCAGTGCATCATCGCCGAGACGGGCGCCGGCCAGCACGGCGTAGCGACGGCCACGGTGTGCGCGCTGCTCGAGCTGGAGTGCGTCGTGTACATGGGCGAGGAGGACACGCGCCGCCAGCGCCCGAACGTGCAGCGGATGGAGCTGCTCGGTGCGCGGGTGCAGTCGGTGACCGCGGGCGCGCGCACGCTCAAGGAAGCCACGTCGGCGGCGATCCGCGATTGGGTGTCCAACGTGCAGAGCACCCACTATGTGATCGGGTCGGTGGTTGGCCCCGCGCCCTACCCCGCGCTCGTGCGTGACCTGCAGCGCGTGATCGGCGACGAGGCGCGCGCGCAGATCCTCGACCAGGAGGGCCGTCTGCCCGGACGGATCGTCGCTTGCGTGGGCGGCGGGTCGAACGCGATCGGCATCTTCACAGCGTTCCTTGAGGACGAGCAGGTGCAGCTGATCGGTGTGGAAGCGGGCGGCGACGGCATCGACACCGCCCGCCACGGCGCGCCGCTGACCGTCGGCGGGCGCGCGGGCATCCTGCACGGGTCGCGCTCGGCGATCATGCAGGACGAGGAGGGCCAGATCATCGAGGCGCACTCGATCTCCGCCGGGCTCGACTATCCCGGCACAGGCCCCCAGCACGCGTTCCTGCGCGACAGCGGGCGCGCGCGCTACGTGGCGGTAACCGACCGTGACGCGCTCGCCGCGTTCCGCCAGGTGACCCGTCTGGAAGGGATCATTCCCGCGCTGGAGACGGCGCACGCGCTCGCCTGGACGCTCGCGCAGAGCGACGGCGAGCTCGACCTCGTGTGCCTGTCCGGGCGCGGCGACAAGGATCTCGCCGAGGTGTTGGATGCCTCCTGAGACGGGCGTCGAGACCGGCGTCGGCGTGCAGCGCATCGCCGACGCGTTCGCCGCCCATGGACGGCGGGCGGCATTGATGCCCTATCTGATGGGCGGCTATCCGTCGCTCGATGAGTCCGTGCGCATCGGTCAGGCGTGCGTGCAAGCGGGTGCGAACATCCTCGAGCTCGGGATGCCCTATTCCGACCCGTTGGCCGACGGGCCGGTGATCCATGAGGCGGGTATGCGCGCGCTGGCGGCCGGCGTGAGCATCACCGGGGTGCTGGAGGTTGCGCGCACGCTCGCGCCGAGCGTTCCGGTCGTGCTCATGTGTTACGCCAACATGGTGTTCGCGGCCGGCGCGGGTTCGTTCGTCGAGCGGCTCGCGAGGACCGGCGCGAGCGGCCTGATCGTGCCCGACCTTCCGTTCGAGGAGACAGCTGAGCTGGCGCGCTGTTGCGACGCCCACGGGCTGGCGCTGGTGCCGCTGGTGGCGCCCACCACGCCACCCGAGCGGCTGGCGCTGATCGGCGCGCGCGCCAAGGGGTTCCTGTACACGGTGTCGGTTGTCGGCACCACGGGCGAGCGCGTGGCGCTGTCCGACCAGTTCGCGGAGGTTGTCGGGCGCGCGAAGGCCGCCACCGCGGCGCCGGTGGCGCTCGGCTTTGGCATCAGCACGGCTGCGCACGCTCGTCAGGCTGCCGACGCGGGCGCCGACGGAGTGATCGTCGGCACGCGCCTGGTGCGTGCCGCCGCGGAGTCCGATGACCCGGCAGGCGCCGTTGGCGAGGTTGTGGCGGAGCTGGCGGCAGGGTTGGCGGTTGCTGAGCAGTGAACCTCCCCGGCCGGCGAATCCTCTAGGATTGCTGGCGCAATGGGACTGATCATCACAGTCACCGGCGGCCTCATCGTGTGGGTCACGCTGTGGGCGCTCGGCAGCAAGGGCTTCGACGCTTTCATGCTCGCCGCCGCCATCATCCTGGTGGGCGCTTCCGTCAAGATCCTCTCCAGCTACCTGCCCGGCCGCAATAACTGATCGCCACGTGCGCGCGCGCTGGCTCTGCCTCGCCGCTCTTGCGTTTGCGCCGGCGGCGGCGGGATGTGGCGGCGTGGGGATCTCAGCCGGCGCCAGCACGCTGGGAAACCAGCTGACGATCTACTCGAGCCTGCCGCTGCAAGGTCCATCTGGTGAGAACTCGCAGCAGATCGTGGCTGGCGAGAAGCTGGCGCTGGCCGAGGCTGGGGGGCACGTCGGGTCGCTGAAGATCGCTTACGCGTCGCTGGACGACTCCAACTCGAAGACAGGTCAATGGGATCCGGGTGTGACCGCCGCGAATGCGAAGACAGCGGCGCAGGATTCGAGCACGGTGGCGTACCTGGGGGACTACAACTCGGCTGCCAGCGCCGTGTCGCTGCCGCTGATCAACTCCGCCGGGATCTTGCAAGTCAGCCCGGCGAGCCCCTATGTGGGGCTGACGTCGTCGCTTGACGCCGGCCAGGACGAGCCGAACCGCTTCTACCCCACCGGGCGTCGCACGTTCGGGCGGATCATGGCGGGCGATCGGGTGCAGGCGGGCGCGCAGATCCAGTTGATGCGCGAGCAAAACGTCAAGCGCGTGTACGTGCTCAGCGACCAGAGCCCGTTCGAAGCGCCGCTAGCAGGGATCGTGGGCGGCGACGCGCACGCGGCAGGCATCGAGGTGACGGGCCAGGGCAGCGTCGACACGATCGCCGGCGCCGACTTCTCGGGCGAGATCGGGAAGATCACCGACAGCGATTCCGACGCGGTGTTCTTCAGCGGCGGCACCACGCCGGGCACGGTGAAGCTGTGGCAGCAGCTGCACCAGGCCGACCCCAAGCTGCTGCTGCTCGGCTCGAACACGATGGTCAGTGACGCGTTCACAGCGCAGATCGGCACGGCCGGCGCACGCACGCTGCTGACCACGCCGGTGCTTGCTCCAGGCCTCTACCCGGCGGCCGCGCAGCGGCTGTTCAGCGACTACCGCGCGCACTTCGGCGGTCACCCCGGCCCTTACGCGCTCTACGGATATGAGGCGATGAGCGTCGTGTTGCAGGCGATCCGCGACGCGGGCCCGCACGGCAACGAGCGCCAGACGGTGATCGACCGGTTCTTCGCGATTCGCAACCGCGACTCGGTGCTCGGCCGCTACTCGATCCAACCCAATGGCGATACGTCCCTTTCGAGCTACGGGGTCGACCGCGTCGTCAATGGGCGCCCCGTTTTCTGGCGTGCGCTGAACGTGCGCTGAGCCCGCGCGCGCTTGGGGGTCAAGCCGCGTTTGGCGTGAGCGCTGTCGCCAGCGCTTCGTGCAGGTGCGGATAGCGGAACTCGTAACCGAGCATCAGCGGCTTGGCCGGCAGCACGCGCGCGCCGGTGGTGATGATCTCGGCCATCTCGCCATACAGCAGGCGCAGCGCGAACGCGGGTACGGGGGCGATCGACGGGCGGCGCAGCACGCGCCCCAGCTCGCGTGAGAAGTCGCGGTTGGTGACAGGTTCGGGCGCCGTGGCGTTGATCGGCCCCGACCAGCGGTCGTCGTCGAGCGCGGCGTGGATCATGCCGAGCAGGTCTTCCAGGTGAATCCAGGACATGTATTGGCGTCCGCCGGCTACCGGCCCGCCGACGCCGGCCCGGAACGGCGGCAGCATCTTGGCGAGCGCGCCGCCGTTGCTGTCGAGCACGATGCCGGTACGCACCTGCACCGCGCGCAGCCCGAGCTGGGTGGCGGCACGTGCCTGGGCTTCCCACTCGACGCAGACGTCCGCGAGGAAGTCGGCGCCGGGGGGTGACTCCTCGTCGATCGGCTCCTCGCCGTGAGGCCCGTAGTACCCGATCGCCGACGAGCTGATCAACGTCCGCGGGCGCTCGTGCTCGGCGCAGTCGCGCAGTCCGTCGATCAAGTGGCGCGTGCCCTGGGAGCGGCTTTCGCGGATCGCGTGCTTGGCGCTGGCGCTCCAGCGCTGGGCCACGTTCTCGCCGGCGAGGTGGATCACGGCGTCGGCGCCGGCTAGCGCCTGGGTCGGTGCCGGCTCGAGCAGCAGGTTCCAGCGCTCTGCTGCGACACCCAAGCGCTCGCGTGCGCGCCCGGGGTCGCGCGAGAGCACGGTGATCTCAGCGCCGTCGGCGCGCAGCCGCTCGATCAACGCTGAGCCGATCAGGCCCGTGGCTCCCGTGATCGTTATTCGCAAATAAGCAGTTCCTCAGGAAGCAGTATGCACGCGGTGCTCGCCCGTCTGTAAGGCCAGCGGTGTGCTGCTCAGGGTATCCGCTTGCGCAAAGCCCACCTCGTCGCCCGCCATCGCGGTGCCGCTCGCGCGCGCCTCGTAGGCCACGGCATGTGCCACCGCAGGCGCTACGTCGCGGTTGAACACAGACGGGATGATGTAGTCCTCGCGCAGCTCGGAGTCCTCGACGATCGCCGCGATCGCACGCGCAGCGGCCATCTTCATCTGCTCGGTGATGGCCCCGGCGCGGACGTCCATGGCGCCGCGGAAGATGCCAGGGAAGCACAGCACGTTGTTGATCTGGTTGGGGTAGTCCGAGCGCCCCGTGGCGACGATCCGCGCGTACGGCGCGGCTTCCTCCGGGCTGACCTCGGGGTTGGGGTTGGCCATCGCGAACACCATCGCATCCGTGTTCATACGCGCCAGCGCTTGCGCTGGCATCACGCGCGCACCGGACAGCCCGATCAGCAGATCCGCGCCGTCGATCACGTCGGCCGGCGCGCCCGCGCGGCAGTCGGGGTTCGTGGCCTCGGCGAACCACGACTTGATCGGGTTCATCGAGCCGTCCTGGTAGTCGTCACGCCGGACGTGCAGCGCGCCGCGCGAGTCGGCCCCGATGATGTGACGCACGCCCGCTTCGAGCAGGATCTTCGTCACGGCTATACCGGCTGCGCCGAGGCCGATGATCAGCACATGCAGGTCTTCCAGCCGCCGGCCGGTGAGCTTGACAGCGTTCAGCAGCGCCGCCATCACCACCACCGCGGTGCCGTGCTGGTCGTCGTGGAAGATCGGGATGTCGAGCAACTCCTTCAGGCGATCCTCGATCTCGAAGCAGCGCGGCGCCGAGATGTCCTCGAGGTTGATGCCGCCGAACCCGGGCGCCATCAGCTCGACGGCGCGCACGATCTCGTCGGGATCCTTGGTGTCGAGACAGATCGGGAAGGCGTCGACACCCGCGAACTCCTTGAACAGGCAGCACTTGCCCTCCATCACCGGCATCGCCGCGCGTGGGCCGATGTCGCCCAGTCCGAGCACCGCGGTGCCGTCGGACACCACCGCCACCGTGTTGCGCTTGATCGTGTACTGGAACGCCTTGTCCTGGTCGTCGGCGATCGCCAGGCACACGCGGGCCACGCCCGGCGTGTATGCCATCGACAGGTCATCGCGCGTCTTCAGGGGATGCTTGTTGTGCTGCTCGATCTTCCCGCCCACGTGTACTTGGAACGTGCGGTCGGTGGTGTCGATCACCTTCGCCCCGAGCTGCTCCTCGATCGCCGCGAGGATCTGCTCCCAGTGGTCGCGTCCGGATGCGTCGACCACGATGTCGCGCACGCTGAGCTCGGAGTCGACCTTGACGACATCCACCGAGTCGACCATGCCGCCGGCTTCGCCGATCGCGGTGGTCACATGACCGAGCACGCCGGGCGTGTCATCGATCTCGACCCGGATGGTCAGGCGGTACTGCGCACTCGGTGTGACGTTCACTGACGGCTGCTCCCTCAATTGATGACCTACCGGTCATGTTATTTGCTCTGGCGCTGGCGCCCGGTGACGCCTTGCTGGCGGCGCGCGTCCACGCGATCGGGATACGTCCTAAAGTGGTCGATCGTGCGGTGGACCAAGCGACAGGCATCCCAGCGGTGAGCGCAGCTAGTGAGACGGGCGCCGAGCGGCGCCTGTTCCTGATCGACGGGCCGAGCCTCGTTTACCGCGCGTTCTACGCGCTGCCGGAGTCGATCGCCACGTCGACGGGCATGCCGACGAACGCGATCTTCGGGTTCGCCTCGATGTTGGTGAAGATCGTGACCGAGTACGGCGTGTGCCCCACGGTGGTGGCCTGGGACGCCGGCATGTCAGGGCGCGTCGAGCTGTTCGCGGAGTACAAAGCCGGCCGCCGCTCGCGCCCGGATCTGCTCAAGCAGCAGTGGCCGATGATGGAGCCGCTGGCCGACGCGTTCGGGTACCGCAACGTCAAGATCGAAGGCTATGAGGCGGATGACGTGATCGCGTCGCTCAGCGAGCAGGCGCGCTTGGCGAACGTGCCGGTGATGATCGTCACCGGCGACCGCGACGTGTTCCAGCTGATCGACGAGCAGGGGCTCGTGAAAGTGATGGCCACGGCCCGCGGGATCACCGACACGAAGATCTACGACCACCAGGCGGTGATCGACCGCTACGGGATCCCGCCCGCTTTGATCCCCGACTTCTATGGCTTGAAGGGCGATTCCTCGGACAACATCCCGGGCGTGCCGGGGATCGGCGACAAGACCGCCAGTGACCTGCTGCAGCGCTACGGGTCGCTGGAGAGCGTGCTCGCGCACGTGCGCGACATCAGCGGCGCCAAGCGCAAGCAGAACCTGATCGAGCACACCGAGAACGCGAAGATCTCCAAGCAGCTCGCCACCGTTCACCGCGACGTGGCGATCGACTTCGACCCAGCTGCCGAAGCGCTGCGCGAGCCGGACCGCTCACGTCTACGTGAGGTGTTCCGCGAGTACGAGCTGCGCGACCCGCTGCGCCGGCTGGAGGAAGCGCTTGGGGATGAGGAGGCTGCCGTGGCGCTGGCGCCGGTGACCGAGGTGAAGCTCAGCGCGACGGTGCGCGCGGGCGCTGTCAGCGACGTGGTTGCGCTGCCGGAGGCGGGCGAGCTGTGCGTGGTGGTGCGCGCGGCCGAGATCCCCGAGGATGCGCTGTTCGCCGACGGCCCCGCGTGGCGCTTCGCGGTCGCACGCGACGGCCAGGTGTTGACCGGCGACTGCGCGAACCCGGGCGAGCTCGTGGCGGCGCTCGGCGAGCGTCCGGTGATCGCGCACGACGCGAAGGAGCTCGGCACGGTGCCGCCGGGGCTGGTGCATGACACGCTGCTGGGCGCATACCTGCTCGAGCCCGCCAGGCGCGGGTACCCGTTCGCGGAGCTGTGCGAGGAGCGTGGGCTGGCGACCGACCTCGAGGATCCGTTGGCTGCGGAAGCGTTGCTGCTCGGCGCGCTCGCGCAATGGCAGCGCGAGCAGATCACCGAGCGTGGCCTGGAGCAGGTGATGGGCGACATCGAGCTGCCGCTGGTGAGCGTGCTGCGCGACATGGAGCAGCTCGGCGTGCGCTTGAACGGCGCGCGCCTGAAGGAGATCACCCAGCGCGTGCGCGAAGAAGCGACGCAGCTCGAGCTCGACATCTACAAGCTCGCCGGCGAGGAGTTCCTGATTGCCTCGCCGCAGCAGCTGGGGGAGATCCTGTTCGTCAAGCTCGGCTTGTCGCGCAAGCGCCGGGGCAAGACCGGCTTCTCGACAGACGCGCGCGTGCTGCAGGCGATCCGCGGCGAACACGAGATCGTGCCCGAGATCGAGCGCTGGCGCGAGCTGAGCACGCTCGCGAAAACCTATCTCGACGTGCTGCCTGAGCTCGTGGACGAACGCTCGCGCATCCACACCACGTTCCTGCAGGCGGTCGCGCAGACCGGGCGGCTGTCGAGCACCAACCCGAACATGCAGAACGTCCCGATCCGCACGCCGCTGGGGCGTGAGATCAGGGGCTGCTTCGAAGCTGAGGACGGCAACAAGCTGATCTCGGTCGACTACTCGCAGATCGAGCTGCGCGTGCTCGCGCACGCCGCGGAGGAGCCGGTGCTCAAGGAGATATTCAGGCGCGGCGAGGACGTGCACACCGCGACTGCGTCGCAGGTGTTCCAGGTGGCGCCGGCGGACATCGACCAGGGGATGCGCGCGAAGTCGAAGATGATCAACTACGGGATCGTCTACGGGCTGTCGGATTTCGGGCTGTCCGACCGGCTGAACATCCCTCGCGACGAGGCCAAGGAGTTCATCGACACCTACCTCAAGCGCTTCCCGCGTGTGGCGAAGTTCATGGTGGACACGATCGAGCAGGCCAAGCAGGAGGGGTATGTGAAGACGCTGTGGGGTCGGCGCCGGCAGATCCCCGAGCTGCAGGCGCGCAACTACCAGCTGCGGATGCTCGGCGAGCGGCTCGCGGTCAACACCGTGATCCAGGGCACCGCGGCGGATCTGATCAAGCTCGCGATGGTGCGCACGCACGCGGCGCTCGAGCAGGAGCAGCTGCAGACGCGTCTGATCCTGACGATCCACGACGAGCTGCTGTTCGAGGGGCCGCCGGACGAGGTCGACGCGGCGAGGCAGCTGATCGAACGCGAGATGGTGGGCGTGTGGGATCACGACCCGCCACTGGCAGTCGACGTCGGCGTCGGCTCGAACTGGCTCGAAGCGAAATGACGCGCACGCTCGCGGTGCTGCTCGGCGCGGGCGCCGGCTGCCTGGTGGCGGCCCAGGCGCCGGTCAACTCACGACTGGGCAAGTCGGTCGGCAGCGTGCAGGCCGCGAGCATCTCGTTTCTCGTCGGCACGCTCGTGCTGCTGGTGATCGCGTCGGTCTCCAACGGTGGTCTCGGCAACCTCGCGCACGCCAGCCGCGCTCCCTGGTGGGCGCTGATCGGCGGCGTTTTCGGCGCGGTGTTCGTCACCGTTGCGCTCGTCACGGTGCGCACGCTCGGCGCCAGCGGCCTGTCAGCCGCGGTGATCACAGGTCAGCTCGCGACAGCGGTGATCATCGACCGCTTCGGGCTGCTCGGCGTGGCGCGTCAGTCGGTCGGCATCCACCGCGTCGTCGGGCTGGCGCTGCTGGCGGTTGGAGTCGTGCTCGTAGTGCGCAAGTGATGGCCCGGCGGCCCGGAGAGCTCGAAGCGTCCCGGACGTAGCCTGGCATCCGGGTGCCTCGAGCCTGCTCAGCCGAGTGCCGTGCGGAAGCCATCGCGCCAGCTCGGATGCTGCGGGCTCCAGCCCAGCTCGCGTTTGATCAGCCCGTTCGACGCGCCCTGGGAGCGGGTCATCGTGTCGACACCGAAGCTGCCGGCTGCGATGCGCGCGATCAACGCGGGCACGCGCATCGGCTTCGGCGCGCCGGTCGCATCCGCGAGCGCCGGGATCCAGTCGCGCACCGCGGCGGGCTCGTCGTCGACGACGTTGTAGATCGCGGGACCGTCGTGACCCAGCGCTGCGACCGTTGCGCGCGCGGCGTCGTCGATATGCACGAACGACCACACGCCGGCGCCGCCGCCTACGATCGGCAGGCGCCTGCGGCGCAGCTCCGCGACGGTCGACCCGGTTGAGGAGATCGCGCTGCCGGGGCCGTAGAAGTACCCGTAGCGCAGCACCACCCCGCTGGCTCCCAGCACAGCCTGTTCGAGGTCGCGCACGGCGAGCACCGAGCGCTGGTATGGCGGCCGGGTGTCGACGAACAGCGGATCCCGCTCGCTGTGCACGGCGCCGGGCGGTCCCGGCGCGTACGCGAACGCGATGCTCTGCGCGACGATCCGGCTCACGCCCGCGGCCTGCGCGGCGGCCACCAGGTTGCGCGTGCCTTCGCTGCGCAAGCGGTCGTTGAGCTCGAAGTCGCGCTTCATCCGGCGCGGGTCGATGCGCGCGGGGATCGACGTCAGCTGGTGGATCACCGCGTCCGCGCGCGCAGAACTCAGAGCTGTGCGCAGCGCAGCGGCGTCGAGCGCGTCCGCGACCACGGGCTCAACGCCGGCCGCGGCGAGGCTCGCTGACTTCTGCGCCGAGCGGGTCATGCCGATCACCTGATGCCCGCCGGCCAGCAGCAGCGGCGTCAGACGCCGTCCGATCACACCCGTCGCGCCGGCCAGGAAGATCCTCATACGCCGATGCGCGCTCCACTCGGAGTCGCCCGCGGCGAGGCTGCATCGGTCGCCAACCCCGCCGCGGCCGGAGCCCGGGTTGCGGACGTCGAAGCGGCCGCTGCCTGGATCGTCGTGTCGGCGGTCACGGGCACGGCGCACACCATCCCCTCCGTGAAACCGGCTGAGCCGATCTCGAACGCTCCGTTGAAACGTGAACGCAGGTTCTCCAATGCGATCGACATCGTCAGCTCGACCAGCTGCGCGTCGTCGAAGTGCGTGCGCAGCGACGCGAACAGCTCGTCGGACACATCCACCGGGGTGCTGCTCATTCCAACCGCGTAGTCGAGCACGAGCTTCTCGAGCTCGTCGAACAGCTCGCTCTCGCGGTAGTGCGCCAGCGCCAGCAGCTGCGCATCGCTGAGCCCGGTGTTGCGCGCCACGGCGGAGCCGATGTCGATGCAGTACTCGCACTGCGCGAGCGTCGCGGCTTTCAGCTGCACCAGCTCCTTGAGCCGATGCTCGACACGATTGACTTTCTCATGGGCTGTCTCGAGCGCGCCCCATCCGTACAGCAGCTTGGGCACGTGACCGAAGACCTCCACCGGCTCGATCATGCGCTCGGTCTCACGCTGGGTGAGCTTGGCGGTCTTGCGACGCGCAACCCGATAGGTCAGGCGCAGCAGCGGTCCGGCTTGTGAGCGTGAGACGCCTTGGATGCGAGTCATTGCGGTGATCCTTTCGGGCTGGGGTGGAGGTGGCGAGCCTCGGTGCGCGACAGCCGCAGCAACCACGCGAGCAGCAGCGTCGCGGCGAGCAGCGAGAAGAAGTCCGCATAGCCGTTCCACGCGGGGTGGGCGCGGTTGATGTCGATCAAGTGGTTGACGCAGTGCAGCGCGAACTGCAGCGTCGTCAGTGCCCGTACCGGTGTGCGCCAGGAATGGCGAGAGACCGCCAGCAGCAACGCCA
>DATINL010000010.1:0-97123 GCA_035474295.1 Solirubrobacteraceae bacterium
ACCAACCACGCCGCCAACAACCGCGTCGCGCAGAGGAACGTCACGCTATCAATACCCATCACCTCAAGCGCATCAATCTCATCACTAATACGCATCGCACCAAGCTCAGCAACAATCCCCGTACCAACCTTCGCAGCCATCATGTACCCAAACGCATACGGCACAAGCTCCCGCAAATCACACCACGCCGTAAACACCCCCGAATACGCCGGCGTACCCGTCGACTGCGTAAAATACGCACCCTCAATCCCACACTCCAACCCAATAATAAAAACCAGGCCCCAGATCACAACCGTCGAAGACACAATCAAGATCCCCGACTGACGTAGAGCCTCCCCGAAGAACCGGAATACCCGCAGCCCCCACACCTGCCGCACGACGTTCCCCGTAAACCGGCCGATCTCACCCGTCGTCGCAAGCCACTCCCGCGGCAACGCCAAAAGCTCATTCACGCGACCACCACCAGATCAATCACTTGATCACCAAGATCTCCGGGTGCGTCGCAAGGAGCGTCTGCGTAAACACATAGTTGAACGCGAAAATCCCGAGGAACGAGATCACAACGGCCTGATTCACCGCACGCCCCACACCCTCAGCACCACCCGACGCCGTCATCCCCTTATAACAACAAACAATCGCGATGATCGCACCGAACATCGTCGTCTTCAACACCGAACCCCACAAATCCGTGGTATCCGCATTCGCGAACAACGTCGCCCAAAACGGACCCAACGGCTGCCCATTCACAAGCTCCGCGATCACCCCACCAAAAATCCCGAACAACAACGCATAAATATCGAACAACCCCGTCACCAACATCAACGCCAAAAACCGAGGAACCACCAGATTCTTCACCGGGTCCACCCCAAGAACCTGCAACGCATCCAACTCCTCACGAATCTTCCGCGCCCCCAAATCAGCCGTAATCGCCGTCCCCGCGACACCCGCCAACACAATCGCATCAACAAACGGCGCGAACTCCCGAATCGACGCCAACACAAAAAACCCACCCAGACGATCCAACGCCCCAAAAATCGTCAAAAAATTCGCAGCCTGCAAACCCGGCGCGCCATACCCAAACGCCACCGTCGAGACCAACAACGGAAACCAGCACAACCGCAACGCAAACAAGAACTGCGACACCAACTCCCCCCCATACGGGTAAGGAGGACGAAACGCAGACAAAATCGTCCGCCCCGTCAACAACATCATGTCCCCAACCTCTTCAAGCAAATTCCTCGTCGGGAGGAACGCCCGCTCCGCGATTGCCTGGGGGCTCGTGCTCACGGGTTGCTCACCCCGGTCGGGCACGCGGAAGGGCGGGTGGCTGTCGACCTGCGATGCACATCGGCAACTGTACTAGTCCACCAGCACAATGTCAACGGGCCGAGCAAAGTGGTGCGAGCTGATCCGGAACCGGTGCTTCAGATAAAAACGGTGCGCGTCGGCACGGTCAGGTCCGACGTCCGAGTCGAGGTGCAGCTGCTCACAGCCGTGTTCGCGCGCTTGGAGCTCCAACCAGCTCAGTAGCGCGGCGGCGTGACCGCGGCCGCGCGCCTCGGGGCGCGTGACGAGATCCTCCACGTACAGATACTTGCCCCAGGACAGACACTCGCCGAGCCTGAAACCGGCGACGGCCGCGGCGTCGCGACTGCCTCTGTTGTCGGGCTGATCCGTCTCGAACGACCCGGCCAGGCGGTAGCCCGCGGCTCGCTGGCGGTCGATGCTGGCGAGCAGCGCCTCGACGCCGCCGGCGTGCGGACGCAACGCGCTCAGCGCAAGCGTCGCAAGCCGCGATTGGCCAGCTCGGAGCTCATGTACGTCGGGCACGCGCGAATCTTAGGTGGACGTAGAGACGTCGAGCTCTATGCGGCGTTCTGTCAGGAACGCCCGCTCGGCCGCGTTCGCGCTCAGCTCGCTCGCGCGCTCGTACACGCGCGCCGCATCCTCAGGCCGGCCCGCCCGGCTCAGCAGATCGGCTCGCGCCGCGTGAAACGGCAGGTAATCCTCGAGCGCACGCGCCAGCTCAGTGTCGTCCAGACGCTCAAGGCCAGCCTCCGGGCCTTCGGCCATCGCCACGGCAACCGCGCGATTGAGCTCCACCACGGGGCTGGGGTTCAACTGCGCCAGCTTGCCGTACAGCGCCGCGATCTGCGGCCAGTCGGTCTGAGCAGGCGTGGCGGCGCGCGCATGCAGCGCGGCGATCGCCGCCTGCAGCTGATAGACGCCGGGAGCGCGGTGGCGCACCGCGCGATCCAGCAGACCGAGACCCTGCTCGATCTGAGCGGCGTCCCAGATCGTACGATCCTGGCGCTCGAGCAGGATCGGGCGCCCGTCCGGCGCGACGCGCGCGACACTGCGACTGTCGTGCAACAGCAGCAGGGCGCCCAGACCGAGCACCTCCGGCTCGTCGGGCATCAGCGCGCAGAGAATCAGCGCCAGCCGGATCGCCTCCGCGCACAGCTCGCGGCGAATCAGATCCTCGCCGGCACTGGCCGCATAGCCTTCATTGAAGACCAGGTAGATCACGAGCAGCACGGCGCCGAGACGATCGGGCAGGCGCCGCTCGGGCGGCACGTCGAACGGGATCAGCGCGCCACGGATCTTCGCTTTCGCGCGGGTGACGCGCTTTGCGATCGTCGCCTCCGGCAGCAGGAAGGCACGGGCGATCTCGGCCACGCTCAGCCCGCCCAACACCCGCAGCGTCAGCGCAACCTGCGAGTCGCGCGCCAGCGCTGGGTGACAGCAGGCGAAGATCAGGCCCAGACGCTCGTCGGGCAGCTCGTCTTCCACCGGCCAATCGTCGGTCATCGGTTCATCCACTAGTCGCTGATAGCGCTGCTCCAGCGCGCGCACGCGCCGCAGTCGATCGATCGCCTTGCGCCGCGCGGTCGTGGTGATCCACGCCCCCGGGTTCTGCGGCAGACCGGTGGTCGGCCACGTCTCCAGCGCCACGACGAAGGCTTCCTGGACCGCTTCCTCAGCCAGCGAGAGATCGCCCGACCAGACGGCCAGCGCCGCCAGCACCTTGCCCTGCTCTTCACGGAATGCGCGCTCAACCGCGCGCGCGTCAGAGCTCATGCGCAGCTGCTCGCGTCATCCGCAGATCGTCGCCGAGGCGTGTCCGTCTGTCAACGAGCCGACAGCCGGACACACAGCGCGGGGAGAGCCCTCGCTACATCGCCATGATCGGTCGGATCTCGACGGCGCCATGGTGGGCCGCGGGGATCTTCGCCGCCCACTCGATCGCCTCGTCGAGGTTCTTGCAGTCGAGGATGTAGTAGCCGCCCAACTGCTCCTTGGACTCGGCGTAGGGGCCGTCGGTGGTGAGCGGCGAGCCGCCGTTGGGGGCGCGCACGACCGTTGCCGTCGAAGTCGACTGCAGCGGGTCACCCGCCTTGAAGACGCCGGCGCTGTTGACCGCTTCGGTGAACGCGCCGTACGCCTTGTACACCTCGGCGGATTCGGCTTCGCTCGCATTGGCGGCCGCGTTCTCATCGATGAACAGCAGGAACATGTATTGCATGGTGGCTCTCCCGTCGTCACACCGGCATGGCGCCGGACTCAGAACGACGACGAACGGGAATGCCCGAATAGGACATCCGCCGCGAAAAGTTCCGCGGCAGAAGTTCGCGCGGCTGTGTGGCGCTGAAGCCTCGATGCGCGAGTTTGCGCTGAGCCGCGGCTCAGCCGGTGGCCGGCACCGCCACGCCGTCGATCACGCAAGTGCCGGCGTTGGCGTTGACGACGAGCGCAAGCGAGATCTCGAGCGTGCTCTCCGGTGCTATGTAGAGCGCATGGGCGAACACACGTACATAAGTCCCCGTTGCAGCGCCGGGACCGCCGAGCAGCGTCGAGCCGGCGGGAAGGTTGATCGCCAGGTTGGAGGAGCTCGTCTGACCGTTGTTGGCGAACGGGTCGGCGCCCTGATCGATGGCTACGTTCTCGATGAACGAGGCCGCGGCATCGGAGTTCACCGCGAGATTCAGCTGCGTGCCGGCGTCGGCGCTGTCACATTCCGCTTTCAGGTGCAGCCCGCTCGAGTCGAGCGCTGGGCGCAGGGTGGGGGAGTCCGACGCATGCTCGCTGTAGTGCACCCGGATGGCGCCCGGGCCACGTTGACCCTGCGACCCGGGTTGACCCTGTGGTCCGGCTGGGCCTTGCGGTCCAGCGGGACCGGGTGTCGCGTTCTGCGCGAGCTGGGCGCGCACCACGGGGCTGAGCGCCTGGGTGCCGACGCTGGCGAACCCGAGGTCGTCGACCGTCACCGAGCCAGGCTTCAGCTGTCCACTGCCGACGCTGTTCGGAGCCAGCCTGCTAGTCGTCACCGAGCCGGGCTTCAGCTGGATCCGGCCGACGCTGTTGGGCGGCAACACGACAGCCGCGTAGGACACGCCGCCGAGCGCCACGAACAGCGCGAGCAGGGAGATGATGTTGGCGAAGGTCAAGCGCGGGCGCAGCCGGCGCAGGAAGGAATGCTCTCGAGGCATGTCCTCTGGTCATCGTCCGTACGCGACGAGACTTGAGCAACTACGCTTCGCGCCCATGACCACGAACGAAAAGCCCCAGGTCGAGGTTCCATCCAATCAGTCGCCGTCGTACCAGCTCGAGCTGGAGGACATCATCGTGGGCGACGGCGACGAGGCAGCCGCCGGGCGCATCGTGGAGGTTCACTACGTCGGCGTCTCGTGGGCGTCGGGCAAGCAGTTCGACGCGTCCTGGGATCGCGGGGACACCTTCAAATTCGGCCTCGGCAAAGGCGATGTCATCCAGGGCTGGGACCAAGGCGTCTCCGGCATGAAGGTCGGAGGACGCCGGCGCATCACGATCCCGCCGATGCTCGCGTATGGAAAGCGCGGCGCCGGCGCCGTGATCGGTCCCGACGAGACGCTGGTGTTCGTCGTCGACCTGATCGGCGTGCGCTAGACGCGCATCGTGGGTTGTTCTCGGCAGGATGGCCGGGACTCTCCATCGGTGATAGCTGAAGGTCGCGGCCGTCTGAAGTTGATCCAACCCCGGAAAAAGAGCGAATTTGCAGGCAGAAAATTGTGAATGCTCGATAATCTATGTTATGTCAACTAAGAAGTGGAGAGACTGCCCACAGCGACTGCCAGGAAGCCGTCCTTCTGCCCGGTTGATGATCACTTTTTTTTGAAAGATCTTCCTTCTTCCTTTTTTCTTCCTTCTTCCTTTTCCAAAAAAGCAGCGCTGCCTTCCACGCTCCTTTATCTGACCGTCTAGCTCTCGGCTTCCCGTTTAGCTCTCGGCTTCCGCAAAAACACGCTGGGAGCTGACAGGACTCGACGCGCAAGCGCCGGTCTCATGCTTTTACGATCACCTTGCCGGTGTTGCCGCCCGTGAACAGGAGGTTCAACGCCTCCGGCGCGCGCTCGAGCCCCTCGACGATGTGCTCGACGGACTTCACCTGGCCGGCGGCTACCCACGCGCCCATCTCGGCCTGCGCCTGTGCGAAGCGATCGAGGTAGTCGAGGATGATGAAACCCTGCATGCGCCCGCGCTTGATGATCAAGTTGCGGTAGTTGACCAGCCCGATCGTCTGCCCGTTGTCGTTGTAGGTCGAGATCGCGCCGCACAGCACCACGCGCCCACGCAGCGCCAGCTGGCCCAGACAGGTGTCGAGGATCTCGCCGCCGACGTTGTCGAAGTACAGGTCGATCCCCTGCGGGCATACCTCACGCAGGCGCGCCGCCACATCCTCAGCCTTGTAGTCGATCGCGGCATCGAAGCCCAGCTCATCCACGAGCCAGGCGCACTTCTCCGGGCTGCCGGCGATCCCGATCACAGCCGCCGCGCCCTTGATCCTGGCGATCTGCCCCACGGTAGAGCCGGTCGCCCCGGCTGCGCCCGACACCACGACGACGTCGCCCTGCTTGATCTGGCCGACATCGGTCAAGCCAAAGTAAGCGGTCATGCCGGTCACGCCGAACAGGCCCAGAGCGGTCATCGGCGGTACTCCCGGCGGGATCTTCTGCATCGCACCGCTCTCGTCGACGAGCACGTAGTCCTGCCAGCCGGTCAGCCCGAACACGAGGTCGCCGGGCGCATACTGCTCGGAGTTGCTGCTCAGCACCTCCGCGATGCCAGCGCCGCGGATCACCTCGCCGATCCCGATCGGCGGCAGATACCCCTCGGAGTCATCCATCCAGGTACGGATCGTCGGGTCGATCGAGAGATAGCGCACTTGCGCCACTGCCTCCCCCGCGCCCGGGCTGGGAAGCTCGCCATGCTCCAAGCGCACGTTCTTCTCCTCAACCATCCCCGACGGACGCTCGGCCAGGATCAAGCGGCGGTTGCGATCGGTCATTCCCATCCCCTTCTACGTAGGTGAATGGCGCCAAGCCGCGCCTCGCGCCATCTTAGAACCGCAGCGCGTTCCTGCAGTCAGAACAAGCCCGCTGCGATCGCCGACGACGCCTCGGCCACAGTCAGGGTGTCAGCACCAGCTTGCGATGCGCGCCCTGGCGTTGACGTTCCCAAGCCTCCTCGACCCGCTCGAGCGGGTAGCTGTCGTACTCCACTTTCAGTCGCCCCGCGACGGCGTGCGCGGCGAGTTGGCGGTATGCGTCAGCGAGTTCCTCCTGGGGAACGTCGAAGTTCGAGTAACCCAGGATCGAGAGCATGTTGCCGCGCACCGACGCCGATGTCAGCGTCGCCTCCGAGCCAGCGGACTCACCGAGCTGCACGAGCCTCCCGCCTTTGGATGCTGCGGCCGCGGCGGCAGCCGCCGGCGCTCCCCAAAGCGGGTCGATCGTCACATCCACCCCTCCCCCGGCCGCCTCCCGGAACGCACCCGCGAGATCCTCGGTGCCGGCGATGTCGACCGTGGCGTCGGCTCCCAGCGACGCGGCCAGCTCGAGGCCGTTGGCGCTGCGCGCAGCCGCCACCACCCGCCCGGCGCCCATCAGCTTCGCCGCCTGCACGGCGATCAAGCCCACCGGACCGCTCGCGCCGAGCACCAGCACGCTCTCGCCGGGCTGCACGCGCGCGCGCCACTGCAGCGACAGCCACGCAGCCAAGCCGGCGATGCCCAGACACGCGGCCAGCGCGTCATCGAGCCCGTCGGGAAGCTCGACGGCCAAGTCGGGGTCGATCGCGCAGCGCTCGGCGAACGCCCCCTGATTGCCCGGCGCCGCGAACCGCACCCGGCGGCCGTCCGGCAGCACACCGACACCCTCGCTGCCCGGCACGTATGGAGTCGGCGGCGTCTTGCCATACCACCCGCCGCTCGCGATGCGCAGGTCGATCGGGTTCAGCGCGGCCGCTCTGACCTCGACGATCGAAAGCCCTTCGGCGGCTTGCGGTTCGGGCAGCTCGGCCGGCCGCGGAGCCTCACCGAGCGCCTGCAGCAGGGCGACACGCATTTGCGCGCGATCCTAGCGCGCGGCGCGGTGCGCCTGTGCTCACGCGGGCGCCGCGGCGGGCGCGGCCGGACGCCCGCGATCGGTGTCCTCCGCCGTCAGCGGCTGGGCGATGCTCTCGAGGCTCTGGCGCTCCGCTTTCACTCCGAACAGCAGCTCCGCGACGCCGCCCAGGATCATCGCGACGGCGCCGATCATGAAGCCGACGAACACGTGGCTTAGCTTGCCGCTCTTGATCAGCTCGGCGAACAGCAGCGGCCCGGTGGCGCCGCCGACGGCCGTGCCGATCGCGTAGAACACCGCGATGCACAGCGCGCGCGTCTCCAGGGGGAAGATCTCCGAGACGGTCAGGTACGCGGCGCTCACCCCGGCCGAGGCGAAGAAGAAGATCACCATCAACGCAACTACGAGGCTCGCCGCGGTGAACTGGTCGGCTTTGAACAGGAAAGCGGTCACCACCAGCAGACCGCCCGAGAGCAGGTAGGTGCCGGCGATCATCGGTATCCGCCCGACAGTGTCGAACAGCTTGCCGAGCGTCAACGGGCCGAGCAGGTTGCCGACCGCGAAGATCGCGATGTAATAGGGAACGTCACCGCTCGCGACGCCGAAGAACTTGCCGAGCAGGTCACCCAGGCTGAACAGGATCGAGTTGTAGAGGAACGCCTGGCCGACGAACAGCGACAGGCCGAGCGCCGTGCGCTTGGGGTACACCGTGAACAGCGTGCGCATGACCAACGTGAGCGGGATCGAGCGACGTTGGCGGATCGTGATGCTCTCCTGAGGCTCGGGCAGCTCGGCGGCGGTCTGCTCGCGCACCTGACGTTCGATGTCTTTGACGATCTCCTCGGCTTGCTCCTCGCGGCCGTGGATGAACAGCCAACGTGGGCTCTCCGGCACGTTGCGCCGGACGAGCAACACCCCCAGACCGAGCACGGCGCCGAGCGCGAAGCACAGGCGCCAACCGACGTCGACCGCGAAGATGCTCGTGTTGAGCGCCACGATCGCCAGCAGCGAGCCGCCGATCGCGCCACCCCAGTAGCTACCGTTGATCGCGATGTCCACGCGGCCGCGATGGTGGGCGGGGATCAGCTCGTCGATCGCCGAGTTGATCGCGCTGTACTCACCGCCGATCGCCATGCCGGTCAAGAACCTGAACACGTAGAACCACAGCGGCGAGAACGACAGCCCCGTCAGGATCGTGGCGAGCAGGTACATCCCGAGCGTCAGCATGAACAGCTTCTTGCGTCCGAAGCGATCGGTCAGCTGGCCGAAGATGAGCGCACCCACGCATGCGCCGATCACGTACAGCGTTGCCGCCAGGCCTGCCACATTCGTCGCGGAGATACCAACACCCGCCCCAGGCTCAGCCAGGCGACCGGAGATCGAGCCGACGATCGTCACCTCCAGACCGTCGAGCACCCAGACGGTGCCCAGCCCGAGCACCACGGTCCAGTGAAAGCGCGACCACGGCAAGCGATCCAGCCGCGCCGGGATACTCGTCTTGATCGTCCCTGTCTGAACCCCGCTGCTCATCGCCCGCGCCTCCCTTGAGATCCCACCTCTGAGCCGAACCGCGCCCTGCTGACATTCGGCGCCTGCGCCCTGATGACATTCGGTGTTTACCCGGAGTGGGCACTAGCCAAAACCGCCTACACGCGCAGGGCGAGCGCATACGACGACGAGCGCGCATTCATGCCAGCCGGCTACACGACCTGGCTGTGAGTCGCGTCAGCGGTTGCGCTTGCGCTGGCGGCGGGCCGCCTTGGCGGCCGCGCGGCGGCGGCGCAGACGTGCGGCCGCGGCGGCTGACGGCGCGCCGGAGCCCAAGCCGTCACCGGCCGGCATCACGCTGCGCGCGTCGCGCACGATCATGAATGCGATCACGATCAGCAGGATCACGGCGCCGGCCATCGCCAGCACGATCGTGCCGGTGGAGTTGCTGGTGCTGGTCGTCGACGTGGTGCTGGTCGTCGACGTGAGCGCGGGCAGTGACGACGTCGCGGTCGCAGCCGGAGCGGTGGTCTTGCCGGCAGTGCCCGTGCCCGTGCCCGTCGCGCTCGGTGTGCCAGCCTTGCTCGTGACGGTCGACGGCGTCTTGCCAGCGGGCGCCGCTGTCGTCGTCGCAGTCGCCGCGGCGAACACGGGAGTTGTGCAAACACCCGCCAGCGCAAGCAGCGAGATGACGCACGCGAGTGATTGATGTCGACGGAGAGCTGACAACGTGTATACCGACCTGGACAACGGGCGAGGATACAGCCTCGCCGATCGCGGTGGAGCAGATTCAGGTACGTCTGGCTGATCACGACGGGCCAGATCGACGAGCGGTTGCGCAGACCGTAGAATGAGCGACCGATGCCCCCCAAGCAACGTCAGATCCGGATGGAGCCGCGCGGCTCCATGGAAGCGATCCAAGCACTCGAGCAGCGCTCCGACGACGAGCTCGAGGCTGAGGTCAAGTTCAAGTCCGCCGCCATGGCGATCCTCGGCGCGCGTGCGGCCGAGCGGTTCGACGCCGAGAAAGCGCGCGGGTACTTCCAGCGCTCGATCGCCGCGGCGCGCCCGCAGGAGCGGATGCAGATCAGGCGCATGGCTGACGCCTCGCTGGCGCTGGCCGAGCGCCGCGCAGGCGACCTCAAGGACGCGGTCGAACGCCTCGGGCAGGCGCCACCGACCAGCCGTCAGCTGTTCGCGCTGCGCGCGGCCGGACTGCTGATCCCACCTTCCGGCGCCGGACTGGCCGCGCGCACGCGCGGCGTGCTGCTGATTCTGCTGCTGATCGTCGCGCTGCTGGCGATCGGACTCGGCGTCGTCGAGCTCGTGTCGCTGCCATTCGGCGGGATCGGCGTCGCACCGGCTGTGCTGCTCGGACTGTTCGTCGTGATCGCGGCACTGGGTGTGGCCGCGCTGATCGGGCGTCGCCGGCGCGATCGCGCGCAAGCGGCTGCGCGTGGAGCAGCTGCCCAGCCGGCGCCTGGCGCACGCGGCAAACGGCGCTCCTAACAACCCAGCAGCTGAAGGCGGTCAGCCGACGCCCCTACTCCAGCGCGCCAGCTGCACGATGCGCCGCGAGCTACGGCGTCGCGCCCGCGACGCTGCCCGCAGAGACCGACAGCGCGGCGCGGCTGATCACGATCGGGCTGGTGGGCGCCCCGTCCTGCGGCGGGTTGGTTGCGACCTTGGAGATCGCCGTCACCGCGCCGAGGCTGCCGCTCACCTTGCCGAGTAGCGCGTATTGAGGCGGCAGACCGGCGTCGGGGGCTGTGACGATGAAGAACTGGCTGCCTGAAGCGCCCACTGGATCAGCCGCCGTCTTGGCCATCGCAACAGTGCCCTGGGTGTACTTCAGCCCCGCCGGCGGCGGCTCCACCACGGAGTAGCCCGGCCCGCCTGAGCCGTTGCCGAGCGGGTCGCCCGCCTGGACCACGAAGCCCGCGGCGATGCGATGGAAAGTGAGGCCGTTGTAGAACCCGCGCTTCACCAGGTACGCGAAGGAGGCTGACGTTCGTGGCGCGCGCTTGACGTCGAGCTCGATGTCGATCGTGCCGCAATTGGTGGTCAGTCGCACCACGTACTGCTTGGCTGGATCGAGTTTCTGCGTCGGTTTGTGAAGCTTCGGAGCACCCTTCGCGGGCGGCGCTTTCACCGTCTTGCAGCTGTTCGGCGTGCTCGTCGCGCCGGCAGTCGACGTGCTTGCCGTCGTCGCGGCACTCGCCGTGGTGCTCGCGGTCGAGGTGCTGTCACTCCCGCCCGAGCCTCCGCAGGCGCTTAGCAGGGCTGCAGCGGCAGCGGCCATGAGGAGGCTCCACAGTCGACGCGCGAAGAACGTTGCTGCGATCACGGCGCAAGCATAGACGCAGGTTGCGACTGACCAACCCGATCAGACACACACGCGCGCGACCAATACGCTTGCAGGGTGTCGCGTCCCGCCTGCCTGATCGTGAACCCGACCGCCGGTGGTGGACGAGCGCTGCGCGCCGCCCCCGCGGTCGAGCATGCGCTGCGCGCGCACGGGCTGCAGCTGCGGCGCGTCGACACACGCGATCTGGAGCACGCGCGCGAGCAAGCGCTGGGCGCCGCACACGCCGGCGAAACCGTGATCGCGCTCAGCGGCGACGGCATGGTGGGCGCGCTGGCCGACGCGCTGCGCGCTGTCCCGGGCGCCGTGCTCGGCGTGATCCCCGGCGGACGCGGCAACGATCTCGCGCGTGTGCTCGGCATCCCGCAGGACCCAGTGGCTGCGTGCGCGGTGATCGCGCACGGAGTGCAGCGCCCGCTCGACGTCGGCGAGGTCGGCGCGCGCGCGTTCGTCGGGGTCGCGAGCGCGGGCTTCGACAGCGACGCGAACCGCATCGCCAACGAAGCGCCGGCGTGGCTCGGCAACCTCGTGTACGCGTACGGCGCGCTGCGCGCGCTCGCCGCCTGGCGCCCGGCCAACTTCGAGCTCGAACTCGACCCGCCCGGCGAGCGCCTGCGGCTGAGCGGCTACAGCGTCGTGGCGGCCAACTCACGCGCGTACGGCGGGGGAATGCGGATCGCACCGGATGCGCTGCTCGACGACGGGCTGCTCGACATCGTCGTGATCGAGCAGGTCGGCAAGCTGCGCTTCCTCACCAACCTGCCGAAGGTGTTCAAGGGCGCGCACGTCGGACTGCCGAGCGTGCGCGTGCTGCGCGCCGCCGAAGTCCACATCTCAGCCGACCGGCCGTTCACGCTGTACGCGGACGGCGACCCGATCGGCGAGCTGCCGGTGCGCGTGCGCGCTGTGCGCGCAGCCGTACACGTGCTCGTCCCGGCAACCGCCCCCGAGAACCACGCGTTCTCGCAGCCCAGCGCGGCTGACAGCGCGCCCGCCGCCGCGCCGCCCGGGTCCGCGCAAGCGCACGCCCCCGCGCAGCCGCCCGGGTCCGCGGCGAGCGCTTGATGGCAGGACCGCTTGCCCCCAAGCTCGCGCTGGCGCGCGCAGTCGGCGCGGTGTCGCGGCTGCGCGGCGGCGGCGCCACCAGCGCACCCGGCAAGGTGCTGATGCGGATGCACCCGGGCGCGCTCGGCGCGCTCGGCGCGCGCCTGGCACGCGGCAGCGTGTTGATCTCCGCCACGAACGGCAAAACCACCACGGCGACGATGGCCGCCGGCGTGCTCGAGCACGCCGGCGTGTCGCTCGTACACAATCGCACCGGCGCGAACATGGCCGGCGGGATCGCCTCCACGCTGCTCGATGCTGCCCGCCGCCACGCGCGCATGGCCGGCGAGCTGGGCCTGTTCGAAGTCGACGAGTTCTGGCTCGAGCAGATCGCAGGCGAGCTGCGCCCGCGCGTGATCGTGCTCGGCAACCTGTTCCGCGACCAGCTCGACCGCTACGGCGAGCTCGACACGATCGCCGAGCGCTGGGCCACCGCCGTGCGCAGCGGCCCGGCCAGCGCTTCAGCGCTCGTGTTGAACGCGGATGACCCGCTGATCGCCGACCTCGGGCGTGAGCGCGAGCAGGTGACCTACTACGGCGTGGAGGACAACACGCTGGCGCTCGCCGGTCTCGCGCACGCCGCCGACGCCAAGCACTGCCGCCGCTGCGGCGCGCCGTACGTGTTCGAAGCCGTCTACCTCGGTCATCTCGGGCACTACCACTGCCCCAGCTGCGGTCGCACGCGGCCCACCCCGTCGGTGAGCGCCACCGACGTGCAGCTGCGCGGCGTGCGCAGCGCGCGCTTCACCCTGAGCACGCCGGCCGGGAGCGCCGCGGTCGAGCTCGCGCTGCCCGGGCTCTACAACGTCTACAACGCGCTCGCCGCGGCAGCACTCGGCACAGCGCTGGACGTGCCGCTGCCCGACATCGTCGCCGGCCTGCAGGCCACGCGCGCCGCTTTCGGGCGAGCCGAGAAGGTCACGCTCACCGTACCCGCAACCGGGTTGAACAAACGCGCCGGAACCAGTGAGCGTGAGCTGCAGATCCTGCTCGTCAAGAACCCGGCGGGCGCCAACGAAGTGCTGCGCACGCTCGCGTTGGAGCCTGGCGAGCACGACCTGCTGGGAGTGCTCAACGACGCGATCGCCGACGGACGCGACGTATCTTGGATCTGGGATGCCGACTTCGAGCTGCTCGCGGGTCGGGTGCGCCGCGTCACGTGCGCCGGCACCCGCGCAGCCGAGCTGGCGGTGCGCCTGAAGTACGCAGGCATCGAGCCGGCGCGCATTCACGTGCAGCCGCAGCTGCGCCGCGCGCTGGAGGAAGCCGCCAGTGATCGCGCCACCGGCGGCCAAAGCAGCGGTGACCGCGGCGAAGGCGGCGGTCAGGGCGGCGGCGACGGCGGGCCGCTGTACGCACTGCCGACCTATACCGCGATGCTCGCGCTGCGCGAGCTGCTGGTGGAGCGCGGCGAGGCGCAGAGCGCATGGACATGAGCGACGCAGCCGCCGTCAGCGCCCCATCCGCGGCCGTCGTCTGGCACGACCTCGAATGCGGCTCCTACCGCGCCGACCTGCCGTTGTGGCTGGAGCTCGCGCAGGCTAGCGACGGCCCGATCCTCGATGTCGGCGCCGGCAGCGGGCGCGTCGCTCTGCGCCTGGCGCGCGCCGGACACGCGGTGATCGCGCTCGACCGCGACCGCGAGCTGCTGGATGCGCTCGCCGCGCGCGCCGAGGGCCTGGATCTGCACGGCGTGTGCGCCGACGCGCGCGACTTCGAGCTGCCCGAGCGCGAGCTGGCGCTGTGCGTGGCGCCGATGCAGACGCTGCAGCTGCTGGGCGGGTCCGAGCAGCGCAGCGCGTTCCTGCGCGCGGCGCGCGCACACCTGCGGCGCGGCGGCCTGCTCGCGTGCGCGATCGTCACCGCGCTCGAGTCTTACGACGCGAGCGCGGCGGCCGCGCCGCGGCCGGACGTCACAGAGGTCGCTGGTGTGCGCTACCTGAGCCACCCCGTCAGCGTGCTGGTGCAGCGTGAGCGGATCGTGATCGAGCGCGTGCGAGAGATGATCGCGGTCGGCGCAGCGCGCTCGAAGCCGGCTGCAGAGCAGCCGCGAGCCGAGCGCGAGCGCTCGGTCGTGGAACTCGACCGCGTCAGCGTGCGCCAGCTCGAACGCGAAGCTCGAGCCGCGGGTTTGCGGCCCGAGCCGGCGCGCCAGATCGCGCCGACCGACGACCACGTCGGCAGCGAGGTGGTGATGCTGCGTGTCTGAGCCGCTGCGGCTGCGCGTGTGCGCGCTGTACCCCGACCTGATGAACATCTACGCCGACCGCGGCAACCTGCTGATGCTGGAGCGGCGCTGCGCCTGGCGCGGGATCGAGTTCCAGCTGACCGCGAGCGGCCTCGGCGAGCACGTCGACCCCGACGCGCACGAGCTGTTCTACCTCGGCGGCGGGCAGGACCGCGACCAGCGCCTGTGCGCCGAAGATCTCGTGCGCAGCAAGCGCGACGCGCTGCAGCACGCCGCCGCACGCGGGGCGATCGTGCTGGGCGTGTGCGGCGGCTACCAGCTGCTGGGCCACTCCTACGTGCTCGGCGAGGAGGAGATCCCCGGCGCCGGGCTCGTGGACGTGCGCACCGTGCGTGAGCACGGTGCGCGCCTGATCGGCAACGTCGCGATCGAGCTGCGGCTCGATCCTCAGGGACCCAAGCGAGTGCTCGCTGGGTTCGAGAACCACGGCGGACGCACCCGGCTCGGCGACGATGAAACCGCGCTCGGAAGCGTGCTCGCCGGTCACGGCAACGACGGGCGCAGCGGCCTGGAAGGAGTCAGACGGGCAAACGTGATCGGCACTTACCTGCACGGGCCGCTGCTGCCGAAGAACTCGTGGTTCGCCGACTGGTTGATCGCAACCGCGCTCGGACTCGACCCCGCGGAGCTCGCCCAGCTCGACGACACGCTCGAGCACGCAGCGCACCGCGGCGCGCTGCGCGCCGCGGGCGTCTGAGCGGCAGCCTGGCTAGGATCCGTGGCATGGAGCTGTCCGAGTATCAGCGCACGTCACGGCGCACCGCGGAGTATCCGCGTGACGCGTGGCTCGCCTATCCGGCGCTCGGCCTGGCGGGTGAAGCGGGCGAAGTCGCCGAGCACGCCAAGAAAGCAATCCGCGACGACGGCGGCAAGATCACCGACGAGCGGCGCGCGGCGATGGCGAAGGAGCTCGGCGACGTGCTCTGGTACGTCGCGCAGCTCGCGAGCGAGCTGCAGCTGGATCTCGACGAGATCGCGCAGGCGAACATCGCCAAGCTGCTCTCACGCCAGCAGCGCGGCGTGCTGTCTGGCAGCGGCGACGACCGCTAGGCCGTTATTTCGGCAGCAGCGACGACCGCTAGCCCGGTTGCTTCGGCAGCGGCGAGAATCGCTGCCGCGGTTACTTCGCCAGCGGCTCTAACTTGACCGCGAAGCGAGCGAAGCGCTCCGCCAGCCTGGCAGGCACGAGCGCACGCACGCGCACGCCCTCCGGCGTATCGCGCCGCTCGAGCGTGCCGACGAGCTCGTGCAGCTCGGCGAGGTTGCCGCCGTTGGCGTACGGCACGAGCAGGTCGACCGGCTGCAGCGTGCGCCTGAACTCGCGCTCGATCCGCTCGCCGAGCTCGTCCAGCCCGGCACCGGTGTCAGCGCTCAGCAACACGGCCTTGGGATGCTGCTGGCGCAGCTCCGCGCGCTGTGACTCGTCGAGCAGGTCGACCTTGTTGAGCACGAGCAGCAGTGGTGTGTCGCCGGCGCCGATCTCCTCGAGCACCTCCTCGACGGCACGGCGCATCAGGGTTACCTCGGCTTCCGGCGCTGACGCGTCGAGCACGTGTACCAGCAGATCGGCGCGCCGGGTCTCCTCGAGCGTCGCGCCGAACGCATCCACAACCTGATGCGGCAGCTTGCGGATGAACCCGACCGTGTCTGTGATCAGGTACGGCCGGCCCGACAGACGCAGCATGCGCGTGCTCGGGTCGAGCGTGTGGAACAGCCGGTCGCGCACGCCGACCTCCGAGCCGGTGAGCGCGTTCAGCAGCGTCGACTTGCCAGCGTTGGTGTAGCCCGCGAGCGCGATGCTGGGGAGCGCGGCGCGTTCGCGCTCGGCGCGCATCACTCCGCGGGTGCTGCGCACGTGATCCAGGCGCCGGCGCAGCGCCGCGATGCGGTCGCGCGCCAAGCGGCGGTCGGTCTCGATCTGCGTCTCACCTGGGCCTCTGGTGCCGATACCGCCGCCCAGACGTTCGAGGTGCGTCCACAGCCCGCGCATCCGCGCGAGGTTGTACTCGAGCTGGGCGAGCTCGACCTGCAGCTTGCCCTCGGCGCTGGATGCGTGCGCAGCGAAGATGTCGAGGATCACGGTCGTGCGATCCACCACCGGAATGCCCAGCGCAGCTTCGAGGTTGCGCTCCTGGCGCGGGCTCAGCTCGTCGTCGCACGCGATCACGTTCGCGTCGCACGCCTGCGCGGCGGCCTTCGCCTCGGTGACCTTGCCCGGGCCGAGATAGGTGTTGGGGTGGGGCTGCTCACGATGCTGGACCATCTCCCCCACGACCGCCACACCGGCAGTGCGCAGCAGCTCGCGCAGCTCGCCGAGGTTGTCGCCTTCAGGCAGCGCCGCGATGCAGAACGCGCGCTGACGCGCGCGCTGGGCGGGTTGCGCGCCCACGCCCACGCCGGGTGAGCCCGGCTTGGGTGTGACGGCCGTGCGGCCGTGGCGACTGCGATCCATTCCCCTTCATTCTAGATCGCCCGCCGCCATGTGCTTGTCGATTTGGGGAACGATCGTCGCCGCAGCGCGCCGGGCGCACCCCCGCCACGGCTATGCCGACAGGCTCCCCAGGCGCTGCACGGCCTCTGCGAGCCGGTCATCCGGGGTGGTCAACGAGATCCGGAACCAGCCTTCGCCGCTGGACCCGTAGGCGCCGCCTGGTGAGATCACGACGGCGGAGCGCTCGAGCACGTGGGCGCAGTAGGCAGCCGAGCTCTCGAAGCCCGCGGGCACCGGCGCCCAGATGTAGATCGTGCCTTTCGGCGGGGTCACGTCGACGCCGGCGGCACGCAGCGCGTCGCACACGAGGTCGCGCCGGCGCGCGTAGATCGCGTTCATGCGCGCCACGTCAGCGTCCACGGCCGGCGACAGGGCCGTGACGGCAGCGAGCTGCACCGCTTCGAACAGACCCGAGTCGACGTTCGACTTCAGCCGCCAGTAGTGGCTGATCGCCTCGGCGTTGCCGACGATCGCGCCGCAGCGCCAGCCGGTCATGTTGTAGCCCTTGGAGAGCGAGAACACCTCAACGCCGACGTCCTTGGCGCCGGGCGTGGCGAGGAACGACGGCGCGACGTACCCGTCGTAGGTGACTTCGCTGTACGCGTTGTCGTGTACCACCAGGATGTCGTGCTCGCGCGCGAACTCGACCACACGCTCGAAGAACCCGTCGGGCACGATCGCGCCGGTGGGGTTGTTCGGGTAGTTGATGAACATCAGCTTCGCGCGCTTCCGGTCCTCGGGCGCGATCGCGTCGAGGTCGGGGGCGAAGCCGAGCTCGGGCACTAACGGCATCTCCACGACGTCGGCGCCGGCGATGATCGGGCCGCTGGTGTAAGCGGGGTAACCGGGGTCCGACGCGAGCGCGACGTCGCCGGGGTCGAGGAACGCGAGGTTGAGGTTGAAGATGCACTCCTTCGCCCCAACGGCCGGCATGATCTCGTCCTTGGGGTCGAGCGTGACGCCGAAGCGGCGCTCGTAGAACGCCGCCATCGCGTCACGGAAATCCTGACGACCGCGGTTGCTCGGGTACTGCTGCGCGCCGGGGTCGGCCACGGCCTGCTGCGCCGCAGCGATGATCGCCGGATAGGTCGGAGTGTCCGGGTCGCCGATGCCGAGGCTGATCACATCCACCCCCGCTGCCTTGCGCTCGGCGATCTTGTTCTCCAGATCGGCGAACAGATACGGCGCGATCCGGCTCAGACGCTCACTCGGTTTCATGCAGCTCCTTCAGGAAGTTCTCGCTGAGCTCGCCCGCGAACACGGGCACGGCCCAGCCGGTCAGGTTGACGCGCAGGTGCTCCCCCACCTCCACCTCCAGCTCGCCGCCGTCAAGAATGACAGTGACCGGCGCACGCCCGTCACGCCGGACGTGCGCGACGGCGGCGCCGGTGGCGCCGGTGCCGGAGGACAGCGTCTCCCCCACCCCGCGCTCGAAGATGCGCGCCCGGATGCGATCCGGCGCG
Organism: Solirubrobacteraceae bacterium; assembly: GCA_035474295.1. Classification (GTDB taxonomy): domain Bacteria; phylum Actinomycetota; class Thermoleophilia; order Solirubrobacterales; family Solirubrobacteraceae; genus Palsa-744. The sequence goes on from DATINL010000010.1 coordinate 18,542, forward strand.
AGCACGGTAAACCAGGAGACGTTGGTGCGGTTGGGGAAGCTCGGATGTCCTTCGATCGCCGGGCCGATCGCCGCCAGATCGAGTGTTTCCAGCTCGGCGGCGTTGGCGACGTGGATGGCGCACTGGGGGTTGCCGATCGAAACGTGCTGAAAGCTCCACGTGCGCCCCCCGGCGTTGAGCTCGCCCAGCCCGTCAGCTGGACCGCCAGGGAAATCGGCGGAGCTGAGCGCGGCGTTGCCCATGTCCACCCGGCAGGTGGTCGGGCCGGTGATCGTCGGGCGGATCTCACCAGCGGCGGTGAGGATCGAGAACTCGTCCTGGTCGGTCCAGCCGCGCTGACGCAGATAGAGGATCGCTTCGCGCGCGCCGTTTCCCGACAGCTCAGCTTCCGAGCCGTCCGGGTTGTAGATCCGCAGGCGCGCCACGAACTGCGGGTCGTCCGCGCGCGCAAGCGCGAGCACCCCGTCCGCGAACACGCCGAAGTGGCCAGCACACAGCTTGCGGATGCGCTCGGCGGTGAGCGCGAACGGCAGCTGCTGCTCCTCGACGATCAGGTAGTCGTTGCCAAGCGCCTGCCACTTCTCGAATCTCATGCTCATCGGCGCGAGAGTCTAGGAGGTCGCCGCGAGGATCTCCTGCGCGACCGCTGCGGGCGTGCGATCGGTGACGTCGACGAGCTGCACGCCGGCGAGCTTGCGCATCCACGTCAGCTGGCGGCGCGCGTAGTTACGTGTGCGCCGCTTCATCGCTTCGACGTCACCGGCGAGCAGTTCCTCGAAGCCGAGCGCTTTGCGCGCGGTTACGGACGCGCCCGCGGCATGCGCGCGCTGCACTTCTTCACGCGCGCCTGCCGCCAGCATCGCGTCGATGCGCGCGTCGATGCGCGCGTACAACGCGTCGCGCTCCAGCACGAGCCCGACGAGCAGCGTCGGCGTGCGCACCTCCGCGGTCCACAGCTGCGACGGGCCTTCCGGCGGCTCGAGCTCACCGGCGTCGAGCAGCTCGAGCGCGCGCACGATCCGCTGGCGGTCGTTGGGGTTGATGCTCTCGGCAGCCCACGACGCGCGAGTGGCGAGCAGCGCGTGCAGCGCCGGGGCGCCGCGCAGCTCGAGCTCAGCCTGCCAACGCTCGCGCACGCCCTCTGGCGGCGGCGGGCGCAGCTCGAGCTCGGTGAGCGCGGCGCGCAGGTACAGGCCGGTGCCGCCGACCACGAGCGGGCGCTTGCCGTCGGCGAGCAGCGCGTCGATCTCCGCGTGTGCGAGCTCTGCGTACTGACCGACGCTGAAGCTCGCGTCGAGCGGCAGGAAGGATACGAGCCGGTGCTCGAGCGCGGCACGCTCCGCGCGCGAGGCGACGCCCGTGAGCAGCTCGAGCCCGGCGTACACCTGCAGCGCGTCGGCAGACACCGCGACCGGCTGCTCCCCGCGGGCGCGCAGCACGGATGCAAGCGCAACGGCGACAGCGGTCTTGCCGACGCCGGTAGGACCGAACAGAGCGATGATCGGCGGCGGGGGGCTCACTTGCCGTAGGGTAGGCTGTCACACGTTATGCAGATCTCAGGCTCAACCGTACTGCTGACCGGGGCGACCGGCGGCATCGGACATGCGATCGCGCGATCGCTCCACGCGAAGGGCGCGAAGCTGGTGCTCACCGGCCGGCGGACCGACGTGCTCGAGCCGCTCGCGGCCGAGCTGGGCGCACGAGCGCTGGCGATCGACCTGAGCGTCGCGGCCGATGTGGATCGCCTCGTGGCCGAGTCGGGCGAGGTCGACATCCTGGTCGCCAACGCGGCGCTGCCGGCGACGGGGCGCCTGGAGTCGATCACGATGGCGGAGATCGACCGTATGCTCGACGTCAACCTGCGCGCGCCGATCGCGCTTGCACACGCGCTGGTGCCGTCGATGATCGAGCGCGGCAGCGGCCAGCTGGTGTTCATGTCTTCCCTGTCCGGGAAGACCGCGACACCGCGCACGGCGCTCTACAACGCTTCCAAGTTCGGCTTGCGCGGGTTCGCTTCGGCGCTGCGTGCGGATCTGCACGGCAGTGGTATCGGCGTGTCGACGATCTTCCCCGGGTTCATCCGCGAGGCCGGCATGTTCGCGGATGCCAACGTCAAGCTGCCAACTGGAATCGGCACGCGTTCGCCGGAGGATGTCGCGCGCGCGGTCGAGCAGGCGATCGAACACAATCGCGGCGAGATCGACGTGGCGCCGTTCACGCTGCGCGTGTCGACGATGTTCGCGGGGATCGCACCGGAGCTGGCCGCCAACATGGCTCGCAGGATCGGCGGCGACGAAGTCTCCCGCCAGCTCGACGAAGGTCACGCTGGCAAACGCTGAGCAGCCTGCGGCACGCGCTCAACGCACGCAGGCACCTTTTCGCTTCGCTTGGCTTGGCCTGGCGCTACACAGCGCTCGGCTCGTTCAGAAGAGCTCTTGCTGGACGTGCCGCGGTCGTTGACGCGGCTGGAGCACGGCCTCGATCGGCGCGCGTGCTGAGATCGGCCTGTAGCCGCGGTGCACGCCGCGGGCGCGCACGAGCCGCGCCAGGCGCTTGCGCTCCTCGGCGGGTGCGTACGCACCGCGGGCGTACAGCTCTTCATAGCGTTCGACCAGGTCCGGGCGCTGTGAGCGCAGCCAGTTCATGAACACGTCCTTGACCTCGCCGCGCAGGTGCAGCGCGCCGCCGCCGATGCTCGTCGCGCCGGCCGCCGCCGCCCGCTCGAGCAGCGGCTCGATCTGCTCGGGCGAGTCGTTGATGCCTGGCATCAGCGGGGCGATCAGCACGCCCGTGGGAATTCCAGCGCGGTTCAGCTCAGCCACGGCTTCCAGGCGCGCACGGGGATTGGGCGTGTGCGGCTCGGTGGCGCGCCACGCCTGCTCGTCTAGCGTGGGGATTGACAGGCATGCGCTGATGCTGGTGCGCTGAGCAATCTCGAGCATCAGCGGCAGATCGCGCAGCAGCAGCGGGGATTTGGTGAGCACCGAGCACGGGTTGGCAGCGTCGCGCAACGCTTCCCAGATGCCGGGCATCAGCCGGTAGCGCCCCTCAACCCATTGGTAAGGGTCGGTGTTGGTGCCCAGCGCGACGTGCTCGTGGCGCCAGGCCGGCCGAGCGAGTTCGGCGCGCAGCACTTCAGGCGCGTTGACCTTGACGATGATCTCACGCTCGAAGTCGCGCCCGGCGTCGAAGTCGAGGTACTTGTGCGTCGGCCGGGCAAAGCAGTAAACGCAAGCGTGACTGCATCCCCTGTAGGGGTTGATCGTCCAGCGGAACGGCATGCGCGATTTCGCGGGCACGCGGTTGAGCACCGAGCGGGCGCGCACCTCGTAGAAACGGGTGTCGAGCGCTTCGGGGGCGTCGAAGCGGCGTACCACCGCCTCGTCGCGATAGCCGGGCAGGCGCCGCTGTTCCTCTTCGGCCAGTGTCAGGTTCGACCAACGCACGAACATATGTTCGCATACTGATCGGCGGGACCGATCGAACACCTGTGGGCCAAAGGAGCCCCAGGCGAACCCACGCCTAAGCAGCGGCTCAGGCCACGCCTAAGAAGCGGCTCAGGCCACGCCTAGGAAGCGCCTCAGGGCTTGACGCGCGCGAGGAAGTCGGCTGCGATGCGCGCGGTGTCGGCCGGCTTGTCTTCCCACACGAAGTGCCCGGCGTCCTCGATGATCACGAGCTCCGAGCCCGGCAGGTCCTGCTGGAAGCGGTGTGCGAGGTCGACGCCGGCGAACGGGTCGGTTGCGCCCCACAGCACGAGCGCCGGCACGCCCAGCGTCGCGAGCCGCCCTTGGTAGGGCTCGAGCTTCTCGAAATCCCCCGAGCGGTACAGCTCGAGGCTGCCCTGGCGGCGTACTGGGTCAGCGAACAGTTTCCAGTACTCCTCGAGGGCCGCGTCGGTGAGGCCTGGACAGGCGGCACGCAGCGCGGCGTCGAAGCCCTCGCGTGTGAACGCTTCCATCAGCGCTTCGCCTTCGCCTGGCGTGCGCATCAGGTTGGCGAGGTCGTGCCACTTGCGGTCGGTGAAGAAGCCGCCGTCGGAGACGATCAGCGATGTGATCGCGTCGGGGTGGTCGCAGGCCCAGCGCAGGCCGATCAGTGTGCCCCAGTCGTGCATCACCAGCGCGGTCGGCTGCAATTCGAGCGCGACACGGAAGTCTTCAAGCATCTCGATGTGGTGCTCCCAGCTGCCCGGCGGGTTGGGAGCCGAGTCGCCGTACCCCGCGAGGTCGGGGGCGATCGCGCGGTACCCCGCCGCGGCGATCGCGGGCAGCGCGTCGCGCCACATGTACGAGGATTCCGGCCAGCCATGCACGAGCAGCGCGGTCGGATCGCCGGCCCGCCAGTCCTCGGGCTTGGCTTCGCGGTAGCTCAGCCCCGCGGCGCTGGCGAGAGCGCTCATGATGCGGCCCGCGCGAGCAGGCTCTCCTCACCGGCGAGCGTCTGGCTGGTGGCGGATGCGATCTGCACGTGCGTCAGCTCTCCCGGTGCGGCGAGCCCGGCGAAGTTCACCACTTTGTTGTGGCGCGTGCGGCCGCGCACACGCTCGGGGTCGGTGCGAGAGGGGCCTTCCACGAGCACTTCCAGCGTGCGTCCGACGAAGCGCTGCGCGCGCTCCTGCGCACGGCGCTGGATCACCTCGAGCAGCTGCTGCATGCGCTCCACCTTGACCGGGTGCGGAACGAGACCCTCGGTCAGCTCGGCGGCGAGCGTGCCGCGCCGTGGGGAGAACAGGAAGGTGAACGCGCTGTCGTACCCGACCTGCTCTGCGACCTCGAGCGTTTCGCGGAAGTCCGCTTCGGTCTCGCCCGGGAAGCCCACGATGATGTCCGTCGTGAGCGCGACGTCGGGCACGTGCTCGCGGATCAGCGCCACCCGGTCGAGGTAGCGCTGGCGGTCGTACGTGCGGCGCATCGCGCGCAGGATACGCGTGGAGCCGGATTGCAGCGGCAGGTGGATGTGCTCGCACACGCTCGCCAGCTCGGCGTGCGCGCGCACCACGTCCTCGCGCATGTCCTTCGGGTGCGGGCTGGTGTAGCGGATCCGGTCGATGCCATCGATCTCGTCGATCAGCCCGAGCAGCTCGGCGAAGCTGGCGCGCTGCGGGCGCAAGTCGCGGCCGTAGGAGTTCACGTTCTGGCCGAGCAGCGTGACTTCGCGCACGCCGTCCGCGGCCATTTCACGGACGTCGTCGACGAGCTCCTGCAGCGGCCGGCTGACTTCGCGTCCGCGCGTGGACGGAACGATGCAGTAGGAGCACGCGCAGTTGCAGCCGACGCTGATCTGCACCCAGCCCTGAAAGCGCCGCGCGCGGTGCGCGGGCAGGTGGCCGGTGAACCCTTCGAACTCGAAGTACCCCTGGGCGGTGAGCGAGTCGCTGTTGAGGAACTCCGCGAGCTTGTGTACCTGGCCGGGGCCGAAGGCGACGTCGACGAACGGGAAGCGCTCGAACACCTCCTCCTTGACCGACTGCGCCCAACACCCCCCTACCCCGACGATCCGCTCGGGCTGCTCGCGCTTGAGCCGCTTGGCTTCGCCGAGATGCGCGATGAAACGGCTGTCCGCGGATTCACGGATCGAGCAGGTGTTGAACAGGATCAGGTCAGCGTCAGCACGCGTGGGCGCTTCGCCGTAGCCGAGCGAGCGCAGCATGCCCTTCATGCGCTCGGAGTCGTGCTCGTTCATCTGGCACCCGAAGGTGGTCACGTGGTAGCGCTTCATCGCTGCTCACAGGTTAGCCCCGCGCTCGAAGCGGCGCAGCGCGTCGTACGCCACGTCGGCGTCATACCCCCGGCGCGCGAGCACCCCGAAGGCGCGATTGCGCGCACGCGGGTCCGTCGGAACCATGCGCACGCGTGCGTGCAGCAGCGCCACGGCAGCCTCCACATCGTCTCCGATCCCCGCCTCTGACACGGTGTCCTGCGCCAACTCCTCGGCGATGCCGAGCTGGATCAGACGAGCGTAGATCCGCCCACTGCTCCAGCCGTCGAGCTTGCGACGGTCCTCGGCGAACGCCTTCGCAAAGCGCGCGTCGTTGAGGTACCCCTGGGTCTTCAGCTCCTCGACGACCTCCCGGGTGACTGCAGCATCTTCACCCGCGCGGGACAGATGCTTTTCTATCTCCGCGCAGGTTCGGTCCCGATGACCCAGGAAGCGGTACGCCCGCCCGAGCGCGTCCTCGAACGTCACTGCCCTAAGCGGCGCGCTCAATCAGGTCGGGTGCCACATCGCCCTCTTGCACGACATTCTCTTCGTCCCGCTCGATCGGCGTGACCAGGTCACGATTGAGACCGAGCGCGGCGTAGACCTTCTCCTCGATCTCCTTGGCGATCGCCGGATGCTCCTCGAGATATGCCTTGGCGTTGTTGCGACCCTGCCCGAGCCGCTCATCGCCGTAGGAGAAAAACGAGCCGGACTTCGACACGATGTTGTGCTCGATCCCCAGATCGATCAGACACCCCGTGGTCGAGATCCCCTTGCCGAACTCGATGTCGAACTCAGCTTGGCGGAAAGGGGCCGCGACCTTGTTCTTGACGACCTTGACGCGCACCTTGTTGCCCACCGCTTCGGTGCCGTCCTTGATCGTCTCGATCCGCCTGATGTCAAGGCGCTGAGAGGCGTAGAACTTCAGCGCGCGCCCACCGGGCTGCGTCTCCGGCGAGCCGAACATCACGCCGATCTTCTCGCGGATCTGGTTGGTGAGGATGCAGAGCGTCTGCGTGCGGTTCAGGTTGCCCGCCAGCTTGCGCATAGCCTGCGACATCATGCGCGCCTGCAAGCCGACCGTCTGGTCGCCCATCTGGCCTTCGAGCTCGGCGCGCGGAGTCAACGCCGCCACGGAGTCGATCGCGACGACGTCGACGGCGCCGGAGCGCACGAGCATGTCGGCGATCTCGAGAGCCTGCTCGCCGTAGTCGGGCTGTGAGACCAGCAGCTCGTCGATGTCGACCCCGATCTCCTTCGCGTACAACGGGTCCATCGCATGCTCGGCGTCGATGAACGCGCACACGCCGCCGAGCTTCTGCGCCTCGGCCAGCACGTGGTAGATCAGCGTGGTCTTACCCGAGGACTCCGGGCCGAACACTTCGACGATGCGCCCACGCGGCACGCCGCCGATGCCAAGCGCGAGATCGAGCGACAGCGCGCCGGTCGGGATCGCGTTGACGCGCACCTGCGCGCCTTCGTCGCCCATGCGCATGACCGTGCCCTTGCCGAACTCGCGCTCGATCTGGCTGAGCGCGCCCTGCAGGGCCGCGTCGCGTGCCTTGGCGGCTTTCTCCTGTTCGGTTACGGCCATGTCTGACTCCTCCAACTCGAATTGAATCGGGCACGCTAGAGCACGGTGCGGACGGAATAGGAACATCTGTTCGCATGCCTCCGGCGCCGGCGTCTGACGCCCGCTCGTTCGTCCAAAGTCAGCGGCGCTCGCTCCCCGAGAGAGTCCACATAGCCGATGGAACGCTGCCCGCTGGTTTCCATCTCACAGGGAGAACCACCTTGACCATCAGCCTCCCCGGTCGCTCGATCGGCGTCTTCGCTCTGCTGCTCTGCACCGCCGCGCTGGCGGCGCTGTCGATGTTCTCCTCCCCAGCAACCGCGCGCAAGTCGGGCTCCGTCTGCTCGAAGGGTGCTGTTCACCACCGCGCCGGCGCACACAAGACGTGCGCGCCGTCGAAGCACGCAGCCAAACGCGGCGCCAAGGGCCATCCGCGCAAGCAGGCCAAGACCCACGCCAAGCATTCGAAGAAGAAGCCCGTCGCCAAGCCGCGCCGACACAAGAGCGCTCCGGCGGTGTGCGCTGACGGCTCAGACCCCAGCCAGTCCGACGACGGGTCCTGCCAAGACGGCTCAGACCCAGTATGCGCAAACGGATCGGACCCGACGCTCGCCAGCGGCATGACGCTCGTGTGCGCAGCCGGCCCAGGCGCCAGCGACTCGACAGGCGCCGACACGCCGGCCATCTGCGACGACGGCTCGGATCCCAACCAGTCCGACTCCGGCTCCTGTGCAAACGGTTCGGACCCGACCTGCGCGGACGACTCAGACCCGACGATCTCCAGCGACGGCGCGACGCTCGTCTGCCCCGCGGACGCAAGCGACAGCCGCAACTGAGCTATCCGCTTGGCCGCGGTGATGTGGCGCGTGCGCCAGCTGCAGCGCTCAGATGCCAGCGCGGGCGCGCCGTCGGCGTTCGCGCTGTAGCTCATCCAAAAAAAGATGGTGCTGCGCGCGCTCGTGCGCGCCCGCGTATGCGCGCGCGCAGCACCATCCAAATTGGGACGTGCGAGTCCGCGCCCCTTTAACTTCAAGCCCCGCTCAGAGGCCGCTTAGAGCTCACTCAGAGCCGCTCAGCAACCGCCGGACCAGGTGCAGCGCGACAGTCGTCGACCGGTCGCGCACATCCGCGCGGCCGCCCGGCATGTTGACCGAGCGTGTCAGCCGCGCGCCGGACTTCTCGGCGACGCTGAGCCAGACCAGCCCGACGGGCTTCTCCTCGCTGCCGCCGCCCGGCCCCGCGATGCCGGTCACCCCCACGCCGACGTCCGCACCCAGCCGTGCGATGGCGCCGTCGGCCAGCGCTTCGGCCACCTCAGCCGACACGGCGCCGTGCAGCTCGATCAGCTCGCGTGGAACCCCGGCCTGCGAGCTCTTCACCGCATCGGAGTAAGCGACGATCCCACCGCGCACGTACTCGGAGGAGCCCGGCAGGTCGGTCAGCCTCGCGGCGAGCAGTCCGCCGGTGCAGGACTCAGCGGTGGCGATGGTGCGCGCCCGTGCGACCGCACCCGCAGCGGAGCGAGCGTCCCCACGCAGCAGCGCGGCCACCTGCTCGTCGACGGAGCTGCCGTCAGCAGAGAACAACGTGTCGGCGTGGCGCGCCCGGACGACACGCTCGAACGCGTCGTACACCGCGTCGGCGGCGGGCTCGTAGCGGGTCACGACCTCGATCTCCCCACGCCGCAGACACGTGGTGATCTCCAAGCGGTCGAGCTCGACGCCGTCTTGCTCGGCGATCCTCAAGGTCTCGGCGATCTCCGACTCCGGGATCCCGAACAGGCGCAGCATGCGCTGGCGGTATTGAGTCGCGCCGCTCAGCAGCGCGCGCAGGATCGGCGTCTGCACAGCCGTGTCCCACATCGGCTGCAGCTCGCGCGGCGGGCCCGGGAGCACGATCACGGTCGGCCCGCCGACGGAGTCGCCCGGCGGCACGATCAGCCCGGGCGCCGTGCCGACCGGCTCGAGGATCGTCGAGCCGGCGGGGATCACCGCCTGCTTGCGGTTGCCGGCTCTGATCGCATCCATGTCGAGGTCCGGCCAGCGCTTGGCCAGCGGTCGCAGGATCTCGGCGATGCGCTCCTCCAGCGGCTCGTCGAGCACCATCTCGCGCTGCTGGAAGCCGCCCACGACCACGGCGGTCAGATCGTCCGCGGTGGGGCCGAGCCCGCCGCTGGTGATCACGATCGCCATGCCCTGGGCGGCCATGAAGCGCAGCGCGGCAAGCATGTCCTCGGGGCGGTCGCCGACGATCGTGATGTGCGCCAGATCGACGCCGAGCTCGCGCAGCCGGTCCGACAGCCACGGACCGTTGCGGTCGGTGACGCGCCCCGTCAGCACCTCCGTGCCCGTGACGACGACGCCGGCTCTCATTTGCAGGTCGGCAGCTGTCCCGCCGGCAGCACACGGCGGCCGGCGCGGGTGATCGAATAGCCGATTGGCTTGCTCGACGCGGGGATCGAACGCGGCGTTCCGTTTAGCAGCAGCCGCACCGAGTTGTTGCCCAGCGTGAGGCTGAAGCGCTTCGAGCGATAGGTCGGCAGCGTGGCGCCGGGCTGCAGGATCGACCCCGGGATGATCTTGCGGCCGTCGGCGCCGCGCAGGCAGACGTACACCTGGGCAGTGGGCTGCAGCTGCAGCGAGACGAGCTGCGAGCTGCTCGCCGCCCCGGTCTTCGCCGCCGCGCCGGTGCTCGTGTGAGCCTTGCCGGCCGTGCCCGTCGTGGAGCCGGTGGTAGCGGCGGGGTGTGACGGCTGCTTGCCCTTGCCGCGGCTGAGCAACCCTACGATCAGCAGCACGATCACGAGGCCGATGACGCCCACGGCGATCGCGTATCCCCGTGAGGGCGTCGCCCGTGGCTGTGGGCCGCGCTGGCGTGGGCGGCGCGAGCCGGCGCCGATCGGCTGCTGGCCGAGCTCCGGGCGCTCGCTCTCGCTCGGGCGCTCGTGGCTGAGACGGTATTCCTCGACGAGCAGCTTGCCATCCAGGCCGAGCGCCTGGGCATAGGTGCGCAGGAAGCTCTTGACGAACGTCGGGCCCGGCAGCAGGTTCCACTCTTCGTTCTCGAGCGCTCGCAGATACTTGGCCCGGATCTTCGTCTGGGCTTCGATCTCCGACACGTCGATGCGCGCGCGCATCCGCGCTTCGCGCAGCGTTGCTCCAATCTCCGGCATTTCCAGCCGAAGGCTACCGTTTAGCTAGTCGCCGTCAGGCATCTGCACGCCAACCTGCTCGACTTCGGGCTCGCGCACGGTGCCACGCTCGGCGAGCGCAGCCAGCACACGCGGCAAGTCTGCTTCGCTGACGAGCACCTGCCGCGGCTTGGATCCTTCGTAGCCGGAGATCACGCCGCGGCGCTCGAGCATGTCGATCAGGCGCCCTGCGCGCGTATAGCCGAGCCGCAGACGGCGCTGCAGCATCGAGGTCGAGGCGGTCTGCATCTCGGCGACGAGCGTGATCGCGTCGCGCAGCAGCGGGTCCTCGTCGGGGTCGAAGTCGTCCGGACCGCTCTCATCGGCGGCCTCGGGCTCGACCTCCTCCAACAGCTCCTCGCGGAACTCGGGCTCGCCCTGGCGGCGCCAGAACTCCGTCAGCTTGGCGATCTGGGGCTCGTCGATGTAGGCGCCCTGGATGCGCTGCAGGCGCGAGGTGCCGACCGGGCTGAACAGCATGTCGCCCTGGCCGAGCAGCGACTCCGCGCCGTTCTGGTCGAGGATCACGCGGGAGTCGGTCTGGGAGGAGACGGCGAACGCGATCCGCGACGGCACGTTGGCTTTGATCATCCCGGTGATCACATCCACGCGCGGGCTCTGCGTGGCGAGCACCAGGTGGATGCCGACCGCGCGCGCCTTCTGCGCCAGGCGGATGATCGAGTCCTCCACATCGGCGGGCGCGACCATCATCAGGTCGGCGAGCTCGTCGATCACGCACAGGATGTAGGGCAGCGGCGGCTCGCCGCGCTTCTCGCGCACCAGGTTCAGCTCGTTGAGGCTGCGCGTGCGCGCCAGCGACATGATCCCGTAGCGCTGCTCCATCTCCCGCACGAGGTTCTGCAGGGCGTTGGCGGCCATGCGCGGACTGGTGATCACCGGGGTCAGCAGGTGCGGGATCGATTCGTAGTGGTTGAGCTCGACCTGCTTGGGGTCGACCAGCACCAGGCGCACCTCGTGCGGCGTGGCGCGCAGCAGCACGCTGCACAGCATCGCGTTGATCGCACCGGACTTGCCGGCGCCGGTGGTGCCCGCCACGAGGATATGCGGCATCTTCGCCAAATCCGCGCCGATCGCCTTGCCGGCCACGTCCTTGCCGAGCCAGACGGTCAGCGGCGACCAGTCAGCCGGCGGCTCCTGGAAGACGTCCCCGAGCCGCACGATGCGCCGGTGGGCGTTGGGAACCTCGACACCGACCGCCTGCTTGCCGGGGATCGGCGCGAGGATGCGGATGTCGGTTGCCGCCAGCGCATAAGCGAGGTCGTCCTTGAGCTGAGCCACCTTGCCGACCTTCGTGCCAGGCGCCAAGCGCAGTTCATAGCGGGTGATGTGCGGCCCGGCGACGGTGCCGATCACCTTGGCCTGCACGCCGAAGTGCCCGAGCGCCTCCACCAGGCTCACGGCGATGCGCTCCTGCCCGGCGGTATCCGGGCGCGTCTGCTCGGCGGAGGAGCGCGTCAGCAGACGTTGAGACTGCGGAAGGTCCCAGATAAACTCGGGGTCGTCGGTCACCGCCGTGCGCAGACGCCCCTGCGGCGTCAGCTGCGAGTCATCCACTGGATTCGGGTTCAAGCCACGCTGTGGCATGTCGCCGTCGCCGGCGAGCACACCGGCCACCTCCGGCTCATCCTCCGCATCGAGCTGGTCGTCAGCCAGCTCTGAGCCGTTGTGAATCTCCGCGGAGTCCTGAGGCGTCACGGAGGCGAGCTCGGCAGCCGACTCCAGCTCCGCGGCTTCAGCCCATGGGTCCTCGCCAGGCGGCAAACCGTCGACTGATGGAGCCTCGACGTGCGTGGCACGCACCACAAGTTCCGCCGCCGCCGGCTCCGGTGGACGCACCGCCGGCGCACGACCGCGCGGCGGCGTATCGAGCTCATCCTCGTCATCGCCATAGCGCTCCGACGCGGCCACGCGTGTGCGCAGCACTCGCGTGGTGTCCACCAACCCCTCGCCGGTCGCGCGGATCACGGTTGCCAGCGAAGCGCCTGTCAGGAGTGTCACCCCGACCAGGAACAGGAACACCACGAGGATGTCAACGCCGACATCCTGAACCAGCCGATGCCCAGCCCAGAACAGCAGCTGCCCACCGATGCCGCCGCGATCCTCCAAGAACGCGGATGACCAGGAGGACCCGTGAGCCGCCGGCCCGGCGCTGACGCCGAAGGTGCCGGCGGCCAGCGCGAGCGTGATCGCCGCGAACAGACACACGCCGCCGGTGCGCAGCGGGCGCAGCGCCGGCAGCACCGGCGCCAGCAGGATCGCTCCACCGCCGAGCACGAGCGCGACGGGCGCGACGCCGCGCGCGCGGCCGATGCTCCAACCCAGCGCGGTTGCAAGCCCATGGCCGACGCGCCCGCCATCCCAGTGGCCGTACAGCACGAAGCCCATGAACACCCCGATCGCCACGAGCGCGAGGCCGAGCACATCGCGCTGGCCCTGGTCGAGCACCGGCAGCGCCAGCGAGAACCCGCCGCCACGCCGCCTGGTTGAGCGGCGCGAGCGCGAGCGCGCGCGCGTGGAGCGGGTCGGCGTCGCGGCGCGCTTCCGCGGCGCTGCACGACGTGCCGCGGGCTTGCGCGCCGGGCGTTTGCGAGTCGTTGCCATCCCGCGCAACTTCGACACGCAGGCGCCGGCACCTGCCAAAACTGGCTTACTCGCCGCCAGTGGCTTACCATCGCTTTAGCCACGAACGGTAGATAAAGAGCCCCGGATATGAACGACTTCTCCCGCGCACCCCGCGTCCTCGTCGTCGAAGACGACGAGGACATCGCCCAGGCGCTCCAACGCTCGCTGCGCATGGAGGGCTACGACGTGCGCTCGGCGCCGGACGGAATCTCCGCGCTCGAGCACGAGCGCTCGTTCGCGCCCGACCTCGTGATCCTCGACCTCGGCCTGCCCGGGATGGACGGGCTGGAGGTGGCGCGCAACCTGCGCCGCAACGACGACGTGCCGATCCTGATCCTCACGGCGCGCGACGCGCTGGAGTCGCGCGTGGAGGGGTTGGACGTGGGCGCGGATGACTATCTGGTCAAGCCGTTCGAGCGTCAGGAGCTGCTGGCGCGGATGCGCGCGCTGCTGCGCCGGCGCCCGCCGCGCGGCTCGGCGCCGCTGCGGGTCGGCGACCTGTCGCTGAACGTCGACACGCATGAGGTCAGTCGCGGCGAGCGGACGATCGAGCTGACCCAAAGGGAGTTCGAGCTGCTGGAGTACCTGATGCGCAACGAGCGGATCGTGATCTCGCGCCAGCGGCTGCTCGACGAGGTCTGGGGCTATGACCCGTTCTCGACGACGAACACGATCGAGGTGTTCGTCTCGAACGTGCGCCGCAAGCTCGAAGCAGAGGGCGAGCCGCGCCTGCTGCACACGATCAGAGGAGCGGGGTACGTCCTTCGCGCGTAGACCCCGCGCCGCCGCGGCGCGTCTCAGCAGCCGGGTCTCGACGGCTTTCGACCGGCTGCCGATCAGGATTCGCCTAGCCGGCGTCTCGGCGCTGCTGACGTTCGTGATCCTGCTGGTGTTCGCGGTGGGTGTCGGCTCGCTGACGGTGCATCGGATCCGCTCGGACTTCAACCGCCAGGTGGCCGAGGTCGCGGCCCAGCTGCCCTCGCAGCTGAACATCTACGTCAGCCCCACCGATTACCACGTCGAGGGGATCCAGCCGCCGCTCGTGGACCTCGCCCTCCCCCCCGGGCACTCGATCATCAAGGTGCTCGCGATCGGCGGCGCGGTGATCAGGCAGTACCCCTCACACGCCCCATCGCTGGGCGTGCCGGCCGGACAGCCGAAGACGGTCAACGGCTACCGCGTCGTCAGCCGCCCCTCGGTTGTGCGCATCGACGGCACCGGCCAGGCATTCGGGCAGATCATCGTCCAGTACGGCCGGCGGGTGTCCGACGTCGAGGCTACGGTCGCGCGTGTCGAGCTGCTGCTGCTGCTCGGGGTGCTCGCCGGCAGCGGGCTCGCGCTGCTCGCCGGCGCGATGATCGCGCGCCGCGCGATGACGCCGATCGCGCAGCTGACGAGCGCCGCCGCGGAGATCGCGCGCACGCGCGATCCGAGCAGCCGCCTGCCCCAGCCCGAGGCCGACGATGAAGTCGCCGAGCTGGCGCGCACGCTGCAGGGGATGCTCGGATCGCTCGACGAGGCGCGTGCGGAGACCGAGTCGATGCTGGCGCGCCAGCGCCAGTTCGTGGCCGACGCGTCACACGAGCTGCGCACGCCGCTGACGAGCGTGCTGGCTAACCTCGAGCTGCTGGCTGAATCGCTGCGCGGCGATCAGGGCGAGGCGGCGGCCTCGGCGCTGCGCTCCTCCCAGCGCATGCGCCGGCTGGTGGCCGACCTGCTGCTGCTGGCGCGCAGCGACGTCGGCCGCGTGGTACCGCGCGAGCCTCTGGATCTCGCGCAGATCGTCGTGGAGGCCGCGGCCGAGCTGGGTCCGTTCAGCGGGCTGCACGACATCTCCCTCGACGTTCACCCGGTGACGGTCGAGGCTTCGCGCGACGAGCTGCACCGGCTGATCATCAACCTGATGGAGAACGCGATCCGTCACACCCCCCCGGGCACGGAGATCTGGGTCTCTACCGAGAAGACCGGCGACGGCCAGGCGCAGCTGACCGTGCAGGACGGTGGGCCCGGCGTGCCGCCGGAGCTGGCGCCGACGCTGTTCGAGCGCTTCGTGCGCGGCGCGGGTGACCGCGGCGGGTCCTTTGGCCTTGGCCTGGCGATCGTGCGCGCCGTGGCAGAGTCCCACGGCGGGTCGGTCACGCTGGAGCCGACGTCCGAGCGCGACGGCGCCCCGCAGGGGGCGCGCTTCAGCGTACGCCTGCCGGCCGCGGCGTCAGACTTCGACGACGACCGGCAGCACCATCGGACGGCGGCGCAGGCGGTCGTAAACTAGCTTCGCCAGGTCGTCGTGGAGCACTTCCTGGAGCAGGTCGACCTCGCGGATGTCTTCACTCGCGGCTCGCTTCAGCGAACTCTCGACGGTCTTGCGGATCTCGTCCACGAGCTCGCCGGCCTGGTCGAGGAACGGCACGCCGCGGAAGATCACCTCCGGATCGACGACCGAGCTGCCGTCCTGCTCGGCGATCGTGGCGACCACGATGAAGATCCCGTCGGCTGACAGCATGCGCCGATCGCGCAGCGCGACGTCGGCCATGTCGCCGATCTCAACCCCGTCGACGAAGATCATCCCCGACTGCTCACGCGAGCCGAAGGCGGCGCCCTTGGCATCGATGTCCAGCGGCAAGCCGTTGTCGCCCTGGAAGATGTCGTCGGGCGGCACGCCGACGGCCTCGGCCAGCTGCGCGTGCAGGCGCAGGCGCTTGAAGTCGCCGTGGAACGGCATCACGTAGCGCGGCTTGACTAGGTTCAGCATCAGCTTGACCTCCTCGGCGTACCCGTGCCCTGAGGCGTGCACTGGCGCCTCGCGTGGTGTAACGACCTCGCACCCAATGTGGTAGAGCCGGTCGATCGTCTCGTTGACGGCGCGCTCGTTGCCGGGGATCGGCGTGGCCGAGAACACGACCGTGTCGCCCTTGCGCAACTCGACCTGGCGGTGGTCGCGGTAGGCCATCCGGCGCAGCGCCGACAGCGGCTCGCCCTGGGAGCCGGTGGAGAGGATCACGATGCGCTCGTCCGGGTAATCCTCGATCTCGCGCGGGCCGACGATCATCCCGTCCGGGACCTCGATGTGACCGAGCTGGCGACCGATGCCGACGTTCTTGCGCATCGAGCGCCCCACCAGCGACACCTTGCGACCAAGCGCGTGCGCGGCATCCACGACCTGCTGCACGCGGTGGATGTTCGACGCGAAGCTGGTCACCACGATGCGGCCCTCGCAGCGCGCGAACACCTCTTCCAGATGCGGCCCGACGACCGACTCCGACGGTGAGAAGCCGGGCCGATCGACGTTCGTCGAGTCGCCGCACAGCAGCAGCACGCCCTCGCGTCCGAGCTCGGCCAGGCGCGACATGTCGGCCGGGCGGCCATCCACCGGGGTCTGGTCGAACTTGTAGTCGCCGGTGATCAGCACCGTGCCGAGGTCGGTGCCCAGCGCGACCGCGCTCGAGTCGGGGATCGAGTGGGTCATGTGGATCATCTCGAGCGAGAACGGCCCAAGGTCGAGCATCTCAGCGGGCTCCACTTCGATCAGCTCGATGTTCTTGAGCTTGTGCTCCTCGAGCTTCGAACGCGCCATCGCCATCGTCAGCGCGCCGCCGTAGACCGGCGGCACATGGCGGTCGCCGAGCTCGCGCAGCACCCACGGCAGCGCGCCAAGGTGATCCTCGTGGCCGTGCGTGACGACGATCGCCTCAATGTCCTCCGCGCGCTCGCGCAAGTAGGCGAAATCAGGCAGCACCAGGTCGATGCCGACCATCTCGGGCGTCGGGAAGCGCAGGCCGACGTCGACGACGATGATACGGCCGTCGTACTCGACGACCGTCATGTTCTTGCCGATCTCGCCGATCCCCCCGAGGGGCAGCACCCGCAGCGAGGAGCTCACGTGTTGGCGCTCACAAGCAGTCCGTGGCGCGCGAGCATCCCGTGCACGGCTTCGAGCTCCTCCTCGGAGGCTTCCACGAGTGGCAGGCGCAAACCGCCGACGCGGTGGCCGAGCAGCTGCAGGGCCGCCTTGGTGCATGTTGGGCTTGAAGTCATGAAGAGGGTTTCGTATACGTCGCGCAGCGATGCATCGATCTCGGCGCGTCGCTCGGGCTCGTCGACCATGCGACGCATCTGATCGCCGACCACGTGCGTGGCCACAGTCACGCCGCCGGCGCCGCCAAGATCCAACGTACGAGCGAACGTCGCGTCGTCGCCAGCGTACAGGTCGAGCCCATCGATCAGCTGCAGCTCATCCTGATTGGCCTGCTTGAGCGCGCTCACACCTTCGATCTGCGCCAGCTCGGCCAGCAGCTCGGGTGACATGTTCGTGCCTGTGCGACCGGGGATGTTGTAGAGCATGATCGGCCGGTCGGT
Source organism: Solirubrobacteraceae bacterium (assembly GCA_035474295.1). Classification (GTDB taxonomy): domain Bacteria; phylum Actinomycetota; class Thermoleophilia; order Solirubrobacterales; family Solirubrobacteraceae; genus Palsa-744. Next base: position 36,007 of record DATINL010000010.1, read on the forward strand.
CGCGCGCGCGACCGCTTCGTAGTGGCGTTTGATGCCGCGTGGGCTCGGCCGGTTGTAGTAGGGCGTCACGCTGAGCGTGGCGTCAACGCCGAGCGCCGTCGCGCGCTCGGTCAGGTAGACCGCGTGGCGGGTGTCGTTCGAGCCGGTGCCGGCCACGATCGTCTTGCCTGCCGGGCGCTCGCGCACCGCCAGCTCGATCAGGTCGAGGTGCTCCTCGTCGGTCAGCGTGGGCGCTTCGCCGGTGGTGCCGCAGACGACGAACCCGTCAGAGCCGTGCTCGGCGAGGTGGCGCATCAGCGCGACGAACGCCTCCTCGTCGACCCGCAGGTCGGCGTCGAACGGCGTGACGATCGCCGTCAGGATCGCACCGAGAGCGCTCATCGGACGCGCCAGACTTGCTCGAACAGACTCACAGACATGCAGTATTCCATGCGCGCCCCCGACTCGGGCTCGCGCGGCCGACCTCGGCGGTGGCTATCTTCGCTCTGATGAGCACTCCGGCTGCCTCTGAGACGCTCGAGCTGGTGCTCGAGGTCGACGCCGTGCGCTACCGCTCGCCCGAGGGCGACTTCGCGGTGCTCGACGCGATCACCGAGGACGGCGAGGAGCTCGTGCTGACGGGCGCGCTCGGGCATCTGCACGAGGGCGAGACCGTCGTCGCGTCCGGCAGCTGGCGCGAGCACCCGCGCCACGGCCTGCAGTTCAACGCGGTGCAGGCGCTCACGCGTGAGCCGTCCTCCGAGCGTGGGCTGCTCGGCTACCTCAGCCAGATCAAGCACGTCGGTCCGCGCGGCGCCGAGTTCCTGCTCGAGCGCCACGGCGTCGAGGTGCTGGCCACAATCGATCGCGCCACGCGCGCCCGCCTGATGGAGGTTCCCGGGATCGGAGCGGGGCGCATCGCCGCGGCGGTGCGCTCCTGGGAGGAGCAGACCGCTCAGCGCGCCGTGCGGCTGTTCCTGGCATCCCATGGCGTCGAGGCGGCGGTCGCGGGGCGCATCTACCGCGCGCTCGGCAGCGACTCGATCGAGCTGCTGCAGGCCGACCCCTATCGCATCACCGAGCTCGACGGGATCGGGTTCACCACCGCGGACGCGCTCGCGCGTGCGCTCGGCACGCCGCCCGACGCCCCGACTCGCCTGGAGGCGGGAGTGCTGCACGCGCTCACGCAGGCCGAGCTCGACGGGCACTGCCACCTGCCGCGCGCCGAGCTGAGCGCGCAGGGCCGGGAGCTGCTGGGCACGGACGTCGACGCTTACATCGACCGGCTCGCCGCCACGGGGCGCCTCGTGCTCGAGACGGTCGAGGACGGCGTGCAGCTCGTGTACGACGCGCGTATGCACGCAGTCGAGCGGCAGCTGGCCAAGCGCGTGCGCGAGCTGTTGGAGGCCCCTTCGCTGCTGTCCGAGCTGCGCGCCAAGCGTCCCCGCAGCGGCGAGTTCGTGCCTTCGCAGGACCAGTGGCACGCGGTCGAGATGGTGCTGGCGCACCGGCTGTCGATCCTGACCGGCGGACCGGGCACCGGCAAGACCACGAGCATGCGCACGCTCGTGGAGCTGCTGCACCAGCAGCAGCGCACGGTGCGTTTGTGCGCGCCGACCGGCAAGGCCGCGCGCCGGCTGGCGGCCAGCACCGGCGTGGAGGCGACCACGATCCACCGGCTGCTGGAGTGGGTGCCCGGCGAGGGGTTCACGCGCGACAGCAGCTACCCGATCCAGGGCGCCGACGTGCTGATCATCGACGAGGCGAGCATGCTCGGCGTGCGGCTCGCCGGGGCGCTGCTGGACGCCGTCGGGGCGAAGACGCACGTGCTGCTCGTCGGCGACGTCGACCAGCTCGCGCCGGTCGGCCCCGGGCGTGTGCTGGAGGATCTGATCGCCGCCGAGCAGGTGCCGCTGACGGCGCTGCAGGAGATCTTCCGCCAGGCGGCGCGCTCGCTGATCGTGCGCGCCGCGCACGCGATCAACCGCGGCGAGCAGCCGCCCACGGCCGGCCCGCAGGACGATGTGATCCGCGACTTCTTCTTCATCCAGCGCGAGGGGCCGGCGCAGATCTTCAGCGAGGTCGTGTCGCTCGCGTCGGAGCGGCTGGCGACCCACTACGGGCTGGACCCGAGCATCGACGTGCAGGTGCTAGCGCCGATGCACCGCGGCGAGATCGGCATCGACGCGCTCAACACCGAGCTGCGCGGCCGCCTGAACCCCGACGGTACGGCGGTGCCCGGTACGCCGCTGCGCGTCGGCGACCGCGTGATCCAGACGCGTAACGACCATGAGCACGAGCTGATGAACGGCGAGGTCGGGCTGATCGTCGATCACAACTCCGAGCGTGAGCAGATCCTGCTTGCGACCGATGACGGCCGGCGCCTGACGCTGCCGGTGGCGGCGCTGGAGACCGTACGCCAGGCGTATGCGATCTCGATCCACAAGTCCCAGGGCTCGCAGGTGCCGGCTGTCGTGGTGGCGCTCGCGCGTTCGCACAGCATCATGCTGACCCGCAACCTGCTGTACACGGCCGTCACGCGCGCGGAGCGGGTGTGCGTGGTGGTCGGCGAGCCGGCGGCGCTCAGGCTCGCGCTCGGCCGGCGCGACACGCGCCGGCGGTACACGCGCTTGGCGCAGCTCGTCGGCTCAGAACAGCAGGTGCTCGAGCCCGACGACGGGTGAGTGCTCGAGCGTGCCGACGCGCCGCACGGCGAGCAGCACGCCCGGCATGAACGACTCACGGTTGATCGTGTCATGGCGGATCGTGAGCGTCTGACCAAGGTCGCCGAGGATGACCTCCTGGTGGGCCACGAGCCCCGGCAGGCGCACTGAGTGGATCGGCGGGCGCGCGCCGGCGCCGGCTGCGGCCATCAGCTCGGCGGTGCGTGCGGCGGTGCCGCTCGGCGCATCCAGCTTCTGGTCGTGGTGCAGCTCGATGATCTCCGCCTTCGCCATATGCCGTGCGGCCTCGGCGGCGAAGCGCATCATCAGCACCGCGCCGATCGCGAAGTTCGGGGCGATCAGCACGTTCGCGCCGGAGTCGCCCGGCGTGTTGCTGAGCTCCATCAACGGGGCCGGGTCAAAGCCGGTGGTGCCGATCACGACGTGCACCCCGGCGCGCACGCACGCGAGCGCGTTCTCGAGCGCCGTATCAGGGCGGGTGAAGTCGACGACGACGTCGGCGGCCGCCAGCACGTCCTGCAGCGACGTCCCGAGCCGCGGGTCGGCGCGGCCGACGAGCTGCATGTCCTGGGCGCCCTCCACCGCTGCGCAGACAGCCTCCCCCATCCGTCCGGCGGCGCCCGCGACAGCCACCGCGATCATCTCGAACGCCCGTCGGGTCGGGCGATCGAACGCGCGTCGGGTCGGGCGAGCAACACCATCACTGGGCGACTCCAGCTGCGGCGATCGCCGCCTGCATTGGCACGAGCGCCGCTTGAAAAGCGTCCTCGTCTGCGCCCACGCCCGCGACCGACAGCATGTGGGGTGCGAACAGCTCCTGCGCCAGCTCGTGTACGTCGCTGATCTGAACCGCGTCGATCTTCTCGATCACATCGTCGACCGACAGGATCGGCAGCTCGTTCAGCACCGAGCCGCCGAGCCGGTTCATGCGCGCGGCGGTTGACTCCAGCGACAGCACCACCCGACCCTTGACGTTCTCGCGCGAGCGCTCCAGCTCGGCCTCGCTGATCGGGTCCGCGAGGAAGCGCTCGAGCTCCTGCGCGATCACCGACAGCGCCTCCGTCAGGTTCTCCGGGCGCGTGCCGACGTACAGCCCGACCTCGCCCGTGCTGGCGTAGTGGTTGGAGAAGGAGAACACCGAGTAGGCGAGCCCGCGACGCTCACGCACCTCCTGGAACAGCCGTGAAGAGGAGGTGCCGCCAAGGATGTTGTCGAGCACGCGCAGCGCGAAGCGGCGCTCGTCCTCACGCGAGATCCCGGGGCCGCCGAGGCAGAAGTGGTACTGCTCGGTGTCCTTGCGCACGAACCGCACGCGCCGCTCGGGGCTGGGCGGCTGCTGCTGTGAATGCGGCGCGGGCTGACCCGCGCGCTCGGCGCCCGCGGCCTGCGCCATGCGCACCACCTCGTCGTGGTCGATCGAGCCGGCCGCGGCGATCACGACGTTCCCGGGCACATAGCGCTCGGCGTGGAAGCTCGTCAGGTCCTCGCGCGTCGCGGCAGCCACCACCTCGGCGCGCCCGATCACCGCACGCCCGAGCGGGTGCGTGCCGAAGACGGCTTCGCCGAGCACGTCGAAGACCTTGTCCTGCGGGTCGTCCTCGTACATCGCGATCTCCTCGAGCACGACCTCGCGCTCGGCTTCCAGCTCGCCGAAGCGCGGGCGCCAGAGCATGTCGCTCATCACGTCGAACGCGCGCTCCAGATGGCGGTCGAGCACGCGCGTGTACAGCGACGTGGTCTCCTTGCCCGTGCCCGCGTTGATCTCCGCGCCCATGCCGTCGAAGATCTGGTCGATCTCCTCGGAGGCGAAGCGGTCGGTGCCGCGGAACAGCATGTGCTCGAGCAGATGCGACATGCCCGCGTGCTCGTCGGGCTCCATCACCGAGCCGGTGCCGATCCAGAAGCCGAGTGCCACCGAGCGCACGCTGGGCACGCGCTCGGTGACGACTCGCACGCCGGAATCCAGCGTGGTGATGCGGTGTTCAGATTCGGTCAACTAGCGATCGCGGCCATGGCGCGGGCGACCGGAGCCACGCTCGCTGCCACCGCCGCGCGGTCCACGGTCGCCGCCTTCACGGCCGTTGCGCCCGCCGCCTTCGCGCGGTCCACGGCTGCCGCCGCCTCCGCCGCCGCCTGTGCCGACCGACGCGAGATCTTCGGCTGACTTGCCGGCGACCTCGGGGTCGTCGGACAGACGCAGGCCGATGCGGCCGCGCTCGCGGTCGACCTCGACCACGCGCACGTTGATCTCATCGCCCTTGTTGAGCACGTCCTCGACGGCCTCGACGCGCTGGCCGGGTGACACGTTGGAGATGTGCAGCAGTCCGTCGGTGCCCTTGGCGAGCTCGATGAACGCTCCGAAGGTGGTGGTCTTGACGACCTTGCCGGCGTACTCGTCGCCGACCTCGACCTCCTTCATCATCATCCGCACGCGCTCGACGAGCGCGTCGCCGAGCTCGCCGTTGGCGGAGTACACGAGCACCTGGCCGTCGTCGTTGACGTCGATCTGGGACTCGAACTCCTCCGACAGACCACGGATCGTCTCGCCGCCCTTGCCGATCAACAGGCCGATCTGGCTCGGGTCGATCTGGATCGTCTGGATCCGCGGCGCGTACTGGCTGAGCTGCTCGCGCGGGGTCTGGATCACCTCGGCCATCTTGCCGAGGATGAACGTGCGTGCCTCATGGGCCTGCGTGAGCGCGTCGCGCAGGATGTCGAACGTGACGCCGTTGATCTTGATGTCCATCTGCAGCGCGGTGATGCCGCGCTCGGTGCCGGCCACCTTGAAGTCCATGTCTCCGAGGTGGTCCTCGACGCCGGCGATGTCCGTCAGGACGGTGTAGTCATCACCCTCCTTGATCAACCCCATCGCGATACCGGCGACCGGGCGCTTGATCGGCACGCCCGCATCCATCAGCGACAGCGATGAGCCGCCCACCGACGCCATCGAGGAGGAGCCGTTGGACTCGAAGATGTCCGACACGACGCGAATCGTGTACGGGAAATCCTCGATCGACGGGACCACCGGGACCAGCGCGCGCTCGGCGAGCGCGCCGTGGCCGATGTCGCGGCGCTTGGGCCCGAGGCGTCCAGCCTCACCCACCGAGAACGGCGGGAAGTTGTAGTGGTGCCAGTAGTACTTCTTGGTCTGCAGCCCGAGCGTGTCGAGGCGCATCTCTTCCTTGAGCGTGCCGAGCGCGGCCACGCTCAGCGCCTGCGTCTGCCCGCGCGTGAACAGCGCCGAGCCGTGCGTGCGCGGCGTGACGCCCGCTTCGATCGTGATCTCGCGGATCTCGTTCTCGGCGCGGCCGTCGGGGCGCTTCTTGTGGACGGCGATGCGCTCGCGGATGATCGCCTTCTCGAGCTTGTCGAACGCGAGTTGCGCAGCCGCGCGCGCGGCCTTCGCTCCCTTCAGCTGCTCCTCGCCGGCGCCTTCCGGCGCCGCCGGGGCGTGCTGCTCGAGCACGCCGGCCTCGACCGCCTTACACGCATCCTGGCGCTCGAGCTTGTCCTCGACCTGCGTCGCGGCGTCGAGCGCGTCACCGTGCGACGCGCGCACGGCATCCAGCAGCGTTGGGTCGACCGCGATCGGCTCGACCGGCGTCTTGTCCTTGCCGACCTTCGCGGCCAGCTCGCGCTGCAGCGCGCAGAGCTTCTTGATCTCCGAGTGCGCGATGTCGAGCGCGTCGAGGATCTCCGCTTCTGATAATTCGTTGGCACCAGCCTCGACCATCAGGATCGCCTCTTCGGAGCCGGCCACGACGAGGTCGAGGTCGGAGTTCTCCAGCAGATCCTCTTCGTTGGGGTTGACCACGAAGTTGCCTTCGACCTTGCCGATCCGCACCGCGCCAACCGGGCCGGCGAACGGCACGTTGGAGATCATCAGCGCCGCGGAGGCGCCGTTCATCGCGAGGATGTCGTACGGATGGACGTGATCGACGGAGATCGGGATCGCGACCAGGTGCGTCTCGTGCTTCCAGCCCTTGGTGAAGAGCGGGCGCAACGGCCGGTCGATCATGCGCGCGGTCAACGTGGCCTTCTCGCCGGAGCGACCCTCGCGCTTGAAGAACGAGCCGGGAATCTTCCCGGCGGAGTACATGCGCTCCTCGACGTCGACCGTCAGGGGCAGGAAGTCAACGTCCCGCAGGCTCCCGGCCGTAGCTGTCGAGAGCACCATCGTGTCGCCCTGACGGACGACCACTGCGCCGGAGGCCTGCTTGGCCATCCTGCCGGTCTCAAATGAGATCTCGCTGCCTGCGATCTCCACGGAAACCCGCGTAACGGCGTCACTGCTCATATGTTCTGCCTTCCTTTCCACCCGACCCAGCCTTATGGCTGTGTGCCCTCGGTGGAGCTGTTTTCTTTTTCTCTTTATTCCGAACGCCGCTCAGCTTAGCGGACACGTAGCGCCACGAGCGCGATGAGCACCCACGCCCAGACCCGGCTCAAACGGTCTTCAGGCCGCCGATGATCATGTGTACGCCGGGCAGGTCGGCGGGCGACGGCGCCTCATAGCTCCAGCGCACCACGCCGTCGGGGCCGATCACGATCAGCGCTCGCTGTGGAAAGCCGCCGGGATGCAGCACGCCGAACGCGCGCGACGCGGCCCCTTTCGGCTCGAAGTCCGAGAGCTGCGGAATCGTGACGCCGAGCTGCTCGCGGAACGCTTTCTGCGCGTAGGAGCTGTCACAGGAGACGCCATAGATCCGTGCGCCGCCGGCGGTGATCTCCGCCAGCGACTGCTCGTACAGCTGCAGCTGGTCGGTGCAGACCGGGCTGAACGCGAACGGATAGAACACCAGCACGGTGGTCTGACCTCCTAGATCCTGCGCTGTGAACTTCTCTCCGGCTTCGGTGCTGAGTTCGAAGCTAGGCGCCGCTGTGCCGGGGGCCAGAACGCTCATGGCCGTTTACTTGCGGAGACCGAGTTCCTTGATCAGCGCGCGGTACCCCTCGAGGTCACGACGCTGCATGTAATCGAGGAAGCGGCGGCGGCGGCCGACGAGCATCAGCAGGCCGCGGCGCGAGTGGTGGTCCTTGCTCTGCTCGCGCAGGTGCTCGGTCAGGTGGTTGATGCGCTCGGTGAGCAGCGCCACCTGGACCTTCGCGCTGCCGGTGTCCTGCTCGTTGGCGCCGAACTTGGCGGCGATCTCGCGCTTGCGTTCTGTGGTCAGTGTCATAGCGGTCGCCCACGGTAGCAGATGGACCTGCGCCGGATCGAGCTGGAGCGGCGCCGGATCGGCGGGCTCGGCCGCGAGCTCACGTGATCGCGGCGCGGGTGATCTCGCGGGTCTGCTCGACGTCTCGGTGCATCTGCTCGATCAGCGCGTCGGCGCTGTCGAAGCGCCGTTCGCCGCGCAAGCGCCGCAGGAAGTCCAGGCGCAGGCGATGCCCGTACAGGTCGCCTTCGAAGTCGAGCACGTATGCCTCGATCAGCTCGCCGCGGCCGGTGGCGAACGTGGGCCGCACGCCGATGCTGACGGCGGCCGGACGGCCGTCGGCCAGACACGCGTACACGCCGTGTCCGGGGCACACCAGCTGCTCCTGGGGAATCAGGTTGGCGGTGGGGAACCCGAGCGTGCGGCCGCGCTCGTCGCCGTGGGCGACCTCGCCGCGCAGCTGGAACGGCGCGCCCAGCAGGCGCGCGGCGCGGTCGACCTCGCCCGCCAGCACGAGCCCGCGGATGTGGCTCCAGGAGACGATCTCACCTTCCTGCTCCAGCAGCGGGCGCACGGTCGTGGCGAAGCGATCGTCCGCGCTCAACAGGCGCGAATCGCCCTGCGCCTGGTGGCCGAAGCGGAAGTTCTCGCCGATCGAGACGTGCGCCGCCCCGAGCGCGCCGACCAGCACGTCGTCGACGAACTCCTGCGCGCTGCGCGCCGCGAAGCGCTCGTCGAACGGGATCACGATCAGCTCCCGCACCCCTAGCGAAGCGATCAGCTCGGCCTTGACCTCTAAATCGGTCAGCAGCCTGGGGGTGTGCTGCGGCGCGACCACCGAGACCGGGTGCGGGTCGAACGTGAGCACGCTGTCCGCGCCGCGGATCACCTCGCGATGCCCGAGATGGACGCCGTCGAAGGTGCCGACGGCCACGTGCCGGGCGCGGCGCTGCACGTCGGGGTAGCGGGTGATCTCCATGGGCGACAGCCTACGGCCTGGGGGTCCGGGGGCGGGACTCAGGGCTTCGGCGCGGGGAAGCGGGCCGCGCTCATGCGCGAGGCGCGGTCGCGCACCTGTGGCTGGGGCAGCAGCGCGAGCGCCTGCTCGACCGACAGCGGCGTCGGCGCCTGCCATGGCTGCCCTTTGCGCGGCGGGGCGTGCGCGTGCTCGACCAGGAACGGGCCGATCGCGGTGCGCCGCAGCTCTTCGCAGTAGGCGTCCTTCAGGTCCGCGATCAGCGAGCGCACGTACGTGCCGGCTGAGCACTCGATCTCATAGCCGGCGCGCTCGCCTTCGCGCCAGAGCTGCTCGAAGCGGTAGACCGTTACGACGCGCTCGGGCATCTCAAACAGCTCGCCGCGGCGCGCGCGCCGGTAGGCCCGCTCACCGCCGATCTTGATCGCGGAGTAGATCGGCGGGCGCTGGCGCAGCTCACCGGTCGGCAGCAGCGGTTGCTCGGGCGGTAGCTGCCCGGTTGCCGTGAGCTCGCCCTCGGGGTCGCCGGTGCTCGACAGCACGCCGAGGCGCGCAACCGTCTGATAGCGCTTGGGCAGCTCCATCAGGTGGCGCTGGATGCGCGTGGCCCTGCCGATGAGCACGAGCAGCAGGCCGGTGGCGAACGGGTCCAGCGTGCCGGCGTGCCCGGTGCGCACGCCCCCGAGCTCGCGCCGGATCGCCGCCACCACGCCGTGCGAGCTGACGCCGGCCGGCTTGTCGATCAGCAGCACCCCGTCCATCGCTGACGGCGTGCCTCAGGCCAGGGTCGGCGTGGCGTGCCCGTTGGACGCGGCGTGTAACTGCGCGGCGATCTCCCGGCGCAGGAACGGGATCAGCTCCTCGACGTCGAGCGTCGTGGAGAAGCCCGCTGCGCGGCGGTGGCCACCACCGCCCTGGGCACGTGCGATCACGGACACGTCGACGTCGTCGTCGGTGGCGCGCAGCGATACCTTGCGCTTGCCGCGCACCTCCACCGCGGTCAGCTCGCGCACGAGCGCGGCGACCTTCGTGCCCTGCACGGCGCGCAGGTGATCGATGATGCCCTCGGAGTAGCTCTCCTCGGCTTCGGCCGCGCGGAAGTCCTCGGCACTGAGCGACGCCAGCGTGAGCTCGCCGGAGTCGAAACGCTGGGCGTGCTCCAGCGCGAGCGCGAGCAGCGTGAGCTTGGGGAACGGCATCTCCTCGAACAGCCGCCGGTAGATCGCCTGCACGTCGACGCCCGCGCCGATCAGCTCGGCGGCCATCTCGTGAGCACGCGGCCCGGTGTTCTCGTACATGAAGCGGCCGGTGTCCGTGATCAACCCGATGTAGAGCCCGTCGGCGACCGCCTGCCTGGGGCGCACGTCGAGGCCGTGCATCAGGTCCCACACGATCTCGGCGGTGCACGAGGCGCTCGGGTCGACGTGGTCGACCGTGCCGAAGCGGGTGTTGTCGTGGTGGTGGTCGATGTTCAGCAGGTGCGCGCCGTCGCGCAGCACCGCGGCCGAGTTGCGGTCGATGTTGCCGCAGTCGAGGAACACGACGGTGCGCTCGGCGATGTCCGCCGGCGGCGTTTGGATCAGGCCGTCGAGCTTGAAGAAGCGGTACTCGTACGGGAGCGGGAACTCCTGCTCGGCGATGAACATCTGCGAGTCCTTGCCGAGCGCGGTCAGGAGGCCTTGCATCGCCACGAGCGAGCCGAGCGCGTCGCCGTCGGGGTTCTCGTGCGCGGCGATCACGAAGCGCGCGTCCGCGCGGATCCGCTCGAGCACCAGCTCGCGCGTGGCGGCGACGTCGGCGCCGCTCATGGGCGCTCGTGCTCCTCGGCGTCGATCAACGCATCCACGCGCAGCGCGCGGTCGGTGGTGTCGTCGTAGAGGAACTCGAGCGTCGGTGTGCGCTTCAGGCGCAGCTCGCCCGCGACGCGACGCTGCAGGTAGCCGTGGGCGCTGCGCAGGCCGGCCAGCGTGTCCGTGCGTTCCTGTGCAGCTCCAAGCACGCTCACGTACACGCGCGCCTGGCTGAAGTCTGGGCTTGTCTTGACGTCGGTAACGGTCACGAATCCCACTCGGGGGTCTTTCAGCTCGCCTGCCAGCGCTTCGCCGAGGACCTGGCGAACCGCCTGGTTGACACGACGCATCCGGTCGGACTCCATCCTATTCCTCCTCCGTGACGCACCGACAGGCCGGGAGCGCGCGCTGGTGGTCTAGGCCAGCTCGCGCTCGACGTGACGCGTCTCGTATGTCTCGAGCACGTCGCCTTCGCGCAGGTCCTGGAAGTTGTTCAGCACGACACCGCACTCGTAGCCGTTCGCGACCTCACGCACGTCTTCGTTGAACCGGCGCAGACTGCCGATCGTGGTGTCGTAGATCACGGTGCCCTCGCGCACGACGCGCACCTTCGAGCCGCGCGTCACCGTGCCTTCGGTCACGTAGGAGCCGGCGATCGTGCCGATCTTCGAGGCGCGGAATAGCTGGCGTACCTCGATCTGACCCAACCCGGTCTCGACCTCGGCCGGATCGAGCATGCCCTGCATCGCCGCGCGCAGCTCTTCGATCGCCCGGTAGATCACGGCATACGAACGGATCTCCACGCCTTCGCGGTCGGCCAGCTGGCGCGCGTCGCCGACCGGTCGCACGTTGAAAGCCAGGATCACGCCCTTCGACGCCGATGCCAGCATCACGTCGGACTCGTTGATGCCACCGACGCCACGGTGGATGATGTTGACCGCGACCTCCTGCTGCGGCAGCTTGGCGATCTCGTCCTCGATCGCTTCCAGCGAGCCGGCGACGTCGGCCTTGACGACCAGCCCGAGCTCCTTGACGGCGCCCTCCTGGGCGAGCTTGAAGACATCTTCGAGCGACACCTTGCGCCCCGAGCGCCGGGCCAGCGCCTCGGTCTTCAGGCGGTTGGCGCGCTCGCCCGCGAGCTGGCGCGCGCGACGCTCGTTCTCGACCACGCGCACGAGCTCGCCCGCTTCGGGGACCCCGTCGAAGCCGAGCACCTCGACCGGCTCACCCGGCTTCGCCTTCTTCATGCGCGCGCCGGTGAAGTCGTGCATCGCGCGTACGCGCCCGAAGTGGGCGCCGGCGACGAGCGCGTCTCCGACTTCCAGCGTGCCGCGCTGGATCAGGACGCTGACGACGGGTCCGCGTCCTGGGTCGAGCTTCGACTCGATCACGGTGCCGGACGCAGCCGCGTGCTGGTTGGCTTTCAGCTCTTCGAGGTCGGTCACCACCTGGATCGTGTCGAGCAGGCTCTCGAGTCCGTCGTGGGTCTTGGCGCTGACGTCGACGAACTCGGTCTCCCCGCCCCACTCCGCCGGCTGCAGCCCGCGCTGGGTCAGCTCGGTGCGCACGCGCTCGGGCTGTGCGCCTTCCTTGTCGATCTTGTTGACCGCCACGATGATCGGCACGTTCGCCGCCTTGGCGTGGTCGATCGCCTCTTCGGTCTGCGGCTTGACGCCGTCGTCGGCCGCGACCACGATCACCGCGAGGTCGGTGACGCGCGCGCCGCGGGCGCGCATCGCGGTGAACGCCTCGTGTCCGGGCGTGTCCAGGAACGTGATCTGCTTGCCGGCGTGGTTTACCTGGTAGGCGCCGATGTGCTGCGTGATCCCGCCGGCCTCGCCGGCGGCGACCTCGGTCTGGCGGATCGCGTCCAGCAGCGAGGTCTTGCCGTGGTCGACGTGGCCCATGATCGTGACGACCGGCGGGCGGTCCATCAGGTCTTCCTCGGCGTCCTCGAACTCGGGCTCGAGTTCGACTTCGTCGGCGGCGTGGACGATCTCGATCTCCTTCTCGAACTCGTCGGCCAGCACCTGGATCGCGTCGTCGGACAGCGTCTGCGTGAGCGTCGCCATCTCGCCGAGCGTCATCAGCTTCTTGATGATCTCCGGGACCGCGACTCCCAGGTACTCGGCGACGTCCTTGACGGTCGAGCCGGAGTTGACGCGGATCAGGTCCGTGGCTTCCATCGCGGCCGTGTCGAGCGGCGCGATCGTCTCGTCGTACGTGCCGCGCCGGCGGCGCCCGCGCCGGGGACGGCGCTGTGGCTGGTTGGCCGGGCCGCCCTGCTGGCGGCGGGATGCTTGCGAGTCGATCACGACGCGCCGGCGCCCTCCGGGCGCCGTGGCCGCGGCGGGCGCGCGCTCGCCGGTGCGGGAGTCGCGCGTCGGACGCACGCGATCGCCGGCCGCGCCGTCCACCGCCGCGCCGTCAGCCGGTGCGCCTTCGGTGGCCGTGCCGTCGGCGGCGGGTGCTGCGGGTGCGGGTGTGGCGGCCGTCGCGGTGGCTGCGCCGGCGGCAGGCGCGGGCGCCTGCGTAGCCGTCGCGTTAGGAGCCTTGGCTGGCGCTGTCGCTGCTGCAGCCGCTGCCGGCTGCTTCGCCTGGGCGGGCTGCGCGGGAGTGTCCGAGCCTGAGCGCGCAGCGGCCTGCGCGGCGGGTGCGGGTGGGGGTGCGGTCGCGGAGGAGCCGTTGGCGCGCAGCGCCTGCAGCGCCGCGGCTTCGTCGACCGAGGATGCCGCCGCCTTGGCGTCGACGCCCGCGGCCCTCAGCTTCTCCAGCAGCTCTTTGCTCGAGAGACCCTGTTCCTTGGCGATCTCGTGTACACGTTTCTTGGTCATTGGCATGTCGATTCTACGAGCTCGGGGTGCTCGGGGTCGATTTTCACGGCAGCGCGCAGAGCGCGCGCGAGCCCACCGCGCCGCAGCGCCAGTGACAGACAGTCCGCGTTCGGGCTGCCAGGCGTCGCGTCACGACAGACGTACCCGCCGCGGCCGGGCAGCGTTCCGCGCACGTCGATCACCGCGCGGCGCTGCTCCCGGTCGATCGCAAGACGTACCAGCTCGGGCTTCGGCGCCACACGTCCACAACCGGTGCAACGACGCCGGGGCACGTGCGCCCCTATGACGCTTGCCCCTCGGCGGCCTCTTCGGCGAGCGGCTCAACAGCCGCTGCATCCTCAGCGACAGGTGCATCCGCGACGGGCGTTGCAGCCTCAGCGGCAGGTGCATCCTCAGCCGCGGGCGCATCGTCGGCAGCGGCTGAACCCTCCTCGCCCGCTTCGGACGGAAGGTCGGCGATCTGGTCGCCCTCGATGTTCGTGAGCGCCTGATGGGTGTCCAGGCCGCAGTAGCGCGAGCCGGGCAGCGACGCGTTCGGGCAGCGACGTCCGTTGGAGAGCACGGCGGCGCAGCGCCCCTGTACCTCTTCCTCCTCGTAGCCGTGCTCGGCTTCCTCGGCGGCGAACTCCGTTTCCGAACGGATGTCCACGCGCCAGCCGGTCAGGCGGGCGGCGAGCCGCGCGTTCTGGCCCTCGCGCCCGATCGCCAGCGAGAGCTGGTCGTCGGGGACGATCACGGTCGCCTGCTTGGCCTCGTCGTCGACCAACACCTCGCGCACGCGCGCCGGTGACAGCGCCTTGGCGACAAAGCGAGCCGGCTCCTCGTTGAAGGGGATGATGTCGATCTTCTCGCCGCGCAGCTCGGACACGACCATGCGCACACGCGAGCCGCGGGGGCCGACGCAGGCGCCGACGGGGTCCACCCCGTCGGTGTGCGACACGACGGCGATCTTCGAGCGGTAGCCGGGCTCACGCGCGACGTTGGCGATCTCCACGAGCCCGTCGGCGATCTCCGGGACCTCCAGCTCGAACAGCTTCTTGATCAGCTCCGGGTCGCGCCGGGAGACGATGATCGAGGGTCCCTTGGTCGACGGCGAGACCTCCTTGATCACGGCCTTGATGCGCTGGGAGTGGTCGTAGCGCTCGCCCTCGACCTGCTCGGACTTCGGCAGCAGCGCCTCCACGCGCTCGCGCAGCTGCACGAGCGTGTAGCGCGAGTCGGATTGCTGCACGATGCCGGTGATCAGCTCGCCGACGCGGTCGCGGTACTCCTCGAACATCATGTCGCGCTCGGCTTCGCGGATGCGCTGCAGGATCACCTGCTTGGCGGTCTGCGCGGCGATCCGCCCGAAGTCGTCGGGCGTGACGTCGCGCTCGTCGATCTGGTCGCGGTACTGCTCGAACTTGGCGGGGTCGATCTCGGGGTCCTCGGGCTCGCGCAGCTCGCCCGTCTCGGGGTCCACGACGGTGCCCTCGTCGATCGTCTCGACGATCAGGTGCGCTTCCAGGCGCTCGGGGATGATCAGCTCGATCACACGGAAGTCGGCGGTCTCGCGATCCATCTCCACGCGTGCGTACTTGGCGGAGCCGGGCTGCTTCTTGTAGGCCGACAGCAGCGCGTCTTCAAGCGCGATCATCAACTTCTCGGGCTCGATGCCCTTCTCGCGCGCCAGCGCGTGCATGGCGTCCAGGATCTCGCGTGACATGGGTTACTCCTCGACGAGGTTCGAACGACGGATGTCCGCATAGGGGATGGCGATGACTCCCCCATCGGCGGCTAGCGTGATCTCGCTGTCGGAGGCTCCCACCAGCTCGCCCGTTAGGTTGCGCGCGGCAGTCGCGCTCTCGGACTGGTGGGCGTCGCGCAGTCGCACACGTGCGCGACGGCCGACGAAGCGACGAAAGTGGGCGGGCTTGGTCAGCGGGCGCTCGACGCCGGGTGAGGAGACTTCCAGCGAATAGCGGTCGCGCAGGTCGCCCAACTCGCGGGTGACGCGCTCGCACAGCGCCAGCGTGATGCCTTCGGGATGGTCGATGAACACGCGCAGCGTCGAGCCGCCCACCACCTCGGCGAGCACCACCTCAACGTCGGGCTCGCTGGTGGCGAGCCGCCTCTCTATGTCGGTCTGTAGCGCGGTCATGATTGCCTTCCTAACGCAAAAAAGCGGGCGAGCGCCCACTTTCGGTACGGCTTAGCCTGCGTCGGGACGCTGGCACGAAAGCTGTCGATCGAGCATAGCATCGGCGGGCTTCGATCGTGCCTGCTGCAGGACTCCTGGCAGTCTCCGCAAGCGCGCTCAGCGGCGCTCCGCCTGGCTGCGCGCGCGCTCGCGGTAGAGCCGGTAGTCGCTGCGCTCCGGGCACAGCGAGCAGGCGAGCGCCAACGGCTGGCACGCCTCGTGATGGCGGCCGAGCAGCTGCAGCGAGCGACCCAGGCAGAACAGCGCGTAGTCGTTGGTGGGCGCGCCGGCTACGACCGCCTGGAACTCCGCCGCCGCGGACTCGTAGCGCTGCGCGCGGAACAGCGCACGCCCGAGCGCCTCACGAATCGAGGCCTTGGCGGGCTCGAGCGCACGCGCACGGCTGAGCGAGACGATCGCGGCGTGGTGGTCGCCGAGGTCGAGCAGCTCACAGCCTCGCTGATAGAGGTCGTACACGCTCTCCATTGACGCTCTACTTTAGAAAGCCTCCCGCCCGCCATGGGCGGCCGCGGGCTCGCCGCCCTCGCGCAACTGCTGCACTGCGTTCAGGATCGCTTCGGCGATGCTCGCCTTGGACGCTCGCGCCACCTGCTGCGCGCCCGCCGCCGTGAGGATCGTGACCTCGTTGGCGTCGACGTCGAAGCCGATGTCGGTGCGCGAGATGTCGTTGACCACGACCGCGTCGAGCTGCTTGGCCGTGAGCTTGCCGCGACCGTGCTCGAGCGCCTGCGCTCCGTGCTCGGCGGCGAAGCCCACGAGCGTCTGCGCGGGGCCGCGTCGCGCCGCCAGCCCGCTGAGCACGTCGGCGGTCGGCTCGAGCTCTAGCCGCAGGCCGCCGCGGCCGGCTTTCTTGAGCTTGCCTGCGTCGGGGTCCACCGGGCGGAAGTCGGCGACGGCGGCGGCCATCAGCAGCACGTCGCAGTCGGCGAACTCCGCTTCGCACGCCTGACGCAGCTCGGCCGCGGTGACCACGTCGACGTACCTGATCCCGGTCGTGCGCGGCAGCGTGACGTTGGCGGCGACCACCGTCACCTGCGCACCGCGCGCGTGCGCGCCCGCCGCCAGCGAGAAGCCCATCAGCCCAGAGGAGCTGTTGCCGACGAAGCGCACGCTGTCGATCGGCTCACGGGTACCGCCGGCGCTCACGAGCACGCGCAGCCCCTGCCACACGGCTGCCGCGTCGTGTCCGGTTTGTGACGGTCCCTGCGGAGGTGCTTGCCCCAGTTCAGATGGTGCTGCGCGCGAGCGCGCGTGCGCGCGCAGCACCATCTCTATCGCTCCCAGCAGCTCCGCAGGCTCGGCCAAACGACCAACGCCCTGCTCCCCCTTGGAGGCCAGCCGTCCCACTCCGGGCTCGACGACGCTCACGCCGCGCGCGCGCAGCAGCTCGAGGTTTGCTGCAGTCGCCGGGTGCTCGTACATGTGGTTGTTCATCGCCGGCGCCACGACCAGCGGGCAGGTGGCTGCCAGCGCGGCGCTGCTCAGCAGGTTGTCGGCGTGGCCGTGGGCCAGCTTGGCCAGCGTGTTGGCTGAGGCCGGGGCGATCAGGTACAGCTCGGCGTTGCGCACCAGCTCGAGATGGCTGAGCGGCTCGTGCGCGGGCGGCTGCTGGCCCGGGAACGCACCGCGCGCGGGGTCGTGCTCGAACTCGTCTGAGAGCACCGGCGCGCCGGTGAGCGCGGCGAACGACGCCGCGCCGACGAAGCGCTGGCTCGTGTGCGTCTGCACGACGCGCACCGCGTGACCGGCCGCGGTGGCCAGACGCACGAACTCGAGCGCCTTGTACGCGGCGATCCCGCCGCTGACGCCAAGCAGGATTCTTGCCATAGCGGGACGACCCTGTCAGCCACGGCCGGGCGTGGCAAGCGCTGGTGGCGCGCTTGCGCTCGCGCGGCTGGCTAGCGGTAGTGGTACTTGATCTTGCCCGCGGCCACTTCCTCGAGCGCGATCGTCAGGTAGTTCTTGGACACCGTCTCCACCATCGGGGGCGGAAACTCGTCGAAAGTGCCTTCGCCAAGGTTGTGGTAATAGCTGTTGATCTGGCGGGCGCGCTTGGCGGCCACGAGCACGCTGGCGTAGTTGGAGTCGACGTTGTCGAGCAGACGATCGATGCGGGGTGAGATCACTGGGGTCTCTGCCTTTCCTTGTGGAAGCTCAAGTGTAGTGGGCGTGAGGCGTGGCCACGGCCGGGCGCCGTGGCCCAGCGTGCGGCGCCGAGCTCAGTCCAGCTCGCCGGCGATGATCGCAACCAGCCGTTCGAGCGCCTCGTCGAGGCGGTCGTTGACGACCACGTGGGCGAACTCGGGTTGGGCGGCGAGCTCCTGCTCGGCGACGAGCAGACGCCGCTCGACCTCGCGCGCGTCGTCGGTGCCGCGGCCGACCAGTCGCGTGCGCAGAGCGCTTAGCGATGGTGGAGCGATGAACACCTGCACGGCGTCGGGCATCGCGGCGCGCACCTGGCGCGCACCCTGCACCTCGATCTCGAGCACGACCGGCACGCCGGCGCGCACGCGATTCTCAAGCTCTATGCGCAGCGTGCCGTAGCTGCGCCCCGCGTAGTCCGCGTGCTCGACGAACTCGCTCGCCTCGACCCTGCGGTCGAACTCCTCGCGGGCGAGGAAGTGGTAGTCGACGCCGTCCTGCTCCCCGGGGCGCGGTGGACGCGTGGTGGCCGACACCGACAGCTCGAGCTGCGGCACACGCTCCATCAAGGCTCGGATGAGCGTGCCCTTTCCGACTCCGGAGGGACCGGTGATCACGAATACGCGCGCCAAGGGGGCCACCCTAGTGCCGGTGGCGGTGGAAGCGTTGGCAGCCAGGACTTCGACTGGCACTAACGACGCAGCAGCGAGACCAGCTCGCTGCGCTGGCGCTCGGAGAGCCCGCCGATCGTCTTGCTCGGCGAGATGCGGCAGTGGGCCAGGATCTTGTTCACCTTGACCCGCCCATACTTCGGAACGGCCAACAACATATCGAACACCTTGGCCGTCTCGACGTACTCCGGCGGGGTCGACAAAAGGGCATGGATCGACAGGCGTCCCGATTTCAGGTCGCGCTTGAGCTTCGCCCTCTGCGTGCGAATGTGATTGGCGCGCGCAAGCGCGTCCATTCGCTGATTGAGGGAGCGCTCGGGAGCAGTCGAGTGCTTGATAGACGTCGTACTGGTCGCCGTCGCCATGGGCGGCGAGTCTACACACCCGCGGCCAGCGATCAAGACAAAGACGCTGAATTCAGCTACAGCTGAAGTTGAGGTATAGCCATATCCAGCCTACTGGACGGTGGCATCTCTGCTTTGCAGGGCTTTTCGTCAACGAGTTTTTTGGCCACTTGGCCATATCCGAGCCGGGTTGACAGTGGCCACGGGTGCTTACATCGCTGCGAGAGCACTCAGCTCGCGGGCGATGCGAACGCCGGCGGCAGGATCGCGGAAACTCTCGGTGCCGACCGCCACGAGCGTGGCGCCGGCGCTCAACAGGTCGCGCGCGTGAACGCCGCTCTGCACACCGCCCATGCCAACCACGGGTATCTCCACGCGGCGGGCGACGGCCGCCACCTGGGCGAGCGCCACCGCGCGGATCGCCGCGCCGGAGAGACCACCGCTGCCTGCGCCCAGCCACGGTTCGCCACCGCCCGGTGAGATCGCCATCGCGCGCAGCGTGTTAATCAGCGATACCGCGTCGGCGCCGCCCGCCTCGGCCGCCTGTGCGCACGCGGCCACGTCGGCGGTGTTGGGCGTGAGCTTGACGATCAACGGCTTGGCCGTGCTCGGGCGCACGGCGCGCACGAACGCCTCCAGCTGCGCCGGGTCAGCGCCGATGTCGAGCCCTGTCTTGACGTTCGGGCACGAGACATTGAGCTCGAGCGCCGCGATCTCCGCACGCGCGTCGCACGCGCGCAGCAGCATGGTCATCTCCTGCGCCGTCGAGCCCATCACGTTCGTGATCAGCGGCACCGGCAGTCGCGCCAGCTCCGGCAGGTCGTGCTCGAGATACCCGATCAGGCCCTTGTTCGGCAGTCCGATCGAGTTGATCAGCCCAGCGGGCGTCTCCCACAGCCGCGGCGGTGGGTTGCCGGCGCGCGGCTGCAGCGTGATGGTCTTGGACACGAATGCCGCGAACGGGAAGACCTCGTCGATGCGATCGCCGAACACCGTGCGCGCGGCGATCGCATCGAACGTGCCGGAGCCGTTGACCACCGGGTGCTCCAGCTCGAGGCCGCAGAAGTACACGCTCATACGCAGCGACCCTCGTTTACCGTCATGCGGGCTGCCCGGCGCTGGTGTCCTGCCCACCGTGCGCAGCGACGCACGCGAGGCGCGCGGCGTCGATCACCGGCCCGTCGACGCACACCCGCAGGTAGCCACCATCCGCTGCCGGCACCGCGCACCCGAAGCATGCCCCATAGCCACACGCCATCCCCGCTTCCAGCGCCAGCTGCGCCGGCGTCCTGCGAGCCGCGCACAGTGCCCTGACAGCTTCCAGCATGCTGGGCGGGCCGCACGCGTACACGGTGACCGGCTCGCCGCGGTCGAGCTCAGCGGCGAGCAACTCAGTCACGAAGCCGTGGTGACCGACCGAGCCATCATCGGTGGCGACAGCCGCGTCTGTGAGCAGCGCGGCGCCGGCGGCATGGGCGCGATCGCGGAAGCCGAGCAGCACCCGCGGCGTGGCGCCGTCCTGCAGCAGCCGGTCCTGCCAGATCGCGAGCGGCGCGATGCCAACGCCGCCGCCGACGAGCAGCGCGCGGTGGCCCGGCGACGGCGCGGTGAAGCCGACGCCCAGCGGGCCAAGGCACCACAGCTGCTCGCCCGCGCGCAGCTCACACAACCGCCGTGTGCCCGGACCGACGTCCTCCAGCAGGAAGTGCGCCTCCCCCCCGCTCCAACGCGCAACCGAGAACGCGCGCGGCACGAACGGGCGCTCATCCGCCCCCGCGCCCCAACGCTCGGCGGCGGCAAGCATCGCGAACTGGCCCGGGTCCGGCATCGGACCATCGGGGTCGGCGGCCCGCAGCACGCGGTAGGCGCCCAACTCGTCGACTCCGGCGACGGTCAGCTGACGCCGGCCGAATGGCGCGAGCGTGCGGGGCGCGCTTGCTGTCGCGCTCACGCCGTGCTGGCGCGGTCGGGCGTCACTGCGCCGTCGGCGGGCGTCGCCACGGCGCGGTTCGACGACACTGAACCGCCGCCGGGCGTCGCCGCGACGCGGTTGAGGGTCAGCCCACGGTGCAGCTCCTGCAGGCACAGCACCGGCGGCTCGCCGGACTGGCGCGCGCGCGCGATCGCGCGCGCGGCCGACACACCGGCCGACAGCGTCGTCAGGCACGGGATGCCGCGCGCGACCGCCGCGCGGCGGATCTCCCAGCCGTCGGTGCGCGCGCCAAAGCCCGTGGGCGTGTTGACGACCATGTCGACGTCGCCGCGCTCGATCCAGTCGACCACGTGCGGCGAGCCCTCACCGATCTTGTTCAGGCGCTCGACGGGCACGCCCATGCGCGCGATCGCCTCGGCGGTGCCGCGCGTGGCCAGTATCCGGAAGCCGGCGTCGTGCAGGATCTGCGCGACCGCGAAAGCGCCGGCCTTGTCGGAGTCGGTGACCGTGATGAAGGCGGTGCCGGAACTCGGCAGCGGCGCGCCCGCGGCGGCCTGCGCCTTGGCGAACGCGGTCGGGAAGTCGCGCGCGATGCCCATCACCTCGCCGGTCGAGCGCATCTCCGGGCCGAGCACGGCGTCGGCGCCGTCGAAGCGGTCGAACGGCAGCACGGCTTCCTTGACGGATACGTGCTCGCCGAAGCCCATGCCCTCGCGGCCCTGGGGCAGGTCGAGGTCGGCAATGCGCTCGCCGAGCATGATCCGGCAGGCCAGCTTGGCCAGCGGCAGGCCGACGGCCTTGGAGACGAACGGAACGGTGCGCGACGCGCGCGGGTTGGCCTCGATCACGTACAGCTGGCCGTCGTGGACGGCGTACTGCACGTTGAGCAGCCCGACGACGCCGACTTCCAGGGCGATCCCGCGCGTGGCGGCGCGGATCTGGTCGAGCATCTCTTCGCCGAGCGAGTGCGGCGGCAGCACGCAGGCGCTGTCGCCGGAGTGAACGCCGGCCTCCTCGACGTGCTGCATGATCCCGCCGATCCACACGTCGGCGCCGTCGCAGAGCGCGTCGACGTCGACTTCGATCGCGTTCTCCAGGAAGCGGTCGAGGAAGATCTCCCCGCCGGAGCCGGCTTCGCGGCGCAGGTAGTCAGCCAGGCCCTCGCGCGAGTAGACGATCTCCATCGCGCGCCCGCCGAGCACGTAGGAGGGGCGCACCAGCAGCGGGAAGCCGACCTCGGCGGTTTTCTCCAGCGCTTCCTCGACCGAGTGCGCGGTGGCGTATGGCGGGGCTTGGAAGCCGAGGCGCGCAAGCAGCGCGCCGAAGCGCCCGCGGTCCTCGGCCAGGTCGATCGCGTCGACGCTGGTGCCGAGCAGCGGCACGCCGGCCGCCACCAGCCCGGCCGCGAGCTTCAGCGGGGTTTGGCCGCCGAACTGCACGATCACGCCCTCGGGCTGCTCGACTTCGATCACGCCGAGCACGTCTTCCAGCGTCAGCGGCTCGAAGTACAGGCGGTCGGAGGTGTCGTAGTCGGTCGAGACCGTCTCGGGGTTGCAGTTGATCATGACCGCGTCGCGGCCGGACGCGCGCACGGTCATCGCGGCGTGGACGCAGCAGTAGTCGAACTCGATGCCCTGGCCGATGCGGTTCGGGCCGGCGCCGAGGATCACGACCGACGGGCGCTCGGGGACGCCGTCGACCAGCGTGCGGCGCACCTCGTGCGCGGCGCTGCGCTCCCAGCCGGAGTAGTAGTAGGGCGTGCGCGCCGGGAACTCCGCGGCGCAGGTGTCGACCGACCGGAACGAGCGCGCGCCCGCGAAGGGCGCGTCGGGGTGCTGGGCGAGCGCGCACAGCTCGCGCAGGAACCACAGGTCGATCGCGGTGCGCGCGTGTACCGCCTCGACGCCGACGCCGCGGCGCAGCAGCTCGAGGATCGCTTCGAAGCGCTCGGCGCCGGGGCGCTCGACGCTGTCGAGCAGCTGCGCGTCTGAGACGTCGGTGAGCAGCGGCGTCTTGTCCAGCTCGCGCGAGCGCATCGCCTTGGCGAACGCCTGCTGGAAGGTGCACCCGATCGCCATCACCTCACCGACCGACTTCATGTGCGTCGAGAGGATCGCGTCGGCGCCGGGGAACTTCTCGAACGCGAAGCGCGGCCACTTCACCACCACGTAGTCGATCGTCGGCTCGAAGCTCGCGGGCGTGATCGTGGTGATGTCGTTGGTGATCTCCTCCAGCAGGTAGCCGACTGCCAGGCGCGCGGCGATCTTGGCGATCGGGTAGCCCGTCGCTTTCGACGCGAGCGCCGAGGAGCGCGACACGCGCGGGTTCATCTCGATGATCAGGATCTCTTCGCTGTCGGGGTTGACCGCGAACTGCACGTTGGAGCCGCCGGTCTCCACGCCGACGGCGCGGATCACCGTGATCGCCTGGTCGCGCAGGCGCTGGTAGAGGCTGTCGCTGAGCGTCTGCTGCGGCGCGACCGTGACCGAGTCGCCGGTATGCACCCCCATCGGGTCGATGTTCTCGATCGAGCAGACGATCACGACGTTGTCAGCGGCGTCGCGCATCACCTCCAGCTCGAACTCGCCCCAGCCGAGCACCGACTGGTCGAGCAGCACCTGGCTGATCGGCGACGCGTCGAGGCCGCGCGCAACGATCGTGCGGAACTCCTCCGGCGTGCGCGCGATCCCGCCGCCGCGCCCGCCGAGCGTGTAGGCGGGGCGCACGATGCATGGCAGCCCGAGATCCGGCAGCGCGTCGACGCCCTCCTGCAGCGTGGTGGCAATCGCGCTGATCGGCATCTTCAGGCCTGCCTTCGCCATCGCCTCGCCGAACAGCTCGCGATCCTCAGCGCACGCGATCGCGTCGTAGTTGGCGCCGATCAGCTCGACGCCGAAGCGCTCCAGCGTGCCGTCCTCGTGCAGCGCCTTGGCAAGGTTCAGCGCGGTCTGGCCGCCGAGCGTCGGCAGCAGCGCGTCGGGGCGCTCGCGCTCGATCACCTGCGCCACCGGACCGGGCAGCAGCGGCTCGATGTACGTCGCGTCGGCCAGCTCAGGGTCGGTCATGATCGTGGCCGGGTTGGAGTTGACGAGCACGATCTCATAGCCCTCTTCGCGCAGCACCTTGCACGCCTGCACGCCGGAGTAGTCGAACTCGGCGGCCTGGCCGATCACGATCGGCCCGGATCCCAGGATCAGGATCTTGTGGATGTCGTTACGCCGCGGCAATGCGCTCCAGGAAACGGTCGAACAGATACAGCGAGTCGTGCGGCCCCGGTCCGGCTTCGGGGTGGTACTGCACGGTGCCACCCGGCACGTCGAGCAGTTCGAGTCCTTCTACCGTGCGGTCGTAGAGGTTCACGTGGGACAGCTGGGCGGCGCCGAAGTCCGTGTCCCAGCGCACGGGCGCGTCGCTGGCGATCGTGCGCTCACCGGCCGGCCCGAGCACGGCGAAGCCGTGATTTTGGGAAGTGATCTCGATGCGCCCGGTCTGCAGATCCTTGACGGGGTGATTGGCGCCGCGATGACCGAACGGCAGCTTGTACGTCTCCAGGCCGAGCGCGCGACACAAGAGCTGGTGACCGAGGCAGATGCCCCACACCGGCTTGCGGCCGACCAGCTCGCGCAGCGTCGCCACCACGTAGTCGAGCGCAGCCGGGTCGCCGGGACCGTTGGCGAGGAAGATCGCATCGGGGTTCTCAGCCAGCAGTTCCGCGGCGCTGGTCGTACACGGGTACAGCGCGACGCGCGCGCCGCGCAGCGTGAGGTTGCGCACGATCGACGCCTTGATGCCGGTGTCGATCGCAGCGATCCGCGGGCCGTCGCCGTCACCGTGATGCGTCACCGTCTGGGGCGTCACGAGCGCCGCGAGATCCTGGCCGGCCATCAACGGCTCGGCCGCGATCAGCTCCTGCGCCTGGCGCTGCGGTGTCGCGGCCGGGAACACACCACCGCGCATCGAGCCGGCGTCGCGGATGTGGCACACGAGCGTGCGCGTGTCGACGCCGCTGATCGCGGGGATGCCGCAATCCGACAGCCAATCCAGCCAGCCGCGCTCGGCGCTCGGCGCGTCCTCGTAGTTGACGGCTTCGCGCATGATCGCGGCGCGCGCCCAGATCGCCTCGGACTCCATCGCGGCGGCGTTGACACCGTAGTTGCCGATGTGCGGGTACGTGAACGTGATCAGCTGACCGGCGAACGACGGGTCGCTCATCGACTCCTGGTAGCCACACATGCCGGTCGTGAACACGACCTCGCCGACCGCGTGCGCGTCGGCGCCGCACGCGCTGCCGTCGAAGCGCGTGCCGTCTTCCAGCAGCACGTATGCGCTCGCCGCACTGCTCATCTCAACCCCAGACGATCAGGCCTCATCAGATGATCAGCTTTTGGACGGCTTTGAACTCGGGTGTGCCGGCGCGCTCGAGCAGCTCGAACAGCACGGCTTCGACGGTGCTCAGCACCGCGCCCGCGCGCTGCAAGCGCTCGACGCCGCGCTCGTAGTCGACCGCATGGCGCGATGCGACCGCATCGGCCGGCACGTAAACCTCGATGCCCTGCGCGAGCAGGTCGTGGACGGTCTGTGACACGCATACGTGCGCTTCGATGCCGCACACGATCACCTGATCGCGCCCGCCGAGGTCAAAGCCGTCCGCGCGCACCGCCGAGAACACGGTCTTCTCGATGCGCGGCTCGTCGGTGAGCCCGACTTCCGGCGCGGTGTGGCCGAGGCCGGCCGGGTACTGCTCGCTGACCAGTCGCGGCACATCGAGGATCCGTGCCGCCGCGAGCAGCTTCGCGCAAGCGCCGGCCACATCCCGGAAAGCTGAGTAGGGACGGAACGCTTCCTGCACGTCGACGACGAGCAGTGCCGCGCGGTCGCGCGAGAGCAGGCTCATGCGCGTGCCGCCGTGGTGATGCATGCAGGCCGTTTGGCGTACGCAGGCTGCTTTGCGTGCGCAGGCTGCTTGATCGAGCGGCTCATCCGCGCACCACCGAGAACGCGCGCTCGCGGTAGGCGACGGCGCCGGCCGCGAGCGTAAGTAACACGCGGCCGTGCAGGCGCCGGCCGGCGAAGCAGCAGTTCTCCGAGCGGCTCTCCCAGCCGTGCTCGCCGGCGGTCCACTCAGCTGCCAGGTCGACCAGCGTGACGTTGGCGCGCTCACCGACGGCGATGATCGGTGTCGGCAGGTCGAACAGCGCGGCGCCCGCGCTCATGCGCGTCACCAGCAGCTCCAGCGTGAGCACGCCGGGCAGCACCAGCTCGGTGTGGAGCGCGGCGAACGCGGTCTCCAGACCGGTGGTGCCCATCGGAGCCTGCTCGAACGGCACTTCCTTCTCTTCGCGCGCGTGCGGCGCGTGGTCGGTGGCGACGCAGTCGATCACGCCGGCGCGCAGTCCTTCGATCAGCGCATGGCGGTCGACTTCGGTTGCCAGCGGCGGGTTCATCTTCATGCGCGTGTCGAGCGTGCGCACGTGCTCCTCGGTCAGCAGCAGGTGGTGCGGGGAGACCTCGGTGCTGACCTTCCAGCCCTTCGCTTTGGCGGCCGCGACGGCTTCGACCGAGGCGGCGCAGCTGAGGTGCTGGAAGTGAACGCGCCCGTCCTCGTACGCGGCGAGCGCGGCGTCGCGCGCGACCATCGTCGACTCGCTGACGCTGGGGATGCCGCCGACGCCGAGCGCGGTGCTGACGACGCCTTCGTGCATCGCGCCGCCTTTGGACAGCGTCGGGTCTTCCTCGTGCAGCGTGAGCACGCCGCCGCACAGGCGCTGGTATTGCAGCGCTTTGCGCAGCACGCCGGCGCTCGCGACGGGACGGCCGTCGTCGGTGAACCCGAGCGCGCCTTCGGCGCGCAGCTCAGCCATCTCGGTCAGCTCCACGCCCTGCAGGCCGCGCGTGATCGCACCGAGGAAGCCGACGGGCACGCGCGCTTCGCGCGCGGCGCTGTCGCGCAGCGAGCGCAGCAGCGGCGCGGAGTCGAGCACCGGGTCGGTGTTGGGCATCGCGATCACGCCGCAGAACCCGCCGGCGGCGGCGGCGCGCGTGCCAGTCTCGAGGTCTTCCTTGTGCTCCTGGCCGGGCGTGCGCAGGTGTACGTGCGGGTCGAAGAACGCCGGCAGCAGATGGCGGCCGCGGCCTTCGATCACCTCGCCCCCGTGTTCGCCGCTGAGCGTGCCGGGCGCGCCGAGCTCGGCGATCTCGCCGTTGCGCACGAGCACGTCGTGGCGCGCGTCGATGCTTTGGCGCGGGTCGAGCACGTGTACGTCGCGCAGCAGGAGGTCCGCCGGGGTGTGCGGACCGTGGACGAGCGTCGGAGCTGCCATCAGGCGAGCTGAGGCTCTGGAGCGGGTTGGGGGGCGCGGGCGCCGGTGAGCAGCTCGTACAGCACGGCCATGCGCACGACCACGCCGGCTTCGACCTGGGCGGTGATCACGGCTTGCGGCGAGTCGACAACGTCGCCGGACAGCTCGACGCCGCGGTTGACCGGGCCGGGGTGCATCAGCACCTGGCGTGCGGACAGGCGCCGGCCGTTGATCTGGTAGCAGGCGGCGTACTCGCGCAGCGACGGCACCGACGCTTCGGTCATGCGCTCGTGCTGCATGCGCAACGCGTACACGACGTCGGCGCTCGGCAGTTCGTCGAGCGTCCAGCGCACGTCGCAGCCGAGCGCTTCGATGCCGCGCGGGATCAGCGTTGGCGGGCCGGCGACCGTGACTTTCGCGCCCATGCGCTGGAACGCGAGGATGTTCGAGCGCGCGACGCGCGAGTGCGCGACGTCGCCGATCACCCAGATCGAAGCGCCGTCGAGCGCGCCGATGCGCTGGATCAGCGTGTACACGTCGAGCAGCGCCTGCGTCGGGTGCTCGTGCTTGCCGTCGCCGGCGTTGACGATCGCGGCGCTCGTCCAGCGCGACACCAGCTCGGCGGCGCCGGCCCACGGCGTGCGCAGCACGATCGCGTCGGGCTTGTGCGCGCTCAGCGTCAGCACGGTGTCCTTCAGCGACTCGCCCTTCTCCACGCTCGAGCCGCTGGCGGCGAAGTTGACGACGTCGGCGGACAGGCGTTTGGCGGCCAGCTCGAAGGAGCTGCGCGTGCGCGTCGAGGCTTCGTAGAACAGGTTCAGCACCATCCGCCCGCGCAGCGCCGGAACTTTCTTGATCTCGCGGTCTGACACTTCGGCGAAGCGCGCGGCCTGCGCCACGATCCGCTCGATCGCGGCGCGGTCGAGGTCTTCGATCGAGATCAGATGGTTCATGCGCTCGCTCCAACCGGGGTGGAGAGGATCGCGACCTCGTCGACGCCGTCGAGTTCGCTGACGCGCACGCTGACGTGCTCGCGCGAGGAAGTCGGCAGGTTCTTGCCGACGTAGTCGGGGCGGATCGGCAGCTCGCGGTGGCCGCGGTCGGCGAGCACGGCGAGCTGCACGCGCGCGGGGCGGCCGTAGTCGAACAGCGCTTCGATCGCGGCGCGCACGGTGCGCCCGGTGTAGAGCACGTCGTCGACGACCACCACCGTGCGCCCGGTGATGTCGAAGTCGATGTGCGACGCGTGTACGACGGGCGCGTCCGGGCGCTGGGCGACGTCGTCGCGGTAGAAGCCGATGTCGAGGTCGCCGAGCGGGATCTGCGTGTGCGCTTCGGGGTCGGCGTCGGCGTCGGTCAGCTCCGCGAGCAGGCGCTCCAGGCGGCGCGCGAGGAAGGCGCCGCGGCTGTGGATGCCAACGAGCGCGAGTGTCTGCGCTTCAGGGTTGCGCTCGACGATCTCATGCGCGATGCGCGTGAGCGCCCGCCGTACTCCGTCCTCGTCGAGGACGATCTTCTCGCTGTCGCTGCTCATTACTTCCTTCCTGGTCTCACGGGACCGGGTTAAAGGAGGCGTTATGTCAATCAACTCGACTGCCGGTGATCAGCTGATCTGATCACCGGATCTCCACGAGAGTATCAGCGCGCCGCGACGGTTTGCGCGTTCGGGTCGGGCGCCGGACGGTTGTTCGACCAGCGCACCAGCTGCGGGGCGCCGCGCTCGGGGAACGGGATCTCGATCGTGTCGAAGTCGCGCGGCGCTTCGGTCGGCGCGAACACGGCGCGCGCCTGCTCACGCTGCTCGCCGCCGACGTAGCGCATCGACATGTGTACGAGCGCGAGCATCCGCACCTCCGCGTCGCGCGCAAGCTCGGCGGCCTGGCGCGCGGTGCTGTGGCCAGTCTGACGCGCGCGCGTGGTTTCCTCCTCCGCGAACGTGGCCTCGTGCACGAGCACGTCGGCCTGGTGTGCGGCCACGCGCAGCGCTTCGCACGGCGCGGTGTCGCCCGAGAGCACCAGCTTGCGACCCTCGCGCGTCGGGCCCATCACCTGCTCGGGGCGCACGCCGTCGACGGTCTCCCCGCGCTGCAGGCGTCCGAAGTCCGGGCCGGGCTTGACGCCGAGCTGCGCGGCGAGCTGCGCGTCGAGGTGGCCCGGGCGCTGGTCCTCGACGAACACGTAGCCGTAGGCGGGACCGCCGCCGTGGTTCACCGGCACGGCCGCGATCAGGTAGCCGTTGTATGTGACTGTCTCCGCCGGTTCCAGCTCGACGATGCTCAGCTCGTACGGCAAGCGGCCGTAGATCACGCGCATCTTGTCCATCAGGTCCGCGAGGCCGCGTGGCCCGTACACGGTTAGCGGCTGATCGCGGTCGCGCAGCGCGAAGGACTTCAGCATCCCTGGGAGCCCGAGCCAGTGGTCGGCGTGGAAGTGCGTGATGAACACGGCGTTGAGGTCCGCGAGTCCAACCGAGCGTATGAGCTGGCGCTGGGTGCCTTCGCCGCAGTCGAACAGCAGCCGGTCGGCGCCGCGGCGCAGCAGGATTGCGGGCAGGCCACGGCGCGGGCTCGGCACCGAGCCGCCGGTGCCGGCGAAGAACAGGGAGAGGTCCATGGGGCAACGGTAGCGACGCTTGGCTGGGCGTGGGCGGATGGCGGGCGCGCGCGTGGGTGCTGAGGATGCGCGAAGCGCGGGTGCCGCGGCCGGTAAGCTGCAGCTTCCAAGGCGTTGTCTCGACACGCCCTGTGCGCCCGTAGCTCAGTGGATAGAGCGCTCGCCTCCGGAGCGAGAGGTCGGCCGTTCGAATCGGCCCGGGCGCGCTGAGGAAGTGGCTGGTAATCGGCTGGTTTTGGAGTCAGGCGGCGCGGCGCTCATCTCGCGGTGACTCGACCCGACCTATGTGATGGTCTGAGTCGATCGCTCTGACGTGCCCACGCGCTAAACAGCTGCGAGCGCCGGCGCCAGTTGTTCCGCGCTCGTCTCAACGGTGCCCGGAACCGTGACCGCAAGATGCCCATCGCGCTCCAATACGCGCCGTGCCCCGAGCACCGTCAACCCCACGATCCGACTAGTTCCGGGCGCGTAGCGGACAACGTGGCCCTCCGGCGTCTCCTCTCCCTCGCCCGCCTGCGGCTCGCCGACATGCAGATACAGCACGTCGTTGTCGGCATCGTAGTCGGCGTGATCGAAGCTCAGCGGCCCGATCGCAATGTTCACGCGCTCCATGATCTTGGGTCCTTCCGGTTGGCGAACGCGGAGACGATCCGCGCCGGTACCTGCTCATAGCTTACGACGACCAGCAGCCATCGACTTGGACCGACACCCCGCGCGTAGTAGCGGGTCCGCGCGGCGAAGATCGGGTCGGCAGCAACATGATCGGGCTTGGTCACAGCCTGTAGGACAACGGGCATATGCGTGTCGATCTCGGGATGGTCGCGGAGGATCTTCTCGCGCCAGACCGCATCGACCAAGACCACCCGCCTACCCCCGGGGTCGGTCGCCTCAGCGGTGGTCAGCTCGTCATCCATGACCGACCAGGATGGCCATGCGCTCGGATGCGATCCTGTACTTCAACGTCCGAGCCGCGAGAGCGCCACACCGCGACCCAATTCGGCACAGGCGTACCGTCCTCAAGCCGGTGCCACTCCAGCGGCACCGGCACCATCGGATAGATCGAGTCGCGCACCATGTTTAAATCGGCAGAGTCAATCAGGCACCGGCCCTGCGCCGTGTCCGCCGGAAGGCGACCCTCGCCGAATCCAGCTACGGACAGCCCGTCAGCGTCACTCCCTGTTCCGCGTCACGCTTACGTCGAGCGCCTTGCCAGCGATAAAGCGTCTGCCTACTAATGCCGAGCAGCTTGGCGGTCACATCGAACGGGATGCCGGCCTGAGCGGCCTTGGGTAGAAGCTCGTCCACGATGAATTGCCTGCTCGACGCCAGATCATCGGCTAGTTGGGCATGTTCTTGCCCGGTTTTCAGCGCGAGCTGTTCGAGGCCCTGCCGCCATTCGAGCTTCTCGGCCTTGCGTTCGGCTATCGGATCGTGGCGGATCACGATCTGGACTGTAACAGCTATTGTCAGTTAGTGTCTCCATTTGCAACAGTTGGGGTATGTCGATGAACGCGCGCTGCACCTCGAGCTGGGCGGTGACTAGCAGCGCTTTGAGCGAGCCAACGCAATATCGGCCGGAATCCCCTGTCGTTTACGACTATCTGATCAAATCTCCGGCCGGCTCGAAGAAGACGAATCGTCACTGCCCATGCCACTTATGGCCACTTCAAGGCCAAACACCAAGACGCCTCAGGAGCGAGAGGTCGGCCGTTCGAATCGGCCCGGGCGCGTTGGGAAGTGGCTTACCCTAGAACGCAGTATCAGCCGGAAGTTCAGCGTCGCTCGCGAGGCGTCCTGCCAGCTCTTCCAGTCGTGGGCGCACGCTCGGTAGATCGCGCTCTACGACATCCCAGACGAGCGCGAGGTCAACGCCGAAGTACTCATGGATCAGTTTGTGCAGTTTGTCGCGCATGCCAGCGATCTGGCGCCACGGCACCTCAGGCTCCAAGGCACGAGTGGTCTCGGAGATGCCTTTGACCGCCTGACGCTCCTTGTGCAGCTGGCTGGGACTCGCAGCGTGGCATCAGTTTCCACCCAAGCCCCGAGCTCACACCGAGCGGCGCGATATGCTCGTCCTGCGAGGGTTCGTGCCCGGCTACGAGATACAACCAACGTCGAGCCTGGAAGGAATCGCCGCTCTCTACGCAGATGTCGGCTTTCGGCCAGACCTCGTGGATGATCTGGCGTTCGTGCGCAGGCTCGGCGGGATCGTGTTTGTGGCTAGGCGAGGCGGTGAGGTAGTAGGAGCTGCATCCTGCCTGGCGTTCGTCGACTCCGGGTGGATCGGCGGCCTTGCCGTTCGCGCCGCGGATCGTAGGCACGGTCTCGGCGTCCAGCTCACGACGGCAGCGATGCGCGAACTCGGCGATCGGACGATCCTGCTACACGCCACCGACGTCGCGCGCCCGCTGTACCGCCGACTCGGGTTCGTGCCTGAGATGGAGTTTGTCGAGTTCCACTGCGACGCGTTGCCGGCTACCCCGAACGCGGACCTTCGGCCCGGCACCATGCACGACTTGGAAGCGGTGCTCGCGCTGGACCGCTCGGCGACGGGCGAGGACCGCGGCGCGCTGCTCGCCGAGATCTGGCCCCACGGCGCCTGCGTCGCTTTCGACGCGGGCGCCGTCGTGGGATTCAGAGTGCCACAAAGTCAATCTTCGGTAGGCGCCGTAGTCGCTAGCGATGGGACGGCCGGCGGCGCACTCCTGGCTACGGCGCTTGCGGACTCCGTCGGCTCTCTGCGCATCGCAGTCCCTGCCGGCCACGCTGACTTGCTTGCCTACCTGCGTCGCGCCGGATGCCCGCAGACAGGGGGAACAACGCGCATGTGCCTGGGAGAACCGCGGGTGTGGCGCCCGGAGCGCATCTTCGCGACTTTCAACCTGTACTGGGGCTGACTCCCTGTGGCAGGTGACCCACGATCGCGGTTCCCTTCCAATTGGTGATCAGAGCATCGCGTTCGTAGGTGACTGCTGCCCCGTCTAGGTGCGCGGGGTCGTGCAGGACAGCTGAGCGCGCGTCGAGTGAAAGCAGCACAACCTGGTGCCCGACGCTCGTGCGGTCGCCCCATGGGCGATAGATGGACAGGATCACCGGCACGCCGGCACCGAGCAGGCGCTCGATCGTGCCAACGCCCTCCTCCACCATCTGTGCCGCGACTGCCTCGAGTTCGGCGCGTCTCGCTGATGTCAGCGTGCGCCCATCGAGGTATGCCTGCTCGCGCCCCTGCAACAGCCGCCAATTGCGACGATAAGCCGCCAACCCGAACGATTGCAGAACGCTGACGATGGCTGCGTGTCGCCATCCGCGGACAGAATCGAACCCGCGCTCTGCAAGTGCGGCGACGAGTACATCATTTAGGGACACTCGGCGACCGAAGTAGTTCAGAACCATCGTTGCGCTGGCGATCGCACAAGCGCGGTCGCCCCAGGTCACTCCGAACGGCAGTTCTTGCCCGAGGCCTACTCCGGTGCCTGCCTCACGCTGGCAGATAAACGGGACGTCCAACACACACAGCGCCTTTGGGGTAGCCTAGCACCGCCTAGTGCCAGCATCGTCTGACATCGTTCTCGATACCGCCGTCGCAGTCGCGTTCTCCGGACGGCGGGACGGAGTTAGCAGCGGGCCATTCAGCGAGGCGAACATCAGCACGAATGTCGGTGACGACTTGGACGCGGTGCTCGAGAATCGACGGCGGTTGATGGCGCGTCTCGACCTGGTTGGACGACCGCTTGTCACCGTCCGCCAGGTACACGGCGCGAGGGTGCTCACAGTCGTCCCCGGTGCGGTGCCGCCCGGGCCGTCAGAGTTGCGCGCGTTCCCGGTGAACGCGGACGGGATGGTAGTCCGCAAGAGCAATATCGTTCTGATGGTCGGTGTTACCGACTGCGCACCGGTCTTGCTCGCCGACGCCGGTCGAGGTGTAATCGGAGCGCTGCACGTCGGGTGGCGTGGGCTGCTGCGCGGCGCTGTGGAGCAGATGGCAGTCGCCATGGCCAGAGCAGGAGCGCGACCCAGCGAAATCGTCGCGCAAATCGGGCCGGCCATCGGCTCGTGCTGCCTGACTGTCGGCGCCGACGTCCGCGCAGCCGTTTCGCATCGATACTCAAAAGCGTTCGCGACATCGCGCCAAGGGGATCCAGCGCTCGACCTGCGCGCCGGCGTGATCCAGGCGCTGAGCGCCAGCGGAATCAATCAGTCCAGGGTCGTTGGCGGCTGTACGGCCCACAACGCCGATGAGCACTTCTCGGCTCGACGCGATGGCCGCACTGGCGTGCAAGCTGGCGTGATCGCCATGAGGGCAGGTTACTGATGGGCTCAGTGAGCCCATCAACCTACTCTGTGGCGCTCGTGCAGAACCAGTCGGAGATGGCGCATTACGGGTACGCCGACGCTCGTCCGCTGTTGGGTGACTACAACGTGCATCTCATCACGGGCGACAACATCGCATCCTTGCCCGACCTGCTCGCCTCTCACGAAGTGGACGCGCTCGTGCTGGCGTCCAATGCGCTCAACGACCGCGACATCCTCGCAACCGTCAACTGCGCCGCGTTCGCAGAGACGCTCGCGGAGTATCTGGACGCCGGTCGCGGCGCGATGTGCCTGCAGCAGCTCGGACTCGCCATGCGGGACGGTCCGCGGCTTGAGTGCCTTCCCCATCCTCTGAGCAGGCTGCGGCCCGTGGTGACACGCGGCGGTGGACAGCCGCTAGGAGCGTCGGAGTTCGTCCTCGGCTCTAACACCGCCCGCCACGTCGTGCTTACCTATCCGCATCAGATTGACGCCGCAGAGATGCAGAAGCACGCGACCGGCTTGCGCCATCTGCCCGGTCTCTCATGGCATCACCTAGAGGACGCAGACCTTTCCGACTGGGATGAGCTACTAATCGACAGAGGCGCGCCGCAGCCGCGATCGCTCTTGCTGACTGCAAAGGAGTCGACTAACCGGCGCCTCGTGGTATCTGCGCTTCCACTCGACTGGCAAAGGCACGAGCTGCTTTTCACGAACTTGCTCGTCTATGTCACCGAAGGACGCCACAACATTGCGACGGTGCGCGCAGCAGACAAGGTCGACGTCGACTACGACTACCTGCGTGCGAGCTTGCGCGCCCAGCGCGTCGCCTTCGGCGAATACGTCATGCCCGACGACGCGCAACGCGCCGGACGGAACATAGACCTCGGGATCCACTCGACGCTCCTACTCTCGCCGAGCATCGGCATCGAGGGCCTACCCGAACCGCTCGGCGGCGCGGTTGCTGCGGCCGTGCGCGCTGGCCGGATGCGGCTCGTAAACTTCGGGCCCGGCGCCTTCGGGACCCGCAGCATGAGCATCGTCAGCCGCGAGCTCCGCCCGAAACGCCTGCTCGAGGCAACCGAGCTTCAGATCCAAACCGAGCTACGCAACGGGTATATAGACGACAGTTTCTGGAGCCACGTCGAGACCCTTCAAACGCTCGAGACGCTGCCGCGCGCCGATGTCTCGGGTCGTGCCGTCGACTACGCCCACGTACAGGACGCGGCGTTCGCGATTGTGCGCAACCACGAACGCAACGGCTCCTACGATGAGGTCTTCGGCCCGACCTGCGCGTTGTACTGGCTACGCGCGCAGTATCTCGGCACCGATTCTGCGCCAGCAACGGCGAGCGCAGACTGGCTGCGCGGCGCCCTGGAACGCTGCGAATCCGAAGAGCGTGCGCTCGCGTACCTGACGTTCGCACGCCTTGGGCCCCTGAGCGACGACGAGCGCGCGGATCTCGAGCGGGCCGCGACGTCGTTCGTCGCCAGCGAGGCGAGCGAGACGAAGCTCGTCTTGTACCTCAGGGCCAGCGTCATGGCGGGTCTGCCAGCGAGTGCCATCGCGACGCTCAGCGAGGCGCTCATCAGCGCACAGGACCTGGACGGCACTTGGGTGGACCTCACGACGACAGCGACCGCTGCGAGCGCGCTGCTCGGCGCACGCGTTGCGCTCATCGAGCAGGGCGACCGCCACCGCGCGCTGATCGAGGTGATCGACTCCTCGGCGCACGCAGCCGTCGTGTACATCCTCCGTCGCCTCGCGCGCTCCGAGGCGGTAGCCCATGGACATCCATATCCATGGGACGGCAAGGCAAGCACCACGGTCAAGTGCCTACAGGCGTGGTTGAGGTTCGACGAGCTGCAGGATCTACCCGTGTTCGATCTGCTCGAAGGCCTCCGGCGCGGTGACGCGGCAGCCACCCAATATGCATCGAGCCGAACCGCGCTCAGCGTGCTCCAAGAGACCAATGAAGAGAATGCCGCGCTACGTGCCAGCGAGGCCGTGACGAGCGAGAGTCTTCACGCCGCAGAGACCGCCCTCGCGAAGACCCGCGCCGACCTTGTCACTTGGAGGATCGCCCTCGGTGCGAGTGGGGTCGTCTTGTACGTGACCCTCGCATTGCTCGTCGGCGCGCTAATCGCCAAGCAGCGAGGGTTTGAGCAGGCATTCAAGACCGGGGTCGTGGACGGCTGGTATCTGCACTCCGCGTTCGCCATCCCGCTCACGCTGGCGCTGGTCCGCTACGTCTACGTTCGCTGGGACAAGAGCCACCGCACGGCATCCGGGTGAGCTTCAAGGCATGCTACCAACGGCTACTAGGGCTTCAGCTTGCGCCCATCGGCGAACAGCCACGCGCTCCAGCCGACGACCGCCGCCGTCAGCACCGCGGTGATCCCCAGCGCGAGCGCCACGGGCACGTCGCTGGTGCCGAGGAACCCGTAGCGCACGGCCTGCACCAGATAGAAGATCGGGTTCGCATGTGACACCTCGCGCCAGGGTGACGGCAGCGTGCCGACCGAGTAGAACACGCCGCCGAGGAAGCTCAGCGGCACGATCAGGATGTTCTGCACGAACCCGGCGTGGTCCCACGACTTGGCGTAGATGCCGACCACCACGCCGAGCGAGGAGAACAGCGTGACGCCGAGCGTCACGCTGATGATCAGCACCAGCGGCTGGTACACCGGCACGTCGGTGATCGGCAGCGCGAGCGCCAGCAGCGTGAGGCCGATCAGCAGCGCGCGCACGACACCGCCGAGCGACAGCCCGAGGTTGATCTCCCAGTTGCGCATCGGCGACGCGAGCACGTCGTTGAGGTAGCGGTCAAAGCGCGCCTGGAACACGGAGGAGGAGTTGTTGGCGTACGCGGCCTGCACCATCGCCATCGTGATCAGCCCCGGCACGATGAACACGCGGTAGTCGACACCGTCGACGTGGCGGATGCGGCCGCTCAGCGACAGCCCGAACACGAGGATGAACAGGAACGACGCGACGACCGGCGCCGCGATCGTCTGCGTCCACAGCTTCAGCACGCGCAGCACCTCGCGCGACCCCAGCGCGATCAGACCGCGACGGCGCACCAGCAGCTCGGCGAGCGGCCCGCCTGCGCGCGGGCTCCCCCGCTCCGGCGCGCCCGCGCCGGGCTCCGCCGCGGCGAGCTCGCTCACGAGGCCATCGCCTTGACGTACACGTCGGCCAGCGAATCCGCGTCGAACTCGGCGCGCAGCGCCTGCGCGCTGTTGCGTGCCAGCAGACGCCCGCCGCGGATCAGCGCGATGTCCTGGCAGAGCTCTTCGGCTTCCTCCAAGTAGTGCGTGGTGAGCAGGATCGTCGCGCCCTGCTCGTGCAGCCGGCGGATGTACTGCCACAGCTCGATGCGCAGCTCGAAGTCCACCCCGGCGGTCGGCTCGTCGAGGATCACCAGCGGCGGCTCGTGCATCAGCGCGCGCGCCAGCAGCAGCCGCCGGCGCATGCCGCCCGACAGCGACGGCGCGCGCACGCCAGCTTTGGCGCGCAGGTCGAACACATCCATCATCTCCCGTGCGCGCCGGCGCGCGTCGACGCGGCTCATGCCGTAGTAGCCGCCGTGGTACACCAGCGTCTCCTCCACGTCGAGGAAGCGGTCGAGGTTGACGTCCTGCTCGGCCACGCCGATCATGCGTCGCGCATGCGGGTCGCGGTAGTGGTGGCCGAAGATCGAGATCTCGCCGGACGTCACGCGGATCAGGTTGCACACGGCGCTGATCAGCGTGGTCTTGCCGGCGCCGTTGGGACCGAGCAGCCCGAAGAACTCGCCCGCCGGGATCTCGAGGTCGAAGCCGTCGAGCGCGAGCAGGCCACCGTCGTAGCGTTTGGTCAGCGCGCGCAAGCGCAGAGCGGGAACGGAAGTCACGGCCGTTGAC
Organism: Solirubrobacteraceae bacterium; assembly: GCA_035474295.1. Taxonomy (GTDB): domain Bacteria; phylum Actinomycetota; class Thermoleophilia; order Solirubrobacterales; family Solirubrobacteraceae; genus Palsa-744. The sequence continues at coordinate 73,826 of DATINL010000010.1, forward strand.
TGTAGTAGAGCCGCGCCGCGGCACTGCCTCGCTGGGACTGCTGAAGCCGTCGGAGCGCGATCAGCTACGGATCAGCGAAGAGCCCGACTGCGGCGGATCGCCGCCGGGGCCCTGGCTGCGCGACACGCGCCGCGCGCTCCACCAACCCCAGCCGCCGACGGCGGCGACGGGCACCACGTAGAGCAGCGACGTGTACCAGTGGGTCATGCAGGCAAGCGTTGACATCGCGCCGGAAACGCTACCACGCCTCGCGCGGGCTACCACGCCTCGCGCGGGGGTATGCGCGCGCGCCGGCGGCGCACGACCAGCACGAGCGCGAGCGCCAGCAGCACGAGCACGACCAGCGCCACGATCGCGCCAGTCGGCGCGCTGGAGCTCTGCGGGGCCCACAACAGCCGGCCGCTGACAGCGCCCTTGCTCGCGCCGACCTGAAGCGGCACGGTCCAGTTGAAGATCAGCGTGCGCTTGCGTTTGTCCTTCACCTGCGGCGGCAGCACCGGCGACATCCAGTGGATGCGGTGGTCGTGCCACTGCAGCTGTCCGGTGCGATCCACGACCCGCCAGCGCGGCGCAGCCTTGGCGGAGGCCGATGCGGGCACCGTGATGTTGCCGTAGAAGCTCTGATTCAGGTAATAAGCCGGCGAGCGCGTGTTGAGCTCGACGGCGCCGTTGCCGAGCACGCGCGCATAGGGCTCGCCCTGGTAGCCCGCGACGGTGACGGTCTGGCCGCTGCGGTTGATCAGCTGCAGGCGATCGGAGAATTGCAGCACCTGCAGGCTGAGACCCGGCTGGCGCGGCGTCACCGACGTGATCAGCGAGCGGTAGTTGGGACTCGAGCCCTGGTCGTTGAGCGGGCTCTCAGATGAGGACGAGTCAGCCGCTGGCGCGGCGGGCGCGAGCGCCAGCGCCAGCAGGATCAGCGCGCTGAGCGCCGCCACGGCAGTGCGACAAACCAAGCTGCTGCTCGCGGGTGTGCGTGGGCCGATCAACCTCCACCCCACTCTACGCAAGTCCTCTCAGCTCAGACTCATGTGCCGACGGCCGACAGCAGCCACAAGCCGAAGCTCGTGAACGCGACCATCACCGCGAGCATCCAGTACTGCGAGCGCACGGCTTCGCGCGCGTCGCGGTAGATCACGAGCGCGCGGTCATGAGCGAGCGCCAAGCCCGACACGTGGCCGACGATCAACGCGGCCACCTGCACGTACCAGATGGCCGCGTAGGAGATTACCTGGTAGTCGATCTCATAGCTGCTCGTGCCGAGCAGGTTCGAGCCGTCGCCGAGCGGGTCGGACGCCAGGTAGCCGATCGCCTGGCCCTGCCACAGCAGCAGCGAGAAGTAGTGCGCCAGCACGTACGCGAACCCGATCGGCACGAGCGTATGGGCGAACGCGCGCGTGAGCTCGCCGACCCCGTGGCTCGGGTTGACGCTGCGCACCCCCAGCACCCCAAGCCTGTAGATGGCCGCGATCAGACCGATGCTGAGCAGCAGCCCGAGCGAGTACGTCAGCTCGAGCGCCGGCGTCGCCGCCAATCCGATGTCCGCGAACACGCTCTGCAGGTGCGGCTCGGCGCTGCGCCAGACGCCGCCGTTGCTGAGCCCGTCGAACGTGGTGGTGCCGATGATCGCGCACATCAGCGCCACCATGCCCGGCGCCAGCTCCAGGTCGGTGATCGCGCTCAGCGGCCGGCGCAGGTAGACGGCGCGCTCGCGCCAGTCCAGCGCCGCCAGGCGCGAGAGCAGGTTGAAGTACACCCCGAACCCGTCAGCGCGCGACTCCCACTCCTGAACCCCGCACAGCACCATCCCGGCCACCATCACGAGGAAGTACCCGAGCGACAGCGCAGCCAGCGTCGAGGGGTCGTCGCGGTTGACGTACACGAGCTCCAGCCACGCGAAGCCCACGAGGCCCACGAAGGCGGGCCAGGCGCCCAGCCTGGCCGGGTAGCGCAGCGGCGCACCCGCGCCGTGGGCGCCCAGCCGGGTGCGCAGCGCACAGATCAGGCGCGCGACCGCGCGCCACGGGCTGAAAGCTCGGAACACGTCGCCGAACAGCACGCTCAGCAGCGGCACGCCCACCCAGAACACGACGTACACGAACGTCACCGAGAAGTTCGCGTTCGGCACCTGGGCGCCCGCGAACCCGCTGTACAGCACCAGCGTGAAGAGCGCCACACCGATCAGCCCCGCCAGCCACTCCAACACGCGCGGCACACGCGCCAGGCGTCGCGCGCGCTGGCCCTGCAGCTGCGGGCGCGTCCACAGCGTCGAGAGCGCCACGAACGACACCACCAGCACAATCGCGGCGGTCCAGCTGAACAGCCACACCGGGATCGGGAGATCGGCTTTGCCGACGATGCCGTGCGCCGACGCGCTCGCGGGCACGGCGAGCGCGCCCACACCGAAAGCGCCGAGCGCGGGCAGCATGCGACGCCGGGGAATCATGCCCGCGGCAGTCTAGGGAACCACCGCGGCGCGGGAGGCAGCTCGCAGCGGCCCAGGCGCGGCGAGTCCACGCTTGCGGCGACCCACGCGCGGCGGCGGCGCGCTCGCCCGGCGGGTCGGCTCGCCACCCCGGTTGCTGCTGCACCGCGACGCCGCTCCCCGTACGCTGAGCGGAAGTGAGCACCGTTCCGTTGGCCATCTCCACCGACGTCGAAGCCGTCATCCAACTCGGGCCGCTGCTGATCATCGCGGTGCTGTACGCGCGCCGGGTGGGCACGCTGGCCGCTACCGGACACCCCGTGCCCGGCTGGCGCCAGGCCTGCTTCTACGCCGGTTTCGTGACGATCGGCGGCGCGCTGACGTCGCTCGGCGACGACAGCCAGGAGCTGCTGCTCGCGCACATGGTCGAGCACCTGCTGCTCGGCGACATCGCGGCGCTGCTGATCGTGCTCGGCCTCACCGGGCCACTGCTCGCGCCGATCCTGCGCATCCGCGTGTTCGACCGGCTGCGCATCCTGACGCACCCGGCGGTGGCGTTCCCGCTGTGGACCGCCGACCTGTACATCTGGCACCTGCCGGTCTTCTATCAAGCGGCGTTGCGCCACTCCGGGCTGCACGCGCTCGAGCACGCGATGTTCCTCGGGTTCGGCGTCGGCATGTGGATGTGCCTGTTCGGGCCGCTGCCGCAGCCGAGCTGGTTCGGCAACCTCGGCAAGCTGTTCTACATCGTCGCGGTGCGGCTCGCGGGCACGGTGCTCGGCAACGTGTTCCTGTGGTCCGGCACGGCGTTCTACCCCTTCTACACGCACGGCGACGCGATCTGGAACATCTCGCCGCTGGCCGACCAGAACGTGGCGGGCGCGATCATGATGGTCGAGGAGAGCTTCCTCACGCTGGGGCTATTCTGCTGGCTGTTCCTGCGCACCGCCAAGCAGAACGAAGAGCGCCAGGAGCTGCTCGACTTCGCCCAGTCAAGGGGTGTGGAGCTGACGGACGCGCGCGCCACGCGCGCGGTCGCGGCCGGCCGCGGCGAGGATCTGCGCAAGCGCCTGGAAGACCGCGCCGAGACCGCGGATCGCGGCGGGTGAGCTCAGCGCCGCCGCGTCGTGACCGAGCGGGCGCCGGCGCTGCCACGTCTCCTGCTCTTTTTGCCAACGCCGCGGTCATCGCTACGGCCGCCGTGCTCCTGGTCATGGCGCTCAGCGGCTGCGGCAGCAGCAGCGCCCCGGCGACCGCCAAGACCTCCACCGTCAGCGCTAGCCCCAAGCCTCAGCGCGTGTACAGGCATGATGCCCGTACAGGCACGCCGGCGCGCGCGATCGGGCGCCTCACGCTCCCGGCGCGCCCGCCCGCGCGCTCAGTGCGCGTCCCGATCCTCACCTGGCATCGCGTCGCGGTGTTCGCCGACGAGCTCACCAAGTCGATCCCCGACGAGACGGTCGAGCCAGGCACGTTCGCTGCCCAGATCACAGCGCTGGCCGCCCACGGGTATCACCCGATCAGCCAGCTGCAGCTCTTCGACGCGCTGTTCCACGGGGTCGCGCTGCCGTCCAAGCCGGTGCTGCTGACGGTCGACGACGGCTACGTGGACGACGTCAAGACGATCCTGCCGATCCTGCAGGCGCACCGGTTCATCGCCACCTTCTACATCATCACCGGGCGCTTCCACGAGCCTGGGTTCCTGAACCCGACGGAAGTGCGCCGGCTCGACGATGCGGGCATGGATGTCGGCGCACACACGCGCACCCATGTGCCGCTCGCAACCCTGCCCGCGGCCGCGGCGCACAGCCAGATCGTCGGCTCGCGCGAAGACCTGCAGCGCGTGCTGCGCCACCCAGTGCAGTGGTTCGCGTATCCGTTCGGCTCGGTCGACGCGAGTGTCGTCGCCGAGCTGCGCCGCGCCGGCTTCGTGCTCGCCGTCACGACCGCCGCCGGCACCAGCGAGCGCTCATCCGCGCCGCTGACGCTGCCGCGCATCCACATCGGACGCACGGCCACGGCCACGACAGTGCTCGCGTGCGTGAGCGCTCCCGCCGCATGCGGCGGCGGAGACTGACCGACCGCGACGCAGTCGGCTCGGCGCTCGCAGGCGTCGCCGCTCGCGCCAACCCTACGCGTGAATGTGGCTCAGCCGCCCGCGACCGCGGGCAGGATCGTCAGCTCGGCGCCGTCGGCGACGGGCGTCTCCAAACCGTCGAGGAAGCGGATGTCCTCGCCGGAGAGGTAGATGTTGACGAAGCGCCGCAGCGCGCCGCCCTCATCCGAGATGCGCTCGCGCAGCTCACCGAAGCTGTCGTAGAGACCATCCAGCACCTCGCGCACGGTGCTCGCGCCGTCGACCTGCGCCTCGGCCGCGCCGCCCGCGGCCGCACGCAACTGCGCCGGGATCTTGACCGTGACCGCCATCGCCGCTCAGAACCCGGCGGCGATCCCCGCCACCAGCGGAGACTCAGTCGCGGGCGTCTCGTCCACTCGTGCCTCGAAGTCCTCCAGCGACGGGTCGATCTCGTACGTCTCGAACGTGCCGCGCACCGCGTCGAGCGTCTTCAGGCCCTCGCCGGTGATCACGAGCACCACACGCTCGTCTGGGTCGATGTCGCCGCGCGCCGCCAGCTTGGCCAGCACCGCGGTGGTGACACCACCCGCGGTCTCGGTGAAGATGCCGGTGGTCTGCGCCAGCAGCGCGATGCCCGCGCGGATCTCCTCGTCGCTGACCGCGTCGACACCGCCGCCGCTGTTGCGCGCGAGCTCGAGCGCGTACGGACCATCAGCGGGGTTGCCGATCGCGAGCGACTTGGCGATCGTGTTCGGCTTGACCGGCCGGCACACCTCGTGACCAGCCGCGAACGCGCTCGCCACCGGCGAGCAGCCGTCGGCCTGGGCGCCGTTCATCTTCGGCAGCTCGCCGTCGATCAACCCCAGCTCGCGCCACTCGTCGAAGCCTTTGGCGATCTTGGTGAACAGCGACCCGGAGGCGATTGGAACCACCAGCCGGTCGGGCAGCTCCCAGCCGAGCTGCTCGGCGATCTCGAACGCGAGCGTCTTCGACCCCTCGGCGTAGTACGGGCGCAGGTTGATGTTGACAAAGGCCCAGTCGCGCTCGGCCGACAGCTCCGTGCATAGGCGGTTGACGTCGTCGTAGTTGCCGCGCACCGCCACCAGCTTGGTGCCGTACACGCCCGTGGCGAGGATCTTCTGCTCCTCGAGGTCCGCGGGGATCAGCACGTAGGACTCAAGTCCCAGCGCCGCGCCGTGCGCAGCTACGGAGTTGGCGAGGTTGCCCGTAGAGGCGCACGCGATCACCTTGAAACCGAGCTCACGCGCCCGGGCCGCGGCGACCGACACGACGCGATCCTTGAAGGAGTGGGTCGGGTTGGCAGCGTCGTTCTTGACCCACACCTCGCGCAGCCCGAGACGCTTGGCCAGGCGGTCGGCGCGAATCAGCGGCGTGCATCCCGCCGGCAGGCCCACGCGCGAAGCCAGCCGTCCGGACGGGCCGGGCGGTCCACCCGCGAGCGGGAGGAAATCGGCGTAGCGCCAGATGTTCTGCGGCCCGCCCTGGATGCGCCGGCGCAGACCATCGATGTCGTTCTTCAGGCGGCTATGGTCGTACGCGACTTCGAGCGGGCCGAAGCAGCGCTCGCACACGTACAGAGCTTCCAATGGATACTCCGCCTGGCATTCCCTGCACTTGAGTCCCTCTGCTGTCATGTTGAAAACCTCCGCTGGGCTGTGGCGAAGGTCCGAGAGAGACTCCAACCACATCTCCCAGGCTTGCTTGGAGCCTGATGGAATTGGCACCTTCCCCGCTTTCGCGGGAGGTTGCCGGGGTTTCAACGGGCCAGTCCCTCCACCCCTCTCGATGCGTCCAGCTATGTCTGCAGAGCACTATATCGGAACCGATCACGGAATTCATTAGCTTGCGAAAGCGGCTCGGACGGGCGGTCACGGACGATTCGCTCACTCCAGGTAACCCCCGCCCCAGCCTGGTGTAAGGCGTAGCGGTGAGCACCCCCGTCGAGCAGCATCCCACCCCCCAGCAGCCGTCCTCAGAGGCGTCCGAGGCCTTCGAGTTCGCGGCCGAGACCCAGAAGAAGCGCATGCTGATCATCGTCAATCCCTACGCCACGACGGTGTCCGACCGCCTGCGCCACCTCGTGGTGTACGCGCTGCAGGGGCGCTATGAGGTGGACGCGGTCGACACCGAGGCGCGCGGACACGCCACCGAGCTGTGCCGCGAAGCCGCGCACGAGGGCTACGACGTGGTCGTGGCGTTCGGCGGCGACGGCACGGTCAACGAAGCGGCCAACGGGCTGATCGGGTCCGACACGCCGCTGACGTGCCTGCCCGGCGGCTCGGCGAACGTGTTCGGCAAGATGCTCGGCATCCCCGGCGAGCTGGTGGACGCTACCGAGCACCTGCTCGGCATGGCGGATGACTGGCGCCCGCGCAAGGTCGACGTCGGGGTCGTCAACGGGCGCTACTTCACGTTCTCCTCAGGCGTCGGCGTCGACGCGAGCGTCGTGGAGCGCGTCGACTCCAACCCGCATCTGAAGGCGCGACTCGGCGCGTACTACTTCACCTGGGCCGCGATCACCACGTTCGCGCGCCGCTACCTGTTCAAGCCGCCGCGGCTCACCGCGCATGTCGACCGGGAGGCGGAGTCCGACGATGCGGACGCCTCCGGACGAGGCAGGCGTCGCAAGCGCGGCAATGGCCACAGCGAGCGCGGGGTCGACGGCGTGACGGCGATCATCCAGAACGGCTCGCCCTTCACGTACTTCCAGAACCGCCCGATCGAGATCGCCGATGGCGCGACACTGAACTCAGGCGCGCTCGCCGGGTGCGTGCTGCGCCGCGCGACGCCGCTGTCAATGCCGTTCATCGGCTGGCGAGCGTTCTCCGGTCGCGCGCTCGTAACTGACCACCGACACGTGACCGCGCTGCCGGCGCTGACGGAGATGACGATCAAGAGCAGCGACGGGCGCCCGCTGCCGCTGCAGGTCGACGGCGACTTCCTCGGCGAGTTCGATGAAGCGGCCTACTCGATCCGCCCGCAGGCGCTCAACGTCGTGGCGTGACTCAGCCCGCGCCGGGCGTGACGCGGTAGGCGTCGAACACGGACTCTGTGTTGCGCAGGCGCGAGATCGCGCCTTTGAGCGTGTGCGTGTCGGCCACCTCGACGACAAAGCGGTTCTTGACCATCGGCGGCGTCGACAGGCAACGCGCCTCGAGGATGTTGGCGCCCGACTCGGAGAACACGCGCGAAAGATCCTCGAGCAGGCGGTGGCGATCCCACGCGTCGATCTGGATCTCGACGATGAACGCGGTCGCCTGCTCGCCTTCCCACGACACGCTCGTGAAGCGCTCGGGGGTCTTGCCGAGCAGCACCGCGTTGGGGCAGTCCTCGCGGTGGATCGTGATGCCGCGCCCGAGTGAGATGTAGCCGACGATCGGGTCGCCCGGCACCGGGCGACAGCACTTGGCCAGGCGCAGCATCACGTCATCGACGCCGTCGACGCTGATGCCGTACTGGCCGGAGGAGTTGGTCGGCGTGCGCCGCTGGCGCCCGACCTTCAACAGGTCGGCCGCGGCTGTCGCCTCGCCGTCGGCAGCCTCGCCCTGCTTCAGGCGCTGCATGATCTTGTTGACCACGATCTTGGGCGAGATCTTGGCGGCGCCGAGCGCGATGTAGAAGTCGTCGGCTTTGCGGAAACCCATGTCACGGATCACGTCCGCGAGCAGCGCCGAGCCGGTGATCTTCTGCGCCGGCAGGCCCTGCTTCTTGAGGTTGTCCTGCAGCAGGTCGCGGCCGGTGTGCTCGGTGTCCTGGCGCGACTCGGCCTTGAACCACTGCTTGATCTTGTTGCGCGCCCGCGTGGTCTTGACGACCGCCAGCCAGTCGCGTGAAGGCCCACGCTCGCGCTTGGCCGTGAGGATCTCGACGATGTCGCCGGAGCGCAGCTCGTAGTGCAGCGGCACGATCTTGCCGTTCACGCGCGCGCCGACGCAGCGGTGACCGATCTCCGTGTGCACCTCGTACGCGAAGTCCAGCGGCGTGGCGCCGGCGGCGAGCGACTTGACCTCGCCCTTCGGCGTGAACACGTACACCTCGTCCTCGAACAGGTCGATGCGCAGGCTCTCCATGAACTCGTGCGGATCGGACAGCTCCTTCTGCCAATCCATCATCGAGCGCAGCCACTTGAGCTTGTCCTCGCCGGGCTTGCCGCGCCCGTCCGGCTTGCCGGCGTGCGGCCGCTGCTTGTACATCCAGTGCGCCGCCACCCCGAACTCCGCCATCTCCTGCATCTCGTGCGTACGGATCTGGATCTCCAGCGGCGTGCCCTCGGGCCCGATCACTGTCGTGTGCAGCGACTGGTACATGTTGAACTTCGGCATCGCGATGAAGTCCTTGAAGCGGCCGGGCAGCGGCTTCCACAGCGAGTGGATCACACCGACCGCGCCGTAGCAGTCCTTGACGGAGTCGACGATCACGCGCATCGCGGTGAGGTCGTAGATCTCGTTGAACTCGCGCCCCTTCTTGGTCATCTTCGAGTAGATCGAGTAGAAGTGCTTGGCGCGCCCGGCGATCTGCGCCTCGATGCCGAGCGCCTGCAACTCCGTCCCCAGGTACTCGCCGGCCTCGCTGACGTAGCGCTCGCGGTCGTCGCGCTGCTGGGACACGAGGCCCTTGATCTCCTGGTACTTGCGCGGGTGCAGCGTGGCGAACGCCAGATCCTCGAGCTCCCACTTGATCGCGTGGATCCCGAGCCGGTGGGCGATCGGCGCGTAGATCTCGAGCGTCTCCTTGGCCTTGTCGATTTGCTTCTGCTTGGACATCGCCTCGATCGTGCGCATGTTGTGCAGCCGGTCGGCGAGCTTGATCAGGATCACCCGCACGTCGGTGGCCATCGCGACCATCATCTTGCGGTAGTTCTCCGCCTGCGCCTCGTCGCGTGACTGGAACGTGATGCCAGTCAGCTTCGTGACGCCGTCGACGATTGCAGCGATCTCCTCGCCGAAGCGCGCGCGCACCTCCTCGATCGACGCGGACGTGTCCTCGACGGTGTCGTGCAGCAGCGCCGCGCACAGCGTCTCGGTGTCCAGGCGCATGCCCGCGCAGATGCGCGCCACGCCGACCGGGTGGACGATGAAGTCCTCGCCTGACTTGCGCCGCTGCGCGGCGTGGTGCTCGCACGCGAACACGAACGCATCCTCGACGCGCTCGCGGTCGATCTCCACGGCTGAGTCCGCCGCGTGCTCGGACACGATCGCGAACAGGTCGCCCAGCAGGCGGCGCTCGAACTCGTTGAGCTCCTCGCGGTGGGAGGGGCGCGCGGACACCGCCACCCGGCTGGCACCGTCTGGCGGCGACTGCGGAGTCACGGCCGAGCCGTTGCTCGCCAAGCCGTCAGCATCCGGCTTGAGAGCGTCAATCGGTGAGCGTCGAGCGTCGGGCACCCCTACAGCGTAGGGAACCACCCCCTCGGACTGAAGCGGTGAGCGGTCAGACTCCCGGAAGCGCGAACAGCACGAGCTCGTCCGTGGCCGACTCAGACTCGCTCACGGCCACCGAGCCGGGGGCGTTCCCCACCGCAGCGAGGCCGGCGTCCGGCTGGGAGTGTCCGGCGCCCGGAGCGGCTTCCGAGGCGCTCGGCTGGGCGTGACGCAGCACCAGGCGCGGTTCGCTGACGCCGTTCCACTCGTTGACCTCGAGCGTGAAGATCGCCTCGGCGAGCTCACCCTCCGGCACGGGCAGACGTCCCCCGACCCCGAAGGCCACGGCTCGCGCATGCGCGCCGCCTGACTCGACGGTGAAGCGCACGTGCTTGCCCTCCCCCATCGTGCGGCGGTCGCCTAACGTGGCGCCCGACATCAGCAGCGACACCTTGGGGTTGCCGCGCCCGAACGGCGCCAGCCGCTCGAGCTCCTCGGCTAGCGTCATGCTCACGTCCGGCCCGGCGACGACGGCGTCGACCCGCTCGACGCGCACGAGATCCGCGGGCGCCAGCACACGCTCGGCATGCGCGGTGAACTCGGCAGCGAAGCGCTCCAGCTCGGAGCGCTCGATCTCGAGGCCCGCCGCCGCGCGGTGGCCGCCGTGGCGACGCAAGCGCCCCGCGCACGCATCCAGCCCGCCCAGCAGGTCGAACGCACCGATGCTGCGCCCCGAACCGCGTCCGCTGTCGCCATCCAACGCGATCAGGATGGCCGGCCGATGCTGCTGCTCGGCGATCCGCGAAGCCACGATCCCGATCACCCCCGGATGCCAGCCTTCGCCGTAGAGCACATACGCGGCCTGCGGCCCCAGCTTCGCCACCTGCGCCTCCGCCTCAAAGCGAATGCGCGTCTCGATGTGCCGCCGCTCGTGGTTGGCGCGGTCGAGCTCATCGGCGATCTGCGCGGCGCGCACCGGGTCCTCAGTCAGGATCAGCTCGAGACCCGCATCGGCTCGGTACAGGCGCCCGGCGGCATTCAGGCGCGGAGCGAGCCCGAACCCGAGCGCGCGCTCGTCGACCCGGCTCGGGTCGACACGGGCGACCGCCATCAGCGCGCGCAGCCCTGGCTTGGAGGTCCCCGCCAGCGCACGCAGCCCACGGCGCACCAGCATGCGGTTCTCACCCAACAGCGTCACCACGTCGGCGACCGTCGCCAGCGCCACCAGATCGAGATCGTCCTCGAGCACGCTGAGCGGCGGCGCGTCGGGCGCGGCCGTCCACAGCGCCTGAGCCAGCTTGTATGCGACGGCCGCGGCGCACAGATCCACGCATGGATACCCGCCGATCGCCGGGTGCACGATCGGGGCGGCCGGCAACACGCCGTCGGCGCGCGGAGCGTGGTGATCGCTCACGACGACGTCAAGCCCCGCCGCCTGGGCCGCCGCGATCTCATCGACCGCGGTGATCCCACAGTCGGCGGTGATCAAGAGGCGCGTGCCGCGCGCGGCCAGGCGCTCGATCGTGGCGAGGTTCAGCCCATATCCATCGGTGGCGCGATCGGGCAAGTACCAGTCCACGTTGGCGCCGAGCGCGCGCAGCGCGCGCACGAGCACCGCCGTCGAGCAGATCCCGTCGACGTCGTAGTCGCCGTGGATCGTGATCCTGCCCGCGCTCCGGACGTGGCTGAGGATCAGCGCAACGGCGTCGTCGATCCCGGCGAACTCAGCGGGGTCGTGCTGCTCCTCCGCCGCCAGGAACGCACGTGCGTCTGCAGGGTCGGTGAAGCCGCGGCGCACGAGGACCTGGGCGACCGCGTCGCTGACGGCGAGCTCTGCTCGCAGCCGCTGCACGTCCGCCGCCAGGCACGCAGCCATGTCGATCCGTCGGATGTCGTCCATCCCGGCCACCCTACGCGCCGGACTAGACGGAAGCGCACTGAGTCAGCGGGCGCTTCGCTCGGCGGCAAGCCGCTCGCCCGCGCGCTCGCGCCGGACGCCCTCGAAATAAGCGAGCGCCAAGCCCAGCAACGCACCAGGGACCGCGTACAGCACCACCCCGACGTTCGTGTCGTCCTGCCCGGGGACGCGCAGCGCCGACACCTTCACGCCGTAGATGATCAGCCCCACCACGATCGCACCGAGCAGAGCCGCGAGGAACGCGCCGACGATCCCGCCCCAGAAGCGGTCCGGCAGGAAGATCGCGAAGTGCCAGATGGCCAGCGCCATCATCACCCAGCCGAGCATGCCCATCTAGCGTGACCTCCCGTGGCGTCGGTTGCGCGGCTTGCGCGGTTTGGCAGGGTTGGATGGGGTCGGCTGTCCGGGCATCACGACGTCCTCCGGCAGTAAGTCGGCGGCGGGATCTCGCGGCGGCGTCGGCGCGCGCTGCTCCTCGGACACGCGTGCCGGTGCCTGGGCGCCCGAGCCACCGCGAGGCGTGGACGGCTTGGCGCGCCCGCCACGGCGCGTCGCGCCGCGCCCGGCGCCGACAGCCACGTCGTCGCCGCCTTCGATGTCGAGATCGCGCACCAGATCCTCGAACTCCTCCTTGGAGATCTGCTCGCCGGGCTCCTCGGGCGCCAGGATGCTGCCGCGCCGGTTGCGCCGGCGCGTCTCAGCCGGCTCGTCGAGTGTCGTACCGGCGGCGCCGGCGGCGTATGCGGACACCTCACCGAGCTCACGTGTGATGCGTGCCCGGCGGTTGCGATACGCGGTCTCACGCTCCTTCCAGTGGGTCAGCACCGGCGAGGCGATGAAGATCGACGAGTACGCGCCGGAAGCAACGCCCACGAGCAGCGCGAACGCGAAGTCCTTGAGCGTGTTGCCGCCGAACAGCAGCAGCGCCAACACCGGCAGCAGCGTGCAGAAGCTGGTCGCCAGTGAACGCGTGATGACCTCTGACATAGAGCGGTTGACGATCTGCGAGAACGCGGCGCGCGGCATGCGCGGCACGTTCTCGCGCACACGGTCGAACACGATGATCGTGTCGTACAGCGAATACCCGAGGATCGTCAGCAACGCGGCAACCGTCGAGGTGGTCACCTCCCGGCCCGTAAGCGAATACACGCCCGCCGTGATCAGCAGGTCGTGCATCAACGCGATCAGCACCGGCACCGCGTACTTCCACTCGAACCGCAGCGCGATGTAAGCGGAGATCACCAGCAGCGACGCGATGATCGCGATCACCGCGCTGTCGGCGATCGTCTTGCCGAACGTCGGTCCGATCGAGGTGTCGGAGAAGTTCTTGGTGCCAGCCTGGACACCGTTGCCGAAGGCGCCGTCGAGGCTCGCCTTGACCTTCACGACCGCGCCCTGACCCAGCGTCTTGGTCGAGATCTGAAAGCCGGTGCCACCGATGTCCTTGCTCGACAGCTTCTGGATCTGAGCATCCGGGTAGCCATCCTTGCTCAGCACGTCGCGGATCTGATTCTCGGTGACCGGCTTGACGAACGCCGTCTGGATGCGCGTACCCGACTTGAAGTCGATGCCGAAGTTCAAGCCCGAGGAGCCGATCGCCAGCGCTCCGATCAATAGGATCACCCCGGAGAACGAGAAGAACCAGCGCGAGGCCCCCATGTAGTCGAACGACAGGCTGCGAGCCTTGCGCCCGGCGCCCAGCGCCGACGGATGCGACACCAGCCGCGAGCGGCCCATCGCTCCCAGCGCCGCCTGAGTCGCGAGCACGGCGGTGAACAGCGTCATCAGCGTGCCGATGCCGAGCGTGAACGCGAAGCCCTTGATCCCGGCGGTCGCCAGCGCGAACAGGATGAACGCGGTCATGAACGTGACGACGTTGGCGTCGACGATCGCCGCGAATCCGCGTCGGTATCCGGTGGCGATGCCGGAGGCGATCGAGCGCCCGCCGCGGATCTCCTCCTTGACGCGTTCGAAGATCACGATGTTCGCGTCCGCGGTGATGCCGATCGTCAAGATCAATCCCGCGATGCCCGGCAGCGTCAGCGTGATCGGGATCAGCTTGATCATCGCGAAGTAGTAGAGGCCGTAGATCAGCAGGCCGAGGACCGCGATCACACCCAGCACGCGGTAGAACAGCAGCAGGAACAGGCACACCACCGCGAACCCGACCAGCCCGGCGACGAGGCCCTGCTTGAGCGCCTGCTTGCCGAGTGTCGCCGACACCTGCGACTGCGAGATCAGGTTGAGCTTGATCGGCAGCGCGCCCGACTGCAGCTCGTCGGCCAGGTTCTGGGCGGTGTCGATCGTGAAGCCGCCCTCGATCTGCGAGCCGGTGGTCGGGTCGATCCCGTCCGGATTGGCCGTGTAGTCGATGTACGGCACCGTGATCAGCTGGCTGTCGAGCACCACCGCGAAGTGCTGCAGCGCCTGGTTCTTGCTGACCCCGGGCAGCTGCTGATCCTGCCCGCGCTGGGCGATCTTCCTGGTCGTGTTGTGGAAGACCTTGGTGCCGTGGGATGTGAAGCCGAACGTCACGATCGGCTGGCCGCTGCCGCCCGCGCCGTTGTCGAAGCCCTGGGCTGGGTTCTTGATGTCCGCGCCGGTCAGCACCGGGTTGTCGTCGAGCACGTACCAGGTCTCAGCGGGCACGCTCTTGCCGTGGACGTCCGTCGTCGGCTGCGCTCGCGCGAGCACCGTGCCCGGGTTGATGTGGACCACACGCGCCTTGGCGGTCACGGGCGCCTTGTAGTTGTCCGCGTAGAGGTTCTGCTGGGTGTCCTCGGGACCGCGCAGGACCTTGTGGCCCTTGGTGTCGAGCAGATACCACTCGCCGAACACACAGCCGGCGTGTGGCACCGAGCCGGCCGGCGCCTGGTTGGTCGCCAACGTGCAGCCCTGCTCGAGCGTGGTGTCGTTCTTGCGAACCACGGGCGCGCGCTTGGCGGCGAGCAGCACGGCGTTGTACTGCGACAGCCCGTAGGTAGCCGAGCCCGGCTGTTGCCCACCGGTGACCGCCGGATTGGTCGGATCCGGCTTGCCGCCAGGGCCGATCACGTTCGTCTCCCAGTCGTAGAAGTACAGCTGCGCGGTCTTGCCGACCTGCTCCTGCGCGCGCTGGGCGTTGTTGACGCTCGGCAGCGCCACGTCGATCTGATCGGGGCCGGTGCGCTGGATCTCGGGCTCGGACACGCCGAGCTGGTCGACGCGCTTGCGCATGATGTCGATCGCGCGGTTCAGCGAGTCGGTCGTGACCGCCGCCTGCGCGGTCGGCTTGCCCTGATAAACCAGCTCGACGCCGCCCTTCAGGTCCAGACCCAGACGCGTCTTCTTCGCCTTGA
Source organism: Solirubrobacteraceae bacterium (assembly GCA_035474295.1). GTDB lineage: Bacteria > Actinomycetota > Thermoleophilia > Solirubrobacterales > Solirubrobacteraceae > Palsa-744. The sequence goes on from DATINL010000010.1 coordinate 88,965, forward strand.
CCGCGCCGGGAATCCCAACGGTCACGAGCAGCGATCCGATCGCCAGTGCGGCGACGATCAGCAGAACGAAGGTGTTGCGGCGGCGATCGGTCATGGTGTCCTGCGCAGCCTACTTGTCCGGCGTGAGCACGAGCAACAGCCCACCGTCGTCATCGTAGGCCGGAAACATGTCCGCCTTGGCGCCGGCGCTGGCGTCGCGCTCGCCGCTGACCTGCACCGGCTTGCCGAGCGCGCGCACGCCCCACTCGAGCACCGTGCTCACAGGGTTCTCGCCATTGGAGAACTGCAGTCCCAGCACCTGCTCGACGCGCTGGCCGATCACGTCCTCCTCGTCGAGCCCGGTGAACGCGAACGAGTTCCTGCCGCACCCGATCACGCGCCCCTCGCGATCGCACACGAAGAACGCCGCGTCCGGCGCCGGGTAGTAGTCGTCGAGCAGCTCGAACAGGAACGCGAACCCGCACTTCGTGCAGCCCTTGGGCTGCCGCGTGAAGCCGACGTTGCGATCCAGCTCGCTGGTGCGATGGCCGCAGTTGGGACAGATGAATGGATGCGCCATTGACTTCCACAGAGTAGGGGAGCTGACCGGTGGGGTGCCCCGGCTCAGGCGTGCGCGAGCCGGGACGCGGGTCCGGCAGGCGTGGCGTCAGCGATCGTGAAGTCATCGAAAGTCATTTGAAAGATTAGAACAGTGCCGAATTATTGGACTCTGTGCCCGCTGGGGGCGGCTCCAGCCCGAGGTGCAAGAACGCAGCTGGAGTGGCCGCACGGCCCCGCGGAGTGCGTTTGATCAGGCCCTCTTGAAGAAGATACGGCTCGTACACGTCTTCGATCGTGTCCTGCTCCTCGCCCACCGCCACGGCCAAGGTCGACAGGCCCACCGGCCCCCCGTCGAACTTCACGCAGATCGCGCGGAGGATCTCACGGTCGAGCCGATCCAGCCCGCGCTCGTCCACCTCCAGCATCTCCAGCGCGGCCTGCGCGGCGGCGGCTGTGACGACCCCCTCCATGCGCACCTGAGCGTAGTCGCGCACGCGCTTGAGCAGACGGTTGGCCACGCGCGGGGTGCCGCGGCTGCGCGCCGCGATCGCCACCGCGCCGTCGTCCTCGAGCGGGATCTCGAGGATCCCGGCCGAGCGCCGCACGATCGTCGCCAGATCTTCGACCGAATAGGACTCCAGACGCGCCTGGATGCCGAAGCGGTCGCGCAGCGGCGTCGTCAACAGGCCGGTGCGCGTCGTGGCTCCGATCAGCGTGAACGGCGGCAGATCGAGCGTCACCACCCGCGCGCCCGCGCCCTGGCCGACCGTGATCGGCAGCTGCGAGTCCTCCATCGCCGGGTAGAACGTCTCCTCCAGCGTGCGCGGCAGCCGGTGGATCTCATCGACGAAGAACACGCTGCGCGGCTCGAGCGCGGTCAGGAACGCGGCGATGTCCCCCTTGCGCTCGAGCGCCGGCCCGGCGGTCTGCACGAACGGCACCTGCAGCTCGGCCGCCACGATCTGCGCCAGCGAAGTCTTGCCGAGACCCGGCGGCCCGGCCAGCAGCAGGTGGTCGAGCGCGTCGCCGCGCTCCAGCGACGCCTCGATCGCAACCGCGAGCTGCTCGCGCAGCGAGTGCTGACCGACGAAGTCAGCGAGCCGCCGCGGACGCAGCGAGCGGTCGAGCTCGTCCTCCTCGGTCAGATACGGCGTCTGGATGCGTGCCGGCTCGCCCATCTCGCTCACGACGACGCTCGCGCCGTGCGCAGCGCATGCGCGATCAGCTCCTCGGGGCTCTCGCCGGCGGCGCCGCTCAGCAGCTCCTCGGCCTCGGCCACGGTGTATCCGAGCTGCACGAGGCCGTCGCGCGCCAGCGCGCGCGGGCCCTCGCCCCGGCGCGCGAGGATCGGGCCGCTCCCGACTGTGTCTGAATCGACTCCGACCTTCTCCCGCAGCTCGACGATGATCCGCTCGGCCGTGCGCTTGCCGACGCCCGGCGCCGCCTGGAAGCGGGCCGCGTCGCCCGCCGCGAGCGCCCCGATCAGCTCGCGCGGAGACCCGCCCGAGAGCACCGCGAGCGCGACCTTGGGACCGACGGCCTGCACGGACAACAGCATCAGGAACAGCTCGCGCTCCTGCTCGGAGTGAAATCCGTACAGCGCTAGCGCGTCGTCGCGCACGATCAGATGGGTGTGCAGGCTCGTGACGGTGCCCACCGCCGGCACGTGGCGCAGCGTCTCAGCCGATACCGCCGCGCGGTACCCGACCCCGGCGCACACCACCACGACGTGGTCGGCGCTGCGCACCGCCACTTCGCCGCGCAGCAGCGCGATCATCGCGCCGCCGCCGCCGCTGCCAGCGCGCCGGCCAGCGGCGCGGCGTTCAGATGGCAGACCGCCACCGCGAGCGCGTCGGAAGCGTGATCCGGCGCCGGGGGCTCTGCCAGACCCAGCAGCGCCTGGACCATGCGCGCCACCTGATCCTTCGGCGCCCGTCCGTGCCCGCTGACCGCCGCCTTGACCCGCTGCGGCGTGTAGGACACGCACGGTATCCCACGCTGCCCCGCCGCCAGCATCACCGCGCCGCGTGCCTGCCCGACCGCGAACGCCGTGCGCACGTTCTGGCCGAAGTACAGCTGCTCGAGCGCCAGTGCCTCACAACCGTGCTCCTCGAGCAGCTCAGCTACGCGCGCGTGGATCAGCGCGAGGCGGCGCTCGTCCGGGAGTGCCGGGCTCGTCTCGATCACACCGCCGTCCAGCGCAGCCAGACGGCCGCCGCGGCGCGCCACCACGCCGTAGCCGGTGTTGGCGGTGCCGGGGTCGATGCCGAGAACGATCACGATCAGTGATTCTGCGCGGGCAGCCGGACGCCTGCCCCGGGCTCCGCCACCTGCCAGGGAGCCTCCCCGGCGGCCCACATGTCGTTCAGCGCGACCGCATCCTTGTAGGTGTCCATGCACTCCCAGAACCCCTCGTGACGATGAGCTCGCAGCTCGCCGTCGGCCGCCAGCCGCTGCAGTGGATCACGCTCGAGCACGCTGTCGGGTCGCAGATACGCGAGCGCACCCGTGCCGAAGCAGAAGAAGCCGCCGTTGATCCAGTGCTCCGAGCGCGGCTTCTCACGAAACCCGGTCACGCGCCCGTCGCGCTCGTCCAGCTCAGTCACGCCGAACTGCAGCTCGGGGCGCACCACCGTCATCGTCGCGAGCGCGCCGTGCTCAGAGTGAAAGCTCAGCAGAGCACCGAGGTCGATGTCGGCCACCCCGTCAGCATAGGTCGCGCAGAACCGCGCGCCGCCCAGCAGCGGCTCCAGCAGCTTGATCCTGCCGCCCGTGGGCGTGTCGAGGCCCGTGTCCACGCACTCCACTTCAACTCCCACCGGCCACTCGTGTGCGGCCGCGAAGCGCTCGATCAGCTCACCCTTGTAGCCGGTCGCCAGCAGGAACCGGCGAAAGCCGTGCCGCGCATAGAGCTGGATCACGTGCCACACGATCGGCAGCCCGCCGATCTCCACGAGCGGCTTGGGAAGCTCCTGTGTGCGCTCCTGCAGGCGCGTGCCGCGCCCGCCGCACAGGATCACGACCGGCGGTCTATCCGGCAACGCGCTCGAGCACGTCGGCCGGCACGTCGAAGTTGGCGTGTACCTCGCCGACGTCGTCGTTGTCCTCCAGCGCGTCGATCAGCTTCATCAGCCGGCCCGCCTCGGCTTCGCCGATCGGCACCAGGCTCGATGGCCGGAACGCCACCTCAGCGCTCTCGATCTGCACGCCGGCCTCCTCCAGCGCGCGGCGCACCGGGGTGAAGTCGGCCGGCTCGGTGACCACCTCGAACACGCCCTCGTCGGCTGAGATGTCCTCCGCGCCAGCCTCCACCGCCACCATCAGATCGTCTTCGCTGTACTGCGCGGCGTCGATCACAATCGTGCCCTTCTTGTCGAACAGGTACGCCACCGACCCGGGCTCGCCGAGGCTGCCGCCGTGCTTGGAGAACATGTGACGCACGTCCGCGCTCGTGCGGTTGCGGTTGTCGGTGAACGCCTCCACGAGCAGCGCCACCCCACCGGGCCCGTACCCCTCGTACAGCACGCTCTCGATCGCGTCGGCGTCACCGCCCTCGCCAGTGCCCTTGGCGATCGCACGCTCGATGTTGTCCTTCGGCATCGACGCGGCCTTCGCCTTCTGGATCGCGTTCTCCAGCGACGCGTTCGCGTCAGGGTCGCCCCCACCTTCGCGCGCCGCCACCGTGATCGCGCGCGCCAGCTTGGTGAACTGAGCGCCGCGGCGCGAATCCACGATCGCCTTCTTGTGTTTGATGCTCGCCCATTTGGAGTGCCCTGACATGCGCCAGAGTCTAAACGCCGCGCTGCGGCACCCCCAGGCCCACCCGCACGCGGGAGGTCTCGCACATGCATGCGCCACGCATCGGCATGCGCGCTCCAATGCATAGGATGGGCGCTGCGATGAGCGTTTCCCCGCCAGCGGACATCTTCAAGGCCTACGACATCCGCGGCCTGTACGGCGAGCAGATCGACGGACCGCTGGCCGAGCGGATCGGACGCGCGTTCGCGCTCGTGCTTGCCGATCTGTCCGGCAAGCACGTCTCCGAGCTGCGCGTCGGCCTCGGGCGCGACATGCGCCTCAGCGCCCCCGAGCTCACCGAGCGCTACCGCGAGGGCCTGTTGAGCGAAGGCGCGCATGTGATCGACATCGGCCAGGTCGGCAGCGAGATGCTGTATTTCCTGGTCGGCTCACGCGAGCTCGACGGCGGCTTGATGTGTACGGCTTCGCACAACCCGAAGGCCTACACCGGCGCCAAGCTCGTGCGCGAAGGCGCGATCGCGCTGTCCGGCGACTCCGGCATCCAGGATATCCGGCGCAAGCTCGAAGCCGGCCTCGACAGTGGGAGCGCCTCCGAATCCGATGGTGCTGCGCGCGCGCGTACACGCGCGCGCGGCACCATCGAAAACGTGGACATCTACGCCGAGTTCCAGGCCGCCGCGCTGCAGCTGATCGACCCACCGAGCGTACGCCCACTGAAGGTCGTCGTGGACGGCGGCAACGGCATGGCCGGCCCGATGGTCGGCCCGCTGCTCGACCAGCTGGGGCTCGAGTTGATCAAGACCTACTGGACGCCTGACGGGAACTTCCCCGACCACGAGCCCAACCCGCTGCTGCCGGAGAACCGCAAGTTCATCATCGAGCAGGTGCGCGCCAGCGGCGCCGATCTCGGGATCGCGTGGGACGGCGACGCCGACCGCTGCTTCTTCATCGACGACACCGGCGAGTTCGTCGACGGCGACTTCCTGACGGCCCTGCTGGCGGAGTCGCTGCTGAGCAGGCGCGGCGGTGAAGCGATCCTCTACGACGTACGAGCCAGCCGGGCGGTCGCGGACACCGTCACGCGCGCCGGCGGCACACCGCACGTCAATCGCGTCGGCCACGCGTTCTTCAAGACGCGCATGCGCAAGGAGGGCTCGCTGTTCGGCGGCGAGGTCTCCGGGCACTACTACTTCCGCGACTTCTACTGCGCCGACTCCGGCACGATCCCAGCGCTGCTGATCCTCGAGCTGCTCTCGCGCACGGGCAAGCGCATGTCCGAGCTGCTCGCACCCTATCGGGAGCGGTACTTCATCTCCGGCGAGATCAACTCCGAGGTCTCAGATCCACAGGCCAAGATGGCGGAGCTCGCCGAGCGCTACGCCGACGCACGCCAATCTCAGCTCGACGGCATCTCGATCGACTACGAGGATTGGCACTTCAACGTGCGCCCCTCGAACACCGAGCCGCTGCTGCGCCTGTGCCTGGAGTCGCTGCGCTCCCACGACGATATGGAGCGCCGCCGCGACGAGGTGCTCGCGTTGATCCGCTCGTGAGCACGTCCGGGTCAGCGGATGCGCCCGCGCCCGGGGATCCGTCCACGCCCGGGGATCCGCCCGCGCCCGGGGATGCGCCCGCGCCCGGGGATGCGTCCACGCCCGGGGATCCGCCCGCGCCCGGGGATGCGCGCCAGCCGCAGGTCCCGCCCGCGCCAGTTGCCCTCGCCAAGGCGGAGGACCTGCTCGCGCCCGCCAGCGACGCCGGCATCCACTGCCTCCCGATCCCTACGCCGTTCCAGGTGGGGCGCGTCAACGCCTACCTGATCGAGGACGAGCCGTTGACGTTGATCGACTCAGGCCCGAACTCCGCCAAGGCGCTCGACGAGCTCGAGCAGGCGCTGGCGGCACGCGGCCACGCGATCGAGGACATCGAGCTGCTCGTGATCTCACACCAGCACATCGACCACTTCGGGCTCGCCGGCGTGCTCGCGCGCCGCTCCGGCGCCGAGGTGGCCGCGCTCGCGGGCCTCGACGACTACCTCGGGCGCTTCGGCGAGCAGACCGAACTGGACGATCGCTTCGCTGAGCGCACGATGCTGCGCTACGGGATCCCCGCGGACGTGGCCACCGCGCTGCGTGCCGTGTCGGCCAGCTTCCGCGGCTGGGGCTCGCGGGTCGAGGTCACGCGCACGCTGCGCGACGGTGAGGATCTGCAGCTGCGCGACCGCGCGCTGCGGGTGCTGCACCGACCGGGCCACAGCCCTTCGGACACGATCTTCCTGGACGAGCAGCGCTCGATCCTGATCGCCGCCGACCACCTGATCAAGCGCGTCTCCTCGAACCCGCTGATCACGCGGCCGCTGGGCGCCGGCGACGATTACGACCAGCCTCGCCCGCAGGCGCTGGTGACGTACATCGAGTCGCTGAAGCAAACCCGCGAGATGCAGCTGCGGCTCGTGCTCTCCGGTCACGGCCAGCCGATCACCGACCACGTGAAGCTGATCGATGAGCGCATGCGCCTGCACGAGCGGCGCGCCGAGAAGATCTACCGGCTGATCGCCGAGCAGTCGCGCACCGCGCACGAGGTCGCGTACACGATGTGGGGCAACGTCGCCGTCACCCAGGCCTACCTGACGCTGTCGGAGGTCGTCGGACACGTCGACCTGCTGATCAACGCCGGGCGCGTCGTCGAGCGCGAGCAGGACGGCGTCGTGCGCTTCGAAGCAGTCTGAGCTGAACCGCCACCGTCCGCCGCTACGTCGTGTCGGCGTACCCCTATTCAGAAACGTATAAGTACAGTAAAGTCCATGACTGTTCGTCTATGAACTGTTTTGGGGAGTAGGGGCGACGCGCATGTGGCATCGCGAGCGGTAGACGGAGGATCAGGGGTGGGTCCGGTGAGCGCAAGCGACGGCTCGGGCGAGGTCTCTATCCTGCCGGTGCAGCGCCCGGCGCCGAACCCGCATCTCAACGTGTTCGAGCCCTATCGCGAGCTGTCGCGGTCGCACGAGGATCAGCTCACGCGCGCGGCGATGATAGTGATGCGCCTCGTGCCGCAGGCGCGCGACGCGCTGCTGCGGGCGATCGACGAGCGCCCCGAGCGGGAGCTGCCGGAGTGCAGCCTGGACATGCAGGCGAACGAGATCGCGCCCGTCACCGACGAGGACCCCGTCTCCGGCGAGATCCACCGCGAACGGCTCGTCAGCGTCTTCCTGACTCCGGACATCGAGCCGTTCGAGCTCGCGCCGGAGATCACCGACACCGACCGCGGCCAGCGCTTCGACGGCATCCTGCGCTTCGATCCCGAGCTGGTGGTGGTGATCGAGAGCAAGGTCTGCCACCGCTGGGCGCGCCGTGACGGGCACCGCGCAGCCGAGCTGAACGTCGGCGACGCGCGCTTCGCCGAGCGCCGCACCCATCTGCTGCGCTGGCACGACCTGTTCGAGTCCTGGTGGCAGCTGGTCGAGCAGGGCGCGCTCGTGCCCGCCGAGCAGGCGCTCGTGCAGGACATGCTCGACTACGCCAACCGCGACTTCGCGCAGCTGCTGCCATTCGGCAGCCTGCGCCGCGCCGGCGCCGACCCGCTGCGGCGCGAGCGACGACTGCGCTCGCTGCTGCTGCAGGCAACCAGCGTGAACCCCGAGCGCGGCGGCTCGGTCCACGTGCGCCTAGACCATGCGCTCGGCGTCGAGTCGCTGCAGCGCGCCAGCCTGCAGATCGCCGACGACGAGCTCACGCTACACGTGTGGCCGGGAGAGCTCAAACGGCAGGCCGAGCACCTGTACGCCGCCGGCCACGCCGAGCGCCTGAGCGAGCTGGCCGGACAAGACGACGGCGCCTGGCGAGTCGCGCCGCAGCCGCTGC
>DATINL010000011.1:0-42970 GCA_035474295.1 Solirubrobacteraceae bacterium
CTCAGCCTGATTCCCTTGACGGCCGCCTGCGGCTGCGGAATCGATCTGGCGCGCGGCATGATGGTCAAAGCGCGGCTGGCCGGCGCATTGGATGCCGCCGCCCTCGCGCTCGGAGCAGCGCGTGCTCGAAACGAGTCGCGCCGTGAGAAGACAACATGCCGGTCCCGCCGCGCGGAACCGGCATGAGAATCCTGACCTTACGGGGTGGTGAAAGTAAGGTCGCCCTTGGGCGTACCCGTCGGGAAAGTCGCGTCGAGAGTCGCGCCTCCGTGACGGCCGGCCGTAAGCTCGGTGAGATCACCGTGATCCTCGATCCGCGGAGCCTCATACTCGGTGGTGGTGTTCTTCTCCATTGTTGCCTCCTTTCTGTGTCAGAGAGTGAAGCGCATCGTATGGGCGCATCTACGTCCTCCACAAGGCCTGAAAAAGTACTGCTCCGCCTCAAGGTGTGTCCTGGTTGCCGGGCTCTTCGCGCAGCGTAGGCAGGCTTTCGAGCAGCGTCGGTGGGCCTTCGGGGTGCTCCTGGGCGCGCAGCCACGCGTCGGCCATGCCGAGCTGCCACACCCGCCGCGCCGCTGTGTTCGCGCCGACCCCGACGCCCTGGCGGAGCAGCCGGTCGAGCGCTTCGGGCTGGACGTACTCGCGAATCGGCGCGTCTGCGCGCTCCAGCCGCTCGGCCAGCGGCTGCGCTTCGCGCTCCAACGCCTCCAGCAGCAGCGGCGTGAAGAAGCTCTTGGCGTAACGCGTGCGCACCGACTCCGGGATCTTGCCCGCCAGCGCGTCGCGCAGCAGCGCGCGATCGCGATGCGGATCGAACTGCGTCTCGGGCGGGTTGGCGAGCACCGTGCGCACCAGCTCGACGTCGTGCAGGAACGGGTGACGCCGGTCGACCCGCTCGTCCTCCGACTCCCGCCGCAGGTGGCTGGGCGCATCCAGCGAGTCGCCGCCGTCGAGCAGCTCGTCCGCCAGCCCGCGCCACCAGTGCGGCCCGTCGAGCTCGCGCAGCGGGGAGCTCTCGAGCTCGGCGAGCGCCACCGCATCTGCACGCCGCAGCAGGCTCGTGTCGGAGTGCGCGCGCGCCGCCGCCAGCTTGCGCCGGCGCGCGCGCGCCTGCTCCGGGATCAGCGCCCCGACTCCGAACACGCGTAGCGCCCTCATGCGGACACGGCGATTGGGGTGCTCGCCCATCTCGGGAATGCGCCCGCTCAGCGACCACGCCGCGGCAAAACGCCCCGCGCGCAGCTTGTCCGCGATCAGCCGCGGCGCTAGCCCGAACAGCTCGTCGCCGCCTTCGCCGTCGAGCATCACATCGACCGCGCGCGCACGCGCGCGCGCCATCACCGGCTTCCACACGAACAGATTCGGCGTCGCCGGCGGCACGCGCCAGCGCGCGATGTGCTCGAGCGCCGGCGCAAGCATCGACGCATTCGCATCCGGCACGATCTGCTCGAGCTCCAGCCCTGTGTGCCGCGCAGTCGCCTCGATCAGCTCGTGCTCGTCGACCTCCGGGTGCTCCGGAAACACCGCCGCCAACGCCAGCGTCGCCGGCTCCCTGGGCGCGAGCGCAGCCGCCACACAAGCCGAATCCAACCCGCCGCTGAGTCGCAGCGCCGGCCGGGCGGACTCGCCGTGCGCGCGCCGCACCGCCGCGAACGTCTCCGCGCGCAGGTGCTCGGCGAGCTCCGCTCGTGACCCCGACAGCGTGCCTTGGAAGCTCGGCAGCCAGTAGCGCTCGACCTCGACGCGCCCCGGCGTGAGCACCAGCCGGTGGGCGGGGGGGAGGCGCTTCACGCCAGCGTAGAGTGTGCGCCCGCGCGCCAGCGTGCCGCGCTCGACCCATTCCACCAGCACCGAGCGGTCGACCCCCGGCGCGCTCGGCAGCAGCGCCAGCACATCGCGCTCGTGCTCGGCAAACACCACCCCGTCGCGCACCTGCGCGTACACGAGCGGCCGCCCGCCGAGATGGTCGCGCGTCACGCCCGCCACTCGGCGCTCGCGATCGTGAGCAACGGCTACGAACGTCCCGCTCAGCTCTGCGCACGCCTGGGCCCCCCGCTGCGCGTACGCGTGCGCCGCGATCGCGCTCGGATCAGTGAACTCCGAAGCCGGTGGATGGGTCAGGCGCCCGCTGACCCAGCAGCGCCAGTCGCCAGCGCTCGTCCCTGTGACGCCGGCCACCGCGAGCAGCCCGTCGCGCTCGATCCGCCTTTCGGCCTGCCCGGCTGCGCGCTCGAGCAGCGCGACCGCCTGCTCCCCCCAAGCGCCGACAAGCACCTGCGCTCAGAGCTCCATCAGCCGCTCGTACCCTGGGTCAGCGTCGGGCAGCATCGCCTGGCCGCCCACCTCGATCCAGGCATGAGCCGCGAACGGCTCCGGCCGCACCGCGATCACCAGCGTCTGCGCGATCCCGCGCCGCTGCAGCATCCCCAGCAGCGTCAGCGAACGGAACAGACAGCGCGCATCGCTCGGCAAGCGGTTGAGCACCCCGATCGTCGCGTGCGCCACGCGCCACGCCACGAACAGCTCCATGCCCTCCTCGAACCCCGCGCTTTCGTTGCCCGCGGGCGCCGCACGCAATTTGCCCACCGCGTTCGAAGCGTCTGGATTGCGCATCAACCAGCGCACGCGTACGTACATCCGCAGCACCTCGAACCCCATGCGCACGCGCGCCCCGAGCTTCAGCTTGTCGGTATCCATCGGCGTAACCGGGCTCATAGCGACACGCAGCGCTCGTGCACGATCCCGGCCAGCTGAGTTGCGTCGACGCCGGGCTGCACGCGCAAGCGATACACGCCCCCGCTCGCAGCCAGCGCTGCCGCCATGTCGAGCTGACGCGTAAGCCGCTCGGGTGTGCGCACCGACAGGTTGAACGTCGCCGCCAGCAGCATGAACGGGTCGATCTGCTCGAGCCGCTGCACGACCGGCTCTGCGGCGGAGCGCTCGAGCAGGAACATCCCCGCGAACGGCGCGGGAGTCGAGTTGGACGTTGCGCCGGTCATGTACATCTGCCGGCCCGCGAGCAGCGTCGGCGCCCCGAGCAGCGCCCGCTCGGCATCCGACAGCCGTTCGTGCTCGGGCGCACGCAGATGCAGCGCGCTGTGCCCCGGGTGCGCCAGCAGCACCCCGTCACGCTGCTCAACCGCCACTGCGTCGTCGCTCAGCAACCGCGCCCCGCGCCGCACGAACGCTGCCGCCAGCGAACTCTTGCCGGCGCCGGGCTCGCCCGCGAGCAGCCACGCGCGCCCGTCCAACACGACCCCGGCCGCGTGGAACACCTCCAAACCCCTCAGCGTCGCCGCCAGCGGCAGCGCCTGCGCAGGCAGGATCGCCGCCCAGTCGGCATTCGCAGGCTCCGGGTCGCACAGCAGCTCGCACCCATCCTGCGCGATCAGCACGCGCCCCACTCCCCGTGCCCACAGCAGGTACCCGGCCGGCGCGGCAAAATCTACGCTCAGCAGCAGCTCCTCGCCGTCGTGCAGCTCGCGCATCCGCTGCGGCATGTGCTGCGGTGTGTGCTGCGGCGTGTGTTGCGGTGTCTGCTGCGGCATGTGCTGCGGCATCCGCTGCGGCGTGTGCTGCGGCATGTGCTGCGGCGTGTGCTGCGGTGTCTGCTGCGGCGTGTGCTGCGGCGTGTGCTGCAACTCACCCCAGCGCCTCGCCACCCCCGCGGGATCGAGCTCGACCCGCGTCGGCGCCTCTCGACCATCGATCGCAACCACCGCGCCGGCCTGCCCGAACCCGGCAATCCGGATCTCCGGATCCAGCTCCACGCGCAAACCGAACGCCACCTGCTGCGTGCGCTCCGCGGGCGCGCCGCGTGACTCGGCGCCCGCCGCGCCCGGCTCCGTCACGGTCGCCCGGCGCCTCAGCTCGTTCCTGCTTTTCCGTCGTCTTCGACGATCTCGATCAGTCCCCGCTCCAGCAACCCCGCGCACAGCGCGACCAAGTCGCGCTCAATCTGATCCTGCTCCAAGCCATACTCCTGTGCGAGCCCCGGCACGGCCCCCGCCACCGTATCCGCCGCGTCGATCGCCTCGAGCATCTTCCCGGCCGTCGGGTTCAACCCGTGATATTTGCCCGTCCGCAGGTTGAGCACCACCGTCTCCGCAACGAAACTGCGGTGCACGATGTGCTGTGGCAGCCGTACGCGCGCTGCGAGCAGCTCCTCGGCGGAATGGGGACTCATGACGCGCAGCAGCTCCTTCGTCGAACTTTCAGTACTCGGCGATCGTGCCAGCCCGCTGACCGTATCTAATCGCCGCGCGCAGCAGCATGAACCCGAGCGGCAGCAGCACCGCCGCGAACGCCCCCAGCTTCAGCAGCTCGACCCCCGCCGGATGGTCCAGCGGCGCATCCACCAGCAGGTGGCGCAGCAGATCCGTCGCCGGTGTGAACGGCTGCACATCCGACGCCCACCTGATCCACCCCGGCAGCAGCGAGATCGGGAAATACAACCCGCCCACGATCGCCACCCCCGACACGATGAACTGCGTCGCGCTCGCCGCCTGCTTGAACGCCATCACCGCCGACACCAGCAACAGCGCGAACGGCATGAACGCAAGCGACCCAAGCAGCGCCACCGGGATCGCCAGCGGCGCCGTCGCCGCCAACGGCAGCCCGAAGATCACCGCCGCCAGTCCGAGCATGATCGCCCCCGTCAGAAAAGCGTTCAACAGCGGAAACAACATCATCGCGAGAATCCCGTTCACCGGTCCGTGCGCACTCACCAGAAACCGCTCGATCGTCCCTGCCACGAGCTCCTGACGCACCGACACCGGCAGGATCCCCAGCGACGTCGTCAACACCTGGATGATCACCAGCCCCACCACCACGAACCCGAAATACCCACCTGGCGAGTTGATCGCCTTGGCAGTCAGCAGGTGGCTGATGTAATAGAACACCGTCAGGTTGAACAGCAACCCCACCACCTGCGTGATCGCCTGCAGCCGGTAGCTCAAGAACAACGTCGCATCGCGTCGCACGATCGCCCACATCGCGTCGACCCAGAGCCTCATTGCAGCTGCTCCAGGCGCCCGTCAACGAGGCTGTAGCTCGAGTGAAACGCCAGCACCCGATCCTCGCCCTTGGGCGAGCACCACAGCACCGCCGCCCCGCGCGCCGCCGCCTGCTCCACCTGCTCGCCCAACAGCGCGTACCCGTCGTCGTCGAGCGAGTTGCGCGGCTCGTCGAGCAGCAGCAGCAGTGGCTCGTGCAGAAACGCCATCGCCAGCCTGATCCGCTGGCGCTGGCCCATCGACATGCGATCGACGCGCTGCCCGGCCAGCTCCCCCAACCCGAACTGCTCGAGACTGCGCGCCACGATCGCCGCGCGCCGCGCGCGCGGCACATACGCCAGCCGCGCCCAGTAGTCGAGCTGCTGCGACACACGCAAACGCGCCTGCAACCCGCGGTCGCCCGCCGACAGAAACCCGATCTGCCGCTGATAGCGCCCGCCGCGCGCCTCCGGCGTCAGCTCGCCGATGCGCACGCTCCCGCGCTGCGCCAGCAAGATGCCCGCCGCCAACCGCAACAGCGTCGTCTTGCCGACCCCGTTGCGCCCGCCGATCCATGCGATCTCACCCGCGCGCAGCGTCAGATCGACTCCATCCAGCACCGGCGGCTTCGGCCCCTTCCAACGGTGGTAGAGGTCACGCACCTCGATCACCGACCCCCCGAGCGACGTGTCGCTGGGTTGCTCACTGGAAGCTGGCACACGCGTGGATGCGGAGTTCATCGGAGAAACACGCTCAGACCTTCGGGCATTCGGGAAACACGCTCACGATCTGGCGTGTGAGACTAGCCGCTCAGAGCCGGTGTGCGAGCGCTCAGAGCTGGCCTGTGAGACTAGCGCCATCGGCCAGCAGCACATCCGCGAGCGCTCCCGGGTCGACCGTCGGCGCGGCCGTCAGCCGCCACACCGGCGTACTGCCCGCGATCGCCGCCGCCAGCTCGAACCGCGCCCGCTCACGCGCAGCCAGCTTCGGGAACTGCAGCAGCGCCCCCATCAGCGTCGCCAGCGGCGCGTCGATCCTGTGCAACCCGGTACTGAGCCCCGCGCGCCGATCGAGCACCACGATCGCCCCCAGCTCCAGCGCGTCCGCGTTTACCGGCACGCCTACCCAAGCTTCATCGCCGACCGCCGCGATCACGCGCCCAACGGCCGGTGCGAGCGCGCTCGGCACCGTCATCAGCGGCGCCCCCGGGTGCGCCAGCGGCCGCTCCTCACCCCGCGCCTGCAACACCACCACGTCGTCGGACAGCAGCCCCAGCCCGCGTCCGAGCAGCTCAGCCAGCAGCGTGCTCTTGCCCCCGCCCGCCCCCGCCGTGATCGCCAGCGCTCCGCCCGGCGTCGTCACAGCCCCCGCATGCAGCGCCTCGTACCCCGCGCTCAACGCCACCGTGAACAGCACCGAATCGAGCACCACCCGCCACCAGCGCACCGGCTCGTGCGGATCCGCCACGCACCGCAACACCCCGCCGTCAGCCGACAGGTGATGCTGCGCTCGATCACCGTGCGCAAACAGGTGATCGCCCGCCTGCCCGACCTCGACGACGAACGCCTCACCGTCGATCGTCGCCTCCCAGCCGGCACCCGCGCGCCCCGACCACGCCTCCGCGAGCGTTGCGGCTGCAACCAGCTCGACACTCACATCTGGACCGACCGAAGATCGCTGCTCCCAAGCACCGGGCGGCAGCGTCGAGAAGCGCAGATTCAGCCCGAACGCGTGCGAACACTGCTGCTGCCGCCGCTGCTGTGAGGAGCCGCTCATCCGACGAGTACGCGCGCGGCTAAACCCCGACGAGCGGCTGCAGCGCGCGGCGCACCTGTGCGACCGTGATCACACCCTGCAGCACCCCGTCACGATCAACCGCCACCATCGCCCCCAGCCGTGTCAACCCCTCCGAGCGCAGCAGCGACTCCAGCGTCTGATCCTCATCGATCTGGATCGGCAGATCATCCTCGAGCGCATCCGCCACAACCAGCGCCGGGCGACCTGAAGCGATCTCCGCATCCACCCGCTCCTGGCGCACCACCCCGAGGAAGCGCCGCGCCGGGTCGACCACCGCGAACCACGGCCAGCCATAGCGCAGGAAGAACTGCTCCTGCGCGTCGAGCAGCGTCAGCTCGGCCGGAATCGTCACCGGCTCGCGATCCATGATGTCCGCCACCGTCACACCCGTGATGCGCTCGCTCACCACGCCCTGCACGATCGCCTGCTTGGCGCCCTGGTACACGAACACCGCCGCCAGGATCACCCACACGCCGTACGAATCGCCCTGCGCAAGCAGCATCAGCCCCGCCAACCCGAGCAGCAGCGCGAACGCCTGGCCGAGGCGCCCCGTCAGGCGCGTCGCCCGTGCGCGATCACCCGTGCGCCACCACACCAGCGCGTGCGCGATCTGGCCGCCGTCGAGCGGCAGCGCGGGCACGAGGTTGAACCCGAGCACGAACACGTTGATCGTCGCCAGCCAACTCAGCCACACGAGCGCGGGCGTCGCACGCACGCCCTCGCTGCCCACCGCCACGTCGAAGAAATGCCTGCTGTCGGCCAGCAACCCGCCGATCAGCACACACACCACGATCACCCCGAGCGACACCGCCGGCCCGGCCGCAGCCACCCGGAACTCCGGCCCGGGACCTCGCATCACGCCGCTCGTGCGCGTCAACCCGCCGAGCGCCCACAGATCGATCCCCGCCACCGTCAGTCCGTTGCGCCGCGCCACGAGCGCATGCCCGAGCTCGTGCAGGATCAGCGACGCGAAGAACGACAGCACCGATGCCACCGCCACGAGGTACGCAGTCGTATCGGACCCGCCGAGCACGTTGTGGAAGTACGGCGTCGCCGTGAATATGAACAGGAACAGCACCACGAACCAGCTGAACCCGACACCGATGCGGATCCCGAACACGCGAGCCAGTTGGAAGTTCCCTCGCGGACCCATGGTTTGCATGGTAGAGCCGCAGCGGGCGGCTCGTGGACCCACGGGGACAGTGCCACACTGTCGTACATGGATATCAGCGTCCGTGGTCTACGCAATCGCACACGACAGGTCATTGCCGCTGTTCAGGCCGGACAACGAGTCGCGCTGCTGAATCGCGGTACGCCGGTTGTGGACGTAGTCCCGAGTGCTCAACGCACGCGCTGGCTCCCGGGCAGCTGGCTCGGTGAGCGGCTGGCCAGGGGGCAAGCCGATCCCGCACTCACCGATGTGCTGAATCGAGAGTTGGGCCAAACGATCGACGAGGAAGCCCAGCTCTGAGCTAAACCCGAGCGCGCGCGATGATCGCGTCGAAGTCGGTCCCCGCTGGAAGGGTGCCGTACTCCAATCCCCCGTCGCGCCCGACACGCGACGCGCAGAACGCGTCTGACACGGCTGCCGGCGCGTGGCGCACGAGCAGCGACCCCTGCAAGCACAGCGCCATGCTCTCAACCACGCGCCGCGCACGCGCTTCGAGCGTCGCCGGGTCGCTGAACTGCTGCTTGAGCTCCTGCACGCGCGTATCGAGGTGCGCGTTCGCCCCGCTCGCCTGCTGCACCTCGTGCAGGAAGATCTCAAGCGACTGCGGGCTGCGTGAGAGCGCGCGCAGCACGTCGAGACTCATCACGTTGCCCGACCCTTCCCAGATCGACGCCAGCGGCGCCTCGCGGTACAGGCGCGGCATCCCCGACTCCTCGACGTACCCGTTGCCGCCGAGACACTCGAGCGACTCGAACGCGTGGTTCGGCGCGCGCTTGCACACCCAGTACTTGCCCACCGCCGTCGCCAGCCGCTTGAACAGCTGCGCCTCGCTGTTCTCATCGCCCGCCTGAGCATCCGCATGCGCCTCGTCGTACCCGCGCGCCAGCCGCATCGCCAGCGCCGTCGCCGCCTCGGCCTCCAGCGCCAGGTCGGCGAGCACGTTGCGCATCAGCGGCTGGTCGATCAGCGTCTTGCCGAACGTCGAACGGTGCGCCGCGTGGTGAGCAGCCTGCATCACCCCGGCGCGCATCCCCGCAGCGCCGCCGATCACACAATCCAGGCGCGTGTGCCCGACCATCTCGATGATCGTCGGCACGCCGCGCCCAGGCTCGCCCACCATCCGCGCCCACGCGCCGTGGAACTCGACTTCGCTGGACGCGTTGGAGTGGTTGCCCAGCTTGTCCTTCAGTCGCTGGATGTGAAACGCGTTGCGCCTGCCGTCGGGCAAGATCCGCGGCAGCAGGAAGCACGACAACCCCTCGTCGGTCTGCGCGAGCACCAGGAACAAATCGCTCATCGGCGCCGAGCAGAACCACTTGTGCCCGTTGATCTCATACTCCGCTCCCGCTCCGCCGCCGTTCAGCGCACGCGCGGTGGTCGTGTTGGCGCGCACATCAGACCCACCCTGCTTCTCCGTCATCGCCATCCCGGCGATCGCGCTGCCCTTCTCGCGCGCCGGCACGAGCCGCCCGTCATAGCTCGTTGCAGTCACGAGCGGCTCCCACTCGGCCGCCAACTCGGGCTGGGCGCGCAGCGCCGGCACCACCGCGAACGTCATCGTGATCGGACACGCGAACCCCGCTTCGGCCTGCATCGCCGTCATGTACAGCGCCGCACGCGCCGTATGCGCGAACGGCTCGTCGCTGGTCCACGGCAGCGAATGCAACTCGTGCTCGACCCCCAGCCGCATCAGCTGATGCCACGCGGGGTGGAACTCGACTTCGTCGATGCGATTGCCGTAACGATCGTGCGTACGCAGCACAGGCTTGTTCTCGTTGGCCTGAAAACCCCAGCGCAACGGCTCGCCGCCGATCAACTTGCCCAGCGCGGCGCCGCGCTCGCGCACCCAGCCGGCGCCCTCGCGCTGCACCGCCTCCATCAACGGCTGGTTGCTGGAGAAGAAATCGACCCCCTCCAGCGGCGGCGCCTGGTTGAACACCGAGTGCGTCTGCCAAGCAGCCGTCTCGCGCGTGTGTGGAGAAGTGCTAGCCATGCGCCGAAGTCTAAACGCAGTTCGGTCACGCGCCTACAAACGGCGCAGCGATAGCATCGCAGCCGGCTGCCGCTCAGTGGCAAGCCCCTCCCCAATCTGCTCCGCGGCGTGCGCAGCGCGCTCCGCGTCCCTCCGCAGCCCCCTACCGAAAGGACCCCACCGCATGGCCCATGAGGTGACTTTCATACCCGGTGACGGCACCGGACCCGAGCTTGCAGAAGCAACCCGCCGCGTACTCGAAGCTACCGGCGTCGCGTTCCAGTGGGACGTCCAGCAGGCCGGCATCGACGAGTACGAAGCGCACGGCAACCCCTTCCCCGACGCCACGCTCGAGTCGATCAAGCGCACGAAAGTCGGCATCAAGGGACCGACCACCACGCCAGTCGGCTCGGGCTTCCGCTCCGTCAACGTGCTGCTGCGTAAGGAGCTCGACCTGTACGCCTGCGTGCGCCCGTGCAAAGCCTATGAGGGTGTGCGCACCCGCTTTCCCGAAACCGACATCGTGATCGTGCGCGAGAACACCGAGGATCTGTACGCCGGCATCGAGTTCGAAAAGGGCACGCCTGAGAACGCCACGCTGCGCGAATGCCTGGCCGGGCTCGGCTCGGTCGTACGTGACGACGCCGGCATCTCGATCAAGCCGATCTCGGTGTTCGGCTCCGAGCGGATCGTGCGTGCGGCCTTCGACTACGCCAAGGAGCACGCCCGTAAGCGGGTAACCGCCGCGCACAAGGCCAACATCATGAAGTTCTCCGACGGCCTGTTCCTCGAAGTGGCGCGCAAAGTCGCCCTGGACTACCCGGAGATCGAGTTCGAGGATCGCATCATCGACAACCTCTGCAACCAGCTGGTCTCGCGCCCGGAGGAGTACGACGTGATCGTGCTGCCGAACCTCTACGGCGACATCGTCAGCGACCTCGGCGCCGGCATGATCGGCGGCCTTGGGTTCGCCGGCGGCGCCAACATCGGCACGCACGCCGCGGTCTTCGAAGCCACCCACGGGTCGGCCCCGAAGTACAAAGGCCTGAACAAGGTCAACCCGACCGCGTTGATGCTCTCCGGCGTGTACATGCTCGACCACCTTGAGGAAACCGACGCCGCGCGGCGCATGGAACACGCCCTGGCCGCTGTGATCCGCAGGGGTGAGAAGGTCACCTACGACCTCAAGCCCACACGTGATGACCCAACCGCAGTCGGCACATCCGAGTTCGCCGACGCCGTAATCGAGGAGATGAACGCCTGATGAGCAACACCCCCGTACGAGTAGCCGTCACCGGCGCTGCCGGTCAGATCGGCTACAGCCTGCTGTTCCGCATCGCCAGTGGCCACCTGCTCGGCCCCGACACGCCCGTGGAGCTGCGCCTGCTGGAGATCCCCCAGGCCGTGAAAGCCGCCGAGGGCACCGCGATGGAGCTCGACGACTGCGCTTTCCCGCTGCTCGCCGGCATCGAGATCAGCGACAACCCGAACGTCGCATTCGACGGCGTCGGCGTCGCCCTGCTGGTCGGCGCGCGCCCGCGCTCGAAGGGCATGGAGCGCGGCGACCTGCTCGAAGCCAACGGCGGCATCTTCAAGCCGCAGGGCGAAGCGCTTAACGCACACGCATCCGACGATGTGAAGATCCTCGTGGTCGGCAACCCCGCCAACACCAACTGCCTGATCGCGATGAGCCACGCGCCCGACATCCCGCGCGAGCGTTTCACCGCGATGATGCGTTTGGACCACAACCGTGCCACCGCGCAGATCGCCGCGAAAGCGGGAGTGCAAGTTGCCGATGTGACAAACGTCAGTGTGTGGGGCAACCACTCGGCCACGCAGTACCCGGATCTGCTGCACGCGAAGGTAAACGGTCAGAACGCCGCCGAAGTCGTCAACGATCAGGCATGGGTGGAAGACACCTTCATCCCCACCGTGCAGAAGCGCGGCGCCGCGATCATCGAAGCGCGCGGCGCCTCCAGTGCCGCATCGGCCGCCAATGCGGCGCTCGAGCACGTGTATGACTGGGTGAACGGCACCGCCGCTGGCGACTGGGTATCGATGGGCGTGCCCTCCGATGGCTCCTACGGCATTCCGGAGGGACTGATCGTCGGACACCCGTGTACCTGTGCAGACGGCGCGTGGTCGATCGTGCAAGGCCTCGACCTGGACGCGTTCTCACGTTCGAGGATCGACGCAAGCGTGAACGAGCTGAGCGAGGAGCGCCAGGCCGTGCAGGAGCTGGGGCTGATCTAGCCAGCTTGATCAGCAGCTCTGGCTGATCCAGGCAGGTTGACCTGATCCAGCCAAGGTTGACTGCAAGCAAGAAAAAGGGGCTCACGGCCGCAGCGGCCGTGAGCCCCTTTTTTACAGCTGAATGCTCAGGTGCGAATGCTCAGGAAGCCTTCGCGTGCCAGCCGCGACCCTGCTTGCCGACTTTGCCTTCCTGCTCGAGTCCGGGAAGCACGCGGTACAGGTAGTTCTGCTTGATGTTCATCTTCGCTGCCAGCTCGGGAATCGTGATACCCGGCTGTCCCTGCACTAGCGACAGCGCCTGTGCGGCACGCGTGCCACTGCCCTTGCGGCGTCCGGCGCGCCGCGCCGGCGTCGCGGCTGCCTTGCGTCCCGCTGACGCAGCTACCGGCTTGGCAGTGCCCGAGCCGCGCGGGCGGCCGGGTCCACGACGCTTGACACCGGCCCGGGCCGAAGTGGCCGTGGAGCTTGATCCACCCACGCCGTCCAGCGCGGCCGCCGCGGCCTCCAGGCGCTGGTACTCATCGATCAACGGCTTGAGCTCATTCAGCCGGTCAGTGATCTCGCGGCGCTTCTCATCAAGAAAATCGGTCACTTTCAATTCCTCTTCAGTGGAGTGAATGTGATTTACATCACATCGTTCTACGCTTTACACTACACCAGTACACGTTTCCAACTAGATGGTTGCACGAGAATTGTCATTCTCCGCAGCTGGTTGTCACGTTGCCATCGGCGTCATACGTGCCAGGGCGCTCGCGGACGTCATAAACCTCGAGTCGACGTCTGGGGGGCGGGATCACTCACTCTCGAGCAAGTCGCGCAGGCGCTCGAGCGTCCGCTTCGCCTCTCGCTCGGGGATTCCACCGACGAGCGCCCGGCTCGCGAGCGCGCCGACGGGCCCGAGCGGCGCGCGGAACTCGTTGCGATAGTCAAAGCTCGTGCCGCCGTGTGCGTTTGGGCGCAGCCGGTATTCAGTCTGCGCGCGTGAGCGAGCCGGCCCCCGGCCCTCCCATACCGCCAATTCGGATGCACTGCACTCGATCAGCTTCCAGTGAACGTCCAAGCTGACTCCGCGCAGGTGGATCTGCTGGTCCATCTGATATCCCACGTGCGGTGACCCGCCATCGGCGTGCGTGAGCCGGCGGTGAATGGTCACCCAGTCGCCCAGGCGTTGGGGATCCATCACGACCTCCCATACCTGCTCGGGCGATGCTGCGATCTGAATCGATGCGGAAACCGTGCTCATCGGACGGGAACCGTATCCGGCCTGAGACCATCACCGCGCGCTCAGAGGCTCAACGCTCTCCCACTCGCGCAGCGCGCGCTCGACCGCAGAGTCAAAAGAGTGTAGATCCACCCCCAGCAGCTGATCCGCATGATCGTCCGCCGGAATCAGATCGCACGCCAGGCTCTGCATCAGTGGCAGGATCAGCTCGGCATCCTCGGCTGTGATCGCTGCTGCCACCCGCGCCGTCAGCGGAGTCAGAGTGAGTTTGAGCCTGAGCGCGGGGCGGCGCACGAGCATCAGCTCGGCGATGCGCTCGATCATCTCTCCATAGGAGAGCACGTCCGGGCCTCCGACATCCAACGAGCGTCCACCAACGGCCGACACAGTGGCCGCTCCCACCAGCATCTCGGTGACATCGCGCGCATCGATCGGCTGGGTCCTGAACCTGTGCCAATCGGGCAGCGCCAGCACCGGCATGCGCTCCAGCAAGCGCACCATGAAGCGAAACGACCGCGAACGTGCGCCGATCACGATCGACGCTCGCAAGGACACGGAATCTGGGACCGCTCCCATCAGGATCTCCTGCACCGCCGCGCGGCTGGCCAGGTGGGGTGACGCCGCGCGCTCGCGCGGCACCAGGCCACCGAGGTACACGATGCGCCTCACTCCGGCCTCTACCGCGGCCGCGGCAAAGGTCTCTGCCGCCAGCCGCTCACGCTCGGCGAACAACGCCGCGCCGTCGGGCGTGCCCTCCATCGAGTGGACCAGGTAGTACGCCACCTCGACATCCGCCAACGCACGTGTCAGGCCCGCGCCGGTGAGCACATCCCCTTTAACCACTTCGACCTCGGATTCGTCCGCGTAACCAGTCGCCGTGGGGGAGGTGGAGCGGGGCGGGGTGGAGGCTGAGGGGGAGCTGCGGGGGACCGAGAGGGAGCGGCGCGCGGGGTAGCTCGAGACGGGGGTGGACGCGGAGTGCGTTGTCATTTTCGATAGGGCTGCGCGCGCGCGTGCGGGATCGCGTGCGAGCGCGCGCAGCACATGTCCATCGGCGAGTAGTCGCGGCACGAGGGTGGAGCCGACGAACCCGCTGGCGCCCGTTACGAGAATGCGCATACACCTGGATGATGACGCGACGCGTGCCGACAGGGCCGTCGCAGCGCGCGAATACAGTGACTGCCATGTCCGCATCTGCTGCTGACCCGGCTGTCCCCGTCCCTGTCGATTCCCGGGGCGGATTCGCCGCTGCGCCGGCGCGCTGCGACCTGGCGATCGTCGGCGGCGGGATCCTTGGGCTCGCGGTCGCGCGTGAGCTGGGCCGCCGCCACCCTGCGCTGGCGGTGAGCGTGCTCGAGCGCGAAGCGGAAGTCGGCGTCCATCAGACCGGGCACAACTCGGGTGTGATCCACGCCGGGATCTACTACGCGCCCGGCTCACTGAAAGCGCGGCTGTGCGTGCAGGGCGCCCGTGAGCTGTACGCGTACTGTGCGGAACGTGAGATTCGCCACGAAGCCTGTGGCAAGGTGATCGTGGCGACGGATGCGTCCGAGCTCGCACGGCTGGACGAGCTCGAGCACCGCGGCCGCCAGAACGGCGTGCCGGGTCTGCGGCGGATCGGTGCCGAGCAGATTCGCGAGCTCGAGCCACACGCGCGCGGGCTCGCCGGACTGCACTCGCCGACGACCGGGATCGTCGACTTCAAAGCGGTGGCGCGCGCGTATGCGCAGGACGTGCTCGCCGCCGACGGCCAGGTGACGAGCAGTTGCGAGGTGCGCGGCGTGCGCGCCGGCGCACGCACGATTCGCCTGGAGCACTCCCAAGGCGCCACCGACGCCACCAACGCGATCTTCTGCGCCGGCGCCTGGGCTGACCGCCTCGCGGTCGCAGCCGGCGCCGACCGCGACCCCAGGATCGTGCCCTTCAGGGGCGCGTACCTGCGGCTGAAGCCGGAGCGCACGCAGCTCGTGCGCTCGCTGATCTACCCGGTTCCCGACCCGGCGCTGCCGTTCCTCGGAGTGCATCTCACCAAGCACATCGACGGCGACGTGCTGATCGGGCCGACCGCGCTGCTCGCCGGTGCGCGCGACGCATACCGCCTGGGCCTCGTGCGCCGCGACGACCTGCTCGACACGCTGCGCTGGCCGGGGTCGTGGCGCATGTTCAGGCGCTGGTGGCGCACCGGCGCGACCGAGCTGCGCCATGCGCTGCAGCGCTCCGCGTTCGTGCGCGCCGCGGCGCGCTACGTGCCGGAGCTGCAGGTCGGCGACGTCGAGCCGGCGTTCGCCGGCGTGCGCGCGCAAGCGCTCGGGCGCGACGGGCGCTTGGTCGACGACTTCGTGTTCTCAGCCACCGAGCGTGCGCTGCACGTGCGCAACGCGCCATCGCCCGCCGCCACCTCGTCGCTGGCGATCGCGCGGCACGTCGCCGACCGCGCTGCACATGTGTTCGAGCTGTGACCTTTTTCTCTGCGATTTGCGGGATGGCCCCTTGAGCGGTTCCCGGCGTGCTGCTTTGATCGGTGCCGCCCAGTCCACACCGAACGGCGAGCCGCGCCGGGCGGCGGAGCGCAGCCAGAGAAGGGGAGTCAGTGCAAGTGCAGAGACAGCGACCAGCGCGCAAGGTGACCTGCGACGAATGCTATTTCCGCTGCAATCTGCTGTGCGCGTTAGACGACTCTGAGCCCTGCTCCACGTTCCGTCCCAACGAGGCCCAGCTGAAGCCGCCGCCGCAGCTGCGCTTCGTGTTTCGCCAGGAACGCCGCTCACGCGCCGCATGGGCCTTCCCGTCCGCGCAGGAGCAGGCGGCGCTGCACGCGTGAGCTGCTACCGCTTAGAAGGCGTCGGCTGCGGCGGGCGGGCGCCGCGTCGCGCCGCTTGTGACACCGATCCGCGCCCGACTCGTCGTCCCTTCAGGCGCCGGATCTCCGCTCGGCGTGCCGAGCTATCCAGGCGGCCCCAGGCGTGTCGGTCAGCCCGTGGACGATGATCGAGCAGAACACCACCAGCGCGGCGAGGTCGAAGATGCGCGCGCCGCCCGGGATGTGCTGATCGAGCACCAGTAGCGAGAACGTCATGGTGGCGACGCCCTTGGGGCCGAACCAGCCCATGAACAAGCGCGTCTGTGGATCGGTGTCGGTGCCCGTCAGCGCGATCCACACGGCCAGCGGGCGAGCGATCAGGAAAGTAGCGGCCACCAGCCCGACCGCAGCCCAGCCGTCCTGCGTGAGCGCGTCGAGCGTCAGCAGCGACCCGAACACCAGGAACACCCCGACCTTCACGATCTCGACGATCTCATCCGCGCGCTGCTCGAAGTGCCGGCGTAGATCCGGCCGGCGCACGCCGAGCACGATCGCCGCGACAAACACCGCGATGAACCCGTTGCCGCGCGGCGCCAGCACCGTGATGCCGTACGTCGCGAACGCCGTGCCGAGCGCGTACAGCGACTTCTGGTGGGACGGGATCGAATGCTCGAGATGGCGCGCGCTCTCGCGCGGCATCAGCAGCGACGCGACCCACCCGCACGCGAACCCGTAGAGGAACCCCAGACCGATGTCCTGCACGACGAAGCTCTCCCACACGAAGTGCTCAGAGCCGGCACCCGTGTTGAGCGCCGCAGCGAACGCCAGCACCGCCGGCAGCGCCAGGCCGTCGTTGAGCCCCGACTCGAGGTTCAGCGAGTGGCGCACCACGCGCGGCACGCGCGAGTTGGTGACGATGCTCGACGTCAACACCGGGTCGGTCGGCGACAGCAGCGCGCCGAGCAGGAACGACTCCGTCCAGGACAACCCGATCAGCAGATGCGTGATCGCGGCGATCAACGCCGCGGTGATCGGCATCGCCAGCACCAGCTTGCGCAGCGGCAATCGCCACTCGCGCTGCAGCATCTCCTCCTCGACCTCCAACCCGTCGCGGAACAGGATCACGATCAGCGCTGCGAACGCGAGATCCTCGACGAACCCGGAGCGCGCTTGGAAGCTGAGCCACCCGAACCCGCCGTCGCCAAGCGCGAACCCGGCCAGCACGAACAGCGCGGTCATCGACAGGAACGACCGCCGCGCCACCCCCGACGCGAGCGCGCCAGCGATCAGCACCACGCCGAGCACCGTCGCGGTCGCTTGGAACGAAGGCATCGCAGTAGCGTGGCATGCCCACCCGACTATGCGGTTAGCACGATCCTCGCGGGGTATATTGGACACGACCAGCAAGCGTTCTCAGAGGCGGTGGCTTCCATGGCGGCGAAACACAACATCGGCAAGGCTTCACAGGCAGCGCAAGCAGCGAGCCAGAACCAATACCTGCAGCGTCTGATCGAGGATCAGGATCTGCGCACGAACCTGGTCGCGGCGTACGACGCGGCGCGCTCCGCATACGACCGCGTCAGCAACGGCAAGCCGGCCGGCAAAGCGCTGCTCGAGGACAAGAAGCTGCATCGCGAGCTCGCCGACGCAGCGCACGCCCTGCGCGACGCGTCGAGCGCGCTCAAGGAGAGCCCCAAGCGCAGCCGGCGCGGCGGCGGCCTCGGCCGCTCGCTGCTGCTGCTCGGCGTCGGCGCCGTGCTCGCGCTCGCGCTGAGCGAGGGCCTGCGCTCGAAAGTGCTCGATCTGCTGTTCGGCTCCGAAGAGGAGTTCGACTACAGCTCGACCACGATGCCCGCTCAACCCGCGCCCGCAGCTCCCGTGGGCGCCTCGTCCTCCTAACCCCGGTCCAGCTACCGCCCGCTATGTCAGCAGCAGTGGAAAGCGCCACCGCCCTGCAGGACGCGCCGCCCGTAGTGGGCGCCGCGTCCGGCGCAGTGGCCGTGCCCGGTGAAGTCGTAACCGGCGCCAGCACGGCGGGCGCTCAGCCCACCGCTGCCACCGCGCGCCGCGCGCTCGTCGGCGAGAAGGCGCAGCGCATCATCGAAGCGATGCGCCGCAGCGTCGCCAAGCGCGGCACCGCCGGCTCGACGTTCGACCACGTCTCGCGCGAAGCCGGAGTGTCGCGCGGGCTGCTGCACTACTACTTCGGCACCAAGGAGCAGCTGCTGCTGGAAGCCGTGCGCCGCGACTGCGAGCTGCGCATGGAGCTGCTCGAGCAGCAGCTCGCCGGCGCCCAAACCGCGGACGACTTCATCAGCCTGCTGGCGCAGAACCTGCAGAAAACGCTGCGCGAGGACCCGGATTTCGTGACGCTCATGTTCGAGCTGTTCACGCTCTCGCGCCGCAACGCTGACATCGCTGTCGAGTACGCCGAGCTGACGCGCCGCACGCGCGACCAGGTCGCCGGGCTGCTCGCCGCTGCCCAGGAGGACGGCGTGCTGCAGCTGCACGCGCCGCCCGAAGCGATCGCCGAGATCCTGTTCTCACTCGGCGACGGGTTCGCGCTGCGCATGCTGTCCGAGCCCGAGCGCGACTTCAGCGCGACGATCGCCGCAGGCATCACATGCGCGCGCGCGCTGCTCGCCGACTGAGCAGCGCCACCGCGCGTCCATCCCCGTCGGTCTGGTCGGATCGGGTCGGGTCGGGTCGGGTCTGGCACTCCCGCCCGCGGGTTGGGGGCTCAGGTGCTCCGCAGGTCGATCAGCCGGCCTTCTACGCGCGCGAGGTTTGCGAGCCCACGGTCTAGTGTGAGGATGCTCCCGCCCAGGTGGCGTGCCAACGCCAGATACGCGGCGTCGTATGCGGTGAGCTGCGTGCGCAGCTCCCAGATCGCCCTGGCGAACAGCAGGTTGGAGTAGCGGATGGCTCGCAGATCGCTGAGCAGCGTGAGCGCGTGACTCGTGCGCGGCTCTTGCAGCTCGCCGGTCAGGGAGTAGCGGCGAAGAACGGAGAGCACCTCGATGTGGAAATGCTCGGGCACGTGCACTTCTGGCTGCTGCTGAACGTGCTGCAGCGCGATGCGCCCGGTATCCGATCCCAGCAGGATCTCGACGGCGACGCTCGCGTCGAGGACGATCACCGTTTGCGTTCGGCCCGCAGGATCGTGCTCGGACGCTCCGCCACGCGCACGGGTGGGAGAGCGTCCGCCTCGCGTGCCCATTCGCGCATGGTGGGTCGCAGCGCAAGCGGCGGAAGCTCCTCGAGCAGGTAATCGGACAGACTCAGACCTGCCTGTGCGGCACGCGCCTTGAGCGCCCGGTGAAGCTCAGGCGGCACGTTTCGGATTTGCACCATCGACATGCGCTCAACTATACCAGCATGCGGATCGCATGCGATAAGGCCTACGCTGCGTCGAGCAGCGCGACCGCATCCGGCACACCCACGCGCGCGTTCGGAAAGCGCGGCTGCCAGCCGAGCTCGCGCTTGAGCTTGGCGTTGCTGGAGCGCGCCGAGCGCACGCTCGCCGCCACCGCGGATCGTCCCGCCAGCAAACGCGCGAGCGCCGCTGGGATGCGTCGCGGCGGTCCCACGCCGAGCGCTGCGGCAGTGAGCGCCATGAAGTCGTAACAGCTGATCGGCTCGTCGTCGACCACGTGGTAGATCGACCCCGGCGCGGCCTGCTCGGCCGCGAGCACGAGCGCGTCGGCGACATCTTCGACGCGCACCACGTCCCAGAGGTTCTCGCCGCGACCGACCACCGCGAAGCGCCCAGCCTGGCGCAAGCGCGCGACGATCTCATCGGCGTACCAGCCGCCGGCGCCGTACACGTGCGACGGTCGCACCACCACCGCGTGCAACCCCGACTCGAGCACCAGCCGCTCGCCCTCCTGCTTGGAGCGCCCGTACGGAGTCTCGACGGGCAGCGGCGTGGTCTCCTCCAGCAGCGCACCATGCGCGTCGCCCGTGACGACCGTGGAGGAAAACACCAGCCGTGGCAGCGCGACACCTGGGTCGAGCGCGCCCAGGCTCTTGCAAGCGGCGATCAGCCGCTCGGTGCCCTGCACGTTGACCGCGTGAACCTTGCTCGCGCTGCGCTGGGATGCGATCTCAGCCGCGAGGTGGATGACGCACTCGGGCCGCGCCTGTGCGAGCGCCTGTGTGAGCGCGCCGCCATCGCTGAGATCTCCCTGCAGGGCCAGGACTCCCGCGGGCTCTGACCCAGGGCGACGCACCAGCGCACTGAGCTCGTGCCCACGCTCGCGCAGCCGCGCGCACGTCACCGCGCCGATGAACCCGCTCGCCCCGGTCAGGAAGATGCGCATCGCAACCGCGAGCGTAGCGGAGCTGCCAGCCGCTGCACAGGGCTCGGTCAAGCACTCATATAACCTGTTTCTCATGCCCATCTACGAATACCGGCGCCAAGACGGCTCCACCTTCGAGATCATGCAGTCCTTCAGCGACGACGCCTTGACCCACGACCCCGAGACGGGAAAGGCGGTGCAGCGCGTGCTGCACGCACCCGCGGTGCACTTCAAGGGCAAGGGCTTCTACAACACCGATTACGGCACGCGCAATCGCCAGCGCGAGACGGCCGCCAGCGCGGAGGCATCGTCGTCTGAGAGCTCGTCCAAGTCCGGCGACTCCGCCAACGGCGCGAGCCCCAAGGATGGATCCTCGAAGGACGTCTCCACCGCCACGTCGGAGTCCTCGTCCTCTTCCTCGTCCTCTTCTTCCTCTTCCTCCAGCTCGGACGGTGGCTCTGGGAAGAGCGCGAACGGCAGCTCCTCGAAGTCCGACGACGCCGCCAAGGCGACGTCCTCGAAGAAATAACACTCCGGTCGCTCGAACAGGCGAGAGTTTCTCGAGCTGGGTGATCCAGACTCGGGCAATTCTCGAATGTGCTTGTGACCTCTGAAACTAGCAAAGAAAAATTCTGCAAATTGCGGTTCGGAGGTTTATAATCCGACCCCTCGTGCCGATCAGGTAGCAGTCCAAGCCAGAGGGATTTGGCCTGGGGGTTGGACGAGTCAGAGACGCAAGCTGAGCCTGCGTCGTCAGGCTGGGCCTTGTGTTCCGGCTACGAAGGACTGCGAGACATACACGGAATGAGTACCGCGGGAAGCAACCGGCGTAGCGTTCGAGCTGTGCGCGGGCCGGTGAAGTTCGGTTTATTGGGCTTTGAAGTGGGGGGAATCAAATCCGCCCAGGCTTCGCACCCGCCACCCATCTCGCTGCCCGGGGGGCTGCCGAGAGCGGTACTCAGGTTCGATCGCCGGCTGCTCGCGCCGTTGCTGCTGCTCGCGCTCGCGGTCAGCGCGTTCGTGCCCGGCATCCACCTCGACGTGCGCTCGCCGTCTGGGCAGAGCATGGTCGAAACCGCGACAACATTGGTCGCAGCGCTCGCGGCCGCGCTGCTGTTCGGCCGCTTCTGGCGCCACGCCGGTCTACGCGACCTGCTGATCGGCTGTGGCTTGGCGACGGTCGCGACTTCGAACCTGGCCACGTACGTGCTCTTCGCCAATCACGTGCACCCATTGGGCGCCTCGCCCGCCTGGGTGGCGCTCGGCGGCTGCCTGCTGGGCTGGACGCCGATCGCGTGGGCTGCGCAGCTACGTGATCGACCCGTGCTGCGCAACCGGCCCGAGGCGATCCGCGTGGGTGTGGCGAACGCGGGCATGGTGGCCGGCCTGGCAACGCTCGCGATCGCGCTCAGCGCCGGCGTCGCGGCATCCGCCTCGATGGGGCGCGGGTCGCTCGCCAACCCGGCCGCCGCCGTGATCGTGCAACTGCTGACCGCGCTCATCGCAGGCGCGGCCGCGCTCGGGTTCGCGCGTCAGGGCGGGCGCAACCCTGATCTCACCCAGCGCTTGACGCTGCTGGCCGCGGCGCTCGCCGTCGGCGCGTCGCTCGCGTACTGCGCAACGCCGTCGCTGTACGAGTCGCGCATCGGCAACGGCGACATCCTGCGGATCGGCTCGCTGTTGGCGCTGCTGTTCTACGCGGCCGTCGAGTTGTTGCTGGACGAGCGCCGCGCGATCTCACGCGGGATCGCTCACGAGCGTCGGCGGATGGCCGCCGACGTCCACGACCTGATCATGCAGGACCTCTCGTTCGCGCTGGCGAATGCGCGCGTGATCGCCGATAACCCGGGCAGCGCCTCGCAGGCGGACACAGTCGTCGAGGCGGGCGAGCGCGCGCTCGCCGGCGCGCGCGACGTGCTCAGCGGTTTGACCCGTCAGGACTCCAAGCCGGTCGTCGAAGCCGTCGAAGCGGGCGTGCGCGCGGCCGCGCGCAACGCGAAGCTCACTTTCAACGCCGACAGCGTCGGCGCCTACGAGCAGCCCGACGAGCTCACTCGCGACGCGCTGCTGCACATCAGCCGCGAAGCGGTCACCAACGCAACCAAGCACGCACGCTCGAAGACCGCGATCGAGGTGACCCTCGAGTACGAGGATGACTGGCGGCTGACGATCCGCGACGAAGGTCGCGGCTTCGACGTCGACGAAGGCCTCGACGGTGAGGCTGGCTTCGGTCTGCGGAGCATGCACGAGCGCGCCGCCGCGCTCGGTGGTTCGCTGCAGGTGATGAGCGCACCCGGCCGGGGTACGACCGTGTCGGCGGTACTGCCATGAGCGGCGTCCTGAACGCGACGCCGCGGATCGTGATCGCCGACGACCATCCGATAATCCGGCTCGGCGTGCGCATGGCGCTGATGCGCGGCGGCTTCGAAGTCGTCGCGGAAGCCGCTGACAGCGAGACGGCAGTCGCCGCGGTGCTGCGCGAGCGCCCGGACGTGTGCCTGCTGGACATCTACATGCCCGGCGGTGGCATCGAAGCAGCCGCCGCGATCGCCGAGCACGCGCCTTCCACGCCCGTGGTGATGCTGACGGTCTCCAATCGCAACGAGGACATGCTCGCCGCGCTGCGCGCCGGCGCCGTCGGCTACCTGCCCAAGGACACGAGCCCGGACCGGCTGCCGGCCGCGCTGTGCGGCGTGCTCAAGGGCGAAGCCGCGCTCCCACGCGCGCTCGTCGGGCGCGTGCTGCAGGAGTTCCGCGGTGTCTCCGCGCCGGTGCTCACCACCCCGGTGCGCGTCGGCGGGGTGGAGCTGACCTCCAGAGAGTCGGAGATCCTGCAGCTGCTGCGCTCGGGGATGACCACTTTCCAGATCGGCGAATCCCTGTCGCTATCACCGATCACGATCCGCCGTCACATCTCTGCGGGCGTGGCGAAGCTCGGCGTCGCCGACCGCGACGCCGCAATCCGCGCGATTGAGCCTTCAGCAGCCTAAACGTCAGGCTCTGCCTGACCTTTAGACAAGTCCCGCGCGCACGGCGTACACGGCTGCTTGCACGCGGCTGTTGACTTCCAGCTTCTCGAAGATGTTCGTCACATACTGCTTGACCGTGTGGGGGCTGATCGATAGCTCACGACCAATCGCCGCGTTGTCAGCGCCCTCTGCGATCAGTCGCAGCACCTCCATCTCGCGCCCCGTGAGCGCCGGCATGGCGATCGGGTTGCCGTTGCCGTCGATGGCGCCGTTGCTCTCGTCGGCGTCGGTCTGCGCGCGTACGCGTGTGAGCAGCGCCTGCGCCACCTCGCGTGAGAGCACGGCATGGCCGCTGGCTGCCTGGCGGATGCCGCTGGCGAGCTCGCTCACCTGGGCGTCCTTGAGCAGGTAGCTGCAAGCGCCGGCAGCCAGGGCGTCGACCACGTCGGCGTTGTCGACCGACACGGTCAGCACCACCACCGGGATCTCCGGGTTCGCACCGGCGATCTGCTGGATAGCCTCGATGCCCGACGTGTTCGGCATGTTGAGGTCGAGCACCACCACATCGGGAGCGAGCTGATGCACGAGCTCCACCGCTTCCTCACCGTCGGCGGCCTCCCCAACGACGATCATCCCCTCCAGCTCGAGTGTGCCGCGCAGCCCTTCGCGGAAGAAGTGATGGTCGTCCGCGAGCACGACCCGGAGAGCATCGGCAGAGTCAGCCACGGCGCCCGAAGATAGTCGAATACGAGCACTCATGCGGAGCAAGGAGCGATTGTGGGCGCTGGCCGGGTCAAGACGGGCGCTCGGCGTACGTCCACGAATATCGGTAGCGTCTGTCGGGTAGGGGATTATGTATTCCACGAACTAGCCGACGACAGGCGGAACACGGATGCCAGTTCATCCACGTGCCGACTTTCAACGCGTGTTCTAGCCTGCTTATGTTCACTCAAGCTCGTGCTTTGGGTGACCGAGGTGGGCAGGACATCCGTGTCCGCATACGGGAGGCCCACCATGCTCACGAAGCCGACTCGCCGCTACTTCCCAGCGGCTGTAGTACTGATACTCATGCTCTGTGCAGCTTCGCCTGCACTAGGCGCTCGCGCCCTTCACAACGCCAACGCGCCGCAACACGGCGCCAAGGGCTCGAGCCGTCATCACAAGACTGCGCATCATCAGAAGAAGCACAAGAAGCATGCAAAGAAGACGCACAAGCACACGACTTCCAAGCAGCTGAAGTCGCGCAAAGCGCTGCTCACACCGCCCGGTCTCTTGATGGGCGACAGCGCCGTCGAAGCGCAGGCGGACTACGTCAGCGGTGGCCAGTCTGAGGCGTTCCGTCTGCAGGCAGGCAAGTCTGGCGCCGTTGGCGCCATCCATCTCTACGTCGACGCTCGCAGCACCGCCAAGACCGTCGTCGGCGGTCTCTACAGCGACGTGAACGCTCATCCGGGCGCGCTGCTGAGCAAGGGCTCGCTCACGCCCGTCGAAAGCGGCTGGAACACGCTGGCGCTCTCGCCGGCTCAGCTCACAACCGGGACTCACTACTGGCTGGCCGTGCTGGGCGTGGGCGGAACCTTGCGCTATCGCGACCGCGCACAGGGCCCATGCCCGAGCCAGACGAGCCTGCAGGCAGGTCTCGGCGCGCTGCCGAGCTCATGGAGCACGGGCGCGGTCTACTCCGACTGCCCGATCTCCGCATATGTGAGCGCGGACACCACCCCGCCGCCGGTCGACCCGCTGCCACCCGTGGTGATCCCGCCGGTGGTCACCCCGCCGGTGACGCCGCCGAAGGATCCGGGCACCACGCCGCCGCCGGTGATCCCGCCGGTGACCCCGCCGACGACTCCGACGTCAGCGCCGACGAACATCTCCAAGCCGGCGATCATCGGTCAGGCGACCGAAGGCGCGCCGCTCACCGCGAGCCCAGGTCACTGGGCTGGGCACCCGACCACGTTCACCTACCAATGGCAGGACTGCGACGCGCTCGGCACCAGCTGTCTGCCGATGAGCGACGCCAGGACGAGGAGCTACACGCCGGACTCCAGCGACGTAGGCGGCACGGTGCGTGTGCGCGTCGACGCGAGCAACGCGGGCGGCACCAACGGAGCCACCTCGAACCCGTCCGACACGATCGACCCGAGCGACGGCACGCCTCCACCGCCGCCGCCCGCGGCGCCGGCGAATACGGCGTTGCCGACGATCTCTGGTACGACCACGGCTGGGCAGACGTTGACTGCGGGCAATGGCTCGTGGTCGGGTAGCCCGACGTCGTATGCGCGTCAGTGGCAGTCGTGTGACGCTGCGGGCAACAGCTGCTCGAACGTCAGCGGCGCTACTGGCACGACGTACGTGCTGGATTCGGGCGACGTTGGCAACACGCTGCGTGTGAAGGTCACGGCGACGAACGCCGGCGGCTCGACCGCGGCGACCTCGGCGGCGTCCGGCAGCGTCGACGCGGCATCCACGCCTCCGCCTGCGGGCGGGCCGGTGATCGCCCCGTCGGGCAGCGACTCGGCCGCGTGCACCGCAGCGCAGCCCTGTCTGACGATGGACAAGGCGTATCGCGTGGCAACGGCGGGTCAGACCGTGCAGATGCTTGCCGGCAACTACCCGTCGCAAGCGATCAACGCCGACTCCTCCAAGACGTCAGCATCCGACGTCACGTTCACCCCGGCATCCGGGGCCAGCGTCACGGTCGGCACGATCCATGTGTACGGCTCGCACCTGACGTTCAAGGACTTCACCGTCCAGGACGTGGTGACGGGCAACTACGACCAGTCGCCCGGGCGGCCAGACCCCTCGGACATCACGATGCAGAACCTGACGGGACGCAACTTCGAGATCGACTCGACCACGAACGTCACAGTCAGTGGCGGCTCGTGGGGTCCGGCCAGCGCCTGCGGCGGACCCTATGGCGGTAACAACAACAGCATCCGCCAGCCGACGAGCACGGCCCCCGCGAACATCCTGATCGACAACACGGTGATTCACGGCGTGCAGTCCTACGACCTGGTTGGCTGTCACATCGAGGGCCTGGCGATCTTCGCCGGCACCGGCGTGACCGTCAGCAACTCGAAGTTCTACGGCAACTCCGTGTACGACGTGTTCATGCAGGCCAACAGCGGCGGTCACCCCAACAACGTGACGCTGAAGAACAACTGGTTCGCGGCTGCTGTCGACACGTCGGGCGCCAACGGCCGTGCGGTTGGGAGCCACAATGGCGTCGCCGTCGGCGACTCCGGCGTCAACTCCAACGTCACGGTGCAGAACAACCACATGAACGACGTGCTGCAGATGGACGACAACGGCGCGAACCCGACGTTCACGAACGTCACGGTGTCGGGCAACGTCGGGATCATGCCCTTCAGCGGCTACAACTGCGGCGCCCTGAGAGGGATCGTCTGGACGAGCAACATCTGGCAGAACGACAGCTGTGGCTCCAGCGACGTCAACCTCGGCGGCGGCGCGATGCCGTACGTGAGAGCGACCGACGACAGCACGCAGGACTACACGCTCACCGGCACGTACGCCAACTGGCCGGCGGGGGGATCCACCCCGCCGCCTGTGACCCCGCCGCCTGTAACGCCTCCGCCGGTCACGCCGCCCCCGTCGGGCAGCGCCGACCTGTACATGGCGCCGAGCGGATCGGACTCGGGCTCGTGTACGCAATCCGCACCGTGTGCATCGCTGGCGCGTGCCTACACGGTCGCCCAACCGGGCGACACGGTCGAGCTGGCGGGTGGCACCTATAGCGGCACCAGCCTGCCCGCCGTGAGCAAGAGCTCCACGACGGACGTGCTGTTCAAGGCCGCGTCGGGCGCCACGCCGACGTTCTCGAACACGGTGCACGTCGCCGCGCAGCACGTCGAGCTGGACAACATCAAGTTCGCCTCCACGTTCTGGGTCGACGAGACGGCTGCCAACGTGACGGCCCGCAACGACACCTACAAGAACTTCGAGGTGATCTCCAGCGGCACGAAGGCGCCGACGAACATCTCGTTCATCGGCGGCAGCGCTGGACCCGCGGCCGACACGAACAACATCATCGGCAGCAACGGCACCTCGACGACGGCCTCGCCGACGAACATCCTGATCGACGGCGTCAAGGTTCACGACTACACGCTCAGCGCCGGATCGAGCGCGCACGTCGACTGCCTGCAGGTGTGGGCAGCCAACGGGCTGACGGTCCGCAACAGCACGTTCACCGACTGCGAGGTGTTCGACATCTTCCTGCAGTTCCTCCCCGGAGGCTCCGCAGGAACGCCGTCGAACGTCACGATCGAGAACAACAGCCTCGACTGCTGTCGCTCGGGCTTCTATTCGATCATGCTCCCGCTGCACTCGGGCGCGACGGGTGGCTCGCACTTCAGCAACGTCACGATCCGCAACAACTCGACCAACAAGGCGATGACCGCCGACCCTGACGCCACGTACACGAACGTCAAGTTCGACGGCAACATCGGTCCGTCGCTCGTGTTCTACTCGAACGCCAGCGGCAATCTGGGCGGCAAGCCGGCCGGTGTCAGCGCCGACTACAACGTCTGGTACTCGGGTTCGAAGATCGGCACCCACGACCAGGTGGCGGCCTCGGGCTTCGTCAATCCAGGTGGGTTGGACTTCCATCTGCTGCCAGGCGCGGCCGCGATCGATCACGGCAATCCCAGCGACTATCCGACCACGGACATCGAAGGAGACTCGCGCCCGAACGGCGCTGCGCCGGACGCCGGCGCATACGAGTACGGGAGCTAGCTCTCCGGTAGATTATGTACCTCAAAACGAGCGTTCCGCGACCCGCGGAACGCTCGTGCTGAGGGAGGGACGTCTACCGTGATCAAGCGAGTCGCGCAATGCTGCCTGCCGCCGGCCGCGGTCGTGGTCGCGCTCCGCTCGCTCGTTGTGGTGGGTGCGCTTGCGCTTGTAGCTGTGCCTGCGCTTGTACTTGCCTCCCCGTCGCTGGCTCGGGGCGGCGGCAGCCGCGTGCTGCTGGGCGACGCCAAGGTCGGATCCCAGCGCGTCTCGCTCAGCGCTCACAGCGCGCGCGCCTTCAGCTTCAAGGCCTCCGCGACGGGCGCAGCCGCGGGGCTGCGCGTATACCTCGACAAGCGCACCACCGCCGCAACGCTGCTGGTCGGCCTATACGGCGACCGCCACGGCGCGCCCGGTGCGCTGCTCGCAGCCGGCTCAAGTTCAGCGCCGCGGCGCGGCGCGTGGAACGCGGTTGCGCTGAAGCCCCGGCAGGTCAAGCTCGGGAGTACGTATTGGCTGGCCGTGCTCGGTGAGGGCGGCACGCTCACGTATCGCGCTCGCGCCGATAGCCGCTGTCCGCGCGCGAGCAGCGCCCGGGCTGCGCTTGGGAACCTGCCCCGGGCTGCGCTTGGGAACCTGCCCCGGGCTGCGCTAGCGACCCTGCCCCGGGCTGCGCTCGGGGCCCTGCCGGCCAAGTGGGGCGCGCGCGCCGCGCCTGCGCACGGCGGCAGCTGCTCGATCTCCGCGTACGCGCTCACAGCTGGCGCGGCGAAGCCGCACAGCGGGACCTCGCCCTCCAGTCAGTCCGCGCTGCCGCAGCTCGCGGCGCCCAGCCTTGGCTCCCTGGGCCAAGCGCCCGCTGCGGTGGCTGGCTCAAGCTCCCCGCCAGTCGGCACCCCCTCGCCGCCTGCCGTGCCGCCCGTGATCCCGCCCGTGCCGCCGGTGGACCCACCTGTGCCGCCCACGGACCCGCCGCCTCCACCACCGCCTCCACCACCGTCTCCGGGCCCGTACATCTCACCCGCCGGCGACGACGCGCACGCCTGCACCCAGGCTCAGCCCTGCTTGACGATGGGCCGCGGCTACCGCGTCGCGGCTGCGGGTGAGACGGTGCACATGCTCGCTGGCACGTACGCGGGCCAGACGATCGACGCGGACAGTTCGAAGACTTCGGCGTCGGACGTGGTGTTCGCGCCGTCACCGACCGGCGCGAGCGTAACCGTCAGCGACGCGATCTACGTGTTCGCCTCGCACCTGAGCATCACCGACATGACCGTCACGGACGTGACGATCGGCAACTACGACCAGACGCTTGGGCGCCCCGACCCCAGCGACGTCACCTTGAAGAACCTGTCAGGCCGTAACTTCGAGATCGACTCGGCCACTGACGTCACGGTCAGTGGCGGCAGCTGGGGTCCGGCGAGCGACTGCGGTGGGCCTTACGGCGGCACCAACAACAGCATCCGCCAGCCGACGAGCACGGCGCCCGCGAACATCCTGATCGACCACACCGTGATCCACGACGTGCAGTCGTATGACCTGGTCGGCTGTCACATCGAGGGTCTGGCGATCTTCGCTGGCACCGGCGTGACCGTCAGCAACTCGAAGTTCTATGGCAACTCCGTGTACGACGTGTTCATGCAGGCCAACAGCGGCGGCAACCCCGACGGCGTGACGCTCACGAACAACTGGTTCGCCGCGGCGATCGACAACTCAGGCGCGAACGGCGTGTCGGTCGGCACCCATAACGGCGTCGCCGTCGGCGACTCGGGCGTCGACGCGAACGTCACGGTGCAGGGCAACCGCCTCAACGACGTGCTGCAGATGGACGACAACGGCGCCAACCCGACGTTCACGAACGTGCAGGTCACCGGCAACTACGGCGTCATGCCCTTCAGCGGATACGACTGCGCCGCGTTGAACGGCATCGTGTGGGCCGCCAACACCTGGCAGAACGACAGCTGCGGTCCGACCGATGTCGACCTCGGCGGCGCAGCGCTGCCGTACGTGAATCCAACGGACGACAGCACGCTCGACTACACGCTGATCGGCGCACCGGGCTAACGCAAGCGCAGGACCGTGAACCCGGTCGACGGGTTCGTGCCGCCGGCTGGATCGGCCAGCGTGCCGACCGTCTCGGTTGAGGTTGAGGACTGGCGCAGATACGCGCCGAGCGCCTGGTCGTAGTTGACGCCGAACGTCGGCGTGCCCCAGCTGGCGAAGTCGCGTGCGCTGATCAGCGCCAGCCTGACGTGGTCCGCGCGCAGCCGCGCGATCGCCGCGCTCTCGTCGGCGCCCGCGGGGATCAGCCCTGGCAGCACCGACAGCTCGCGCAGCGACGGGCGGCGATCGGCCATGAAGTACAGCCCGCCGTCGAGCGGCGCCGCCAGGATGCGATCGCCTGGGCGCGTCAGCGCTTCGACGCGATCAATCGCCGCCTGGAACGCACGCGCCGCCGGGGCGGTCGTGATGAACGTGCCGCGCGGCGTATGCACCGGCGTGGTGTCGTGCCGGTAAAGCCCGCCGATCGCGTACGCCGCCAGGCCCGCAGCCACGAGCCCGAGCGCGCCG
Source organism: Solirubrobacteraceae bacterium (assembly GCA_035474295.1). Taxonomy (GTDB): domain Bacteria; phylum Actinomycetota; class Thermoleophilia; order Solirubrobacterales; family Solirubrobacteraceae; genus Palsa-744. Next base: position 30,800 of record DATINL010000011.1, read on the forward strand.
AGCGACGCCACGCGCGCCTGTGGGCGCAGTTCGGCCACGCGCGTGTGCATGATCCCGAGTAGCAGCACCAACGGCGCCGCGTAGTAGGGCGCGTAGGAGCCGTCGGTCGTGAACGCGTTGTACGCGCGCAGCCCGAGCGCCGCCGCCGCTACGGTCAGCGCCGCGTCCGCGGGCCACGAGCGTCCGAGCGGCGAGTCCTGCCGGCGCCACAGACGCAGCGCGGCATATGCGCCGGCCGCGAACCCGAGCGCCGGCAGCGCGCTCATCCCCAGCATCAAGTGGTGTGCTTCCTGCTCGATCGCGTGGCGCTGACCGTCCAGCACGCCGACCGCGCGTAGCGCCCCGTCGGCCAGCGCGATCGCCGCCAGCGTCAGCGCCAGCGGCCAGGCCGCGAGCACGCGCCGCGCGCCTGCTCGACGCCGGAACCCCTCGACGCTCACCACCAGCGCGGCCAGCAACCCCGCGTACAGCGCGCCGCGCATGAGCACGCCGGCGAGGCTCGCCGGCGTGAACGGCATCCAGTTCTGCTGCGTCTTGAAGCCGACATGGATGAACTTCACCGGCCAGAGGTTGTCGGTGAACAGCCGTGACGCCCCGACGCTCGCGGCAAACCCGCCGAGCACCGCCACCGGGATCGCCAGCGCCGGCAGCGCCATGCGCCAAGTCGAGCTCAACGCCTGCGAGCGCCCCTGCATGCGCCACTGCGCGAGCACGTACGCGCCGAGCGCGCCGCCCGCGACCGCCACGAACTCAGGCCGTGTGAGCCCCACCAGCCCGGCCGCCACACCGGCCAGCACGACCCGCTCGCGCGTCAGCGCGAGCAACATCAACAGCAATCCCAACACCCCGAACGTCGCCGAGTTGGTGTGCGGCAGGATGAAGTTGAACGCCGTCCCCGAGAACCCGATCGCCAGCAGCACCGCGCTTGCGAGACCCGCGCTCAACGGCGCCAGCCAATGGCGCGCGAGCGCGTAGAACCCCGTCAGGATCGCCGCCGCCTGCGCCAACCCGAACGCATACGCCACCGTGAAGCTCGTCCCGAACAGCTTGAAGCTCAGTGCCAGCGAGTACACCCCGAGCGGCCCGTAGTAGTAGCGCACGTCGCGATACACCAGCCCGCCGTGCTTGATCAGGTCGGCCGTCGTCAGCTCCGCCCCGGCGTCGATCTCCGGCATGCCCCACTTCTGCCAAGTCAGCGCCGCGATCGCTACGAAGCACGCAGTCAGCGCAGCGATCACAGTGCGATCGCCGAGCTGACCGCGTACGCCCGCAGCCGCGCCAGCGGGCTCGGTGCTCGCCACCGCGGATTGGGACGCGGCAGCGGGACGTTGCAGAGTTGTGCTCACAGCGGGAAGCTCATGTGAGGGGATGTGCGCGCGCCGGGGAGGGGAGAGGTTCGCAGGACGCTCACGCCGCAGCCGGACGGGCCGCGACCGCGCTCAACAGCACTTCGATCTGACGGCGAGCCACGATCCACAGCCCGGCGCCGTACACCGCGCACCCGAGCACCCCGGCCGCCGCTGCCTGCTCCAACCCTCCGGGCAGCGCCTCGCCGACGCCCCAGGCCGCGCCGAACGCCAGCGCCGCCAGTACCAGGAAGCGCAGCGTGTCACCGGACAGTTGGCGCACCAGGCTCGGCGCGCCCTCGCGTCCGGCGCCCGTCACCAGCAGGATCGCCGCGAAGCAGCCCGGCGCCACGAAGAACGCTCCGACCGCGCCGTCGACGCCGAACAGCGCGCTGCCGAGCGCCGTCGCCGCGAGATGCAGCACAACCAGCGGCAGCGCCAGCGCGTTCAGCAGCCCCGCGCGTCCGAGCGCGAACAGCACCGGCATCAGGAACGCCACCAGCAGCGCCGCGATCGTCCACGGCGCGAGCAGCGCCGTGAACACCCGCAGCGTGTGTACGTCCGCCGCCGACAGACTGCTCGGCAGCACCGCGTGGATCAAAGGCGCCCCGGCCACGATCAACCCGGCGAGCGCCGGCGCCACGATCAGCATCGCGTAGCGAAACCCGCGCGGCACCGTCTCGGCGATAACCGCGAGCCGCTGTGAGCGCGCCTCACGCGTCATGTCCGGAATGCTCGACATGCCGAGCGCCATGCCCGTGCCAGCCACCAGGTAGCTGGCGAACAGATATCCGTACGACAGCATCGTCGTGCCACCCGCGCTCGCGTGGCTGGCGAACGCCAGCGTGATCACGAACAGCCCGTTGAAAGCGAGGTAGATGACCGTGCGCCCGAGGATCAGCCAGGTGTTGGCCACCGTCGTCCTGAGCGCCAGCATGAGCGCCGCCAGCTTCAGCGAAAGTCCGCTGCGCGCCGCGTCGCGCGCCGCGGCAAGCTCGTCGCGCGGCGCTTTCGCGCCGAAACCACCCGACACGCGCACGCCGAGCAGCATCCACGCGCACGTCACAACCGACATCGTGAACATCGAGTAGCCGAGCGTCTGCTCGCCGGCCGTTCCCATCAGCGCCAGGAACGCCACCAGCCCGCAGCCCGCGCCCGCCATGTACGCGCCCGCCACGGTCGTGAAGCGGTCACGGATCGCCAGCACCGTCGCGCCGCCCGCCGCCCACAGCTGCAGCGCCATCGCGCCGCCGAGCACCGGCAGCGCCGAAGCGGTCACGTCGCGCCCCTCGGCGTTGAGCCCGGGCGCGATCAGCTGCGATAGCACCCCGGCCAGCGGGATCGTCACGATCAGCACCGGCAGCGCCACGAACGCGAGCGCCGCAGCGAACTGGCGCACGCTCAGGCGCGCCCCCGGCTCCACCAGCAGCGGCACCGACGTCAGGCGCAAGCTCTGGCTGAACACGCCGAACGTCGAGTACAGCGCGAACGCCACGAAGAACCCGTCGGTGCGCACGTTCGTGCCGAAGCGGCTGAGATACAGCACCGCCTGGATCCCGGAAGCAGCGGCCATCGCGAATGTCGCCAGCGACATCGCCATCCCCGCGCGCGCCTTGCCCGTGCGGGCGGTATCAGTGTCGGCCGCGTGGGCGCCAGCGCCGGCGCCGGAAGGCAGTTGTTGCGCGTCGGGCGCGAGTGTCAGCGTTTGTGTGCTCATGACTGACAAACGCGCCGACAGCGGCTTTTCTCACGCGCTCGTGGCTAGAACAGGCGGATGCTGGCGCTCGTGAACGCGCTCGTGCTGGCGGTGTTCCCGAACGGGTCCTTGACAGCTGCGTTCAGCGTTCCCGTCACAGGCGCGGGGCCGCCGGCCGTGAGGTTGCCGCTGGGGTCGCTGATGCTCGTGATCGTCAGCCTGATCGTCGCGCCGCTGACGAGCGTGCTCGCGGTCACCGTCGCCGAGCCGAGCGCCTTGGCGTAGCGCGCGCCGGTGCTCGCGTCGCCGCTGCCCCAGCCGCCCGAGCCGATGCCCGAGACCGTCACCATGGTTGCCCCCAGCAGCGGCCGCGAGTAAGCGAGCGTGACGCTCGCGGGGATGCTCGACGCCGCGATCGGCTCGCTGAACTGCAGCGTGATCGCATTGCCCACCTGCGGCAGGCCCGAGGTGGTGCCGGGGGTCGTGTCGACGATCCCGGTCAACGCCGGCTTGGTGGTCGACACCTTCGACGTCACGATCGACGAGCTTGCGGAGTTGCCAGCCTGGTCGGCGACCGTGTACTGGTACTGGTAGCAGTGACCTGTGCCGACCGTGTTGTCGCTGAACGGGGAACTCTGGCCGGCCGCGCCGATGTTGGCGAACGCCGCGAACGCGCTGCACGCATCCGTGCTGAGCGTGTACGTGCCGACGGAGCGCTTGAGCTGGCCCGTGGCCGCGTTGACGCCCGAGTTGGCGTCGGTCGCGCCGAACGTCACCGGCACGGTCGTGCTGGCCGCGGCCGGCACGCTGATCGTCGGTGACGGCGCCGTCTTGTCGACCTTCACGGTGGTGGCGACGCTCGCGGTGTTGCCAACCGCGTCGGTCCCGGTGAGGGTGTACAGGTAGCAGCCGGTGCCGAGCCCCGACTGCGCCGGGCTGCCCGTGAGCGTCGTCGGCGTGCCGTACGCGCTGCAAGCATTGCCCGACAGCGTGCCGGCGGCGCGTGTCAGCACCGAGGAGATCAGGCCCGAACCGCTGTCGGCGTTGTAATCGGTACGCGTGCCGATCGTGAAGCTGCCCGACGTGCTGAAGCTCGCAGAGCCCGCTGCGCTGGCCGCGGTCGCGTTGACGGTGAGCGCGCCACCCGTCGGCGCCGTGGTATCCGACACCAGGCCGAAGCTCGCGTTGGCGGAACTCGAGCCGGCGTTGTTGGTAGCGAACACGGTCGGCGCTGTCGCCGGCTGCGTGGCGGACGTGCCGAACACGTACACGTTCTGGCCGCCGGTCTGCGTCGAAGTGAAGCCGTTGGCGCTCAGCGAGCTGAATGTGTACCCGCCGATGCCCGTATCAGCGTCGGTCGACGCCGCGATCACCGTGAACCCACCGCTGTGCGACGGGCTGAAGTACAGCGTGTTGCCAGCCGACTTGTAGAACGCGTTGTTCGACATGCCGCTGAAGCTCAGCGTCGGCGTGCTCGGCGCGCCCGTGTCGACCATCACGGTCGTCGTCACGCTGGTCGTGTTGCCGACGTTGTCCGTGCCCGTGAGCGTGTAGCGGTAGCAGCCGGTCGGCTTGCTCTGCGCCGGGCTGCCCACGATCGTGCTCGGCGCTCCGAACGCGCTGCAGGAGTTGCCCGCGAGCGTCGCGCTCGCCAGCGTCAGCGTGCTGGACGCGAGCCCTGACTGGGTGCCCGAGCGCGTCTCGGCGAAGTCGGTGCGCGTGCCGATCGTGAAGTTGCCCGACGTGCTGTAGCTCGAGGAGCTGCCCGCGTTCGTGCCGTTGACGGTCAGCGCGCCGCCCGTCGGCGCGCTCGTGTCAGACACGATCGTGAAGCTCGAGCTGCTCGACACGTTGGCGTTGTTCGTGGCAGTCACGGTCTGCGCCCCGGACGCGCTGGCCGCGCCCGTCCATGTGTAAGCGCTCTGGTAAGGCGAACTCGTGTCCGCGCCGCCGCCGCTCGAGAACCCGCTGAGCGTGGGGAACGTCACCTTCTGGATGCCCGTGAACGCGTCGCTCGTGCTAGCGGCCACGGTGAAGCCGCCGGCGTTGCCGCTCTGCGGGTTCGTGTACACGGTGCTCGCGTTGATCGACGTGTTGCCGGTCGCGCCGGACAGCGTCAGCGCCGGCGTCGACGGCGGCGAGGCGTTGACGAGCAGCGTGTGCGTCGTCGTCGCGCTGGACCCACCGTCGTCGCTCACCTTCACGCCCACGGTGTAAGTCCCCGGCGTCGTGAACACGTGCGTCAGCACCGGGTTCGAGCCGCCGTCGGTCTCATAGGAGCCGTCGCCGTCGAGATCCCACTTGTAGCTGTTGATCGCCCCGCCCGTGTCGCTGGACCCGGACGCGTCGAACGTCACGTTCTGGCCCGTCACCGCGGTGGTCGGGCTGATCGTGAACGCCGGCGTGATCGGGTTGATCACCCCGTGCGAGTTGTAGTGCTGGAACACCGTCGGAGCGCTCAGCGGCTGGTTGTAGATCGCCAGCTCGTCGAGCGCGCCGGCGCCGTACAGCGCGCTGCCGGCACGCGACATCAGGTACAGCGTCGAATTCGCGAACGGACCCGCGCCGGTCTCGCTGCCGTCCTGCTGGACGGCGACCGGCTGGCCATCGACGTACGGCGTGATCACGCTGCCACCCGGCGCCGTGCTGTCGAGCACGAACGCGTAGTGGTGCCACACGCCGGCGCTCGGCCGCGGGAAGAACACGCTGTTGCGTGAGCCGGCGGCGCCGATGCCCACCCCGAAGGTCCCGCCGAACTGCGGCGAGTCGGGGTCGACCAGGAAGCCGCCCGCGTTGGCGTTGTAGTTCGGCGTGAACTCCATCGCCAGTGCGTCGTCGTTGGCGTAGTTGTTCCACTTCAGCCAGAACTCGACTGTCAGCTGGCTCGTGGCGGACAGGTCGAGCGGGATCGCACCGGAGTCACTGCTGCCGTTGAAGCTGACCGCCGGGTCGCTGTCGCCGAGGATCGCGCCCGCGGCGCCGAACGTGCCGCCCGTGAGCGACCCGTTGGCCGTGCCCGTGCTGTCGAGGATCGTCGGGCCGGCAGCTTCGTCGAGCCGGTAGTAGTCGATCAGGCCGGGCGTGCTCTGGACCGCGTCGGGGTAGTTGCCCGCGCTCTGGGACAGCACCGTCACCGACAGCGTCTTGGTCGTGCTGAGGCCGTGGTCGTTGGTCTCCTGCACGCCCACCGTGTGCGCCCCGACCGTCGCGAACGACGTGGTCGTCGTCTGGGTCGTGCCGGTGTCGGTCTCATATGTGCCGTTGCCGTCGAGATCCCACTTGTAGTCGGTGATCGTGCCCTGGTCGGTCGAGCCGGCCGCGCTCAGCGTCACCGTGTGGTTGGTGGACGCCGGGTTCGGCGAGGCCGACAGCTTCGCCACCGGCGCCAAGTCGCCGACCGTGAGCGTATGCGACGTGGACGCGCTGACGTTGTTCGCGTCGATCACGCGCAGCCCGACGTTGTACGTGCCGGCCGTCGCGAACGTGCGCGTCAGCACCGGGTTCGAGCCGGTGTCGGTCTCATATGTGCCGTCGCCGTCGAGATCCCACTGGTAGTCCACGATGCTCGCGTCCGGATCGGTCGACGCCGACGCGTCGAACGTCACGCTCTGTCCCGGCCGCACGAGGTTCGACGTCAGCGTGAACGACGCGCTCGGCAGCTGGCTCGCGCCATGCGAGTTGTAGTGCTGGAACGCCGTCGCGGCGCTCAGCGGCTGGTTGTAGATCGCCAGCTCGTCGAGCGACCCGTTGCCGAGCAGCGCGCTGCCGCCACGGGAGAACAGGTACAGCAGCGAGTTGGCGAACGTCGTGCCGATGCCGGCGCCCTCTTGCTGGAAGCTCACTGGCTGACCGTCCACGTACGGTGTGATCTCGGTGCCAGCCGGCTTGGAGCCGTCCAGCACGAGCACGTAGTGGTGCCACGCGCCGGAGCTCGGGCGCTGGAAGAAGATGCTGTTGCGCGAGTCGCTGGCGCCGATGCCGATGCCGAACGTGCCGCCGAACTCGGGCGCGTTGGGGTCGACCAGGAAGCCGCCGGAGTTGCTGTTGAAGTTCGGCGTGAACTCCATCGCCAGCGCGTCGTTGTTGGCGTACTGGTTCCACTTCAGCCAGAACTCGACCGTGATCGCCTGCTTGCCGGAGAGGTTCAGCGGGATCGTGCCGGAGTCGCTCGTGCCGTTGAACCCGACCGCCGTGTTGGCGTCGCCCTGGACCGCTCCGGTCAGGCCGAACGTGCCGCCGCTGAGCGTGCCGTTGCTCGAGCCCCGGCTGTCGAAGATCGTCGGCCCCGCCGACTCGCCGAGCCGGTAGTAGTCGATCAGCCCGGCCGTGCCGTTGACCGCGTCCGGGTAGCTGCTGACGCCCTGCTGCAGCACCGTGATGTTCGTCGTGGCGGTCGCGCTGAAGGTCTGGTCGTCGGTTACCTGCACGCCGATCGTGTGCGTGCCGACCGTCGCGAACGAAGTGTTCGCCGTGGGCGTCGTGCCGGTGTCGGTCTCATACGTGCCGTTGCCGTCGAGATCCCACTTGTAGTCGGTGATCGTGCCCTGGTCGGTCGTGCCCGACGCGTCAGCCGTGACGGTCTGCCCGACGAGCGCGGGGCTCGGCGCGGCGGTGATCTTGGCCGACGGCGGGAAGCTGCCGATCTTCAGCGCACGGGTTATGTAATCCCAGCCGCTATTGCTGTCGGTCACGCGCAGGCCGATGTTGACGGTCTGCGCCGTGGCGTACGACTTCGTGACGGTCGGCGTGACCGTGGTTGTCTCATACGTGCCGTTGCCGTCGAGATCCCATTCGTACTTGGTGATCGTGCCGCGGCTGTAGCTCGACGCCGACGCGTCGAACGTCACCGTCTGGCCGGGGCGCGCCGGGCTCGGGTTCATGCTGAGCGCGGCCGTCGGGCGCGGGTCGGTGCCGTTGTTGTCGGCATGCTCCTGCACCTGCGCGGCGCTGAGATCGCCGCCGTAGATCGCCAGCTCGTCGAGCGAGCCGTTGCCGAACAGCGAGTTGCCGGCACGCGACATCAGGTACAGCGTCGAGTTGGCGAACGCACCGGCGCCGGTGCCGGCGCCCTCCTGCTGGCCACTGACCTGCTGGCCGTCGACGTAAGGCGTGATCACGCTGCTCGCGCTCTGGGTGGTGTCGAGCACGAACGCGTAGTGGTGCCACACGCCGGCGCTCGGCCGCGGGAAGAAGACCCCGTTGCGCGAGGTGCCGCTGCCGACCGCGACGCCGAACGTGCCGCCGAACTCGGGCGCGTTGGGGTCGACGAGGAACCCGCCGGTGTTGCTGTTGTAGTTCGGCGTGAACTCCATTGCCAGCGAGTCGTTGTTGGAGTACTGATCCCACTTCAGCCAGAACTCGACGGTGATCGCCTGCTGGCCGGAGAGGTCGAGCGGCACCAGGCCGAAGCTGCCCGGATTGCCTTCGTCGGGATCGGACGCGCCCTCGAAGTTGACCGACGTGTCGGGGTCGCCGTTGACCGCTCCCGGCTTGCCGAACGTACCGAACGTCAGCGACCCGTCGGAGCTGCCAGCGGTGTCGTGGATCGTCGGCCCGGCGGGCTCGTCGAGGCGGTAGTAGTGCAGCAGGCTCGGGGTCGCGTGCACGCCGTCGGCGTAGCGGCTGACGCCGATCGCCACGACGTTGATCGTCGTCGTGGTCGTCTGCGTCGCGCCGTTGCTGTCCTGGATCTTCAGGCCGATCGTGTGCGCGCCAGTGGTCGTGAAGGACGTGCTGGCCGTGGCAGTCGTGCCGGTGTCGGTCTCATACGTACCGTTGCCGTCGAGATCCCACTTGTAGTTCGTGATCGTGCCGCTCAGATCGGTCGAGCTGGAGCCGTCGACCGTCACCGTCTGCTTCAGCGACGCCGGGTTGGGGGCGCCCGCGATGCGCGCCACCAGCGGGCTGCTGACGACCACGGTACGGGTCGTCACGTCGGTCTGGCCGTTGCTGTCGGTGACCTTCAGCACGATGTTGTACGTGCCGGCCGTGCTGAACGCGTGCGTCAGGGTTTTGGTCGTGCCGGTGTTGTTGGCGAACGCGCCGCTGCCGTCGAGATCCCAGCGGTAGTTCGTGATCGTGCCGGCCGGGTCGGTCGAGCCGGACGCGTCGAACGTCACGTTCTGGCCGATCAGCACGCTGCTCGGCGTCGCCGTGAAGAACGCGTTCGGCGGCTGCACCGGGTTGGGCGGATCGAGCGTGATGCCCGCTTCCGGCGTGCCCGGCTGCACACCCATGTCGGAGAAGATGTTGTACGTCGCCTGGTTGAGGATCGTGCCGGAGTCGAGGCCGTATGACCACTGGATCGTGCCGGCGGCGAACACCAGCGCGCCGCTGGCCGCGCGGTACTCGACCGCGCTCACGTTGCTCGGTTGACCTGGGGGTGGCGTCGTCGCACGCGCGCGCCCGGCGTCCTGGATGAACGAGTCCTCGGGGTTGGTGACGTCGGTCAGCGTGATGCGCTTGACACCGGGCGGCTGCACCGCCAGGTATCCGGCCTGCGAGGGGATCTGATCCCACTCCCAGCCGACGAGATTGGGGCCGAGCGTGGTCGCCGAGCCGCCCGGCAGCCCGCTGTTGCGCCACACGCGGTTGGTCGAGAACTCGCCGCCGACGTTCCCCGCCGGGATCGTCAGGCCGAAGTCATCCTCCTCGTTGTCGCCCACGTACATGTTGCCCCACAGCTGGTTCTCCGGCTGGTTGGGCCCGATGCGCCCGCCTGGAGGCGCGTTGGGGTCGCCGGCCGGCGCGCCGGGGTCACGGCGCGTGCTCGTGGCGAACTGCGGCAGGTCGTCAGCGGTGCGCGGGAGCCCGTCCGGTCCCAGCGATGCCGGGTCGTTCGGGGTCGCGGCGGCGTTGCCGCTGTTGGAGCCCTGGATCGTCTTGTAGCAGATCACGGTGCGGTGGTTGTCCGCGTAGCGCGTCTGCCAGTAGGCGGTGTTGGCGCTGAACGACGCGATGTTCACGCCCGCGTCGCGCGCCGCCAGCACGTTGTTGAAGGATGCGTTCGACCAGTACTCGCTGTGGCCGGAGATCAGGTCGATCTTGTGGTGCGTCAGCGCCGCCGGATCCGAGTCGGTCTGGATGTCGTCGGAGTAGCTGACGTCATAGCCTTGCTCCTCGAGCCACTGGACCATCGCATCGTCCGGTCCGAAGAACATGTTGCGCTGCTCGTCGCCGCCCGCGAACGGGCGGTCGAAGGAGACGGCAACCGCGCGGCCGTCACCCGAGGCCGTGTCGGCGCCGCCGCACGCGTCGAAGTACAGCGACTTGCAGCCCCATACGTTGTAGGCCTCGTAAGTCGCAATCGGCAGGACGTAGAGCACCTTCGAGGTGCTCGCGTCGTTGCGCACCGTGAAGATCGAGTAGTTCTGGATGCCGCCATGCGCGAGGTCGGTGTACACGGCCTCGTAGATGCCCGTCACCGGCAGCGAGCTCGCCGGGATCGTGTACGTGACGTTCCAGTTCGCGCAGCTCAGCCTGCCGGTGGTGGCGTCAGGCGCGTTGCACGTGAACGAGTTGTTGACCGTCACGTTGTTGGCCGCGGAGATCAGGCGCGCGCCCGAACCGCCGTAGTAGCCGATCCGGTAGATCGCGATGTTGACCTTCGTCGCCGGAACCGCCGGCTCGTCGGTGCCGATCTTCAGCTGCACGCTCTGGCCGAGGTTGTAGCTCGTCTGGGTCGTGAAGCCGCCGATGTCCTCGCTGTAGTTGCCAAGCTGGTTGGCGCTGGTACCGGCGCCCATGCAGTTGTTCTCGTTGACGATTGGGTTGGAGTTGGGGCAGGACACATCAGCCGCCGCGCGGGCGGGTCCAACTAGCGCAAGGAGGCCGCAGGCGATGACGAGCATCGCGAGCAGGCTGAGAGTTTTATTTGCCGGGCGCATGGGCGGCAGAGTCGTGTACGTAGGCATCCGATGAGCAAACGCGCCGAGGTATCGACAACTTTTGCGGCTTCGATGCCGATATTTCGCTTGAATGTCGCGAACATGCATGGACGCACGCAACCGGGCCTGAGTCGTGGGGGCCTCGGTACCCGACTATCGGCTCTGGCGCTGGTGCTGGCGTGCGTTTGCGGGGGGTTGTTCCTGCTTCTGAACGACAGGGGGGGCGCCGCAGCGCCCCCGCCCGCGCCGGGCTCTGCGGTCCAGCCGCTCTATGTATCTACGCGCGGGCACGATGGGGCTCGGTGCGGCAGCGCGCATAAGCCCTGCGCGTCGTTCGATTCGGCCTACCACAAAGCTAAGCCTGGGGCTGTAGTGGAGGTTGAGAGTGGGGTGTATCCGGGGCAGACGATCAGCGCGGACGAGTCCAAGGCCGCCGCGCTCGCTCCGGTGGTTTTCAGACCGGCCGCTGGCGCCCGCGTGCGGGTCGCCGCTCCGCTGTACGTGTTCGCCTCCCATATCACGCTCGCGCGCCTGCATGTACAGAGCGTCACGATCGGCAACTACGACCAGACGCCCGGCCGGCCCGACCCCACCGGCGTCACCCTGCAGAACCTCACCGGTCGCAACTTCGAGATCGACTCCGCCACGCGGGTGACGATAAGGGGCGGCAGCTGGGGGCCGGCCAGCGCCTGCGGCGGTCCTTACGGTGGGGGCAACAACAGCATCCGCCAGCCCACCGCCACCACGCCCTCGGACATCACGATCGACCACGTCCGCATCCACGACGTGCAGTCCCACGACCTGGTCGAGTGCCACATCGAGGGCCTCGCGATCTTCGCCGGGCGCAACGTCACCGTCAGCAACTCGCGGTTCTACGGCAACTCGGTCTACGACGTGTTCGTGCAGAACAACAACCCCGCCGCCCCGCCGATCTCCGGCCTGACCATCGCCGGCAACTGGATGGCCGCGCCGGTCGGCCTCGACGGGCGTCAGAACGGCACTGTGATCGGCTTCTCCGGCGTCAGCTCCAACGTGCTGCTCGCGGACAACCGCTTCAACTACGTGCTCTCGCTGGACGCTGACGGCAGCCGCCCGGCCTACTCCAACTTCAAGGTGACCGGCAACGTGGGCGTGCTGCCCTACTACGGCTGCGGCCCGCTGCACGGCATCAGCTGGAGCCGGAACGTCTGGCGCAGGGCCGCGTGCTCGGCCTCCGACGTCAACCTCCACGGCACGCGGCTGC
>DATINL010000012.1:0-3910 GCA_035474295.1 Solirubrobacteraceae bacterium
GACGCGGCCGATGGCCTGGGCGACGACCAACGGGTTGGTTCGGTGGGCTGAGCGTGCCGCTGACCCGCTGGCCGCCGTGCGCGAGCGTCTCATACGCGTGCGCCATCTCCAGCGCGGTCACGCCCTGGTGCAGGCCGCCGATCGTCATCGCGTAGTTGGTCGAGATCGGTGTGTTGATGCCCATCCGGTGCGCGAGCCCCTTGATGCTGCGGGTGCCGAGCTTGATGCCCATCTCCGCGAACACCGAGTTGTCCGAGTACGCGGTCGCATCGGTCAAGCTGATCGAGCCTGAGTACGCGTTGTTGTCGTTGTGTACCACGAAGCGCTCAGGGCTGTGCGGCACCTTGAACGTCTTGACCTTCGAGCTCCACACCGAGTTCGGCGAGATCCCGCGCGACAGCGCCTCGGCGAGCACGAACGGCTTGAACGACGAGCCCGGTTGACGTTGACCCTGCGTGGCGAGGTTGAACGGCGTCGTGTCGTAGTCGCGCCCTCCCACCATCGCGCGCACGGCGCCTGTCGCGTTGTCGATCACGGCCAGCGACGCGGTCGGGCCGCCGGCGTACGCGAGGTAGCTGTTGACCGCCTGCTCGGCCGCGCGCTGCAGGTCGATGTCGAGCGTGGTCTTGATCTTCAGGCCGCCGTCGAACGCGCGCTGGGCGCCGTAGCGGTCGATCACCTGCTGCTCCGCCCAGTCGGTGAAGTAGCCCACGTTCAGGCCCTTGACCAGATCCTGGTGCGGTCGTTCGATCTGGGTCGACGCCGGCAGCGCCTGCTGCACGCTGAAGTCGTACTCCGAACGTGTCAGGTAACCCTGCTGCAGCATGTTGCGCAGCACCTCGTCGCGGCGCGCCTTGGCGGCAACCGGATGGTTGATCGGGTCATACCCTGACGGGTTCTGGATGATCCCGCCGAGCAGCGCGGCCTCCCATGGCTCGAGGTTCGAGACGCACAGGTTCGCCAGCGACGTGCCGCAGCCGACGTGGTTGACGTCCTGGCCGAAGTACGTGCGCGCGGCTGACTCGATCCCGTACGCGCCGCTGCCGAAGTAGATCGTATTGAGGTACTCGGTGAGGATCTTGTTCTTGGACCACTTGCGCGCGAGGTGGTAGGCGAGCGCCGCTTCGCGCAGCTTCTCGAACACCGTGCGGTGCGATTGCGTCTGCAGCGCGTTCTTGACGAACTGCTGCTCGATCGTGGACGCGCCCTGCACAGCGCCCTTGTGCTGGAGGTCCTGGACGAAAGCGCGCGCGATGCCGCGCAGGTCGATGCCGTTGTTGGTCTCGAAGCGCTTGTCCTCGACCGAGATCACCGCTTCCTTGACAATCGGCGGGATCTCGCCCGGCTGCACCAGGATCCGGTTCTGCTGGGTCAGGATCGCGAGCGTCCTGCCCTGATCGTCGTACAGCACCGAGTTCTTGGCGTTGTTGTACTGCGCCGAGTCCTCGAGCGCCGGCAGGTCCGACGCCACTGCCATGAACATGCCGAACGCGAACGACACCAGCCCGAGCAGCAGCACCGCCACCAGGATCGCCAGGAAGCGCAGCTTCTTCAGGCGTGGCTTCAGTGGCGGTGGGCCGTCGCCGTCCTGCTCGTCGACCGCGGCTGGCTCACCCGGTGCGGGCGGCAGCCTGGGGGGCTGAGCGAGCACGGGCGGCGTGTCGGGGGTCGCCTGCGGTGACAGTCCTGTGACGGGAGCACTGTCCAGGGCTGAAGGGCTGTCAGACGACGGCTGAATGTCTGGGCGATCGTGCTCGCTCATGGGCGGTGCTGCGGCGCGGGACGCTCCCGGAAGGGGAGCCGGCCCAGTACCGGCGGCGCTGCTGGAGCCGTGAGGATCGATAGCTCGGTAGGACTCGCCGGCGGAGGAGAGTCTAGCATTGGCTTCACATGCCAAATGCCTCCGACGCGGCGCTGCAGGACGCGGCTGCCCAGCTGGCCGCCAACGCCGTCGACTGTCTGCCTGAAGGCGCGCTCACCGCCAGGTTGCGCGCAGCGCGCGCGGAGCAGCGCCCGCTGCGCGTCAAGCTCGGCATCGACCCGACCGCGCCCGACATCCACCTCGGTCACACAGTCGTGCTGCGCAAGCTGCGCGAGTTTCAGGACGCGGGCCATCGCGTGGTGTTGATCATCGGCGACTACACCGCGCGCGTGGGCGACCCCTCGGGGCGCTCGAGCCTGCGCCCGATGCTGTCGGTGGAGGAGATCGACGCCAACGCGCGCACGTTCCAAGAGCAGGCGTTCACGGTGCTCGACCCTGACCCTGAGCTGCTCGAGGTGCGGCGCAACAGCGAGTGGCTCGACATGCCGATGGGCGAGCTGCTGGCGCTCGTGCGCACCACGACGGTCGCGCAGCTGCTCGAGCGCGAGGACTTCTCGCGCCGCTTCGGCGCGTCGGAGCCGATCTCGATGCTCGAGCTGATGTACCCGCTGCTGCAGGGCTATGACTCGGTCGCGGTGCGCGCCGACATCGAGCTCGGCGGCACCGACCAGAAGTTCAACCTGCTGCTCGGCCGTGACATCCAGCGCGCTTACGGCCAGCCCGAGCAGGCGATCATGACGATGCCGATCCTCGTGGGCACCGACGGGCATCGCAAGATGTCCAAGTCGCTTGCCAACCACATCGGGGTCACGGATGCAGCGCAGGAGATGTACGGCAAGACGATGGCCATCCCCGACGAGGCGATGCCGGAGTTCTTCCGGCTGCTGCTCGGCCGTGAGCTGCCCGCGCGGGCGGCGCGCGACGCCAAGCGCGAGCTGGCGCGCGAGCTGGTGGCGTGGCTGCACTCGCTGGCGGACGCGAGCGCGGCCGAACAGCATTTCGACACCGTGTTCGTGGCGCACTCCGACCCCGAGCAGATCGACGACGCGCCGTTCGACAGCCGCGCGGGGCTCGTGCATCTGCCCGAGGTGATCGCGGCGGAGTTCGGCATTTCGCGCTCGCAAGCGCGCCGGCTGATCGACCAGGGCGGCGTCGTGCTGGCTGGAACGCCGCTCGCCAGCGGCGAGCACGACGTGGCGGTCGAGCGCGCCGACGGTCAGGTGCTGCGCGTCGGCAAGCGGCGCTTCCGGCGCTTGCGCCCGCGCTGAGGCGCACTGCCGTCCAGGGGCGGCCGTAGTATGCTGCGCGACAGACGTTTGGCTGTCAGCTGAGCGGGAGGGTAGATGGGCTTGCCCTCCTCTTGTGCTGAGCGCTATACTTCTTCGTCGGCTCGCAGGTGCCCCTGGGCATTGAGTCGGCTTGGTTCCTCTTCAGAGAAAACCTTTCTTGAGAGGCTCGACGGTCTTTGAAAACTCAACAGCATGCGCACCAACGATCGATTTCGATCGTGGTGTGCGTCCAGGTTCGACCCGCTGTCGGGCGGCGTTTACGCGTTCTTCCGATAGCGGACACAAGAGTCAAGTAGAGAAGTACCCCGTTATGGTTCGAGACCACGGTGTATAGGTCTCGACCGTCTGGACGTCACGCAAGTGATGGTCAGCAACTCCATAACAGCTTTTCGTGAAGTTCTTCACGGAGAGTTTGATCCTGGCTCAGGACGAACGCTGGCGGCGTGCTTAACACATGCAAGTGGAGCGACGAACCGGGGCTTGCCCCGGGGCAGAGCCGCGAACGGGTGAGTAACACGTGGGTTACCTGCCTCGATGACCGGGACAACCCGAGGAAACTCGGGCTAATACCGGATGTGCCCGCAAGGGGAAAGGAAGCTTCGGCCTCCGCATCGAGATGGACCCGCGGCCCATTAGCTTGTTGGTGAGGTAACGGCTCACCAAGGCTTCGATGGGTAGCTGGTCTGAGAGGACGATCAGCCACACTGGGACTGAGACACGGCCCAGACTCCTACGGGAGGCAGCAGTGGGGAATCTTGCGCAATGCGCGAAAGCGTGACGCAGCAACGCCGCGTGGGGG
>DATINL010000013.1:0-5025 GCA_035474295.1 Solirubrobacteraceae bacterium
GCGAACGCACGTTCGCCTTTCCCGCTGCGCGGCTCGCTAACCTGAATCCGTGCCTGATTTCAACCTCAACGCCGCCTACATCCCGACCGCCGACCAGCCGAAGGCGATCGCCGGGCTGTCCGAGGGGATCGAGGCGGGCGAACGCTTCCAGACGCTGCTCGGCGCGACCGGCACCGGCAAGACGATGACGATGGCCGGAGTGATTCAGGAGGTGCAGCGCCCGACGCTCGTGATCGCTCACAACAAGACGCTCGCGGCGCAGCTGTGCAACGAGTTCCGCACGTTCTTCCCTGACAACGCGGTCGAGTACTTCGTGTCGTACTACGACTATTACCAGCCCGAGGCGTACGTGCCCAGCCGCGACCTGTACATCGAGAAGGACTCCGCGATCAACCAGGAAGTGGATCGTCTGCGCCACGCCGCCACCGCGGCGGTGTTCGCCCGTCGCGACGTGATCGTGGTGGCGTCGGTGTCGTGCATCTACGGCCTCGGGTCGCCTGAGACCTATGAGCTGAACATGCAGATCCTGCGCCGTGGTGAGCTGATCGATCGCGACAAGCTGCTGCGCAAGCTCGTGTCGATCCAGTACACCCGCAAC
Source organism: Solirubrobacteraceae bacterium (assembly GCA_035474295.1). GTDB lineage: Bacteria > Actinomycetota > Thermoleophilia > Solirubrobacterales > Solirubrobacteraceae > Palsa-744. Next base: position 599 of record DATINL010000013.1, read on the forward strand.
GACACCGCGCTTGGACGCGGCACGTTTCGCGTGCGCGGCGAAACGCTCGAAGTGTTCCCCGCATATGCCGAGACGGCGTTCCGCGCAACCCTGTTCGGCGATGAGATCGAGCGCCTGCAGCACTTCGACCCGCTCACCGGCGAGCTGATCGAAGACGACCTCGAGCATGTTGCGATCTGGCCCGCAACGCACTACAACGTCAAGGAGGGCACGATCGACGCGGCCGTGGCCGCGATCGGCGCCGAGCTCAACGAACGTTGTGCGCAGCTCGAGGCTGAGGGCAAGCTGCTGGAGTCCCACCGGCTGCGCCAGCGCACGCAGTACGACATGGAGATGCTGCGCGAGATGGGGTTCTGCTCGGGCATCGAGAACTACTCGCGCATCCTCGACGGGCGCCAGCCCGGCGACCGTCCCTACTGTCTGATCGACTACTTCCCCAAGGACTTCGTGTGCTTCATCGACGAATCCCACCAGACGGTGCCGCAGATCGGCGGCATGCACGAAGGCGATCGCTCGCGCAAGCAGACGCTCGTCGACTACGGCTTCCGGCTGCCGAGCGCGATGGACAACCGCCCGCAGACGTTCGAGGAGTTCCTCTCGATCACCCCTCAGCTGATGTTCGTCTCAGCTACGCCCGGCGAGTACGAGCGCACGCGCGCCGGCCGTGTAGTCGAGCAGATCGTGCGCCCGACCGGAGTCGTCGAGCCGGTGCTCGACGTGCGCCCGACGCGCAACCAGATCGACGACCTGATGAACGAAGCGCGCAAGCGCGTGGACGTCAACCAGCGCGTGCTGGTGACGACGCTGACCAAGAAGATGTCCGAAGACCTCTCCCAGTATCTGCTGGAAATGGGCTTCAAGGTGCGCTACCTGCACTCGGAGATCGACACGCTCGAACGCATTCAGATCATCCGCGACCTGCGCTTGGGCGAGTACGACGTGCTGGTCGGCGTCAACCTGCTGCGTGAGGGCCTCGATCTGCCCGAGGTGTCGCTGGTGGCGATTCTCGACGCCGACAAGGAAGGCTTCCTGCGCGGTGAAACATCGCTGATCCAGACGATCGGGCGCGCCGCGCGCAACATCGACGGCACTGTGCTGATGTACGCCGACAAGGAAACCAAAGCGATGCGCGCCGCGATCTCCGAAACCGACCGGCGCCGGGCGATCCAGCTCGCGTACAACGAGGAGCACGGCATCACAGCCGCGACGATCGTCAAGGGCATCTCCGACATCGCCGAGTTCCTGCAGGCCGAGTCGAAAGTGCCGAGCAAGCGCGGCGGGCGCCGGCGCACGCGCGAGCGCCGCGCCAAGGAGCTGCCGACGCACGAGCTGGAGCGGCTCGCGGTCGAGCTGGAGGAGGAGATGGTGCTCGCCGCCGAGGAGCTGCGCTTCGAATACGCCGCGCAGCTGCGCGATGAGCTGCGCGAGCTGCGCCGCGACCTGCGCGAGCTGCAGACCAGCGAAGCCCAGGGCGACGAGCCGAGCGGCGACATCGCGGCGGATCAGGCCGACGAGACTCCGGCGGACCACGCCAGTGAAGCTCCGGCCGGGGAGATTGCTTAGGATGCCCAACGTGAGCCTGGACCGTCAGACGATCGAGAAGCGCGACTTCCCGATCTCACGACGCGGGTACGACCCCGCAGCAGTCGACGCCCACCTGCGCGCGCTCGCCAGCGAGATCGACGAGCTGGAGCGTGCCGCCGACAGCCGCGGCGGCGAGACGCTCGGCTCGACCGCCGGCACCCAGGTGCAGAGCATCCTCGAAGCGGCCGAAGCCACCGCCGCGGACATCGAGCGTCAAGCTGCCGAGAGCGCCCGCAAGGTGCGCAACGACGCCGACGCCGCCGCCGAGCAGACACGCAGCGAAGCCGTGCGCCGCGCCCAAGCGCACGTGGCTGCGGTGTCGCAAGCCACCTCGATCCTCTTGCAGCGCGTCGATTCGATGGACAGCGAAGCGAGCGGGCTGATCCAGAGCCTGCGCGCCGGCGCCGCGCGCCTGGCCACGGATCTGGCGGCCGTCGAGACGAACATGGGCGAGCTGTACGACGCCGCCAGCGGGAACGCTCCCGCCAGCGGCAACGCCCATGCGCTCGGCGTGCAGCCCTCGTCGCAACGGGCGTTCGAGGATGTGGCCACCGAGGCGGTACATCCGTTTGGCGAGCCCGCCCGCACGGTTCCGACGCCGACGCCGGTGGCTGCCGCCGAGCCGCCAGCTGAGCGCGAGCTCGCAGCGCCGCTGCCGGTTCCGCTGCCGGACATCGGCGCCCCACCCGCGCCGGCCGCCACGAGCACCGGGTTGGCCGATAGCGGCGATCTCGACGGCGCACGCCTGATCGCGCTCAACATGGCGCTCAATGGCGAGTCGCGCGAGCAGACCGACCGCTACCTGGCGGACAACTTCCAACTCGGCGATCGCGCGAAGCTGCTCGACGAGGTCTACGCGGCGATCGAGGGTTGACGCGCCTCAGACTGTTCAAGCAGGTCTGTATGACCAAAACCTGCTGAAGTCCCGATGAGCTCCAGCCGGTCGGATGGGTCTGTATGGCCCCCGACCTACAATGAGCAGATGGCAACGCAGATCGCTCCACGGCTTCCGCTGCACCGGCTCGACACGGAGACTTACGGCCGCATGGTCGAGTCCGGCGCGCTGCACGACGAGCCCGTTGAGCTGCTCGACGGGCTGCTGGTGCATATGAGCCCCCAGGGCATCGGTCATGCAGAGGTGATCGAAAGGCTGACCAGGCATCTCGCGGTGGCTCAGGCGTGGCTGCGGGTCCAGCTTCCGTTGGAGATTCCACCAACCTCGATGCCAGAGCCTGATCTGGCGCTCGTGGACAGACGTCCTCCGGGCCATCATCCCAATACAGCTCTGCTCGCCGTGGAGGTGGCCGTAACCTCGCAGTCACTCGATCGTGGCGTGAAGTCAGGGCTGTACGCAGCTGCGGACATACCGAGCTACTGGTTGGTCGATGTGCCAGCCAGGGCGATTGAACTGCGCACCGACCCCGGTCTGGAGGGCTATCGAAGCCTCCGGGTCTACACGCTGGGCGAGTCCATTCCCTCGCCGGCGCCGGGCGTCGCCGATCTCGACGTCAGCTGGCTGTTCAAGTCGTCCGCGCCGCGCTGACACGCCTCGCTAAAATGTCAGCTGGCTAATACGCCGGCTGCGTCTGCTGGCGCCTTGTGAGGCCCGACCACGTCGGGCCTCACATATGAGAAGCGCATCACTGACCCGGTCCAGGAAGCACCGAGCGACGGGCGTGCAGGCGAACGTCTGTTCCCCCTCGTAGAATGGAACCCAGATGGCTGTAAGCAACCAGATCGTCGTCTCCGGCGCGCGTGAGCACAACCTGAAGGACATCTCGCTGACACTGCCGCGCGACGCGCTGGTGGTGATCACGGGGCTGTCCGGCTCGGGCAAGTCATCGCTTGCGTTCGACACGATCTACGCCGAGGGCCAGCGCCGCTACGTGGAGTCGCTGTCGGCGTACGCGCGCCAGTTCCTGGGTCAGATGGACAAGCCCGACGTCGACTCGATCGAAGGGCTGTCGCCCGCGATCTCGATCGACCAGAAGACGACTTCGCGCAATCCGCGCTCGACGGTCGGCACGGTCACCGAGATCTACGACTACCTGCGGCTGCTGTGGTCTCGTGTGGGCAAGCCGCACTGCCCGATCTGCGGGCGCCCGATCGTCGGTCAGTCGGCCGAGCAGATCATCGATCAGGTGATGGAGCTGGCCGTCGGCACGCGCTTCATGGTGCTGGCGCCCGTCGTGCGCGGGCGCAAGGGCGAGTACGGCAAGCTGCTCGACGAGCTGCGCAACGACGGCTTCGTGCGCGTGAAGATCGACGATCGCGTGCGCATGCTGGAGGAGTCGATCGTGCTCGACAAGCGCTACAAGCACGACATCTCGGTGGTCGTGGACCGGCTGGTGATGCGCCACGACCTGCGCAAGCGGCTGGCCGACTCGATCGAGGGGTTGTCGCCGGCGATCTCGATCGACCAGAAGACGACCTCCCGCAACCCGCGCTCGACGGTCGGGACGGTCACCGAGATCTACGACTACCTGCGCCTGCTGTGGGCCCGGATCGGCCATCCCCACTGCCACATCTGCGGGCGGCCGATCAGCGGACAGTCGGCCGAGCAGATCATCGACCAGGTGATGGAGCTGGGGGAGGGCACCCGGTTCATGGTCATGGCGCCGATCGTCCGCGGTCGCAAGGGCGAGTACGGCAAGCAGTTCGAGGAGCTGCGCGCCGAGGGCTTTGGCCGGGTCAAGGTCAACGGCGAGCTGCGCCGCCTCGACGAGGAGATCGTGCTCGACAAGAAGTACAAACACGACATCGCCGTCGTCGTCGACCGGCTGGTGATGAAGTCGGAGCTGCGTCGGCGCCTCTCGGAGTCGGTGGAGGCGGCGGCGGGCCTC
>DATINL010000014.1:0-29374 GCA_035474295.1 Solirubrobacteraceae bacterium
CGCGGCGGGCTCGGACCTGGCGGCCGTGCAAGCGCGCGCACGCCAGCTCGACGACGGCAGCTGGCGCTTGAGCGGCCAGAAGGTGTGGACCACCAACGCCCAGTTCTCCTCCTACGGCCTGCTGCTGGCGCGCACCGACGCGGACGTGCCCAAGCACAAAGGCCTGACGATGTTCATCGTGGCGATGGACGCCGAAGGCGTGACCACCCGCGGGCTGCGCCAGATCTCCGGTGAAGCCGAGTTCAACGAGGTGTTCTTCGACGACGTGTCGCTGCCCGCCGAAGCCGTGGTTGGGGGTGTTGGCAACGGCTGGGGCACGGCGCTGACGACGCTGATGTTCGAGCGGGTGACGCTCGGGCTCGGCGCGGAAGGCCTCGGGTTCAACTCCGACCGCTTCGCCAAGGCGATCGCAGCCGACGCGCATGCGCGGCGCGACCCGGAAGTGCGCCACCAGCTGGGCGAGATCGCCAGCGAGATGCTGGCGGTGCGCTTCACCGGCTACCGCACGCTGAGCGCGCTGGCCGACGGCCAGGTGCCCGGCCCCGAGTCCGGCCTTGCGAAGGTCACGATGGTGAGCAACGCGATCAAGGCGGGCGACATGATCGCCGACGCGCTCGGCCCCGACACGCTCGCGGAAGACAGCCAGTGGGCGTACATGATCTCGTTCCTGCCGGGCCTGAAGTCGGCCGGCGGCACCGAGGAGATCCTGCGCAACATGATCGGCGAGCGCGTGCTCGGGCTGCCGCCGGAGCCACGCCTGGACAAGGGCATCCCGTTCTCGGAGCTGCGCGCGAAGGAGAGTGCCAAGGCATGAGCAACGCCAACGCCAACGCAACCGAAGGAGCACCGCGGTGAACCTGTCACTGTCAGACGAGCAGGTGTTCCTGCGCGAAGCCGCGCGCGGCGCGCTGTCGCGCTTCAAGACGTTCGAAGCCGCGCGTGAAGCGCTCGACGGCGACGAGCACGCGCTGCCCGACCTGTGGCCGACCGCATGCGAAGCCGGCTGGCCCGGACTGTTGATCGACGAAGCCCACGGCGGCGCCGGCCTGGACGCGTTCGACGCGATGCTCGTGCTCGGCGAGTGCGGGCGCGTGCTCGCGCCGGTCGAGCTGCTCGGCCACCTGCCGGCGAGCGCGATCGTCAACGACTCGCCGGGCTCGACCGCCCTGCTGGATGGGCTCGCCAGCGGCGAGCAGCGCGCCGCGTACCTGCCGGTGCGCCCGCCCGACGATCTGTCAGAGCTGTGGACCGTCGACCCGGCCGCCGGCGCCGCGCGCCCGGCGGCCCCGAGCGCGCTCAGCAGCGGCGACGGCCAGGCAAGCGTCACCGGCGAGCTCGCGTTCGTGCCGGACGCCCCCGGCGCGCAGCTGCTCGTCGGCGTCGCGATCCTCGACGGCAAGCCCGTCGGCGTGGTGATCGACGCGTCCGCGTCCGGCGTCGAAGTACAGGCGGTGCGCCGTTACGACGCGACGCGCTCGCTCGGCCATGTGTCGCTGAAGAACGCGCCCGCAACCGTGCTCGACGCGCCCGTCGACGCGCTGGCCGGCGCTTGGCACCTCGCGCAGACGTTGATCGCAGCCGAGTCGCTCGGCGCCGTGGAGACCGCGCTCGACGTGTCTGTCGAGTACGCCAAGGAGCGCCACACGTTCGGCCGCGCGATCGGCTCCTACCAGGCCGTCAAGCACAACCTAACCGAGGTGCTGCGCCAACTCGAGAACGGCCGCTCACTGATCTACTACGCCGGCTGGTCGCGCAACGGCGCGCCGGAGGAGTTCCCGCTCGCCGCCGGCGCACTGCGCTCGGTCGCCGGGCGCGCGCTGGATTTCGCCGCGCGTCAGATGATCTCCGTACACGGCGGCATCGGCGCCACCTGGGAGCACGACGCGCCGCTGTACTTCCGCCGCGCGCAGCTCTCACGGCGACTGCTCGGCGGCACGGCCGGCGCGACCGACCGCGTGTCGAGTGAGCTGATCTCGAAAGCCGCGTAGGCCTAGCGACGGCGCGCCGCGGTCGCGCTCGTGCCGAGCACGGGCGCGCCGTACGCGGCGTGTACAGCTGCGACCATCGCGGGATCCAGCCCGCAGTTGACGCAGAACCCGTGCTGGGACCAGCTGATGGCGCGACCGATCACCTGGTCGGCGTACGTCACCCCGGTGGCGTCGTGACCGTAGTAGGAGTACGCCGCGTTCCACGCGAACCCGTCGAGCGCCAGGCGCGCGCCATCCGCGCCCAACAAGCGCCCGGCAGCCATGATCGCGTCGAAGTCGTCGTAGATCGACGGGTGCGTGTTCGTGCGATGTCCGTACACCGCCGGGCGCGCCCCGTATGCGTAGGAGTCCTGCACCTGCTGCCAAGTCGTGACCGGCCCGTTGGTTACGTTGAACTGCATCGGCCCGCCACAGCAGCCAGCGAAGTTGAGCCCGTGGTACGTCGTGGAGTTGGTCGAGAACGCCGACTCCTGCTTGTGGATCGACGCGAGCAGCAGCCAGTTGACGTCGAACGTGCGCTGCGCGACCGCGTAGATCGGGTAGAACCCGCTCATCCAGCTGGTCGAGATGTGAGTTGCGGCCGGATCGATGAAACGCGCATAGTCGCGTTGCTGCTCGGCGCGCGAGCGGCGCGCCACGATCGGAGTGTGCGCGCCACGTGCAGCGCGGCTGACGCCCGCGCCGCGGCGCGCGCGTGAGCGGCGGCGCGTGCTCGAGCCGGCGCGCGCGTGAGCGTTGCCAAGCGCCGCCTCGGTCAGCTCCGGCGCCGGCGCCGGCGTGACCGCCACGGCTGGCACCGGCGGCGGCAGCGCGGCTGACGCGGCGCCCGTGGATTGGCCGATCGCACCGCTCAGCACAGCCACCAGCGCGCCTGCGCCGAGCGCTGCCAGCAGGAACGCGAGCAGCCATGCGCCGCGCTCCGAGCGCGGCGTCGGGACGTTCGACGGCGGCACCTGCAGCTGCTCCGGGAGCTGCGCGGGTGTCTGCGACTTATTCGGCATCGGTGCATTCCAGCTTAGGAGCAGCGCGTGTAGACGATCCAGCTCTCGTTGGACCCGGCCACGCGGTAGCCGTTGTCGGTGAACGACGAGATCGGATGAGCGTGGGTCTCGAACAGCCGCTCCGCGAGCCCTGGCGTGGGCTCGACCACCGTGCCGGTCGCCGGCACGCCGTAGTTGACCGTGGCGATCGTACGCGGCGCGCGCCCGAGGTCATACGCGAGGATCGGCACGATCCGGTAGGACGCCTGCAGCGGACCACAGCTGTTGATCTGCCTGCGCAGCGCGACCGGCTTCAGCAGCGCGTCGAGCTGTCCCTCGATCTTCGCCTGCGCCGACAGCGAGTGCCGGTCGTGCGCGATCTCCCCCAGGCTCGAGGGGGCGATCACCAGCGCCAGCACTGCCACGACCGCAGCCGAGCCCATCCAGGCACGCTTGAGCCAGCCGCCCGGCTGCTCGCGCCAGCCGATCGTGAAGAACCCGAAGTACACCGCCGCCAGCACGGTCGTCGGCAGCGCGTAGCGGTTGTCGAGCGGCATGTTCGCCGCGCCCACCGCCGCGAACCCGACGATCGTCAGCAGCACCGCGGCCACCAGCAGCCGCGGCAGCCGGCGCAGCCACAAGTCGAGCGCCACGCCGAGGACGGCGCCGATCAGCACCGGCGTGCTGAAGTACCCGGTGAGCGTGTCGCGCAGCGCCGCCGGCACGTTGGTGAACCCCGTCGGCCGGTTGGCCGCTTCGGTGGCATCGCGTGTGTAGATCAGCGAGTACAGCGGGTTGCCGGTCAGCAGCAGGTCCGTGAACGCCCACAGCAGCGGCGCGCTCAGCGCAAGCACCGCCAACTGCGCACGCGAGCGCCAGTCGCGCCCCGGCGCCAGGTACAGCCAATACACGCCCGACAGCAGCCACGCTTCCGGCCGCCACAGCCCGGCGACCGCCAGCAGCACGAGCGGCGCGGCGCCGCGCTTGGGGCGCGACAGCTCCAGCGCGAGCGCGCCGAACACCGCCGCAAGGCTGGGCAGGTCAGAGGCCGTGGCCTGGCCGAGCGTGGCCTGCACGAACGGCTCGCTCACCATCAGCACGACTGCCGCGATCACGCCGATCCACACCGAGCGGAACGCGCGGCCCATCGCCAGCAGCGCCACGCCGACCGCGCCGCCCGCAACCAGCAGCAAGCCGCGCATCGCATCGAGCGCGTCGCCGCCGAACAGCGCGGCAAACGCGCCTGAGGCGATCGACAACGGGTGCGGCGTCGACGCGCCGGATACCTGCACGTCCGGCACCTGCCCGTGGATCAGCTCGCGCCCCCAGTTGAGCGTGAAGCTGACGTCGTACAGGTTGAGCGGCAGCCGTCCCAGCGCGAACACGCCGACGAGCGCGAACACACCGGCCGCGGCGGCGCTCAGCAGCGCGATACGCAGCCAGTCACGCGCCGTGTTCGCGGCGAGCGCGTCGATCGGTCGCTGAGCCCAAGCGTTAGCTGTTGCCATCTCTCATCTCGATCAATCTCAATCTCAGCTCGTCCAAAGCGGGGAAATCCTCACCAAAGTAGCGGGCAAAGCTAAAAGCGCGCTTACTTTGGCCGTCCGCCGGGTTAGGGTCATTGATGATGCGCACCCTCATCATGGCCGTTGCGGCCACGTTCGTATTCTCCACGGCCGCGTCTGCCGCCGTCGCGCAGCCTCCGCCGCCTGCAGCGCGCGACACCGCGATGGCTGCGCGCACCCCCTCCACGCCTGCGCTCAGCGCGCCGCAGCAGCACTACCTGGCGCTGGCCAAAGCGGGCGTCGCGGAAGCATCCGCTCGCTGGGGCGACGCGCGCCAGCACTGGTACGACGCGCGCCTGAGCGACCACGACCGCTACCCGCTCGCCACGATCTGGGACTCGGTGCAGCTGTTCGAGTCGCTCGACGCGATCGCTATCGCCCAGCCGTCAGCCGCCAATCGCGGTGCCGTCAAGCGCTTCGCGGCCGGCGCGGAGCGCTATCTGAACCGCGGCCTGCGCCCGCTCCCCGGCTACTCCCCCTACCCCGGGAATCGCAGCGCCCGCACGCGCACGTGGTTCGACGACAACGGCTGGTGGGGGCTCGCATTCATGAACGCCTACCGCGCGACCGGCTCACGGCGCTACCTCGCCGATGCGCAGCACGCGCTGCGCTTCATCGCCGCCGCCGGCTGGGATGCGCGCGACGGCGGCGGGATCTGGTGGAACACCGGCCATCCGTACAAGGCCGGCGAGGCGCTAGCGGGTGGAACGCTGCTGGCCACGCTGCTCTACCAGCAGACCGGCTCGGGGTTCGCGCTCGGCCAGGCACGCAAGCTGCTCGGCTGGGCCAACACCGCCGGGTTCAGCCTCTCCGACCAGCTGTACGCGCGCAGCAACGTCGACCCCACGCCGATCGACTACATCGAATCGCCGCTGATCTATGCCCAGGAGGTTCTGTGCAAGCTCACGCGCTCGAGCGCCGACTGCCAACGCGCGGACAAGCTGACGAATACGTCACTGAACCGCTTCGGCTACCTACTGTCGTTCAGCCCACAGTACGACGCGATCTACCTGCAGTGGCTGCTCGCCTCGTACGGGCTCGATCAGAACCCGGTGCTGTACCGGATGGCGCGCGACAACGCCGCCAACGCGGAGATTCGCGCGCGCGATCGGCGCGGCCTCTATCTGAACTCCTGGGACGGCAACCCGGTGCCGGCCCAGTACGCGCAGCCAGGGATGCTGCGCACCCACGCCGCCACGGTCAGCCTGTTCGCCTGGCTGGCGGTGTACCCGCCGCCGATCGGCTAAACCCCGAGCGCGCGCGTCACGACCGCATCCCACACACGGTCGGGCAGCAGCGAGCGGCCCAGCATCATCAGGCGTGCGTCGCGCCCCACGACGTAGCGCGTGCGCGGCTTGCCGGCGCTCAGAGCGTGCACGATCGCCTCGGCCACCCGCTCGGGCGGGATCCCACGCTTGGCGGTGTCCTTGATCGTCTTGTCCATCGCCGCCGGCACCTGGCCGTACTGCTCGTGCAGACCCTCGGGGATCGCCACGGATTGGATGTCCGCGCCCGCCTTGTCCCAGATCGGCGTGGCGATCGACCCCGGCTCGATCAGCGCGACTTTCACGTTCGAGCGGCGCAGCTCGACGCGCAGCGCGTCGCCGATCGCCTCGACTGCGTACTTCGACGCGCAGTAGGGACCAGTGAACGGCGTGGTCACGCGCCCGCCCACCGACGACACCAGCACGAGCCGCCCGTGCGCGGCGCGCAGCGCTGGCAGCAGCGCCTGCGTGATCGCCATCAGCCCGAACACGTTGACCTCGAACTGGCGGCGCAGCTCGTCGACCGCAACCAGCTCCAGCGGCCCGCCGATGCCGATGCCGGCGTTGTTGACAAGCGCGTCCAGGCCGTGGGCGCCGGTGCGCTCGCGCACGAGCTGCGCGGCTGCCGCGATCTGCTCGGCGTCCGTGACGTCGAGGGTCAGCGGAACCACCCGCTCGCCGCCGTCCGCCGTCAGCGCATCGCCGTCCGCCTGCTTGCGCACCCCGGCCAGCACCGTCCAGCCCGCGGCCGCCAGCTTCAGCGACGTGGCCCGGCCGATACCCGTGGATGCTCCGGTGATGAGAACCGCTGGCATCGGCTGACTCTACCCGTTCGCTTGCTCGAGCAGCGACTTGGCGCGGCTTGGTTTACCGTGCATTCCGGCATGATTCTGTCTGGTGGTCACCGGGAGGCGCTGATTCCACTTTTGGCGGCTGTGCTCATAGGTGGGCTTTCGAGCCCTCCGGCACGGGGAGCCGCGGGCTGGGTGGCCCCCACGACGTTGTCGCGATCGACGCTCAGCGCGCCGGCCGAGATCGCGATCGACGCGAACGGAGACACGCTGACCGCGCTGACGCGCTCCGATGGGGCCAACACCCTCGTCTTCGTATCCGCACGGCCGGCCGGCGGGACGTTTCCAGCGCCATCGCCCTTGTCCGCCCCCGGTGAGAACGCCTCGTGCCCAGTCGTCAAGTTGGACGATGCCGGTGACGCGACGGTGGCGTGGCTGCGATCGGACGGTGCGAACAAGATCGTGCAGGCCGCATACAGGTCGGCATCCGGCAGCTTCTCACAAGCAGTGGATCTATCGGCGCCGGGCCAAGATGCGTCCTGCCCCCAACTCGTGGTCGGCGCCCAGAACGAGTCAACCGTGGCGTGGGTGCGATCGGACGGTGCAACCCCGATCGCACAGACCGCCTATCGGCTCCCCGGAGCGGGATTTTCGCCGGCTGTCGACCTCTCGGCCGTGGGGTACTCCGCCAGCGACCTGGATCTCGCCGGCAACGCCCAGGGCGACGCCACCGTCGCATGGGTCAGCTCCAATCCCCCGGCAGACGTGGTCACCACCGCGCATCGACCCGCCGGCGGCGCGTTCATCGCCTCTGCCGACTTGGCTGGAAGCCCCACCAGCCCGACGGGGGTGGTGGTGGCGCTCGACCCAGCTGGCGTTTCCACCATCGCAGTGATCGGCGGAAGCTCAGAGATCGACGCCGGTACCGTCTTCACCACCGGCTACGCCACGGTGGACTCCGTCGTCACATCCGGGCAGAGCGTCGTCGTGGCACTGGCGCTGGCGGTCGCCGCACGCGGCACAGCGGTGCTCACATGGCGCTACTACCGCTACACCAGCGATCCCACTTCGACCGAGCTGGTCGAGGCCGCGACACGTCCTGGGGCACGCACCGGGTGGACGCCCGCAACCACCCTGGCCAGCACTCCCACCCAGGGCGGCAACGGTCATGGACTGTCCGTCTACCTCAGCAGCTTTCCCGGCGCCCCGGTGACCACTGTCGACCCGAGCGGCGACGCCACTGTCGCTTGGGTGACGCTTGGAAGCAACCTGCTCGCGGCCACCCAGCCAGCCGGCGGGACGTTCGGAAGCTCGATCGGCGTATCCGAACCGACCGAGATCGTGCGCCCCGGGGTGATCGCCGCACAGGACGACGCGGGCGACTACACGATCGCCTGGCTCGGCTCTTCGAGCCCCGGCGCTTGTGGCTGCGCGGCACATGCCGCCTCGATGCCGGCGGGCGCCGCGTTTGGGCCGCCAGCGGATGTCTCCCGCGGGTCAGGTGCGCAAGCCCCACTCACGATGGCGATCAATGGACATGGCGACGGCGCCGCAGCTTGGGTTCAGAGCGACGGATCGAGCATCGACGCGCGTGTGGCCGGCTATCAACGCACACCGCCCGCGCTTGATCAGGTCCACGCCGCGGCCGGCGGCAGCGTGGGCGCCGCGCTCGCGTTCTCGATCAGCGCACGCTCGCTGTGGTCGGCGCTGTCGACCACCTGGGCATGGGGTGATGGCTCTGCCGACACGGCCGGCGCCGCCGTGACGCATGCGTTCGGAGCGCCTGGCACATACAGCGTCACGGCCACCACCACCGATGAGCTGGGCAACCGCCTCAGCAGCACGAGCAGCGTGACGATCGCCACCCCCCAGGTCGCCCACCTCCCAACCGCGCAGGCCGCGGTCAACCGCTTTCTACCGCTGCTGCTCGTGCGCGCCTCGAGACTACGCGGCGAGCTGGGCGAGCTGCTTGGAATCGCGTCGCTGAAGGGGTCCGTGCTCGGCGAAACTGTGACCCTCCGATGCGTCGCGAAGTGCGTACACGCTCTGCGCCAAAAAATCCGTCTACGCCGCCGCGCCGACCTACACCGCAAAATCACGCTCCGCGCCCCGCTCGTGCTCCGCGCCGGCACGCGGGTTGAGATCGCCCTGTCAGCGCCGGGCTTGCTCGCGCGCTTCGACCGCTTCGGGTTCGCGCGCAACCACCATGGGCTGAGCGCGCACATCGCGGCGCAGGGATGCCTCAGCGCGTCAGGCGCTCCTCACAGCTGCCCATGAGCGACCGGCGAACAGCTGTGAGCGCCCCGGTGGTCCTCAGCCCAGGCGCCAAGCTCGGCGGATATCGCATCGTCGACGTGCTCGGGATCGGCGGGATGGCGATCGTCTACAGAGCCGAGCAGCTGTCGCTCGGACGCTGGGTGGCTTTGAAGGTATTGGCTCCACGGCTGGGTGACGACCTGCTGTTTCGCGAGCGCTTCCGCCGCGAAGGCCTGCACGCCGCCGAGCTCGAGCACCCGCACATCGTGCCCGTGTACGACTCGGGCGAGGCCGACGGCCGTCTCTTCCTGGCGATGAGATTGGTGGATGGACAAACGCTCGCCGAGCACATCCACGACCCGGGCTTGAGCGGCGATGAGGCCGTCGCGCTGCTCTCCCCCATCGCGAGCGCGCTCGACTGCGCGCACGCAAACGGTCTCATCCATCGAGACGTGAAGCCGCAGAACATCCTGATCAACCGGAAGGGACACCCTTATCTTGCCGACTTCGGAGTGGCCAAGGGCGCGCACACGCCCGGTCTGACGACCGCGGGCGGCTTCGTGGGAACGGTCGCCTACGCCTCCCCGGAGCAGATCCGAGGTGAGCGGCCCACTCCCGCAAGCGACACATACGCGCTCACGGCAGTGCTCTACCAATGCCTCACCGGGAACGTCCCCTACGTGCGTGACACAGAGGCGGGGATGATGCTGGCGCACCTCAATGAGCCGCCGCCGGCGCTCCCAACCACAGACCTCCGGGACGCGGCGCTCGCAGACGTGATCGCCCGTGGCATGGCCAAGCACGCCGCGGACCGCTATGCGAGCGCCGGCGCATTGCTGCACGAGGCGTCGGCCTGCCTGCACAGCACACCCGCTCGGCGGCACATGGCCCCCGCGTTCGGCAACGCCGCCGCGACGGCGGACGGGCTGAGGGACGGGCCGGCGCACAAGCCGGGGGACAGGCCTGGGGACGAGCCGGCGGACAGGCCAGCGCACAGGCCGGGGGACGAGCCGGCGGACAGACGGACGCCGAGCGTCTCCCCACCGGCGCGGGATGGCAAGCAGATCGAGCAGCCCGCGGCACGGGGCGCACGGCCGGACCGCTCGAAGCTGATCATCGGCGCAGTGATCGCGATTGTGATCGCCACGGGATCGGCGCTCACCCTGCTGCTCGGCGGCGCATCGGGAGGCAGCCCGTCCAAGCGCGCGCGCGTGACCCACGCAGGCACCCCTAGCTCAGCTACCTCGAGCTCAGACCCAGCGCTGGGCCGGGCGCTCACCAGCGCGTTCTCACGCCGCCGGCGCAGCTGGAGAGAAGCCGGAAGCCTCGCGGCGCACACGCTGCGTGCGCGCGTTGTCCCCGCTTCTACTCGCGCGGCTGCTGACAGCGCGGCGGCCACGACACTAGCGGGAGCACCCAGCGACGCGCCTGATCGCAAGCTGGTGGCGGGCTTGGTCAGCGCTCTACACCTAGAAGGCAGGGCGCTGCAGTCGCTGGCTGACGCCGCCGGACAGGACCATCGCGCGGCCTACGCCGGTGCCCGCCGGGAGGCGCTCTCAGCGAACGCCCGCATCAGACAGGCGCTCGCAACTCTCCATGCGCACGGCATCGCAGCGCCCTCCTCAGCGAGCATCGAGCTTGCCGTCGCTGGGCTGCCGCGCCGCCCCAAGCACTCGCTCGCACACACGCCCTCGCCGGTCCAGGCGGGGCTCACCAGCTCTCAGTCCGTCTCCCCCCGCCCCGCTACACCCGCGCCAACGCGGCGCGTGGCGCCAGCACAACGGGCTGCGCCCGTAACCCACCATCACGCTCCGTCGCACTATGGCCCGCCAACCGTCATCGCCCCAACCGGCTAGCGCTGCGCAAGCATCCTCGCTCGCGTAAGCGTCCTGATTGGGATCCATCGGTGTCGGATCTACCCACAATGGCGTTATACCTGTAGAGGAATGGATCCAGACCCCAACAGCCGTCCGCCGCCGCCGGGGCTCACCACGCGACACACCACCCCCACGGACAGTCCGGACAGCACGCGCAACAGCGCCGTCGAGCTCGAGATCGATCGCTACGGCCCCCTCCGATTGGCGCGATACCGCAAGCCCGACGGACGGGCACTGTTGCTTTTTTCGATGGTGCTGCGCGCGCGTACGCGCGCGGGCGCACGCGCGCGCGCAGCACCATCTAAAACGAACACACCCACCCCGGAGAGCCCTGAAAGCCCGGCGTGAGCGAATTGCGCTTCAACGAGCTGCGCGGCGAGTCGGTGGCCTATGCGATCGACCGGCAGGAGCGCACGTTCCTGCCGGCGGACGAGCACTGCCCGCTGTGCCCGACCAAGCCGGGCGGTCCGGAAACCGAGATACCGTTCCCGGCGTTCGAGATCGCCGTGTTCGACAACCGCTTCCCCGCGTTCGAGGCGCCGGCCGGCGCTGCCGAGGTGGTCGTGTACACCGACGACCACCACGGGTCGTTCGCAACCCTCGCGCCGCAGCGCGCGGAAGCGCTGATGTGGGTGTGGCGCAACCGCTACGAGGAGCTCGGCGCGCGCGCCGACGTGCAGTACGTGCTGATCTTCGAGAACCGCGGCGTCGAGGTGGGTGTGACGCTGCACCACCCGCACGGCCAGATCTACGGCTACCCGTTCCTGCCGCCCGTGCCGGCGCTCGAGCTCGCTGCCGATCGGCGCCTGGGCGGCTGCGCCCCGTGTGAGCTGCTCGCGCGCGAGCTCAGCGACGGCCGCCGGGTGGTGTACGAGAACGCTGCGGTCGTCGTGCACGTGCCATACGCCGCGCGCTGGCCGTACGAAGCACATGTGCTGCTGCGCGCGCACCGGCCGAGCCTGCTGGAGTGCGACGCAACCGAGCTGCGCCTACTCGCCGACGGCCTGCAGGCGCTCACACGCGGGTACGACGCATTGTTCGATCGGGCTTTCCCTTATGTGATGGTTCTCCACCAGGCGCCGACCACAACTTTGGCGCAGGCCGGCGAGCAGACATCGCCGCGTGGACAGCCATCGACCGACGAGCCGATATCCGCGGGCGAACGGCCGGGCGCTGCGGCCAGCGCAGGCGCCTCCGCTGCCGGCCATCTGCACGTCGAGTTCTACCCGCCGCTGCGTACTGCCCAGAAGCTCAAGTACATGGCCGGCTCAGAGCAGGGCGGCGGCACGTTCATCGGCGACGCCATGCCGGAGGATTCGGCGGCTGCGCTGCGCGGGGCGATCGCTCGTGGCGCCTGAGCGAGCGAGCGCGTTCGCACCGGGGCGCGTGAACCTGATCGGCGAGCACACCGACTACAACGACGGCCTGGCGCTGCCGTTCGCGATCAGCCAGGGCATCACCGTGACGGCGATGGCCGGTGACGACGGGCGCGTGCGCGCCTACGCCCTCGACCTCGGCGAGAGCGACGAGTTTGCGCTCGCACCCGCGCACGCGCCGGGCGAACCTCACCGCAACTCCGACCCGCAGTTGGGCGGCGGCTGGCGGGCATTCGTGCGCGGCATCGTGACCGAGTTGGTCGCGGCCGGCCTGCCGCTCAGCGGCGCAAGCCTCGAGATCGGCGGCGACCTCCCGCGCGGCGCGGGGCTGTCCTCATCCGCCGCCCTGGAGGTGTCGCTCTGCCTGGCGCTGCTCGAGCTCGGCGGCGAGGGTCGCGCGGTCGACCGTCATGAGCTCGCGAAACTGTGCTCGCGCGTGGAGAACGAATGGGTCGGCGCGCACACCGGGCTGCTCGATCAACTCGCTTCGCTGTACGGCCAGCCGGACATGGCGCTGCTGATCGACTTCGCGAGCCTCGCGGTCGAGCCGGTGCCGCTCGAGCTCGAGAACGACTGGCGCCTGGTCACGCTCGACTCGGGCGAGCCGCACTCGTTGGCCAAGTCCGGCTATAACCTGCGCCGCATGGAGTGCGCCGAAGCTTGTGAGCTGCTCGGGCTCGAGTCGCTGCGCGCCGCGCGCCTGGAGGATCTAGAGCACCTGTCGCAGAACCTGCAGCGGCGGGTGGAGCACGTGCTGCTCGAGAACACCCGCGTGCGCGCCACCGCCACCGCGCTCGCGGCTCACGACCTGCACGAGGTCGGGCGCCTGCTGAACGAGTCGCACGCGAGCCTGCGTGACCTGTACGAGAGCTCCACGCCCGCGATCGAGCGCGCTGTGTCGCGACTGCGCCGCGCCGGGGCCGTCGGCGCGCGCATGGTCGGCGGCGGCTTTGGCGGCAGCGTGCTCGGGCTGCTGCCGCCGGGCTCCGACCTACCACCGGGGGCGCGCGAAGTGCACCCCTCGGTGGGCGCCCACCTGCTCAGCTGAGCCGGGCGCGCATCGAGGGAGCGAACTGCCTACTCGCCCGTGCGGGACCTGCGTGCGCCGTTGCGCACGCCAGCCGTCGCTCAGGCCGGCGTGAGCGACTGCTGCTTCTCACTCAGCGCCGCGAGCAGTTGATCGAACGCGTCTGAGAACTTCTCCACGCCTTCGCGCTCGAGCGTGTCGGTGACGTCGTGGTAGTCCACACCCACGCGCTCGAGCTCGGTGAACACGCTGCGCGCATCCGCGATCCCGAGCTCCAGACGCGGCTGCGGGCGGCCGTGGTCCTGGTATGCCTCGATCGTCTCCTCGGGCATCGTGTTGACCGTGTCCGCGCCGATCAGCTCCTCGACGTACAGCGTGTCCGAGTAGTCGGGGTTCTTGACCGACGTCGACGCCCACAGCACGCGCTGCGGCGTGGCGCCCTTGCCCGCGAGGTACTCCCAACGCGGGCCTTGGAACACCGACTTGTAGTGCTGATAGGCGAGCTTGGCGTTGGCCACCGCGAGCTTGCCCTTGAGGTGCGCAGCGCCGTCGATCTGATCCAGGCGCTTGTCGGCTTCGGTGTCGATCCGCGACACGAAGAAGCTCGCCACCGACGCTACCTGCTGCGGATCGCCGCCCTCGGCGATCAGCCGTTCGAGCCCGCGCACGTAGGACTCGGCGACCTCGGCGTAGCGACGCAGCGAGAAGATCAGCGTGACGTTGATCGACTTGCCCTTGGATACGACATCCTCGATCGCGGCCAGCCCCGGCTTGGTCGCGGGAATCTTGACCATCAGGTTCGGCCGATCGACGATGTCGTGCAGGTGCATCGCCTCGCGGAACGTCGCCAGCGAGTCGTACGCCAGGCCCGGGTCGACCTCGAGCGACACATACCCGTCGCGCCCGAGCCCGCCGTCCCAGACGGGGCGGAACAGGTCGCACGCATCCTTGATGTCCTGACCGGCGAGCTCCCAGAAGGACTGCTTGACGTCCTCGCCGCGCGCCGCGAGCTCGTGCAGCTGCTTGTCGTACGCGTCACCGGCGGTCATCGCCTTTTGGAAGATCGACGGGTTCGACGTGGCGCCGACGACCGCGTCGCGGTCGAGCAGCTGCTGCAGATGCCCGCCGTGGATCGACTCGCGCGAGAGGAAGTCGAGCCACACGCTCTGCCCGAGCGCCGATAGGCTCTGCAGAGGTGAAAGGGCGGCGGGGGTCGGGGTGGAGGACATTTGCGGTCTCCTTATGCGTTGACTTGCACGCGCTCCAGCAGGGCGCCGGCGCGCGTGGCGATCTTCTCGGCTGTGAACCCGAACTCTTCGAGCACCGTCGTACCCGGCGCGGACGCGCCGAAGTGGTCGATGCCGAGCACGTCGCCGTGGTCGCCGACCCACTTCCACCAGCCGGCGGTGACGCCCGGCTCGACCGCCAGCCGTGCTGGTACGTCGCGAGGGATCACACTCTCACGGTACTCCGCTGACTGCGCTTCGAACAGCTCGACGCACGGCATCGACACGACGCGCACGCTCGCACCTTGCTCGGCCAGCCTGCGCCCGGCCTGCAGCGTCGGCTCGACCTCGGCGCCGGTCGCGATCAGCACGAGCTCGCGCGCACCATCGCCGGGGGAATCCCACAGCACGTACCCACCCTGTTCGAGGCCGTCAGCGCGCGCGACTTCGTCGCGGTCGAGTGTCGGGATGTTCTGGCGCGAGAGCAGCAGCGCCACCGGCCCGTCCTCGCGCTCGAGCGCCACGCGCCACGCGACCGTCGTCTCGTTGGCATCGCCCGGACGGATCACCCACAGCCTGGGGATCGCGCGCAGCGCCGCGTAGTGCTCGACCGGCTGGTGCGTCGGCCCGTCCTCGCCGAGCGCCACCGAGTCGTGCGTCCACACCCAGACGACCGGCAGCCCCATCAGCGCGGACAGGCGCACGCTCGGGCGCATGTAGTCGGAGAAGATCAGGAACGTCGAGCCATACGGCTTGACGATGCCGCCGTGCGCCGCCGCGCCGTTGACGATCGCCCCCATCGCGTGCTCGCGGATGCCGAACGGCACGTTGCGCCCGGCATGCACCTTGGAGAACTCGCCGCCGCCATCGAACACCGTCTTGGTCGACTCGACCAGGTCAGCCGCGCCGCCGATCATCGTGGGCGCGTAAGCAGCGAACTCCGCCATCACCTGCTGCCCCGCCGAGCGCGTCGCGAGCGACTTGCCTGCCGGGAAGCTCGGCAGCGCCTCGCGCCAGCCATCCACCAGCTTCCCCGCCCAGGCGCGATCCCAATCGTCGCCCAACTCGGGGTAGGCGTCGCGCCAGCCCTCGAAGCGCTCGCGCCACGCCTGCTGCACCTCGTCGCCGGCGTCGTGCAGGCTCATGTGCGCGCCCACGCGCTCGTCGACCCAGAACTTGCGCTCGGGGTCGAACCCCATCGCCTGCTTGGTCGCCCGCACCTCGTCCTCGCCCAGCGGCGCCCCATGCGCCTTGGCCGTATCCGTCGCGTTGGGCGCGGGGAACCCGATATGCGAGCGGATTGCGATGAACGACGGCTGCTCTGAGTGCGCACGCGCGGCTGTCAGAGCCGCGTGCAGCGCGTCGGTGTCCTCGGAGTCTTCTACCCGCTGCACGTGCCAACCGTCAGCTTCGAAGCGCCCGAGGTGGTTCTCGCCGTCGAAGGAGATCGAAGTCGTGCCGTCGATCGTGATGTGGTTGTCGTCGTAACACACGATCAGCTTGCCGAGCCCGAAGTGCCCGGCGATCGACGCCGCCTCCTGGCTCACGCCCTCCATCAGATCCCCGTCCGAGCAGATCGCGTACACGTGGTGATCGACCACCTCGCGGCCGGGCCGGTTGTAGCGCTCGGCGAGGAACCGCTCGGCCATCGCCATGCCAACGGCGTTGCCGAGCCCCTGGCCCAGCGGTCCGGTGGTGACCTCGATGCCGGGCGTGTGCCCGCGCTCAGGGTGCCCCGGGGTGCGCGACCCCCACTGGCGGAACTGCTGGAGGTCCTCGAGGCTCAGCTCATAGCCGGTGAGGTGCAGCAGCGAGTACTGCAACACGCACGCATGCCCCGCGCTCAGCACGAAGCGATCGCGGTCGGGCCAGCGCGGATCGCGCGGGTTGACCCTCACGAAGTGCTTGAACAGCGTGTACGCGAGCGGCGCGAGCGCCATCGCGGTACCAGGGTGACCCGAGTTGGCCTGCTGCACAGCATCCATCGACAGCCCGCGGATCGTGTCGATCGACAGCTTGCTGAGCTCGCGTTCTTCCGTCGTCATATGCATGACCTCATCTCATTGCGCGCGGCTCGAGCAGCACCACCGGCATCTCGCGCGTCGCGATCGACTTGTAGTGGTCGAAGCCCTTGTACTCACTCACGAAGCGCGGCCACAGCTCGGCGGTCTCCGCGTCGGTCGCGCGCCGCGCGCGCACCGGTGACCACTTGCCGCGCACCAGCGCATCCGCGTCAGGGTTCGCCTGCAGGTTCAGCCACCACGCCGGCGTCGCCTTCGACGCGGCGTTGGACGCCACGACGGCAAAGGCATCGCCGTGGGGTACGAAGAACGCGGGCGCTTCACGCGGCTGACCGGAGCGCCGTCCGATCGTACGCATCACGAGGATGTTCACCCCGAGCAGCCGTGTGCCGAGACGTCCGCCGGACGCGCGCATCACCCACGCATGCGCGCGTGTAGCCGCAGTCGCGCCGGGACGGTGCGCCAGATACGGGCTGAGCTTGGCGTAGAAGTCGGCAGCACGCGACATGAGCTGATCCTAGCGACGGGCCGCGACGAGCAGGTCGCCAGACGCGGAAGGCTCTAGAGTCAAGCGATGGACGAGCGGTATTGCGAGGTGGGCGGGGGCATCACGCTCTGCTACGACACCTTCGGCGACCCATGCGACCCGACGATGCTGCTGGTGATGGGGCTCGGCGTGCAGATGGTCGGCTGGAGCGAGGACTTCTGCGAGCAGCTGGCAAGCCGCGGGTTCCACGTAGTGAGCTTCGACAACCGCGACACCGGGCGCTCGACGCAGACGCCAGGACCGCCGCCGTCGGTCGGCGAGCTGCTGCTGCGCGGCAAGCGCACTCGCGCGCGCTACCGGCTGAGCGACATGGCGGACGACACGGCGCGCCTGCTGGATACGCTCGAACTCGGCCCCGCGCACGTGGTCGGCGCGTCGATGGGCGGGATGATCGCGCAAACGCTGGCGGTCACACACCCCCG
Source organism: Solirubrobacteraceae bacterium (assembly GCA_035474295.1). Classification (GTDB taxonomy): domain Bacteria; phylum Actinomycetota; class Thermoleophilia; order Solirubrobacterales; family Solirubrobacteraceae; genus Palsa-744. The sequence goes on from DATINL010000014.1 coordinate 17,342, forward strand.
ACACGTGCGCTCGCTGGTGTCGATCATGTCCACCACCGGCAGCCGCCGGGTGGGCCAGCCGCAGCTGCGCACCTATGCGGTGTTCCTGCGTCGCGCGCCGCGCGAACGCGACGCGTTCATCGAGCACGCCGTCAAGCTGTTCACGGCGATCGGCTCCACCGGCATCCCGCAGGATCTCGATGACCTGCGCCAGCTCGCGGCGCTCAGCTACGACCGCAACCCGAACCCGATCGGCACCGGGCACCAGCTCGCGGCGATCGTGGCGTCAGGCGATCGCACTGCGCAGTTGCGCGGCATCCAGACGCCGACGCTCGTGATCCACGGCACGGGGGATCCACTGATCGCCCCGTCGGGCGGGCGCGCGACCGCGCGTGCGATCCCGAGCGCTGAGCTGATGATGATCGACGGCATGGGTCATGACCTGCCGCGCGCGGCGTGGCCGCGGCTGGTGGATGCGATCGTCACGCATGCCCAGAGAGCAGATCAGCAACAGCAGCAGCAACAACAGCAACAGCAGCAGCAGCAGCAGGGCGCAACACTCTCCCTCGGGGAGGCGTGAGGCCTCCCCGAGGTGGGGCGTCCTCACGCGGGGTGTCCTACCCGGTGTGACGCCGCGGCTGAGCAGTCCGCAGCTCGGCGTGCCCATGCACGCGGTTGAAGGCGCACCAGCACCGCCGCGGACGCACACGTACGAGCCAATGCACGTCGTGGCGACAGTGTGAGCGCCGGTATGGCCACCGAGCGTGGAGTGCCCGTGACATCCGCTGCGCTTGGCAGGCGTTACCTCTCATGACTATCTGACCTCCCTGGCTACCAACACTCGCCGCGCTGCGGCGAACTCGAGGAGCCGAGCGTCGAAGACAGTTGGCCACCTCGGCCAACGACGCACTTCGATCTGTGCCGGAACGTCCCATCTAATAGTACGCCTCCTACAGAAGTGCATTGGTTCCACTTCGCGGGAAACGCCCCTTCATGCCTCCCTGATGGTCTATTGGCCTTACTCGACCCATGACCCATGATCCTGCCCCTTTATCGCTTTGCGTCCCTCAATCACCGCTACGGATTTCCCTCCCGATCGGCGATATGCTTCTCCCTCGTCCATACATATAAATCAACTTTTACTCAGTCTGTCAACTTTCATGCGAATCGCGAAATACTCCATTCCGCTCATCGGGACGGTTGTCCGGCGGACCCCACCTCGTTTAGGGTTTTGATATGGCCAACACACGCGCACAGAGTTCGAGCCGGCGGGGGCGCGGTTTGCCGCGCGGGCCGCAGGCGCTGCCGCGCGAGCAGGTGGCGGCGCACCAGCGCAACCGTTTGTTCGCGGCGATGGTGCAGGCGGTCAACGAGCAGGGCTTCGTAGCCACCACGATCTCCGACCTGGTCGCGCGCGCGGGGATCTCCCGGCGCAGCTTCTACGAGCATTTCGACAACAAGGACGAGTGCCTGCTGGCAACGTACGACGAGATCGTCGAGCGCCTGAACCGCCGGCTGATCAACGCGTACAGCGCGGTCGACGAGTGGCCCGAGCAGATCGAAGCGTTCGCGCGTGCGCTGTTCGAAGCGACCGCCGATCGCCCCGACGCGGCGCGGCTCGTGTGCGTGGAGATGGGCGGCGCGGGCGCCGCCGGAGTCGAACGCTGGTACCAGGGCACCGAGCAGCTCGGCAGCTTCATCAGCGCCGGGTTCGAGCAGTCGCCCGGCCCAGGCACGGTGCCCGACCCGGTGGCCAAAGCGTTCGTCGGGTCGCTGCGCAAGATCCTCTACTCGCGCGTGCAGCGCGGGCTGTCGGGCAAAGCGCTGCGCAAGGAGCTCGTCAAGCTGGCGCCCGAGCTGCGTGAGTGGATCACCATGTACTACCCATCGCCGCCCGAGCTGCCGCTGCGCCCGCAGCCCAAGCGCTTCAAGCCGATGGCCGGCGGGCGCGCGCCAGGCACGCTCTCCCCGCTGTCGCCGTCGGGCGCGCGTGGGTTGCCGCGCGGCGAGCACAACCTGCCGCGCGGGTTCGTCGCACACAACCAGCGCGAGCGGATCTTCGACGCGATCGCGAACCTGACCGCGAGCAAGGGCTACACGTCGCTGTGCCTGGAGGACATCGTGGCCGAAGCGGCAGTGTCGCTGCAAACGTTCTACGCGCACTTCCAGAACAAGGAGGAGGCGTTCCTGGCCACGTACGAAGTCGGCCATGCGCGCGCAGTGGCAGTGGTGAGCCAGGCGGCGCTGTCGCAGACCAGCCTCACCGAGGGCGTGCGCGTCGGGGTGATCGCGCTGCTCGAGTTCCTCGCATCCGAGCCTTCATACGCGCACATCGCGTGCGTCGACATCCTGATCGCGTACCCGCACATGGCCGGGCGCGTGGACGAAGCGAACTCGTTCTACTCGGAGCTGCTCGGCGTCGGGCTCGTCAACGTGCCGTCGGAGCGCCTGCCGCCGCCGGTGGTCGGCGAGGCGATCGTCGGCGGCGTGTTCGAGCTGCTGCACGACTACATCCTGCGCGGGCTGACGCATCGGCTGCCGGAGCTGGCCGATCACATCACTTACATCGCGCTCACACCGTTCGTCGGCAAGCGCGTGGCAATGAAGACGATCTCGCGCAAGTAGTACCGCGAATTCCCGCTATGGGAATTTTTCATTACCAGTCCGCCAGCTCTCAGTAGACGTCAAGACGTGTGACTGTCCGGCCGATGGCCACGCGTGGCCCTGATCGACCAGATCGACAGCGACGTCCACATCCTGCGGGCGCGCCGGACAGCGGCGATCACGCGGGCTGTGCTGGGTTGCAATGGGATGCTGATGACCATGCTGCGGCCGGGGCTGATCAAGCACCCGACGCTCGGCGTGATCGGGTTCGCGGTGATCACCAGCACAGCGCTAACACAGCTGCTCGCGCCACAGATGTCGTGGCTGAAGATCGAGGAGTCGTTCGCCGGGATCGCCGCGATCCTGATCATCGGGATAGAGGATCAGCGTGTGACGGTGCTCAGCATCCTCTGGCTGGCAGCGGTCGCCAGCGGCGTGATGGCGCGCGGCGGGCGCGTTCACTGGATCGGCCGCAGCGTGGTGCTCAGCGCGCTCGCGCTGCCGATGATCTTGGAAGACAAGCTCACGGCCGATCACGCAACGCTGTGCGTCGCGTCGATCGGGTTGCTGCTCACCAGCGGCCGGCTCACGCGCGAGCTGAACCACCTGCTCGGACTCGCGCGCGACGACGCCGAAAGCGCCGAGACGCTGCTGCTGGCGGGCGACATCGCGTCGCGCGTAGCCAGGCGCAGCGCCGCCGCACAAGCGCAGCCCACAGGCATGGGCGCAACCACAACTGCGGCCATCGCCACAGGCACAGCCGCTATGAGTACGCCTGAGACCGAAGCGCTGAGCGAGGCCGACGAGCGGCTCGCGCGCGAGGAGCTGGGGCGCTTGATCGCCGGCGATGGGCTGTCGATGGTGGTGCAGCCGATGGTCGACCTGCGCTCCGGGGCAGTTCACGCGTATGAGGCCCTGGCGCGGTTCGGCGACGGCGCCAGCAGCCCCCTGTACTGGCTGGAAGTGGCGGAGGAGCTCGGTGAGCGCGACGCCTTGGAGCGCGCCTGCCTGGGAGCGGCACTCGACTTGTTCGCCAAGCGTCCGCTCAACGCGCGCCTGAGCGTCAACCTGTCGGCGCCGGTGCTACTCGACCCTCGCACGCTCGAGATGTTCGGACGCCGGCGCGACCTGCACGGGTTGATCATCGAGATCACCGAGGAGACGCTCGTGTTGTGTGACACGCAGCTGCACGCCGCAATCGCACCGCTGCAGGCACGCGGCGCGTGCCTGGCGGTCGACGACATGGGAGCGGGCTATTCCGGGCTGCGCCAGATCACAGCCGTGCACCCGCGCTATCTGAAACTCGATCGTTCACTGGTCAGCGGCATCCACGCCGACGCCGACCGCGCGGCTCTGGTGAAAGCGCTAGTGGGCTACTCAGAGCACGTCGGCAGCTTGCTGGTGGCCGAGGGGATCGAGGAGCCCGCCGAGCTGCGCACCCTGATCGAGCTCGGCGTGCCGCTCGCGCAGGGCTTTCACCTGGCACGCCCGGCGGCGCCGTGGCCGGTCGTGCGCGTCGACGAGCTCGCGTTCGGGCGTCCAGTGTCGCTGCAGCCCGAGCTCGCGTCGTTGGCCGAGCTGCAGCTGGCTTGAGACCTCGCTGCGACCACGGCCGCACCATTACCGTGACCGTGACCGTGACCGCAGCCGCAGCCGCAGCGCTCTAAACGTCCCGGGCCGGCGGCCCCGCACACGCGCGTCAAATGACTCCGTAGGGAACCAGTCCTGGATCGACGCGAAATGTGCGCCTGGCCTCCCGCTTGATGTAGCGGTCCAGCTCGTCGAGCTTCTCCGCGGGTCCGGACACATGGAAAGCGACCTGTGTACTGAGCAGATGTCGGTGCTCGACCATCCGGTAGCTGAGGTCATGCGCAGTTATGTAGTTGACGATGTCCCACTCGAACGCGTTGCGCTCGAGTCTGCCGACAACGACCACGAACGTGCGCTCGGCCGCGGTCGACGCGCTGACATCCCCGTCGCTGCCAGACTGAGATTCGCCGTCGACGCCAGCCCTCTCGCGCTCGCCTTCGCCCTCACACTCCGCCTCGCCACCCTGGATCGGCAGCCCGGATGCATCCAGCTGCTGCCATTTAGACTCGGCTGCGTCCCAATGCGCAAGCGTGATCGTCGCCGCCCGGCCGTCACTGGCGAGTTGCGCTTCGATCGCGCTGAGAATCGATCGCAGTTCTGTCAGCGTGAATGCGTAGCCGAACAACGTGTTGCCGTCGTGGGTCATCAGCACCTGATCGCGCAGTCCCCCGGCCAGGCCGGAGCTGTCTTCGCGCAGCCGCTTGATCAGGCGGTCGAGGTGCTCGTGACGATCGCGGTGCTCGCGGCCGTCGAGGCCGTGGATGTCGGCGCGCAGCCGCCAATTCTCGTCATTGGAGTCGCGTGCAGCCATGGGACTCAGGGATCGACCGGCGGGGCGTGCTCGGTGACCGCTGCGCCAGCACTCGCGGCGTCGCCCTTGATCGAGTCGACTGCGCTCTTCGCCGACTCGATCGACGGCGCGTCGAGATGGCCGCTCTTCAGGCCGGCGGCTACGCCCGTGAGCGTTCCGGCAAGCGCATCCAGCGGCGAGAACAGCTTCAGCAGCGCGGGGCTCCCCTGCGCCGCGTCGCGCGCTTTGCGCACTTCGTGGACGACGAACAGCGCCGCGGCGCCGGCCTTGACCAGCGCGAGCTTGTGCTGCAGCGGATGGGCGAACGAGCCCGCTTTGAACGGCTTGTAGACGTAGCGGTGGAACGCGCCGAACGCCAGGCCCGCATGCAACAGAAACCTGGTCTTGGCGAAGTGCACGGTCTTGACATGCACGGTGCTGCCATTGGCGCTGACCGAGGTGCTGTTGCCCGTCGATCCGCAGCCGGCGGTGAATGCCAGCGCCAGCATTACTAGCGCGATGCTCGTCAAACGCATTGCCACCCCTTTGTCGTGTCGCCCGGCCGCCATCACAAACCCACAACGTCCTACGTGTCGGCGCCGGATCATAGGGTTGGGCTATGCCGGTCGCCCAGCCACCCGCTCATCCGCCCAGATTCGGGCTGCCGTTGACGACGGCGCGACTGGCGTTTGGCGTGCTGACGCTCGTCGCGATCGTCGCGCAATACACGCACCGCGATCATCCGTCGAGCTTCTACACGGTCAACTACCTCAGCTTCTTCACGAACCTGAGCAATCTGCTGGCGGCTGGGCTGCTGCTCTACGGGGCTTACCTCGGCCTGCGGCAGCACAGGCCAAGCGGCCATCACGCGAGCCCAAACAGGCCAAGCGCCCCTCACGCGAGCCCGAACGCCCCCCAGGCGAGCCCGAACGCCCCGCGAGCGAGCGCATCGCCCGGCGGCCCGCCCAACGAGCGGAACGACTCATCGCCGTACGACCTGCTGCGCGGGGCGGCGGTCGTATACATGACGATCACCGGCATGGTGTTCACATTGCTGCTGTCGCGCTCAGCTCAAGCGCTGCCGTGGGCGAACGCGGTGGTTCACTACATCATGCCGGTCGTGATCGTGCTCGACTGGCTGGTCACCCCGCCTCAGATGCCTTTGACGCGCGCACGCGCCGCGCGCTGGCTGATCTTTCCGGCGGTGTACTTCGTGTACACGCTGGTGCGCGGCGCGATCGTCGACTGGTACCCCTATCCATTCCTGGATGTCGACGCACACGGCTATGCGCGGGTATTCGCCAACGGCGTCGGGGTGCTCGTCGCGATCAGCGCAGTCGGCATGGCGGCGCTGCTGGCCGTCAACCGGTTGGGCGCGCGCATCAATTCGCGCCGCTAGGCCTTTTCGTCCATTTTCGTCCAGTTCCAGCGTTTTACGCCGGATCGAGACATACCATCGTCGGCGTTTGTGTGCGTAAGCGGCGTGAAAGAGGGTCTTCGTGATCAGACGTGTGTTTGGAGCAGTTCTGGCGTGTGGGCTATTGGCTTGCCTGGCGCTCGCTAACACGGCGCTCGCTGCCGCGCCGGTCGGCGCGCTGGCGCAGCCAACCGCGATCGACGGGTGTGCGAGCGCCAACGGCAACGCGCCGGGAGGCGGCAGCTGCACGAACGTGCGCGGGCTCAACGACCCGTACAGCATCGTCGTGAGCCCTGACGGGCGGAACCTGTACAACGCGAACTTCAACAACGGCGTCGGGGCGTTCTCGCGTTCCGCTTCGGGCGCGCTCGTGCAGCTCCCCGGGTTCGCCGCGTGTGTGACCGATTCCGGGACAACAACAGACGATGACGTCGGCGATGACGGCAACGGCTGCGCGAACGGGCGCGCGATGTCCGGAACGCGGGCAGTCGCGATCAGCCCCGACGGTCGCAACGTCTATATCGGAGCTGAGACCACCCCAGCGTCGGTGGCCGTGTTCTCACGCGATGAGACCACCGGAGCGCTGACGCAGCTGGCGGGCGCCGCGGGCTGCATCTCCAACACCGGCGCAGCGGCCGGCGACGACGCCGGGGACAACGGCGACGGCTGCGTCGACGGTTACGGCCTCGGGGGGTCGATCTACCAGCTGACGGTCTCACCGGACGGGCTCGCCGTATACGTGGCTGCGCTCAACGGCTCGGTGGCTGTGCTGCGCCGCGACCCGGCCACCGGGGCGCTCTCCCAGGATGCCGGCAACAACGGGTGCGTGACCAACACGGGCGCGACGGTGGCGGGCGACCCCGGCACGTGCGTCAACGGCCGCGCCCTGAGCGCTGCCGCCAGCGTCGCGGTCACTCCCGACGGGCGCGAGCTGATAGTCAGCAGCAGCAACGGCGGTGGCAAGTCAGAAGCGGCGTACTTCGCGATCGATCCCGCCAGCCACGCGCTCACGCAGATCGGGTGCCTGAGCAACGACGGCACGGCCTCGGGTGACGACGGCGGCGACAACGGCGATGGCTGCACCAACGTGCGCGCGATCTTCGACGGCTACCGCACGATCGTCTCGCCCGACGGGGCAAACGTGTACATCGCCGACTTCGGCGGCGGCGAGATCGCGGCGTTCAGCCGCGACGCGGCCAGTGGCGTGCTGACACAGCTGTCAGGGGCCCAGGGCTGTTTGAGCCAGGCCGGGGCGGCAGTCGGCGACGACGCCGGGGACAACGGCAACGGCTGCACGGATGTGCGCGGGCTCGGCGGGCCGTTCCCGATGGCGATATCCACGGACGGCGCGTTCCTGTACGTCGGGGCGTTCGACCACGAGCTGGTCGTGCTCAACCGCGATCCGGCAACCGGCGCGCTCACGCAGTCCGCGAGCACGTCGGGCTGCTTCTCTCCCACCGGGACGGCCAGCGGCGACGCCACGGCGCTCGGCTGCCAGACGGTGCGGGGCCTCGCGGACGCGACCAGCGTGCAGCTGAGCCCCGATCAGGCGCATCTTTACGTCAGCGGCTACTTCGGGGGCAGCACCGGGTCGATCGTGCGCTTCACTCGCGGGGTGGCGCCGGTCTGCACCGGAACGTCGCTGACTACGCCGTTCCAGACGGCGGTGAGCGTGCCGCTGCTGTGCTCGGATGCGAACGGCGATGCGCTGACGATCACGGCGGACGCCGCGACCGGCGGCAGCGTCGGGTCCGTCGACCCGGCGAGCGCAACCGTGACGTTCACGCCGGCGGCGCTGTTCAGCGGCGCCGGCGGGTTCGCGTTCCGCGCAAGCGACGGCTCTAACACGTCGGCGACCGCGTCCGCGTCGATCACGGTCGGGGCGGCTGCGGCCCCACTGGCAACGCAGAAGCCCGTCCAAGCGCCATCGCTCGCATCCGCGTCGATTCGCGTCGGCAAGGACGGGCGTGGGGTGACGCTGCAGCTGAAGTGCGCCGCCGCGGCGCTTGACTGCGCCGGCCAGGTCACGGTGTCCTCGAAAGCGAAGCTGCGCACATCCAAGCACGCGAAGGCGAAGGTGCTGAAGCTCGGGTCGGCGTCCTACACGGTCGCGTCGGGTAAGCAGGGCACGGCCAAGTTCAAGCTCTCGAGCACAGCCGCGGGGCTGCTGCGCAAGGCGGGTTCGTTGAAGGTTGTGGTCGCACTGGACCCAACCGGTCCGGTGGCGGCGCAGAAGCAGAACGCCACGCTGCTGCCGCCGAAGAAGAAAAAGGCGCGCAAGCACTGAGCGAGGGAGGGGTTCGCGGGCGAAAGCCCAGCGTGAGGATGTGTGGTGTCGCCCGGCGCGGTTGGCGCGGCACACATCCTCACGCGACCCCCGACACCCCCCCGTTTGCTCACAGCGCGGGCGACACCGACCAGGAACGTCTCCTTAGAGCGCCAGCGCCACGTACTTGGTCTCCAGGTACTCATCGATGCCTTCAAAGCCGCCTTCGCGGCCGAAGCCTGACTGCTTGACGCCGCCAAACGGGGCGGCCGGGTTGGAGACGATGCCCTGGTTGAGCCCGACCATGCCGGTTTCGATGCCTTCTGCGACGCGGAACGCGCGCGCGAGATCGCGCGTGTAGACGTACGCGACCAGGCCGTACTCGGTGCGATTGGCCGCGGCCAGAGCCTGCTCTTCGGTGGAGAACGTGGCGATCGGGGCAACCGGCCCGAAGATCTCCTCGGCGAGCACGCGCGCGTCGTCGGGGACGCCGTGCAAGACGGTCGGCTCGTAGAAATAGCCGGGGCCGGAGACCTGGTTGCCGCCGATCAGCACGCGCGCACCGCGCTCGACGGCGTCGCCCACCAGCTCACTGACCTTGGCGCGCTGCTTGCCATCGATCAGCGGACCAATGTCGGTGTCGGGGAGCGTGCCGCGGCCGACCTTCAGCGCGCTCATCCGCTCGGTCAGCTTCCGGGCGAACTCGTCGGCGACGGGTTCCGCAACGTGGAAGCGGTTCGCCGAGGTGCAGGCCTCGCCGACGTTGCGCAGCTTGGCGATCATCGCGCCGTCGACGGCCGCGTCGAGGTCGGCGTCGTCGAACACCAGGAACGGGGCGTTGCCGCCGAGCTCCATCGACACGCGCAGGATCTGCTCGGCGGATTGCTCGATCAGCGCACGGCCGACTTCGGTGGAGCCGGTGAACGAGAGCTTGCGCGTGCGCGGGTCCTTGAGCAGCGGCGCGATCACATCGCCTGAGCGCTTGGAGGTGATCACGTTCAGCACGCCGCCCGGCAGCCCGACGTCCTCGAGCAGCTTGGCGAGCGCGAGCATCGACAGCGGGGTTTGCTGGGCAGGCTTGACGACCATCGTGCAGCCAGCGGCGATCGCCGGGGCGAGCTTGCGCGTGCCCATCGCCATCGGGAAGTTCCACGGCGTGACGAACACGCACGGGCCGACCGGCTGGCGCATCGTCAAGAGCCGGCCCTTGCCGGTGGTGTTGACCATGTAGCGCCCGTGGATGCGCACGGCTTCCTCGGAGAACCAGCGGAAGAACTCCGCGGCGTAGGAGATCTCGGCTTTCGACTCGGCCACGGCTTTGCCCATCTCCAGCGTCATCAGCAGCGCGAGCTCGTCGGTGCGCTCGACGATCGCCTCATACGCGGCGCGCAGGATCTCCCCGCGGTCGCGCGGCGCCGAGGCGGCCCACTCGGCCTGCTGCTCGGCCGCTGCGCTCAGCGCCGCGAGCGCGTCCTCAGGCTGGCCGTCGGCGACCTCGACCAGCGGCTCGCCGGTGGAAGGGTCCTCCACCGCGAGCGTGCCGCCGCCGGATGCGGGTCGCCACTGCCCGCCGATGTACAGCTCGGTCGGGGTCGCATCGAGAACTGCCTGCTCGTTGGGTGCGATGGCCATCTCAGCCGCCTCCTCGTGGGTGGTCGATCGGCGCCACGATCAGCGCGTGCGCGTACGCTCGAAATCGGACGGGCTCGTGAGCGCAATCGGCAGCCACATGTAGGCGCCGCCCTGTTCGTGTCGAACCCGGTAAGAACGTGATCGACTAATCCAAGGTCCGCCAAGCGTCATGAGCTCAACCTACCACCGCTTTTTGTCGCTCCCAGCGATCGTGGTCGTCGCGTGCGCGTGCGCGCTGGCAACCGCCCGGGTCCCGGCCCGCGCTACCACCGCGCGCACGCTCGTGATCCGCGGCGCCGGGTTCGGCCATGGTGTGGGCATGAGCCAGGAAGGGGCGCTGGGGTACGCGCAGCACGGGTACGAGTACAGCTCGATCCTGGCGCACTACTACACGGGCACGGCGCTCTCCCAGGCGCCGGCTGGCGAGCGCGTGCGGGTGCTGCTGCAGGGCAACGCCGGGCGTGTGTTGTTGTCGGGCGCGGATCACGCGAACGGCCACCCGCTCAACCCCAGCGCGAGCTACGCGGTGACGCTGCACGGGCGCCACGGGGTGCTGCTGCGCGGCGGACGCACACACGTGTCGGGAGCGACGTTACGCGTAACGGGGCCAGCGCTGCTGAAGCTGCGCGGGGTGGCCGAGAACGGCGTGCGCGACGGGCTCTACCGCGGCGCGCTGGAGCTGGCGCCGGCGCTCGGGCGGGGGGTCAACGCGATCGACGACGTCAGCCTCGAGGACTACACGCGCGGGGTGATCTCCGGCGAAGCGGGCGCGAGCTGGCCGGCGGCGGTGCTCAACGCGCAGGCGGTGGCAAGCCGCACGTACGGGATCACCGCGCACAGCGGCCCGAGCAACGCGTTCGACGTGTATTCGGACACGCGCTCGCAGGTGTACCGGGGAGTCGTTGCGGAAACGCCGTCGACCGATCGTGCCGTGGCGGCGACATCCGGGCAGCTCGTCTCCTACGGGGGGCGGCCGGTGATCACGTACTTCTTCTCCACGTCGGGCGGGCGCACCGAGAACGTCGAGAACGCGTTCCCCGGCGCGGCGCCCGAGCCGTGGCTGCGCGGCGTGCCAGATCCGTTCGACGAGGGGTCGCTGCACAGCTGGAGCAAGAGCCTCGGGTTCTCGGCCGCGGCGAGCCGGCTGCGTGGGTTGACACGCGGTGCGTTTCGTGGCATCGAAGTGCTCGAGCGGGGCTATTCGCCGCGCATCCTGTCGGCGTACGTGCTGGGCTCGGGCGGGCGCACGAAGGTGTCCGGCGGGACGCTCGCGGCGCGCCTGTCGCTGTACGACACGTGGGCGTATTTCAGCATCAATGACAGTCATGGGACACGACCGGAACCAGATCACAGTGGACAGTCCGAGCCAGCGAATCCAGAACCGTCAAGCCCCGCTCCGACGGCTCCAGATCCGTCGGGCGGGGTGCTGCCAGGCACGTCGCCCACTCAGACACCCGTCGACGGTCAAGGGGGCACGGCGGCTCCGACTCTGTAGAAAAACCTCGCATTTTGCGAATGTTTGCTGATCCGGATGCGTACTTTCAGCGCTAGATGACAAATCTAGTTTTAACGCGTAAATGCTCGGTAAGACTGCCAAAACCTCTCCACGAATCGCCCCCTTGGCCACAGGCGCGGTCCTGCTCGGCCTGATCGGTGGCGGCGCCCTCACGAGCCCGGCAGCCGCCGCCAACCAGCCGGCGGGCGCGCTCGGTGGAGTGGCTCAACTGGCCGGACAGACAGCGTCGCACGTGACGC
>DATINL010000015.1:0-22635 GCA_035474295.1 Solirubrobacteraceae bacterium
GTAGGACCAGGCCAGCGGGAAGTCGTCGCTGACGCCGGCGCCGCCGTGCACCTGGATCGCGCGGTCGATGACCTTCAGGGCGATGTTGGGGGCGGCGACTTTGATCGCGGCGATCTCGGTGCGGGCGTGGCGGTTGCCGACCGTGTCCATCATCCACGCCGCCTTCAGTGTCAGCAGCCGTGCCATCTCGATCTCGATGCGCGACTCCGCGATCCAATCCTGGATGTTGGCGCGGGTGGCGACGGGCTGGCCGAAGGTGACGCGCGCGGCGGCACGGGCGCACATTGCTTCCAGGGCGCGCTCGGCTGCGCCGATCGCGCGCATGCAGTGGTGGATGCGCCCGGGTCCGAGGCGCGCCTGGGCGATCATGAAGCCGTCGCCTTCGCCGGCGATCAGGTTGGCGGCTGGGACGCGCACGTTGTCGAAGTCGATCTCGGCGTGGCCCTCTTGGTCCTGGTAGCCGAACACCGGCAGTCCGCGCAGGATCTCCACACCGGGCGTGTCGAGCGGTACGAGGATCATGCTCTGCTGCTTGTGGCGTGGCGCGTCCGGCTGGGTTTTGCCCATTACGATCATGATCCGGCAGTGCGGGTGCAGCGCGCCGGAGGTCCACCACTTGCGGCCGTTCAGCACGTATTCGTCGCCGTCGCGCTCGATGCGCAGGGCGATGTTGGTGGCGTCTGAGCTGGCCACGTCGGGCTCGGTCATGGCGAAGCTGGAGCGGATCTCGCCGTCGAGCAGCGGGCGCAGCCAGCGATCTTTCTGGGCGTCGCTGGCGAACTGGGTCAGCACCTCCATGTTGCCGGTGTCCGGCGCCGAGCAGTTGCAGGCTTCGGAGGCGATGTGCGAGCGGCCGAGGATCTCCGCGAGCGGCGCGTAGTCGCTGTTGGACAGCCCGGCGCCGTGCTCGGGGTGGGGCAGGAACATGTTCCACAGGCCCGCTTCACGCGCGCGCGCTTTCAGCTCCTCCATCACGGCCGGCTGGTGGTGCGGGTCGCCGGCTGCGCGCAGCTGCTGCGCGTACACGGGCTCCGCCGGCAGGATCTGCTCGTCCATGAACGCTGACAAGCGCTCTTTGAAGTCCTGGCAGCGCTCGCTGGGCTGGAAGTCCATCGGTCTCCTTTGACGCGGAGCGACCTGTATACAGCAATCAGCCGGCGGCGAGCGGAAGGTCAGGGACGCGCTGCTCAGCCGAACGTGAAGGCGTAGCCGGAGACACCCGCTTGCGGCTCGATCGTGAGCACGTGCCGCTGGACTCCAGGCAGGCTCACCAGCCGGTAGAGGCGCTGGAAGGAGACGTTGACCGCTGAGCCATGCACGTCGGGGCCGGCGAGCGAGCGCGGGATCGGGTGGCCGTCGAGCAGGATGCGCACGCGCCGCGGGCGGTCGGGCGACCCGAGCACGAGGAACACCCGGCGTGCCAGGAAGCTGAGCTCGAGGCTCGCTCCGGCGCGCGCGGTCGCCGACAGGTCGGCGATCTTCCAGCTGCCCTGGTAGAGCAGGTGCTCGTGCGCGGGTGCGGTGTGCGACACGCCGAAGTCGCGCACACCTGTGGAGATGCGCCCGTTGGCGAACCCCTCGGCGCGTGCGGCTCCGAGATAGGACTCGGGTGTGAGCTCGGCGTTCGACGGTGCTTGGGCGTGCGTGTGTGTGACGCTGCCGAGCGCGCTCGCGCCGGCTTCCGCGAGCAGCCCGCGGATCGCGCGCTCCTTGGCGGCGTACTTGCCCTCGCCGAAGTCCACGAGCCGTACGCGTCCCTGGGCGTCGATCAGGTATTCGGCGGGCCAGTACTGGTTGCCGTAGGCGTTCCAGGTGCCGTAGTCGTTGTCCTGGGCGACCGGGTAGTGGATGTTGTTCTGCTTGATCGCTGCGGCCACGTTCGCCGCGGAGTGCTCGAACGGGAACTCCGGCGTGTGCACGCCGACGATCGTCAGGCCCTTGCTCGCGTACTTGGAGTACCAGCCGTTGAGGTAGGGCAGCGTGCGGATGCAGTTGATGCAGGTGTACGTCCAGAAGTCCACGAGCACGACGTGCCCGCGCAGCCCGGCCAGCGTCAGCGGCTGCTCGGCGGGCGTGTTGAACCAGCGCTGGTTGTCCACGAATGCGGGCGCGGTGCCCAGTACCGGCAGCTTCGTGTCGGCGGCGGCTTGCCGCAGCCCGCCGGTTTTGCGCGAGCTGTGGCCGCGCACCGCGTCGAGCTGCTTGGCCGCGGTGCTGCTGGTCTCCAGGCTCTTGGTGGGGTCGATCAGGAACGACGGCAGGTCGCTGGCGATGGCGGTTTTCGAAGCGGGTGTCGTAGTTGCCGAGCATCAGCAGCGCGATCACCACCATCACCGCGCCCATCGTCATCTGGAAGCGCCCGCTGCGGCGCGCGAGCGGCCCCGTCAGCCTGCGCCCGCCGAGCATCAGCGCGTACAACACGAGCGCCGAGCCGACGCCGTAGGAGAGCGCGACCGCCAGGCGACCTGATGTGAAGCTCTGCGACGCCGACACCGTGATCACGCCCGCGAGGATCGGCCCGGCGCATGGCGCGTACACGAACCCGAGGCCGGCGCCGACGAGCAGGCCCGACCAGAACCCGCCGTCGCCGTGGCTGCGCGCGTTGCGAGCGCTGGCGCTCGAGCCGATGCGGCTGAGGCGCGCTTCGAGCTGGTCGCCCAGCTTCGGGATCAGGAGCGCGACGCCGAACCCGATCAGGGTGAGGATCGCCAGCGTGCGCAGCAGGCTGTCGGGCAGGCCGAGCGCTGAGATCACGTACACGAGCGCGACCGTGGCGAACGTGAACGACAGCGCCAGGCCGGTGACGACGCCGAGCGGGCGCCGCCGGCCGCCGGTTACGCCTGCGGACAACGCGACGGGCAGCACGGGCAGCACGCAGGGCGACAGCGCGGTTGCTGCTCCGGCGACGAACGCGAATGCGATCAGAACGATCATGTGCTGTTGACTGTCGAGCCTCCGGTTGAGTGCCACATCGCGGCGGTGAGCGTCGTAGCCTACGGAGCTTGCGCGCCGGCGATCGCAGTTCAACCAGGAACACCTCGAGGCGATCTCCGAGGAAGACATCGAGGCCATCTTCGTATCCGCGGTTGACCCGCGTGCAGGACGGTGGGCCGAGCCGCTGGCTCGGGGTCGTGCTTGCGTTAGCCGCAATGCTCGTGCTCGCCATCGGCTGCGGCGCGAGCGGCGGTGAATCCTCCTCGGCGCGGTCGAGCACCGCGCTGGCGGTCGGCTCCGCGCTACCGGCGTCGACCGCCGTCCGAGCGCCTGCGGCAGCGCCCACCTCATTGCTCGCGCCCACCGCCCTGCTCACGCCTGCCGCCCCGCTCGCGCCTGCTGCTGCGTCCGCGCCTGGCGCGCCCGCCGGCGCGCGTCGGCCCAACATCGTGTTCGTGCTCACCGACGATCTCGCTTCGAATCTCGTGCGCTTCATGCCGCACGTGCTGAGCATGGAGCGCCAAGGTGCGACGTTCTCGAACTACTTCGTCACCGACTCGCTGTGCTGTCCGTCGCGCGCGTCGATCCTCAGCGGGCGCTTTCCCCACAACACGCGTGTCGTGGGCAACGGCCCGCCGTTCGGCGGCTACCAGGTGTTCCACGCGCGCGGCGAGGAGCAGCGCACTTTTGCGACCCAGCTCCAGGGAGCGGGCTATCGCACGGCGCTGATGGGGAAGTACCTCAACGGGTACCGGCCGCTGGCAGATGGTGTGCCGCCGGGCTGGAACGAGTGGGACGTGGCCGGCAACGGCTACCCGGAGTACGGGTACACGCTGAACAGCGACGGGCAGGTAAGCAACTACGGTTTCGCTCCCCAGGACTATCTGACGGATGTGCTCTCGAACAAGGCCGTGAGCTTCATCGATCGATCGGTGGCGGGCAGCTCGCCGTTCATGCTCGAGCTCGCCACGTTCGCGCCGCACGCGCCGTTCACGCCGGCTGTGCGCGACGCACAGGACTTCCCCGGGTTGAAGGCGCCGCGCGGCGCGGCGTTCGGCGCGGCGACGATCGCCGCGCCTGCCTGGCTGAAGCACTTCAAGCCGCTCGACGCCGGCCAGGTGCAGACGATCGACGACGGCTTTCGCAAGCGTGCTCAGGCGGTGCAGGCGGTCGATCAGATGATTGGGCGCATCGAGGCCGAGCTGGCGGCGAAGGGCGTTGCGAAGAACACCTACATCGTGTTCAGCTCCGACAACGGCCTGCACATGGGCGAGCACCGGCTGATGCCGGGCAAGCAGACGGCGTTCGACACCGACATCCGCGTGCCGCTGGTTGTGGTCGGCCCCGGCGTGCCGGCGGGCGCGACGATCGCGGATATGGCGGAGAACATCGACTTGTGCCCGACGTTCGATCAGCTCGCCGGCGCGCGCGTGCCGCCTTCGGTGGATGGCCACAGCTTGGCGGCGCTGTTGCACGCCCGGCCCGCGGCGGGCTGGCGCAAGGAGGTGTTGGTGGAGCACCACGGGCCGGATCTGATCCCGGGCGATCCCGACCTGCCGACGCGCGGCGCTGGCAATCCGTCGAGCTACGAGGCGATTCGCGCGCCTGCGAGTCTGTACGTGGAATACGTGACGGGCGAGCGCGAGTACTACAACCTGCTCGCGGATCCGTTTGAGCTGCACAACATCGCTCGCCACCTGTCGCCGGTGCATGCGCAGACGCTGCATCGCACGCTGCGCGCGATCAAGCTCTGCCACGGCGCGAGCGCGTGCTGGCGCGCACAGCACGGCGCGACGTGAGGTCATAGGCTGCGGGCGTGACCGACGCGCGTGAGCAGAGCCCCGCCACGTACAGCGCCGCGGGCGTCGACTACGACGCGCTCGACGCCGGCAAGCGCCTGGCGATGGCCAAGGCGCTGGCGACCTCGCCGCTGCTGGCCGCACGCGGCGGGCGCGCGCTCGACGCGTCGCGTGGCGAGCCGGCGTTCGTGTTCGAGTTCGACGAGCGCACGTTCGCGTTCGTGCTCGAAGGTTTGGGGACGAAGTCGATCGTCGCGCGTCACGTGCTCGAGCAGCTCGGGGTCAACCGCTTCGCCGACGTCGCGTATGACGCAGTGGCGGCGATCCTCAACGACCTCTGCTGCGTGGGCGTGCTGCCGCTCGTCGTCAACGCGTACTTCGCTACCGGCGCATCGGAGTGGTATTCACAGCCCGCTCGCACCGCGGCGCTGCTCGACGGCTGGAGCGCGGCGTGCGCCGACGCGGGCTGCGCCTGGGGGGGAGGCGAGTCGCCGTCGCTGCCGGGGCTGCTCGACGAGCGCGACATCGAGCTGGCGGGGTCGGCGGTTGGCGCGATGCCGCGTGGGCGTGCGGCGATCCTCGGCGAGCAGCTGCGCCCCGGCGACGAGATCGTGCTGGTGGCGAGCAGCGGGCTGCACGCCAACGGCGCGTCGCTGGCGCGCCTGGTGGCCGGGCGCCTGCCGGACGGCTACGCCACGAAGCTGCCGAGCGGGGCGACGTTCGGGGAACGGTTGCTGGATCCGTCGGTGATGTACGTGCCGCTCGTGCAGGCGCTGCTCGAGCGTGGGCTGCCGGTTTCGTACATCAGCCACATCACCGGCCACGGCCTGCTGAAGCTGATGCGCCCGACCAAGTCGCTGACCTACCGGATCTCCGAGCTGCCGCCGGTGCCCGAGGTGCTGAGCTTCCTGGTGGCGGAGACGGGGCTCGATGCTCACGCGGCCTACTCGACGTTCAACATGGGCTCGGGGTACGCGATCTACTGTGCGGCGGGCGCCGGCGCGGCGGTGGCCGAGCTGGCCGTCGAGCTCGGTCTGAGCGCGCTGCTCGCGGGTGTCGTGGAGGAGGGGCCGCGACAGGTCGTCCTGGAGCCCGTCGGGGTCCGGTACGCGGGTGAGGAGCTGGAGTTGTCCGTCGAGCAGGGGTGAGCGCGGACGGGGTCGGTCGTGGCGTTGGGAGATCGCGTGCATGCGGCGTTCCGGTCAGGGATCGGAGCGGGGCGGTGGTTACCCGATCCAAGCCGCACGAGACAGCAACCACATGTTCGAAGTTCTCGTACTCTCAAGTGTAGGTTGAGTGTTAAGCGAGTCCGCACCGGTGGCAGCTGGGGACAGCGGTTTCAAAGGTAGTCTCGACCTACACTTGAACTAGAGTGTTCGGGCTGCTGGAACCAAACTCTGTGTTTCTGCTTCGGGCCCGCTGGCTGTACGACCAGCCATGCGCTTGGCTGGAAGATTGAAACCGAGGCCCCATGGGCGTCATCTGCCTGCACCTGGGCGGGGTATCGAACTTGCAGCCGTCGTGCGCGGCGGCTAAGGTGCGGGGAAATCGCCACTGTTCCCGGTGAGATGCCAGGGACTCGATGACGCCGACCGACGACGGCCCGGAGCTACCCGGATCGAGGCGGAAGCATGTCCATCAAAAGAGGAGAGAACTGATGCGCAGAGCATCCACCTGTCTGGTTTTGCTCGCTGTGGCCGCAATTAGCTTGCCGGCCGTCGCGTCCGCAGCAGCCGGAACCACCACGGGGACGAACACGGCAACCTTCAAGCCGACGTTCGTGCCGATCAAGAAGTTCTCCGGCACCGGCAACATCCTGGGTGCGGGAACCGCAGTGCACACCGTGTTCAACATCGGGTCGACCGCTCCCCCTGGCGCGACCGGGCAGAGCATCCCATCGCAGCTGAAGACCGTCACCGTGCGCTTGCCCAAGGGCTTCGGCGTGCATCTCTCATCGTTCAGCAGCTGCGCCGCCACGTTGCTCCAGGACTCCGGTCCCGAGGCCTGTCCGAAGAACTCGATCGCCACGCCTCCCGGCATCGGTCACATCGAGGCTCCGCTCGGTTCGTCGATCATCCAGGAGGACGGGTCGATTCAGGGGTTCGTCGCGCCAGGCGGCGGCTTGAACTTCTACCTCAACGGCACCGCGCCGATCTCCGCGCAGCTCGTCAGCCAGGGCTCATTCCAGTCGGACAGCGGGGCGTTCGGCAAGAAGATCGTGGTCACGGTTCCGGACATCCTCAGCGTGCCGGGCGCGCCGAACGCATCGACGACGCACATCGATCTGCTCGTCGGCAGCGCGATCAAGAAGGGCAAGAAGACGATCTACGGAGCGACGGTGCCGAAGAAGTGCCCGAGCGGTGGTTTCAAGTGGGAAGCCGACATCACGTATGCCGATGGCACGAGCACGACTTCGCCAGCTGTTAGCCCATGTCCGAAGAAGAAGAAGTAGTTTCTAACTGGGAACTCTCGTCCGAGAGCTAGGGCTCGGCTGAGATTGTTAGGCGAAGGGGCGGCGCCGTCGACGCGACGGGGCCGCCCCCTCGTCATTTGATTGGGAGGGATGGAGAGGGTGAGCAGCACGAAGGTCTGGTGGAGGAGGGGCGCGGCACGGATAGCTGGCGCCGGCTTCGTGGCTGCCCTTGTGGCGGTCGCGCTCCTTGCCATGTCCGCCGGCGGGTCAGGCGGCAAGTACACCGTGCGTGCGATCTTCGACAATGCCGGCAACATCATCCCTGGCGAGGATGTGAAGATCGATGGCGTGAAGGTCGGCGTCGTCGGGTCGGTCACGCCCACCCGCCAGGCGCAGGCGGCGGTTGTGATCCACATCAACAACCCCGGCTTCCAGGACTTCCGCGCCGACGCGACCTGCACGATCCGTCCGCAGGCGCTGATCGGCGAGAAGTTCGTCGACTGCCTGCCGACCCAGCCGCGCGCCGTCGGCGCGCCGCTGCCGCCCGTGCTCGGCACGATCTCCAAGGGAAGGGACGGTGCGGGTCAGCACCTGCTGGCGGTGGCCCACACCTCCAGCCCGGTGGACGTCGACCTGATCGGTGACATCGCGCGCCTGCCCGAGCGTCAGCGTCTGACGATCATCATCAACGAGTTCGGGGCCGGCCTGGCCGGACGCGGCAAGGACCTCAACGCGATCATCAAGCGCGCCGATCCGGCGCTGCAGGCGACCGACAAGGTGCTCGGCATCCTGGCCAGCCAGAACGAGGTGCTGGCCAAGCTCGCGGTCGACTCCGACCAGGCTCTGCAGCCGCTCGCCGACACGCGCACGCGGGTGGCCGACTTCTTCGCCCAGAGCAACACGGTGGCACGCGCGACCGCCGATCAGCGCGGCGCGCTCGCACGCAACCTCGCCGACCTCCCGGCGTTCCTGCGCCAGCTCGGCCCGGCGATGACGCGGCTGGGCAAGTTCGCCGACCAGACGACACCCACGTTCACCGATCTCGGGATCGCCGCGCCTGGCATCAACCAGACCTTCAAGAACCTCGGGCCCTTCTCGAAGAGTTCGACAGCGTTCTTCAAGAGCTTCGGCAAGACCTCGAAGGCGACCGGCGACGCGCTCGTCGCGTCGCGGCCGCTGCTCGACCACCTGCAGACGCTGGGCGACTCGGCCAAGCCGTTCTCCAGCAACTTCGCCGCGCTGCTCTCCAGCTTGCGCTCGACCGGCGGGCTGGAGCGCCTGCTCGACTTCATCTTCCTGGGCGCTGGCGCCAGCAACGGCTATGACTCGCTCGGCCACTTCCTGCGCGCCGACCTCGTGGCGAAGAACTGCGTCGGCTATGCGATCGCTCCAGGCGCCGGCTGCAGCGCGAACTTCGTCAACCTCACGGGCACGGCCAGCAAGGCGTCGGCGGCGCGGTCGGCGAACACCACCAGCCTCGTCATGCAGCGCACGCTGGCGGTGCTCGGCGGCGCCACCCCGGCGCAGGCGATCGCCAAGTTCCCGGGCACGATCTCCAACGGCGCGGGCGCGGGGTCCAGCTCCAAGCTCACGGCTCAGCCGGTTGGAGGGTCGAGCGCCGGCACGACCTACTACACGCCCAGCGGCGACAGCTCAGCGGCCGATGGCGCGTTGCTCAACTACCTGCTCGGCAACTGATCGCGCGATCTGATCGATAGACCTTTCCGATGAACCGCTCCCACTTCACACGCAATCTGATCGCCGGCGCCGGCCTGAGCGCGCTTGCCGCCGGCTTGAGCGCGCTTGCGCTGGTGCTGCCCACGGCGATCGCGGCTGCTGATCAGAGCGCGACCACCCCGGCGTCGCAGACCACTGGTGCGACCACGACCACGACGCCCCCCACAGCGACGACGCCAGCGGGGAGCGACACCACGGGTACGACGTCGACTCCCGCACCCACCGACTCGACGCCCGCGCCCGCGGCGCCCGCGCCGTCGGACTCCACTGCGGCTACCCCGAGCACCCCGCCGGCGGCCGACACGACCACCGGAGCGCTGCAGGTCCAGGCGCAGAGCCCGCAGGCGCAGAGCGGGTCTCCGCGTGCGCCGGCGCATGCCCACGCGCACGCCAACACCGGCACGCCGGGGGCGCATTCGACGACAGGGTCTGACACCCAGTCCGGCGCGGACGGCCGTCAGCGTGGCGGCCACCACGCTCCGTCGCCGTCGGCGCTGACGCCGCCGTTCCCCTCGGCGCTCGGCTCGCCGGTCAGCGGGGTGCCCGACTTCTTCATCGAGAGCTTCCGCGTGCCGCCGTTCCTGCTGCCGATCTACCAGGCGGCCGGAACGGCTTACGGAGTCCCCTGGCAGGTGCTGGCGGCGATCAACGAGGTCGAGACCGACTACGGCCGCGACCTCAACGTGTCGAGCGCCGGAGCCGAGGGCTGGATGCAGTTCCTGCCGTCGACCTGGGCTCAGTACGGCGTCGATGCCAACGGCGACGGCTTTCAGGATCCTTACAACCCGGCGGATGCGATTTTCGCGGCCGCCAGGTACCTGAAGGCGGCGGGCGGCGAGAAGAGCATCCGCACAGCGGTGTTCTCCTACAACCACTCGCAGACGTACGTCGACTCGGTGATGTTGCGCGCGCAGCTGCTCGGCGGCACACCGGCTGACCTGCTCAGCTCGATCACAGGACTGACCGAGGCACGCTTCCCAGTGCACGCCGCGTCGCACTTCAGCGACGGTTTCCCGGTTGCGCCGGCGAGTTCGGCCGGGGCTGCCAAGACGCTGGTGGGAACGACGATCTACTCGCAGGACGGCGCGCCCGTGATCGCCGTGCAGGACGGTCAGGTGACGGCGATCGGCGAGAGCCCGTCGCTGGGTCGCTACGTGTCGCTGCGCGACGCCTATGGCAACACCTACACGTACGCGCAGCTCGGCAGCGTCGCCGCGCTCTACCCCGAGCTCAAGCCCCACGACAGCAGCGACCCGAGCACCCGCATAGCGCAGCCCGGCGCGCCGGCCGACCCGGCTCCGAGCGGACCGGCGAGCGCTGGTGTGCAGCCGCGCTCACCGCTGTCGGAGGGCGCTGTCAGCTCCGGGCTTGCGCTGGGCGCCGCGGCTGGGCTGGGCTCGACTCCTGCGGCCGCCACGCCGGCGCCCGCAGCGCCTGCGCCGCCGCCGGCGATCGCGCCGAACACCACCGCACGCGTATTCCGCTCCGGCGCCAACGACGTGTACCTGCATCCGCTGCACGCCGGCGTTCAGGTGATCGCCGGCACGGTGCTCGGGCATGTCGGGTCAAGCTCGACGGCCGAGGGCTCCGCAGCGCCCGACGGCTCCGCAGCGCCCACTGGAGCGGGTGCTGCCGCCGCCCCAGCCCCAGCCGACGCCGGCGCGCCGGCCGCCGGGCCGCACATGCTGTTCCAGCTGCGCCCAGCAGGCGCGGGCGCGCCGTTGATCGACCCCAAGCCGATCCTCGACGGCTGGGTGCAGCTCGAGCGCAGCTCGATCTTCAGGGCGAAGGGTGAGAACCCGTTCCTGGCGACGTCGCCGACCGTCGGGCAGGTGCTGCTGGAGTCCAAGGAGCAGCTCGAGCAGCAGGTGCTGCACGACAAGGGGATTCACCTCTACCAGTGCGGGCGCCAGGACATCCAGACCGGGCAGATCGACCGGCGCGTGCTCGCGACGCTCGAGTTCCTGTCCGTGTCGGCGCTGAAGCCGACGGTGTCGGCGCTGAAGTGCGGGCACTCCGAGCTGACGAGCGCCGGCAACGTGTCCGAGCACTCGACCGGCGACGCCGTCGACATCGCGGAGATCAACGGCATCCCGATCGCGGGCCACCAGGGCGCCGGGTCGATCACCGACACCACGATCCGCAAGCTGCTGAACCTGCAGGGCACGATCAAGCCGCACCAGATCATCAGCCTGATGAGCTATCCGGGCACGGACAACACGCTGTCGCTGCCCGACCACTACAACCACATCCATGTCGGCTTCCGGCCGCTGTTCGCGGCTGATGCCGCCGGCGCGAGCGCGTTCAGCTCGACGCTCAGCCCGGATCAGTGGATCAAGCTGATCGCCCGGCTCGGCGAGATCCCCAACCCGACGGTGGGCGACGGGCACTCCCCGGCCGCGCTGCCCGACAACTCAGACGCGCCTGCGGCCGGCGCGTCCACTCAGAGCGGGAGCAGCAGTGGCGGCCACTAGCCCCCCCGCGCCCCCGACGCCGCCGCCGGGTCGTCCGCCGGTCGCGCCGGTGGTGCGCGCGCCGTCGCGCTCCGGGCGCATGCTGGCTGCCGGCGCGCTCGTGGTCGTCGTGCTGCTCGTCGCCGTGTTGGTGCTCGGCGGCGGCGGTGGCGCGGACTACGCGCTCGTGCTCCCAGACGCCGGCCAGCTCGTCAACGGCGACCAGGTGCAGGTCGGCGGCGTGCCGGTCGGAACGGTCAAGAAGATCGAGCTCACGCCGCAGAACAAGGCGCGCGTGACGATCCACGTGAACTCGTCGCTGACGCCGCTGCACACGGGCACGACGGTGCAGATCAGGGTGCCGTCGCTGTCGGGGGTGGCCAACCGCTACATCGCGCTGACTCCCGGGCCCAACAACCATCCGTCGATCTCCGCCGGCTCGACGCTGCCCACGAGCGACATCAATCAGGTGGTGGACATCGATCAGTTGTTCAACATCTTCAATGCCAAGACGCGCCAGGGCCTGAAGAACGTCGTGCAGGGCTCGGCTGCGCAGTATCAGGGCGCGGGACCCCAGCTGAACACCTCCACCAAGTACTTCAACCCGGCGCTGACCGCCACCGACCACCTGTTCGCCGAGCTGACGCGCGATCAGCAGGTGTTCACGAGCTTCCTGGTGGAGTCCTCCAAGGCGCTCACCACGATCGCCGCGCACAAGGACTCGCTGTCGAGCCTGATCGGCAACGCCAACACCACGTTCAAGGCGATCGGCGATCAGCAGACGAGCTTCGGGCAGGGGCTGAAGCAGTTGCCGGTGGCGTTGCAGCAGGGCAACAAGACATTCGCCCAGCTGGTGCCGACGCTCGCGGCCCTGCGTCAGCTCGTGGATGTGTCCAAGCCCAACACCAAGACGCTCGGGCCGTTCTTCGCGCGGCTGCGGCCGCTACTCAGCGAGGCGACGCCGGTGCTGCACAACCTCAGCCAGGCGGTCACCCAGCCCGGCTCCAACAATGACCTCACCGACGCCGCGTTCGCGCTGCCGGGGCTCGCCAAGGCGCTCAGCAGCGGCTCGCCGCACGCCGTCGACGCGCTGCGCCAGTCGGTGCCGGTGACCGCGTTCTTCGGCCCCTACTCGCCCGAGCTGCAGGGCTTCGTGCGCGACTTCGGCCAGGGCGCTTCCTACTACGACGCCAACGGCCACTACGCGCGTATAACGCCCGCGTTCGACGACTTCACGCTGGACTCGAACAACAACCTCACGCCGACCGACCCGGCTCAAGGGCTGGCAGGTCTGCGCACTTCGCAGCTGCGCCGCTGCCCGGGCTCGGGCGCCGCGTCGACTGCCGATGGCTCGGCGCCGTTCACCGACGCCGGCCAGCTCTCCTGCGACCCCACCCAGAAGCCCTGATGAACAGCCGCCGCCGCAACTCACTCGCTGCCAGCCCGTTGCTGATCGGCGCGGTCACGACGCTGATCGTCAGCGTCGCGGTGTTCCTCGCGTACAACGCCAACAACGGGCTGCCGTTCACGCCGACGTACAACATCAAGGTGGCGCTGCCGGACGCGTCGAACCTGCAGCCGACCAACGAGGTGCGCATCGGCGGCGCGCGCGTGGGCGTCGTCGACTCGATCACGCCCAAGCAGGACCCGAGGACCGGGCGCGTCACTGCGATCGCGTCGCTGAAGCTGATCAAGAGCGTGCAGCCGCTAGCGGCCGATTCGACCTCGCTCGTGCAGTCGCGCTCAGCGCTCGGGCTGAAGTACCTGGAGCTCGACAAGGGCGCCTCGCGGCAGTCGATCAAGCCCGGAGGGACGCTCGCGCTCGCGCAGGCGCGCTCGCCGGTGGATATCGACGAGTTCTTCAACATGTTCGACGAGAAGACGCGCACGGCCAACCAGCAGAACCTGATCAACTTCGGTAACGGCTTCGCCGGGCGCGGGATCGGGTTGAACGACACGATCGCGACGCTGCGCCCGCTGGTCAACGCCGCGACGCCGGCGCTGCGCAACCTCGCGGCGCCCAAGACGGGCCTGCGTGAGCTGTTCGCCGCGCTCGACCGGCCCGCTTCCGAAGCGGCGCCCGTGGCGGCTCTGCAGGGGCAGTTCTTCAGCGATCTCGACACCTTCTTCACGGCCTGGGCGGGCGCCGCGCCGCAGCTCAGCCAGACGATCGAAGGTGGGCCGGCGGCACTCGAGCAGGCCACCCGCTCGCTGCCGTTCGAAGCGGCGTTCGTGAACAAGAGCGCCACGTTCATGCGGCTGCTGCGCCCGAGCGCGAGCGCGTTGCGCACCGCCGCGGCGCCGCTCGGCCACGCGTTTGCGGTGGGCGCCGTCAACCTGCAGGCAGCGACCGCGTTCAACACGCGGCTGGCGACGTCGCTGCAGACGCTGAAGACGTTCGCCAACAACCCGGTCGTGGCGCTCGGGCTCGACGACGTCGCCCAAACCACGCGCGTGGGCAACCCGTTGGTGGCGGGGCTCGCGCCGATCCAGCTCACTTGCAACTACCTCACGCTGTCGTTCCGCAACGCCGCCAGCCTGCTGTCTGAGAACATCGGCGTCGGCACGCTGGGCCGGGCGCTGCCGATTCTCGCCCCGGGCGGAGCGAACAACGAAGGCTTCCCGTCCTCGGCGCCGGCCAACGGACCGTCGATCGACAAGACGTTCACCGGGCAGCTGATCGACGACAACCACTTGCACGCCAACCCCTATCCCAACGTCGCCGGTCCCGGGCAGCCGAAGGAGTGCGAGGCGGGCAACCAGACATACGCGGCCGGGAAGACCGTGATCGGCACCGTGCCGAACAACGTCGGCACGGTGCACGACGTCACCAAGCGCAGCCAGGATCTGTTCGGCCAGACCTACCCGAGCGCGGCGTTGAAGGACCTCGGGCAGACGACGACCAAGAAGCAGGCTGCCGCCACGAGCTCCAAGTCGAAGGGGAAGCAGGGATGAGCCGCCGGCGGCTGTGGCGGCGCCACGACGAGATCCCGGTGATCGAGCTGCAGCGCTCGAACCCGGTGCGCTTCGGCGTGATCGTGCTCGTGATCATCGCGGTGGTGGTGTTCTTCGGTTTCACCAAGCACGTGCCGTTCAAGCACGGGTATCGCCTGAAAGCGGTGTTCTCCTCGGCGATCAACATCAGGCCCAAGTCACCGGTGCGAATCGCGGGCGTGAACGTCGGCAAGGTCGTAACGGTCAAGCGCGAGGGCAAGACCGGCGTGGTTACGATGGAGATCACCAACAGTGGCCTGCCGATCCACGCCGACGCGACCGTCAAGATCCGCCCCAGGATCTTTCTCGAGGGCAACTTCTTCGTCGACCTGCAGCCCGGCAGCCCGTCGGCGAAGACGATCTCCTCGGGCGGCACGATCCCGATCACGCGCACCTCCGACCCGGTGCAGCTCGACCAGGTTCTGACGGCGCTCAACACCGATACGCGCGCCAACCTGCAGGACTTCCTCGACGGCTACGGCGACTCGCTGACGCGCAAGCCGACCGCGGCTGACGACGCGGCGACGGACCCCGACGTGCGTGGGCTGACCGCTGCACAGGCGCTCAACAAGGCATACCGGCGCGGCCCAGCGGCGTTCCGCGGCAGCGCGATCGTCAGCCAGGCGGTCACCGGCACCAACCGGCACGACATCTCCAAGCTCGTGGCTGGCGTCAGCCGCGTGACCTCGGCGCTGAACGTCCACGAGCAGCAGCTCGGCGAGCTGTTCGTCAACTTCAACACGTTCCTCGGCTCCTTCGCGGCGCAGTCGACCAGCCTCAACGCGGCCGTGGCGCAGCTGCCCGGTGCGCTGCAAAACGCCGGCAACGCGTTCACCGCGCTCAACTCGGCGTTTCCACCGACGCGCGCGTTCGCGCTGGCGATCATCCCGGGCGTCAAGCAGACACCGGCGACGATCAGCGCGGCGCTGCCGTGGATCGACCAGGTGCGTGCGCTGCTGGCGCAGACCGAGCTCGGCGGCGTGGCCAAGGATCTGCACGCGAGCGTGCCGACGTTCGCCAAGCTGACGGGCGCGCAGACCAGCTTCCAGCAGCAGGTCGACCACTTCAGCCAATGCCTGACGAAGGTGTTCCTGCCGGCCGGCAACGCCAAGCTCCAGGACGGCAACAGCACCTCCGGCGTCGAGTCCTACAAGGAGTTCTGGTACGCGATGTCCGGGCTCGCGAGCGCCGGTCAGGGCTTCGACGGCAACGGCAGCACCACGCGCTTCCTGGTCGGCGGCGGTGGCGCCACGCTGAAGTCGGCGCCTGTGGGAGTCGTCGGCAGCAACGCCAAGGGCCCGGCTGGGCTGGTGTCGCGCACGCCGCTGTTGCCACAAGGCACGCACCCGCGCTTCCCGGCGATCGAGCCGCCGTACAAGCCGCTTGTGCGCTGCGACACCCAGGCGCTGCCTGACTTCAACGGGCCGCTCGCTTCCGGGCCGGCTGACGGGGGTGGCAAGTGAACCCCGACACGCACGACGGCGGGCGCGGCATCCGTGACCAGATCGATCGCTACCGCAACGCGTTCGCGTCGATCGTGTTGATGATCGTGATCGCGGTGTTCGTCGGCGGGTTCATCCTCGCCCACGAGCGGCTCACGCTGCCGGGCTGGGTGCCGCTGGTGGGGCAGAACGTGGTCACGCTGAAGGCGGAGTTCCAGACCGCGCAGGCGGTGACGCCGGGCCAGGGGCAGTCGGTGACGATCGCCGGTGCGAAGATCGGCGAGGTTTCGAGCGTGAACCTGCAGAACGGGGTTGCCATGGTCACGATGCACCTGGACCCCAAGTACGCGTACGTGTACCGCAACGCCACGCTGCTGCTGCGCCCGAAGACGCAGCTGAAGGACATGACGGTCGAGGTCAACCCGGGCACGCCGAGCGCGGGGCGCGTGCCCGACGGCGGCGTGATCCCCGTATCCCAGACGGCGCCGGACGTGAACTTCGACGAGTTCCTGTCGGCGCTCGACGCGGATACGCGCGCGTATCTGCAGGAGCTGCTGGCAGGCCTCGGCCAGGGCTTGAAGAACAACGGCAAGCCGCTGTCGGCAGCGTTCAAGCGCTTCGACCCGATCGCGCGCGATCTGACGAAGATCTCCTCGAAGCTCAAGGATCGCAACCGCAACGTGTCGCACGCGATCCACAACTTCCAGCTGCTGATCAGCGCGCTGGGCTCGAAGGACAAGCAGCTCGCGCAGCTCGTGGACTCCTCCAACGCCGTGTTTGCGACGTTCGCCAAGCAGGATCAGGATGTGCAGAACACGCTGCGGTTGCTGCCGGGCGCGCTCAGCAAAACCAAAGCGGGTCTCGGCAAGCTCGCGACTGCGGCGAAGGTGCTCGGACCGACGCTCGCGCGCTTGCACCCGACCGCGAAGGCGCTCGGCCCGGCGCTCGAGCAGGCGCGGCCGTTCCTGCACACGACGACGCCGATCATCGCCAATCGGATCCGGCCGTTCGCGCGCCAGATCCTGCCGGTGCTCGACCGCCTGCAGCCGTCGACGCAGAACCTCGCGGCTGCCTCGCCGGATCTAGCCACGAGCTTCTCGGTGATCAACGAGTTCTTCAACGAGCTGGCGTACAACCCCGGCGCCAACCAGGCCGGGTTCCTGTTCTTCCTCGACTGGGCCAACCACAACCTCAACAGCGTGTTCAGCTCGGCTGACGCCAACGGCGCGCTCGGGCATACGCTGATCTACTTCAACTGCAACCTGCTGACGATCCTCAACGGCGCGGCCCAGGTCAACCCGACGGTGAGGCTGATCATCGGGCTGCTGAACCTGCCGTCTGGGACGGCGTGCGCAGCCCCGGCTGCCGCTGCGAGCGGCACTGCGTCCGCTGCCAGCACGCACGCGGAGTCGGTGGCGCTCGCCAACCGGATCGCGGCGCACGTGTTCGGCCAGGGTCCCGACGCGCTGGTGGCGCCGTCGAGCACGATCGGAAGCGGAGGCTGACATGCAGAAGCGCGCCCCCACGCTTGCCAACATCCTCGTGATCGTGCTGTTCGCGCTGAGCTGCTTCGGGCTGCTGCTGTTCCTGTGGGAGTCGTTCGGCGGCCCGGTGCCGCTGAAGCCGCAGGGCTACCGCTTCACGGTCGCGTTCCCGCGCACGCTGGCGCTCGCCAACCAGGCGGATGTGCGCATCAGCGGGGTGAACGTCGGGCACGTGGTGAACTTGAAGCTCGACAAGGACGGGCGCACGCACGCGACGATCGAGGTCGCCAGCCGCTACGCGCCGGTGCATTCCGACATCCACGCGATCCTGCGCCAGAAGACGCTGCTGGGGGAGACCTACGTGCAGCTGATCCCAGGCAGCAAGAGCTCGCCGCTGCTGCACGACGGCGCGCAGCTCGCCAACGCCCAGGTGGAGAGCTCGGTGACGCTGGAGGACATCCTCTCGGCGTTCGACCCGAAGACGCGCAGCGCGTTCCAGGTGTGGATGCAGAACCTGGCGGTCAGCTTCAACGGGCGCGGGCAGGATCTCAACGCGTCGTTCGCCAACCTCGACCCGTTCATCAACGACGCCAACAGGCTCGTGCAGCTGCTCTCCTCCCAGCAGGGCGCCGTGACCGGGGTGGTGCACAACACGGGCGTCGTGTTCCGCGCGCTCGCCGGCCGCGACCACGACCTGCGTGGGCTGATCGTCAACGGCGAGCGCACATTCCACGCGGCCGCGGCCAGCAGCCAGGAGTTCGCCGATGCGTTCCGCGCGTTCCCGGCGTTCGAGCGCAACTCGCGCGTGGCGCTGCGCAGCCTCGACAGCTTTGCGACAGACGCCAGCCCGCTGCTCGACCAGCTGCGCCCGTTCGAGCAGCAGCTGGCGCCGACGCTGCGCACGGTCAAGACGTTCTCACCCGACTTCAACAACCTGCTGACCGGGTTCGGGCCGCTGACGAAGGCTTCCAAGCGCGGTCTGCCCGCGTTCAGCCGCTCGCTCGACCTGCTGACGCCGGTGCTCGGACAGGTCACGCCGGTGCTGCACAACCTCGATCCGTTCCTGCAGTACGCCGGTCAGTACGTGCCGGAGCTGCAGGCGTTCTTCGCCAACGTCACGGCGGCCAGCGAAGCGCACGACACCAACAGCAACGTGCCGACCGGTCCGCAGCAGCACTACCTGCGCGGCACCCAGGTGGTCAGCCCCAACGCGCTGTCGGTGTACGCGCAGCGCAACGGCGCCAACCGCTCCAACCCGTACTTCCAGCCGGGCGCGTTCAACTCGCTCGGCAGCGGTTTGCCGGTGTTCAGCACGGAGGGCTGCTCGAACCCGGTGCCGACCGTCAGCGGCCCGCCGAACACCACGGTCACGCAGGGCATCATCGACCAGCTCCAGCAGCTGCAGGTTGCCAACACGCCGGGGAGCAGCGCCAACGTGGTGCCGGCGCCCGCTTGCAACCAGCAGAACCCGTTCAACTTCAACGGGCAGATCAGCCAGTTCCCGCACGTGATCTACACGGGCAAGTAGCCGCTCGCCGGCCGGACGTGCGCCGGCGAGTCGGTGCTCGGTGGGAGTGGGTGCTCGCCGCCGGCGCTCAGACGGCGACCGGGGTGCGCGCGACTCAGACGGCGACCGGGGTGCGCGCCACCCGCTGCGCGCGATGGTGGCCGAGGTAGGGCAGCAGCGCGAAGTACACGATGTCGGGGATCAGCTCGGGCAGCTCGTGGGTTCTGTGCTCGAGCACGCGCCGATGCACGATCGCAGCGATCCCGCCGACGATCGCTTCGGAGGTCTGCGGAGGCAGGTGCTGGGAGTAGGCAGCGTGCGGCATGCCCTCTTCCAGCAGCGGCACGAAGATGCTCAGCGCCGAGCGGTAGCGCTCGCTGGCGGCGGCGCCGGCGCCCAGGCTCTCGACGATCGCTACGCGCGCAGCTTGCGGGTTGGCCGCCAGCGCCCACAGCAGCGCGGAGAGGCTGACGCGCACGCGCTCAGCCCACGGCATCTGCTGGGTGAACTGCGCGAGCACGATGCACTCGGCTTCGCCGATGATCTCGTCGATCGCCTGCACGAAGCAGTCCTCCTTGTCGTGGAAGTGCTCGTCGAACACTTCTGCCGGCACATCCGCGAGCTGCAGCGTGCGCTCGACGGTGGTTCTGTCATAGCCGCGCTCGTACACCGTCTGCACCAGCGCGTCGAGAATGCGCCGCCGCGGGTCCAACGGTCGCTCGGCGAGCGCGGTCTGGACGAGCGGTTCCCCTCCGGCGCCGGGACGCCCGTTGCTCGTGCGCAACATATGTTCTCCCTCCCTGTCCGGGAAAGGAGCGGTAGAGGAGCGCGACCTGTGTCCGGGCGAGCCGTAGCTCTCGGGGGCCGCGCGCATCTGATGCGCTGAATCCCGGACTTTGAGTATGCCTCAACCGGAGATCGTAGATCCGATGGTGTGCGAATGTCAAATCGATGTGCGACGCATGGTTGTCG
Source organism: Solirubrobacteraceae bacterium (assembly GCA_035474295.1). GTDB lineage: Bacteria > Actinomycetota > Thermoleophilia > Solirubrobacterales > Solirubrobacteraceae > Palsa-744. Next base: position 19,736 of record DATINL010000015.1, read on the forward strand.
TGATGGCCGCGGCCGAGTTGTCGTGAAGGTCGCGGCCGATTAGTATCCGCAGCGTGGAGCGCAGCGACGGCATCGCCGATCACGAGCCCGACGGAGAACGTCTGGCGGACGAGGAAGGTCTGAGCGCGGAGCGCCGCGCGACGCTCGAGCGCGCAGCCGACTTCCAGTACCACTCCAAGGACTTCGACCCGCAGGGCGGGCGCACCGACGGCGACTGGTCGATCCGCTGCCTGGATGTGCATAAGCGCCTCGGCGGCGTGCCCGTGCTGAACGGGCTGAACGTGGCGATCCCAGACAACACGATCACGGTGGTGCTCGGTCCGTCCGGCACCGGCAAGAGCGTGCTGATCAAGCACCTGATCGGGCTGATGTTCCCCGACTCCGGCGACATCCTCGTGCACGGGCAGTCGGTGCCGGGCCTGACGATGCCGCAGCTGCTGGCGATGCGCCGCCGGATTGGTGTGCTGTTCCAGGACGGGGCGCTGTTCGGGTCGATGTCGGTGTTCGACAACGTCGCGTTCCCGCTGCGCCAGCACACCGACATGTCCGAGACGCAGATCTCGAACATCGTCAAGCAGCGGCTGTCCGACGTCGGCTTGAACGACGCGATCGACGACCTGCCGTCGCAGCTGTCCGGTGGCATGCGCAAGCGCGCCGGGTTCGCGCGCGCGCTCGTGATGGAGCCGGACATCGTGATCTTCGACGAGCCCGACTCGGGGCTCGACCCGGTGCGCACGGCGCTGTTGTGCGAGCTGATCCAGGAGATGCACTCCCAGCTCGGCGGCACGTACATCGTGGTCACCCACGACATCGCTTCGGCGCGGCGCATCGGCCAGTACATCGCGCTGCTGTGGAAAGGCCGGATCGTGGAGTCCGGCGACGCGCAGAAGATGTTCTCCTCGGAGAACCAGTTCGTCCGGCAGTTCCTCAGCGGGTCCGCAAGCGGTCCGCTGGGCATGGACTGAGCTCAGTCGAGTCACTTGACGTCCGGTGCGCGTGGCGCGCGTCGGACGCCGAAGACGGCCGATGACTCCCCCTGTATGCCGGCGCGGACGAGCTTCGTTGCTTGTGTTTACGCCGTTGCAGATGCCGTGCCTTGGAGCGAACATATGTTCGTATGATCGTGTGCGTTCATCTCCCTCGTTTCGAGCTCGTGATCGCTGCTGGCGGAGCGCAGGCGCTGGCCGGGCGGCCGCTGGCGCTCGGCCCTCAGCCTGGGGCGGAGCTGCGGGTGGGGGAGGTATCCGGCGCTGCTGAGGCGTTTGGCGTAGCGCCGGGGATGGCGCTGGGCGAAGCGCTCGCGCGCTGCCCGGAGCTCGAGCTGCTGGCGCCCGACCCGCTCGGCGTTGCGCAGGCCTGGGAGCAGGTTGCTCGCGCGCTGGAGGGGATCGGCGCGGCCGTGGAGCTACAGGGCGCGGCGGGACTGGCGTACTTCCAAGGGGATGGACTGCGCGGGGTGCACGGCGGGGAGGAGGGGATAATCCTCGCCGTGCGCCGCGCGCTGGATCGTCCGGCGCGCCTTGGCGCCGGGCCGACGCGCTTCTGTGCGCTCGCGGCGGCGCTGGCGGTGCGCTCGCGCCGCGCGACGATCATCAGCGAGGAGCAAGCACGGGGTTACCTCGCCAAGCAGCCGATCGAGCTGTTCCGCTTCAGGGCTGAGACCGAGGCGCTGGTGGCGCCGCTCACCCGCCTCGGCGTGCGCACGCTCGCAGAGCTGGCGGCGCTGGGGCGCGACGCGCTGGCGGATCGCTTCGGGCAGCCCGGCGTCTTCGCGCATCGACTGGCGTGCGGCGATGACACGCCGCTGCGCACACGCTGCCTGGAGGAAGGCTTGGAGGAGTCGCTGGAGCTCGGGGAGTCGAGCTCCGGGCTGCTGCTCGAGCGGGTGCTGGGGGTGCTTGTCGATCGGCTGCTCGCGCGGCCCGAGCGGCGCGGGCGCACGCTGCGGGTGGTGATGCTGTCGGCGCGCCTGGTGGAGGGCGGCACGTGGCGCGAGCGCGTGGTGTTCCGCCAGGCGCTGTCCGACCCGGGGCGCATGCGCCTGGCGCTGTTGCTGCGCCTGGGGCTGCTGCCGGCGCCCGCCGAGGCGCTGGGGCTGAGCGTGGCGCGCTTCGGCCCACCGGGCGCCGATCAGCACGGGCTGTTCGAACGCGGGCGCGAGCTGCGGCTGGAGCGGGTGCGCGAGGCGGTCGGACAGGTGCGCGCGGTGGCCGGACGCGACGCGGCGCTGCGCGCGCTGTGCGTCGACCCGGATTCGCACGTGCCCGAGCAGCGTGTCGTGTTCACGCCGTTCCCCGGATGAGCGGCACGAGCGGTCCGCGGCGCTTGAACCTGCCGCGCCAGGCGCGCGTGGGTATGGAGCGTGACGGCGCGCCGCTGCAGGTGGATGGCGAGGCGATCGAGCTGGTGCGCGAGTCGTGGCTGGTGGAGGATCGCTGGTGGACGGCGCGACCGCTGCGGCGGCGCTACTGGGAGGTGGTGAGCACGCGCGGGCGCAACGTGGTGGTGTTCCACGACCTGCAGTCCGGATGCTGGTTCACGCAGGTGGCATGAGCATGGGCACGCCGCCATACGCCGAGCTGCACTGCCATTCGGCTTACTCATTTCTGGATGGCGTGTCGCTGCCTGACGAGCTCGGCGCGCGCGCGGCGGAGCTCGGGTACGAGTCGTTCGCGCTGACCGACCACAACTCCGTGTGCGGGTCGATGGAGCACGCGCAGGCAGCGAATGCGTCAGCGACGCGCGCGCTGCACGGCGCGGAGATCGACGTGAGCACGGGCGCCGGCGCGGGCGCCGGGGTGGGCGCCGCGGGTGCGCAGCGCGCTGGAGGCGGCGATCGTCACCTGACGCTGCTGGTGCGCGACGAGCGGGGCTGGCGCAATCTCTGCCGGATATTGACG
>DATINL010000016.1:0-19192 GCA_035474295.1 Solirubrobacteraceae bacterium
CGGGCGCGCGCCCGCGCGCAGCACCATCTTTTTTTAAACCCCCTAGCCCGCGCGGTGGAGGTGTCCGTGCAGCTCGCGCGCCACCTTCGCCGGCAGCCCCGGCACTGCCTGCAGCTCCTCGCTCGACGCCCCCACCACCGCCTCCGGCGAGCCGAAGTGCGCCAGCAGCGCGCGTTTGCGCGCCGGCCCCACCCCCGGCAGCTCATCCAGCAGCGAACTCGTCATCGCCTTGTCCCGACGCGTGCGGTGGTGGGTGATCGCAAAACGATGCGCCTCGTCACGCACCCGCTGCAGCAGCTGCAGCTCAGGCGTGTGGTGATCGAGCACCAGCGGCGCCGCCCGCCCGGGGATGAACACCTCCTCGACCCGCTTCGCGAGCGACACCACCGCCACGCCGCGCTCGCGGAACCCCTGCAGCGCGCCGAGCCCCGCCGCCAGCTGTCCCTTGCCGCCGTCGATCACCACCACGTTCGGCAGCGCCGCGAAGCTAGCGTCGTACTGGCGGTCGTGCGGCGAGATCTCCCCCTGCAGCTCCCAGCGCGCGAATCTGCGCCCCAGCACCTCAGCCATCGACGCGTAATCATCCGACCCCTCGACCGTGCGGATCTTGAAGCGCCGGTAATCCGACTTCTTCGGCGCCCCGCCCTCGAACACCACCATCGACGCCACCGTGTGCGTGCCGCCGAGATTGGAGATGTCGAAGCACTCCACCCGGATCGGCGGCACATCCAGCCCGAGCGCCTGCTGCAGCCCCTCCAGCGCCTCGACGCGACTCTGGCGGCGGCGCTCGTCGCGCAACCGCTCCTGGTCGAGCGCCAGCCGCGCGTTGCGCTCCGCCAGCTCGAGGATCCTGCGCTTGTCCCCTCGCTCGGCCGCCCGCAACCGCACCGGCCCGCCACGCCGACTCGCCAGCGCCTCCGCGAGCGCATCCCAGCGCGCAGCGCCGCTGCTGGCGCCATCGCCGTCACCTTCGCCCTTGCCCTCGCCCTCGCCCTCGCCGTCCTCGCCGGCCCTGCCCCGCGCGGCGGCCTCACCTCCGTCGAACGCGCCATCATGCATCAGCTCGCGCTGGATCACGATCTGCGCCGGGATCGACATGTGCTCGCCGTAGTACTGCAGCATGAACTCCTCCACCACCTCCGCCAGCTCGCGCTCGGTCTCGTTCGACAGGTAGAACGACTGCCGATCGCTCAGCACCCCGTCGCGCACCTGGAACACCTGTGCGTTCGCATCGCGCCCGTCGAGCGCCACCGCCACCGCATCCAACGTCCCCACCGACTCGTTCGCCACACGCTGACGCTCCAGCAGCGAATGCACCGCCCGCAGCCGGTTGCGCTCGAGCGTCGCCTGCCCGAACTCCTGCGCCGCCGCCGCCGCCCGCATGCGCGCCTCGAGATCCCGCTCGATCGCCTTGAACCGCCCCGACAGGAAGTCGATCACCCCGTCGATGCTGCGCCGGTACTCCTCCTTGGTCACAAACCCCACGCACGGCGCCTCGCAACGCTTGATGTAGTAATCGAGACACGGCGACCCGCTGCGTCGTCCCGGCTCGGCCCCGGTGCAGGACCGGAACATGAACACCTTCGTGAGCAGGTCGAGCGTGCCCCGCACGCGTTTTGCATTCGAATACGGCCCGAAATACGCCCTTCCCGCCCGATGACGCTCGCGCGTGAAATACACCCGCGGATAGTCCTCGTCGAGCGAGATCGCGATGAACGGATAGGACTTGTCGTCGCGCAGCCGGATGTTGAACCGCGGCCGGTACTGCTTGATGAAGCTCTGCTCGGTCAGCAGCGCCTCGGACTCGCTGCTCACCACCAGACACTCGATGTGCTCCACGCACGCCACCATCTCCGCGTGCCCCGGGCTGCTCGGCACGTGCGCCTTGGCGAAATGCGACGCCACGCGCTTGCGCACCGAGTTCGCCTTGCCCACATACACCACCCGCCCCTTGCCGTCGCGGAACAGGTACACCCCCGGCTGATCGGGCAGCGCCCGCCGCTGCGCAGCAAGCCCCTTGCGCCGCTCAGCCCCGCTCTCGCGCTGCTCGACGCCGCTCTCCACCCACTCGGGCGCGCTCACTCGCTGCCCTCGCCCAGCGCTGCTCAATACGTGCGGCTGAAGCGGTAGATCGCGTACAGCGTGTACCCCGCGAGCCCAAGCAGCACAAACCACACGAACTCACCAAACCCGCTCAGCCACATGCGCTGCTTGGCCGCCAGCGCGAACACCCCCACCGCGACCGCCCCATACAGCATCGCCCTGCGCTGATCCCCCAGCCCGTAGATCGTGATCCGCTGCTCGCGATACACGCGGCTGACGAAATACACCATCCCAGCGATGAACGCCACCGACAGCACCGCGCCGAACGTATCCGCCGCGCGCCCGCCGCCCGGCAGGAAATCCACCGCCGCCGCTATCAGCAGCACGATCGCAACATTGCGCAATGTCCCCACCCGGCTCATCTCCCACCCAGTCTAGACGCCGCCCACCTGGCCCCAGCCACCGGCCGGGCCCACCCAGATCGACTCTGCTCGTCAGTCGATCAGCGTGCCCGCGGCGCCCGCGCCGGCCCGCAGCCTCAGTCGATCAGCGCGCCGAGACGATCGTACGCCTCCTCGACCGCCCGCTTCGCCGCCGTGTGACGCGCCTCGGACTTCGCCGACTCGTACTTCGTCGCCCACGCCGCCGGATCCGCGAGCTCCTCCTCCAGCACCTTCAACGCCGCCTCCGCATCCTCCACGGCACGCTCGGCCTGCTCCTGCTCGCGCATGCGATTCTTCGACGGCCCCGTCTGCTTCGCCGGCTTCTGCTGCTTAGGCCGCTTCTGCTGCGACTTCGGCTCGTCGTCTAGCAACGCTACCGGCCGTCGCGCAAGCGGCGTCAAGCTCACCGCGGCCGCAGCGGCGCCGTTTGCCTTGCCGCCCTCGGCCCTGCGCTCCTCGCGCACCCGCTGGTACTCCGCCCAGCCGCCCACGTAGCTGTGCAGCGCCCCGTCCTCGATCGCCACCGTGCGCGTGCCCACCGCGTCGAGCAGCGCCCGGTCGTGGCTCACCAGCAGCAGCGACCCGGCGAACGACCGCAGCGCATCCTCCAGCGCCTCGCGGCTCTCGATGTCAAGGTGGTTGGTCGGCTCGTCGAGGATCAGCACGTTCGCCCCGGAATGCACGAGCACCGCCAGCGACAACCGCCGGCGCTCCCCGCCCGACAGTCCGTTCAACGGCTTCTCCGCCTCCTCACCGGAGAACAGGAAGCGCCCCACGAGCGCCCGCGCCTTGTTCGGCGTCAACCCCGTCGCGCGCCCCGCCGCCTCCACCACGCTCTGCCCCGGCGGCCCGCCCGCCTCGAGCTCCTCCGCGTGCTGAGACAGGTACCCCACGTTCACGTTGTGACCCGTGCTCAGCTTGCCCGCCCCCAGCGCACGCCGGCCCGCGAGCGTCTCGATCAGCGTCGTCTTACCGGTCCCGTTGGGCCCCACCAGCGACACGTGCTCGCCGCGCTCCAGCCACAACTCAGCGCGCTCGAGCAGCGTGATCGGCGGCTCCCCGATCTGGATGCGCCCGTCCTCGAGCTCGAAGATCACCCGCCCCGAGCGCGCCGGCGCCTTGAACGCGAACTCGAGACTCCGCCCATCCTTGGGATCGACTTCGATCTTCTCCATCTTCGACAGCTTCTTCACCCGCGACTGCGCCTGGCGCGCCTTCGACGCCTTGTAGCGAAACCGCTCGATGAACCGCTCCATCCGCTCGATCTCCGCCTGCTGCTTCTCGATCGACCTCCCGAGCGCCAGCTCACGCGCCGCCTGCTCACGCCGCCACGCATGCCACGTCCCGGAGAAGAACCGCGACCGCCCCGCCTCCAGCTCGAGCACCGCCGTCCCGACGGCCTCCAAGAACCAGCGATCGTGCGCCACCAGCACGACAGCCGCGTCGAGCCCCACGAGCGTCGACTCGAGCCACTCCAGCGACTCGATGTCGAGATGATTCGTCGGCTCGTCGAGCAGCAGCACATCCGCCCCCGTCGCCAGCGCCCGCGCCAGCGACGCGCGCGTCAGCTGACCGCCGGAGAACGTATCCAACCCGCGGTCGAGATCCCCGTCGGCGAACCCGAGCCCGTGCGCCATCACCGTCGCGCGATCGCGCCACAGATACCCACCGCGCGCCTCCAGCTGCGCTTGCGCGCGGCTGTAGCGCTCGAGCGTCGCGTCATCCGCCGTGCCATCCGCCATCGCCTGCTCGAGCTTCGCCAGCTGCGCCTCGATCGCCAGCTCCTCGACGCACCCCGACAGCAGGTACTCGCGCAACGGCGCCCCACGCTCGCGCGGCGGTCGCTGGTCGTGCAGCGCCACCCGCGCGCCCTTCGCCACGCTCAGCTCGCCCCTGTCGATCGAATCCTCGCCGGCGAGCATCCGCAGCAAGGTCGTCTTGCCCGCGCCGTTGCGCCCGGCGATCGTCATCCGCTCGCGCCGCTCGAGCTTGAACGACACGCCGCGCAGCAGCGGCTTGCCCACCATGTCCTTGTGCAGATCGGATGCAGTCAATACGGCCATCGGCGCCATAGTAGGCGGCCCGCTTCGCTAGCATCCCGGTCAGCATGTCCCGCCTGCTCACCAGCCTCGCCACGTTCAGCCTGCTGCTGCTGCTGACCGCGCCCACCGCGCTCGCGGAGAACGACGGCCGCGGGTTCTACGGCGTCACCGACGACAAGGTGATCACCAACGGCGGCTTCATCCTGATCTTCGCCATCCCGCTGTTCCTGTTCCTCATGAGCATGCTGCACCACAGCCTGGACAAACGCAAGGAAGCGCGCGACGCAGCCCACAAGGGTCGCGCCGAGAACTCCTACTGGCGCGGCGGCTGGTAGCCGCCCACCAGGCTCGTTCGGACTCCACACGCGGATGAGCCACCCGCACGGAGTCGACAAGCCTGACACGGTCGACGAGCCTGACATGGTCGATGAAGTCCGGTACGAACGTCACGGCGCCGCCGCCGTGATCACGATCGACCGCCCCGCCCGACGCAACGCCGTCGACGGTCCCACTGCCGTCGCCCTGCACGACGCCTTCCTGCGCTTCGAAGCCGATCCGCAAGCGCGCGTGCTGGTGCTCACCGGCGCCCGCGGCATCTCGTTCTGCGCCGGCGCCGACCTGAAGGCCGTCGACAGCTTCGCCGGTCGCCTGGAGCTGGCCGAGGGACCGATGGGCTTCACGCGCCTGACCCCCTCCAAACCCACGATCGCCGCGATCTCCGGCTACTGCCTCGCCGGCGGCCTGGAGCTCGCGCTGTGGTGCGACCTGCGCATCGCCACCGCCAGCTCCACGCTGGGTTTCCCCGAGCGCCGCTGGGGCGTCCCGCTGATCGACGGCGGCACCCAGCGCCTGCCACGCGTAGTCGGCCTGGGCCGCGCGCTCGACCTGATCCTCACCGGCCGCATGGTCGCCGCCGAGGAAGCCCTCGCGATCGGCCTGCTCACCGAGGTCGTTCCCGACGGTCAGCACCTGCAACGCGCCCTCGCCCTTGCCGAAGGCCTCGCACGCTTTCCTCAGGAAACGATGCTCGCCGACCGGCGCGCCGCGATCGAAGGCCTGGGCATGCCGCTCGCAGAGGGCCTGCTGCTCGAAGCTGCAGCAGGCCCACAGGTCTTCCAGGACGCGCTTGACGGCGCGCTGCGCTTCGCCTCGGGCGAAGGCCGTGGCGGCGCCGGCGCTGGCGCCTGATCAGCGCCGCCCGACCCGCGCCTCGACCGCGACGCGAAGCCCGCGGCGCGGGCGTCTGCGCTTCTGACCCGCAGGTGCTGGCTTTTGAAAAAACATGGTGCTGCGCGCGAGCGGGCGCGCACAGGCACATGCGGGCGCGGGCGCGCGCGCAGGCGGGCACGCACGTGGAGCGGCCGTGAGCGCGGGCCGTGAGCGCGCCTGGTTCCAACGCCTGGGACTATGCTCGCTGCATCAACTTTGAGGAGAGTGTGCGGTGGCGTACTTCGTAACGGGAGCAACTGGTTTCATCGGGCGTCATCTGGTCGATCGCCTGCTCGAGCGTGAAGGCGACATCCATGTGCTCGTGCGCGACGCTTCGCTGCCGCGTTTGCATACGCTGATCGCCGGCTGGGAGCAAACGCACGGCTCGTCCGTGCGCGAGCGGGTGCGCCCGGTCAGCGGCGACCTGCTGACGCCGCTGCTCGGCGTCAGCGACGCGCACGTCGCCGACCTGAAAGACCAGATCGACCACTTCTTCCACCTCGCCGCGATCTACGACATGACCGCGAGCTCCGAGCACAACCTCAACGTCAACGTCGGCGGCACCAACCAGGCGGTCGAGCTGGCGAAGGCGCTGAACGCCGGTTGCTTGCACCACGTTTCCTCGATCGCCGTCGCGGGCGACTATCGCGGGCTGTTCCGCGAAGACATGTTCGACGAAGGCCAGAAGCTGCCGTCGCCCTACCACGCCACGAAGTACGAATCCGAGCGGATCGTGCGCGACCAGCAGCACGTGCCGTGGCGCGTGTACCGACCGTCGATCGTGCTCGGTCACTCGAAGACCGGCGAGATGGACAAGATCGACGGTCCGTACTACTTCTTCAAGGCGATCCAGCGCCTGCGCCACTGGCTGCCGGAGTGGATGCCGCTGATCGGCCCCGAACTCGGCTACACGAACCTCGTGCCCGTCGACTTCGTCACCGACGCGCTCGACCACATCGCCCACCGCCCCGGGCTCGACAGCCAGGCGTTCCACCTCACCAACCCGCGTTCGCAGCGCGTCGGCGAGACGATGAACGAGTTCGCCCGCGCCGCGCACGCGCCGCAGCTCGCCCTGCGGATCGACAAGCGCGTGACCGACGCCCTGCCGAAGGGCGTGTTCTCGATGCTGATCAAGCTGCCCGCGCTGCGCGACGTGCGCCGCGCGCTGCTCGCCGACCTCGGCATCCCCGACGAAGTCATCGAGCACATCGCGCTGCGCCCCCAGTTCGACACGCGCGACACCGAGCGCGCACTCGACGGCAGCGGATTGGAAGTGCCGCCGCTCGCGGACTACGCCCACCAGGTGTGGGACTACTGGGAGCGTCACCTCGACCCCGATCTGTTCAAGGACCGCTCGCTCGGCGCGGCCGTCAACGGGCGCACCGTGATCATCACCGGCGCATCATCCGGCATCGGCCGCGCCACCGCGCTGAAAGTCGCCGCCGCCGGCGGCATCCCGCTGCTGGTCGCGCGCGGCGTGGAGAAGCTCGAGGAGCTGCGCACCGAAATCGAAGCCAATGGTGGCAACGCCTACGTGTACGGCGCCGATCTGTCTGACACCGCTTCGATCGAAGCGCTGGTCGAGCGGATCCTGGCCGAGCACCCGGCCGTCGACATGCTCGTCAACAACGCCGGCCGCTCGATCCGCCGCTCGGTGGCGCTCAGCTACGACCGCTTCCACGACTACGAGCGCACGATCCAGCTCAACTACCTCGGCACGATCAAGCTGATCATCGGCCTGCTGCCGCACATGCGGGAGCGCGGGTTCGGTCACATCGTCAACGTGTCGTCGATCGGCGTGCAGACGAACCCCCCGCGCTTCTCCGCGTACGTCGCGTCGAAAGCCGCGCTCGACGCGTTCACACGCGTCGTATCCAGTGAAGTCGTCGGCGACGGCGTCACGTTCACAACGATCCACATGCCGCTCGTGCGCACCGCCATGATCGCCCCGACGAAGATGTACGACTCGTTCCCCGCCGCCACCCCCGAGGAAGCCGCGGACATGGTGTGCGAAGCGCTGCGCTCCAAGCCCAAGCAGATCAACACACGCTTGGGCACGTTCGGCGAGGTCGCCTATGCGCTCGCCCCCAAAGCCGTCGACCAGATCCTGCACATGGCGTACAAGGTGTTCCCCGACTCAGCCGCCTCACGCGGCGAGAAGGACCCGAACGAGAAAGCCTCGGTCGAGCAGATCGCGATGGCCAACCTGATGAAGGGTGTGCATTGGTAGTACGCCACTCGCTGTGAGGCAAAGCCGGCAGCGGAGAGCAACGCGTCAGCTGTGGGATCTCCCAGAGCGACACCCGCTGAATCTTCAGAGACTCCCCTGCGGCGCGAGCCAGCGCGTCGGCTGGCCGGTGATCGCCGCGATGCGCTCGAAATCCTCGTCGTAGTGCAGCAGCTCCACGCCGGCCGCTTCGGCCGCGGCAGCGATCAGAAGATCTGGATGAGTGACGCTGCGCTGATGCGCCCCACCCTGGTGCGCAAGCTCGCGATAGACCTGAATCGCACGGCGCCACTGAGGCTGACCAATCGGGCAGTCCCGCAGCGCATCCACTTCCTCCTGGATGTGATCAAACTCGTCGCCACGGCGCGCCGCTACGAGCAGCTCGAGCTTGACCATCGCACAGACTGCGATCTCATCAGCTCCGAGCATCGCCTGAAATTCCTCGGCGGGCGCATCCGAGCGCGAACGCCATGCCCATGCGCTCGTATCAGCCAAAACTCTCATCTAAGAACTCTCCTCTCAAAGCTCAGACGGCCGCTCTCCACGGCGCATCGCCTTCAGACGCTCCGGCGTCAACCAGCTGAAATCGCGCTGCGACAGCCGCTTCAGTCGCTCGCGACGCACCACCTCGCGCAGCGCGCTGTGGACGGTGTCAGTGGTGTTCTTGGTGTGCAGCACCTCACGGGCCTGCGCCACTAGCTCAGCGTCAAGGTTCATAGTCGTTCGCTTGATCATCGCCAACCTTTGCATGCACTTGAACAGCCTATAGTCTGCATATGCCTTACGTCACAGTGTATGCACAATGTTGGCACACTTTTGTCACACTTTGACCAGGGGATCGACGATTCGCGAGTCGACCCCACCCACCACATCAGGGTCGAAGCGCCCGGCTTGGGATGATTGAGCCGATGTCCACCACCGGCCCGGCGATCGAAGTCAGCGATCTGCACAAGCGCTACGGCGAGTTCGAAGCCGTACGCGGAATCGACATCACCGTGCAGCGCGGCGAGGTGTTCGGGTTGCTGGGGCCCAACGGCGCCGGCAAAACCACCACCGTCGAGATCCTCGAGGGGTATCGCGAACGCACCAGCGGCGCTGTGTCGGTGCTCGGCCACGACCCCGCTGTGCGCAGCCGCGCGCTGCGCCAACGCGTCGGGATCGTGCTGCAGTCGGGCGGCATCTACTCCCACGTGACCCCGCGCGAAGCGCTGCGCCACTGGGCGAGCTTCTACCCCAACCCGCGCAACGTGAACGAAGTACTGGGCTTGGTCGGGCTGCAGGACAAAGCCGATGAGCGCTCGCGCAAGCTCTCCGGCGGCCAGCTGCGACGCCTGGATTTCGCGCTCGCGCTGGTCGGCGACCCCGAGCTGATCTTCCTCGACGAGCCCACCACCGGCTTCGACCCCGCCGCACGCCGCGCCGCCTGGGACACGGTGCGCTCGCTGCGCGCGCTCGGCAAGACGATCCTGCTCACCACCCACTACCTCGACGAAGCGCAAGCGCTCGCCGATCGCGTCGCGATCGTCAAGGACGGACGCGTGCTGGCAATCGGGCCGCCGCGCGAGCTCGGCGTCGGCGCGTCGCACTACCGCGTCGCCTACCGCAGCGCCGGCGGCGAGCTGGTGGAGCAGGAGACCGACGACCCCACGCGCCTGCTGCACGAGCTCACCGCACAAGCGCTTGCCCGCGGCGAGCGCCTGGAGGAGCTCAGCGTCGGGCGCCCGACGCTCGAAGACGTGTACCTGGAGCTGACCGCCGACGAGGAAGCGACCGCCGAGCAGGGAGCGACCGTCGATGTCTGATGCGCTGACGCTCACCTGGCGCCAGTACCGCCTCGAGCGCACGATGTTCTGGCGCAACCCGAGCGCTGCGTTCTTCAACTTCCTGCTACCGCTGCTGTTCCTGGGGTTCTTCGGCGCAATCCTGCACGCCCGCCAGCACGAACTCAACCGGCTGGTGCCGGGGATCGCCGGCATGAGCGTGATGTCCACCACATTCACTGCGCTCGCGTACAACGTCGTGTTCCTGCGCGAGCGCGGCGTGCTCAAGCGCATCCGCGGCACGCCGCTGCCGAGCATCTCCTACTTCGGCGGCGTCGCCGCCAACGCCGTCACCAACACCGCGCTGCAGATCACCATCATCACGCTTGCCGGCAAGCTGCTGTTCGGCGTCGACTGGCCACGCGACTGGCCCGAGCTGATCGTGTTCGTCGTGGTCGGCGTCGTCTGCTTCGCCGCGCTCGGCGTCGCGTTCGCGCACGTGATCCCCAACTTCGAATCGACCGCCGCGTACGTCAACGCGGTGTTCCTCCCGGTGATCTTCATCTCCGGCGTGTTCTACGACGTCCAGAACGTGCCCGCGTTCCTGCGCGACATCGCCCAAGCGCTACCGCTGAAGCACCTGATCGACGGTCTCTCCGGCGCGATGGTGAGCGGCTCCGGATTCAGCCACAACCTCTCCGGGCTCGCTGTGATCGGACTGTGGGGAGCTTTCGGGCTGGTGTTCGCCGTGCGCGGCTTCTCCTGGGAGCAGGGGCGCACGTAGAACCGTCCCAGGCGGCGAGCACAATATGCAGACGAAGTCATTTCGAGAGGAGACGCGCCCCCGATGAAGCAGCTTGCCGACGATGTCTACCTACTGAGCGCATTTCCGCCGAACCTGATCAACGTGTACCTGATCGGCGACGTGCTGATCGACGCCGCCACCCGTCAGGGCGAGCGGCGCATCATGCGTCAGATCAAGGATCGCAACGTGAGCGCCCACGCGCTCACGCACGCCCATCCCGACCACCAGGGATCGAGCCACGCGATCTGCGAACAGCTCGACATCCCGCTGTGGTGCGGCCAGGGCGACGTGCCCACGATGGAAACCCCGGGCGCGCTCGACCTGCCGCCCGAGGTTCCGTTTCCGATCCGCTTCGTGCAGGACCGCTTCTGGACCGGCCCGGCTCACCCCGTCGCCAGAGCGCTACACGAAGGCGACGAGGTCGGCGGCTTCACCGTGCTGGAGACCCCCGGCCACTCGGTCGGTCACGTGTCGTTCTGGCGTGAATCAGACCGCGTGCTGATCGCCGGCGACGTGTTCTTCAACCTCAACATCTTCACCGGCATCTACGGCCTGCACGAGCCGCCGGAGTTCTTCTCCGCCGACATGACCCGCAATCGCGAGTCGGCACGCAGGGTGGCCGCGCTGGAGCCCGAGCTGGTGTGCTTCGGACACGGCCCGCCGATCCGCAACCCGCGCAGGCTCGCCGAGTTCATGGCGCAGCGCCCGGCTTAGCGCCGGACCAGAAGCATGGCCGAGCAGAGCATCTTCATCCCTGACAGCAGCGCCACCGGCGGGGGCGATGGCCACGGGCACGACCTGGCCGAACGCCGCTTCACGCCGACTGAGCACGCACGCGGGCCGTGGGACCCGCAGGCGCTGCACGGCGGCGCCCCCGGCGCGCTGATCACACACGCGTTCGAGCAGATGCAGCCTGGCGGTGAGCTGCGCATCGCCCAGCTGCGCTTCGAGTTCCTGCGCCCAGTGCCGATGGCGCCGCTGACACTGAGCACCGACGTGGCACGCGCCGGGCGGCGCGTGCAGGGGCTCACCGCGGAGCTGCGCACCGACGACGGCGTGGCGGTGTGCCGCGCCAGCGCGCTGCGCGTCGTGCCCGTGCCGGCCGAGCTGCCCGAGCTGCCTCTCGAGGACGAACGCGACGCGTTCGTCGCGCTGCCGGAGCCCTCGCGCGGCAAGCAGCTGCAAGCCACGCTCGAAGGATCCGGCGGGCTCAGCTTCGCGCACTCGATCGAGATGCGTTGGCTCGACAGCAGCTGGGAGCCTGGGCCTGCGACGGTATGGATGCGCATGCGCGTGCCGCTGTTCGAGAACCAGCCGCTGAGCCCGCTCGCGCGCGTGGTCGGCAGCGCTGACTTCCCCAACGGCATCAGCGCCGTGCTGCCGTTCCGCGAGTACATCTTCATCAACGCCGACCTGACCGTGTCGCTGTGGCGCCAGCCCGCAGGCGAGTGGATCGGCCAGCGCGCGCGCACCCACATCCACCCGCACGGCACCGGCCTCAGCGAAAGCGTGCTGTACGACGAACGCGGCGCGATCGGCAGAGCGACTCAGATCCTGGTAGTGCAACCGCGCTGAGCACGCCGCTCGCGCGTCGCCGCGGCGCCGGCGCGCAACCGCTGCGCTATTCGCTCGGCGTGAGCAGCGAGATGCGCAGCGCCCCCGCTGGGAACGCCTCGCCGGTGAACGAATACGCCTGGTAGTTGGTATCCCCATCGAGCACCGGGCCGCTGCGCGGCACGCCGCGCGGGCCCGGATCGAGCGTGCCCATCACCTGGCGCGCGCCGCTGCGCAGCAGCACCTGCGCCCCGGTGAAGCGGTGCGCGAGCGCTATGTACCCCTTGTCGTCCTGCAGCGAGATCTGCGCAGCGCCGAACGTGTGACCGGCGGGGTCACGCAGCGGCACGGACACCGGCGCCAGCACATCCGCGCCGCCAACATCAGCCACAAGCTGGTCGCCGCGCGTCGCGCGTACCCGCACGATGTGCAGGTGAGCACCGAACAGCGCATCGATCGCCGCGCGCGTCGCGAGCGCGTTCCCCGCCGCCACCGCTTGCACCAGCGGCGCGAAGCTCGCCACGTGGCGAGCCACCGCGACCACGCGTGGACCCGAGCGCTCGGCGGCGTAGATCCGCTCGCCCACCACCCCGATCGCATTCGCGCTCGTCTGCGCTGTCGTCACCCCGCACATCGCCACCGGCGGCGCGCCCTTCAGCTGCAGCGAAACCCGCAGCCGTCCCGCTGGGAACGCACGCGCGCGGAATGACCTGGTCAGTCCGCCATTGTCCACCTTCGCCGTCTTGCCAGCCCCCCCACCGGAGCCGGACACAGCTTGCACACGCACGGTGGTGTCGGTCAGCCCGGCGATGGTCTTGCGGAACCCTTCCTGCCCCTGCACCGCAAGCTCGTAACGCCCGACCGCCCGCCCAGCTGCGTTTCGCAGCTGTCCGCTGGCCGGCGCCAGCGCGCTGCGCGTGCCGTAGCTGGCCAACGTGTGCTTCCCGTGTCGAATGTGAACCCGCACGATCTGACCCTTGATCAGCCCGGGAAGCACACGCTGCACGCCCGCCCGATCACCCTGCTCCACGGCGTCGCGCAACGCTTGGGAGTGCTCGATCCGGCTCCTCGCGGCTGCGATCGTGCGTCCCTCGCCCGCCTGGCCGTAGATGCGCGACGCAACCTGCGTCAGCGCCTGCAGCACGACATGCGCGCAATCCGCGCTCGTCGCGCTGTCGGTCGCACGCGCGCCGGCCAAGCGCACCCCGCTCTTACCGGTCGCCCCACAGCCGCTGAGCGCCAATGTCAGCACCAGCACGAACATCAGCCCCAACACCCGCATCGCTACGCCTCCTCCATACCAGGGAATGCCTCGGACAGTGACCCAAGCAGGTGATCGGGGTTGGCAGCGCGCAGCTGGTCGGCGTCGAAATGCCCGCTCGCAACCGCTACCGAGATCAGCCCCGCGCCCTGCGCCGCGGCGACGTCGAGCGGCGTATCCCCCACCACCGCCACCTCGTGATCCTCGAGCTCACCGCCGAGCAGGCGCTCTCCGCGCTG
Organism: Solirubrobacteraceae bacterium; assembly: GCA_035474295.1. Classification (GTDB taxonomy): domain Bacteria; phylum Actinomycetota; class Thermoleophilia; order Solirubrobacterales; family Solirubrobacteraceae; genus Palsa-744. Next base: position 13,584 of record DATINL010000016.1, read on the forward strand.
CACCGCCGTGCGCGTCAGCCGCACGCGATCTTCGGAATCCGACCCGTACCCGCCGACGAGGAAGAAGTGGTTCAGCCGTGCGCGCCCGAGCTTGGCGTGCGCGCCCGCTTCGAGCGCACCGGTGGTGATGCCCAGCAGCACACCCGCCTCGAGCAGCGCCGGCAGCAGCTGCTCGACTCCATCCAGCACCCGATAGCTCTCCGAGGAATTGACGAAGTCGGGCAGCACCGACAGATATGCACCCATCACGCTCGTCAGCTCCGCGCCCGTGGGCTCGCGCCCGAACTCCGCCTCGAACGTCTTGCGCGCCACCACCGGGTCAGTCATGCCCGCGCCCGAATGCGCGCCGATGTCGGCCGTGCGTCCGCACACGTGCTCGAACGCCCAACCCCAGGCGCGCGCACCAGCGCCGCCGGTGTCGATCAGCGTGCCGTCGATGTCAAACAGCACCAGTTTCAAAGCACCCATCGAATGCGCATGCTATTCGGTCATGCGGAGCCGATCTCAGCACTTTGCAAAGCCGCCAGCAACCCCAGGTAGTTGCATGTTCAATCACTTTGCTATTGTTGTGCGCGCAACTACTTCCTCCAACCAGCGCTCTCCGCCACGCGGGTGAGCAATCCCCAAAGGAGCACCGATGCCCGACTCCGTCATCCTCGATCCCACCCAGCTCCCCGTGCCTGCCGGCACGTGGACGGTCGACCGCGTCCATTCAAGCGTCGAGTTTCACGTCAAGCACCTGGGAATCGCCACCGTCAAGGGTCAGTTCACCGAGTTCGAAGGCACGCTCGACGTCAGCTCTGACGGAGCCCGCGCTTACGGCACCGTCAACGTCGCAAGCGTCGACACGCGCGAACCTCAGCGTGATGAGCACCTGCGCTCGCCCGACTTCTTCGACGCCGAGCAATACCCCGAGATCGGCTTCTCCTCGACCGCCATTCGCCCGGCCGGCGAGGACGAGTTCGAGATCGACGGCGACCTCTCGATCCATGGCGTTACGCGCCCCGTCACGTTGAACGCAGTGCTCGAAGGCACCGAAACCGACCCGCAGGGCAACGACCGCGTCGGCCTCTCCGCCGCCGCCCAGATCAGCCGCGGCGACTTCGGCATGAAGTTCAACATGGCCCTCGGCTCCGGCAACGTCGTGGTCAGCGACAAGGTCAAGATCCTGCTCGACATCTCCGCGATTCGCTCCTAACGCGGGGCGCGGCTCAGCGCACGAACACACCGCCGAGCGCCTCGTCCACCGCGGCGATCGTCGGCGCATCCAGCTCGATCCCGGCCGCTGACACGTTCGCGTGTACCTGCTCGGGGCGGCTTGCTCCGACGATCGCCGAAGCCACGTTTGGCTGGCGCAGCACCCATGCGAGCGCCAGCTGCACCAACGACAGCCCGGCCTGCTCGGCCACCGGCTTCAGCCGCTGCACGGCCTCGAGCACGCGCTCGTCGAGCAGCCGGTCGATGAACCCGCTCATGCTGTCACTCGTCGCGCGCGACCCAGCCGGCGGCGGCTGGCCGGGCAGGTACTTGCCGCTCAGCACACCCTGAGCGAGCGGCGACCACACGATCTGAGAGATCTGCTCCTGCTCGCACAGCGGGATCACCTCGGCCTCGGGCACGCGCCACAGGATCGAGTACTGCGGCTGGCTCGACACGAACCGCTCCACGCCCGGCAACTCGAGCGCCGCGCGGATCTGCGCCGGCGTCCACTCCGAGAAGCCGATGTACCGCGCCTTGCCAGCGCGCACGACTTCGCTGAACGCCTGCATCGTCTCCTCCAGCGGCGTTTGCTCGTCGTAGCGGTGCGCCTGGTACAGGTCGACGTGGTCGGTGCGCAAGCGCTCCAGCGACGCATCGATCTGCTTGTGGATCTGCGCCGCCGACAGACCCTGATCGGTATCCGACATCTGGAAGTACAGCTTCGTCGCAAGCACATAGGAGGAGCGGTCGTACCCCGCCAGCACCTCCCCCAGCAGCGATTCCGACGCGCCTTGCCCGTACACGTTGGCCGTGTCGATGAAGTTGATGCCCGCGTCGAACGCCGCGCGCACGCACGCCTCAGCCTGCTCGCGCGCCACACCGCCCGAATACGTCAGCCACGACCCGAGGCTGATCTCCGACACCTCGAGGTCACTCGAACCCAGCTTGCGACGGTTCACCGTTCGTCTCCTCCCAGTCTTTGCCCAATCACTTCGCCCCGCCCCGGCTTCACCCAGGCGTTGTGCGCCCGGCTTCATCCAGGCTTCGCACCTGCACGTCAGTCAGCCGCAAGCGGGTGACTCCCAGCAGCTCGTTCAGCTGCTCCACCGAGCGCGCGCTCGCAATCGGCGCAGCCACGGTCGGCTTGGCGAGCAGCCACGCCAGCGACACCGCCGCGAGCGTGGCGTCGTGCGCCGCTGCGATCTCATCCAGCGCCCGCAGCACAGCGATCCCGCGCCCGGCGAGGTAGCTCTCGGCGCGCGCGGCGCGGTAACTGTCGACGCGCTCACCGCCGCGCCGGTACTTGCCGGTCAGGAACCCCTGGGCGAGCGCGAAGTAAGGCAAGCAGGGGATCCCCTCGCGCGCACACAGCTCAGCCAGCTCGCCTTCGTACTCGTCGCGCTCGACGAGGTTGTAAAGCGGCTGCAGCGCCGCATACGCGGCGAACCCCTCACGCCGCGACACCTCGAGCGCGTGCGCCAGCCGCGCCGCGCTGTAGTTCGACGCCGCCACATGCCGCACCTTGCCGGCTCGCACGAGCGCGTCGAACGCGCCAAGCGTCTCCGCCAGCGGCGTGCCAGGGTCGTCCTGATGGGCGTAGTAGAGATCGACGTAGTCGGTCTGCAAGCGCTCGAGCGACCCGTCGATGGCCGCGTCGATCATCGGCGCAGTCAGCCCCGTCGTCGTCGGCGCCATGCCAACCTTGGTGGCGATCACCACCTGCTCCCGCCGCCCGCCTTGCGCGAGCCAGCGGCCGATGATCGCCTCGGACTCGCCGCCGACGTACATGTCAGCCGTGTCGATGAAGTTGCCGCCCGCCTCGACATACGCGTCGAGCACCGCAAACGACGCGCGCTCGTCAGCGCTGCGACCGAACACGTTCCCACCCAGACACAGCGGGAACACGTCGAGGTCGGTGCTGCCCAGGAGCGCCATCGCAGAGCAGCGTAGCGAAGCCGCGCGCCCCTGTCGGAGTATTAGATGGAACTCCGCCGCGGACATCGCCAGACGGCCGCTGCCGCCCGCGCTCAGGTGCTTGCGCTACCGGCGCCGTCCCATCGCGAAGCTCTGCACCGGCGGCGCCACCGCGCGCATGCTCGCCCCGATCGTGGCAACCGGCTGGCGCTCGCCGTCCAGCTGACGTTCCAGCGCCGACAGCTCGCGCACCACCACGTTGAGCACCGTCGGCGCATCTGGCGCGCGCTGCAAGCGCCCGCGCGCCAGCAGCAGCGGCTCGGCGCGCGCGAGGTGGCGGTAGCTCTCGTACACCGCGCGCGGCACCACCAGGTTGATCACACCCCACTCGTCCTCGAACAGCAGGAACATCGTGCCCTTGGCCGTGCCCGGCCGCTGGCGCGCGATCACCAGCCCCGCCACCGCCACCGTGCAGCCCGACGGCAGCCGGGGAAGCTGCGCGCTGGTGGCGAGCATCTGCGTCGCCAGCCGCGGGCGCAGCGCCGCCATCACGTGATCGGCAACCGTCACACCGCTGGTGGAGTAGTCCGCTATCACCCGCTGCCAGCGCGTCAACGGACGCAAGCGCGGTGCTTGCGGCAGCTCCAGCGCCAGCGCCAGCTGCGTACCGCGATCGGCCCATGCGCGCACTCCCGCCGCCTTGCCCGGCGCGGCCACCCCGAGCTGCCACAGCGCCAGCCGCCTGCGCGCCTGCGACCCGTGCTCGGCCTGTTCCGCGTCGAGCTCCACGAGCTCGTCGCACGCGCCCGACCACGCGAGCTGCTCGAGCGTGGCGTGCCCCACCGCCACGCGCGCCGCGAGCTCGCCGAGGCTGCCGAACAATCCGTCGCGCTCGCGCGTGCACACCAGCTCGCGCACCTCCACCGCCACCACGTCCTTGATGTACCCAAGCCCCAGCCGCACGCCCGCAGGCTCGACCGTGCACTCCACGTGCGAGCGGTTGACGTCGAGCCCCAGCACTGTGACCCCTCGCAGCTGCGCCTCGTGCACGAGCGTATCCGACGCGTAGAACCCCATCGGCTGCTCGTTCAGCAGCGCACACAAGAACTCGGGCCCGTAGTGCACCCGCAGCCAGGTCGACTGGTAAGCGAGCAGCCCGAAAGCAGCGCTGTGCGACTTCGGGAAGCCGAACCCGGCGAACCCGGCAACCATCTCCCACACGCGCGCCGCCGTCTGCGTGTCCGCGCCGACGTGCTGGCGCGCCCCGTTGATGAAGCGCTCGCGCTGGGCGCTCATCGCCTGCTCCGAGCGCTTGCGACTCATCGCGCGCCGCAGCATGTCCGCCTCGCCGGGAGAGAACCCGGCGAACGCCTCCGCCACCTGCATCACCTGATCCTGGAAGATCACCGTGCCGAGCGTGCTCTCCAGCACCGGCTTCAACGAAGGATGCAGATAGGGGATCTCGTAATCGGGGTCTCTGCGCAACCGCTGGCGGCGTTCGATGTACGGGTTGATCGCCCCGCCCTGGATCGGCCCGGGCCGCACGATCGCCACCTGCACCGTCAGCTCGTCGAGGTTGCTCGGCTGCGTGCGCCGCAGCGACTGCATCTGCGCGCGACTCTCGATCTGGAACACCCCGACGGTGTCGGCCGTGCGAATCGCCTTGAACGTCTCGGGATCGTCGAACGGGATCCGCGACAGATCGATGCGCTGCGCGCGCGTGCGTGCGATCAGCTCGACGCAGCGCTCGACCGCGGACAGCATCCCGAGCCCCAGCAGGTCGATCTTCAGGAACCCCGCATCCGCGCACGAATCCTTGTCCCACTGCACCATCTGCCTGCCCTCCATCGCCGCCGGCACCACCGGACAGCAGTCGATCAGCGGGCGCGTCGCCACCACCATCCCACCGGGGTGCTGCGAGAGGTGGCGCGGCAGCCGCTGCGCTTCGACCACCAGCCGCGCAAGCCAGCGCCAGCGCTCGGAGCGCAGCGGGACAGCGGCGGAGCGCGCGGCTCCCGCCGCGGCCGGTCGACCGGCGCCGGCCGTCGCCGATCCCGCGGCTGCGAGCGTCGCGGCCAGCTCCTGCTCGCCGCCGCCGCCGCCGAAGCTGTCAGCGCCGCGCGCCGCGCGCTCGAGCTCGCCGACCGGCAGCCCGAGCACCTTGCCAAGCTCGCGGATCGCGCCGCGCGGGCGGAACGTCGGGAAGGCGGCCACCAGCGCTGTCCGCTCGCGCCCATAGCGCTCGTGCACGCGTGGGATCAGCACTTCGCGGATGCTGCGCGGGAAGTCGAGATCGATGTCCGGCAGCTCGCGCAGCTGCTCGTGCAGGAAGCGCCCGAGCAGCAGCTTGTTGGCGACCGGGTCGATGTGCGACAGCCCCGTGAGATAGCACACGATCGACGACACCGAAGAGCCGCGCCCGCGCCCGGGCGCCAGCAGCGCACGCACGGAATCGCGCCCACGCACTTCCACCGCCACCTCACGCGCGAGCTCGA
>DATINL010000017.1:0-111201 GCA_035474295.1 Solirubrobacteraceae bacterium
CGCGGCAACCGCTTGGAGGCGCGCGCGGCCTGCACATGAGCCCGCGCGGCCGGAACCTGAACGGCGTGCCGGTGAGTCGGTGCCCGAGGGTATGCGCCGCATGGCGCTCGCGCAGCTCGATCTGGCGCTGGGGTTGCTGTACGAACAGGACGCGCGGAGCATCGAGGAGGCGGTACACGAGACGCGCAAGGCGCTCAAGCGCTTGCGCGCGCTGGTGCGGCTGCTGCGCGAGGAGTTGGGCAGCCAGACGTTCGAGCGCGAGAACGCCGCGTTGCGCGAGATCGGGCGCAGCCTGGCAGGCGCGCGCGACGCGGAGGTGCTGCACGCCACGCTCCGCGCGCTCGTGAGCGGCCGTTCCAGCGAGCTGCGATCTGGCGGCGTGCGCAAACTGCAGGCGGTGCTCGTGGTCGAGCGCGAGCTCGCCACCGAGCGCCTGGCGGGCGCAGCCGGGCTGCGCGCACAGGCGCTGGACGAGCTGCGCGCGGTGCGCGGCCGGGCTGTCGGCTGGCCGCTTTCGGGCGGTGGCTTCGCAACGGTGGAGCCGGGGCTCAGACGGGTCTACCGCAACGGTCGCCGACGCGGGCGAGCAGCCCGGCGCACGGGCACCGCCGTGGCGCTGCACGACTGGCGTAAGCGCGTCAAGGATCTGCGGTACATGGCGGAGCTGCTCGAAGCCCTGGAGATGCCCGGCGCTCGGCAGCAGCGTATGCGCAAGGCGGCGCGCGACGCCAAGCGCATCGGCGAGCTGTTGGGCGAGGAGCACGACCTCGCGCTGCTGAGCGAACGGGTGGACTCGCTGCGAGCGCTGTTCGCCGGCGACCGCGCCGGGCGCAGGCGACTGCTGCGCCAGATCAACCGCCAGCGCAAGCGCCTGCGCGCCGAGGCGCTCGAGCAAGGCGAGCGCTTGTATCGACGTTCGCCGGCGAGCTTCACGCGTCGCTTGCGTCCGCGTACGCACGACGCCTCGTAGATCCGCCCAGAAGCAGAAGCTCCACTTCAGGGAATTCGGCGATGTGTCGATGGCTCGCACGGGGGCAACATCCAGCGCCCATGCGTGCACGACCGACACTTTCGACTTTCTTCCTAGCATTCCTGATCGGCGGGCTGGGAGTGCTGGCGCTGCACGCAACCGTGGATTTCGGCGGCGATCAGGTCGACGACCTGTTCAACAAGTGGGTCTACGCGCTGTTGATGTGCGGTTCGGCGCTCGCGGTGCTGACCAGAGGCGTGACGATTCGCGGGCAGCGGGCCGCGTGGCTGGCGATGGGCGGCGCGATGCTGTGCTGGAGCCTGGGCGACCTCTACTACACGCTGTTTTTGGATGGCACCCACGCGGCCGCATCCGGTGGGCTGTCGATTGCGGACGTGCTGTACCTCGGCTTCTACCCCGGCTGCTACGCGGCGATCCTGCTGCTGGTTGGCGCGCACCTGCGTGAGCTGCGCATCAGCATGTGGCTGGATGGGCTGATCGGCGGGCTCGGCGCGGCGACGCTGGCCGCGGCGCTCGTGCTGCCTCCGATCCTCGACGGCGCTGGCGACGACGTCGGGTCGGTGGCAGTCGCGCTGGCCTACCCGGTCGGCGACCTGCTGCTGTTGATCTTCACGATCGGCGCGCTCGGCATGACCGGCTGGCGCCCCGGGCGCGTGTGGGTGCTGATCGGCGCGAGCATGCTGGTGAGCGCGATCGCCGACTCGCTGTACCTCTACCAGACGGCGACCGACAGCTACCGCGTCGGGACCTGGGTGGACTGCATGTGGCCGGCCGCGGCGATCCTGTTGGGGGTCGCGGCCTGGACCCCCTGGCACGTGCCGGTGCGCCGGCGGATCGAGGATCTGCGGCTGGTGTCGGTGCCGACGCTGTCGCTGCTTGCGGCGCTGGGCGTGCTGATCTACGGCAACGTCGAGCACCAGCTCACGCTGCCGGCGCTGATCCTGGCGATCTCCACGGTGCTGGCGGTGAGCGCGCACCTGATGGTGACGGTGCGCGAGAATCTGGCGATGCTCGCCGGGTCGCGGCAGCTGGCGCTAACCGATCCGCTGACCGGGCTGAGCAACCGCCGCCAGCTGATGCAGGATCTCGAGCTCCGCTGCCTGCTGCCAGGCGCGCACGAGTCGTGGGAGCTCGTTCTGTACGACCTCAACGGCTTCAAGAGCTACAACGACACGTTCGGCCACCCGGCGGGCGACGCGCTGCTGATCCGGCTGAGCGACAAGCTGCGGGCGACCGTCGGCGCAGCCGGCAGCGCATACCGCATGGGCGGCGATGAGTTCTGTGTGATGCTCAGGAGCGGCGCGGGAGCGACCGCGGAGCTCGTGCAGACCAGCGTCGCGGCGCTGTCAGAGCGCGGCCCGGGGTTCTCGATCGGAGCTGCCCACGGCGCCGTCAGCATCCCCAGCGAAGGCAGCGACCCGTCCACGATCCTGCAGCTCGCCGACCAGCGCCTGTACGAGCGCAAGAAGGCGACGCGCGACAGCAGCGCGGTGCAGCAGCTGCGCGACGTGCTGCTGCAGGCGTTCCACGAGCGCTACCCCGACCTGCAGGAGCACCAGCGCGGCGTGGGTACGCTCGTGCTCGCGGTCGGCCGGCGCATGGGCGTCAGCGGCGAGCAGCTCGACGTGCTTGCGCGCGCAGCCGAGCTGCACGACGTCGGCAAGATCGCGATCCCCGACGCGATCCTCGGCAAGCCCGGGCCGCTCGACTCCGAGGAGTGGCAGTTCATGCGCCGGCACACGATCCTCGGCGAGCGCATCCTGCGCGCTGCGGCGGCGCTGCGCCCGGTTGCGCGGCTCGTGCGCTCCACGCACGAGCGCTACGACGGCGGGGGCTACCCGGACGGTCTCAGCGCCGAGCAGATCCCGCTCGGCGCGCGCATCATCTTCGTGTGCGACGCGTACGACGCGATGACGTCAGACCGCAGCTACAGCCGCGCGATCACACCGCTGCAGGCGATCGCGGAGCTGCGCTCGTGCGCCGGCACGCAGTTCGACCCGGTCGTGGTCGAGGCGTTCGTCGCGACGCTGACCGAGCATGTGCCCGAGCTCGCCGGCGAGCTGGCGCGCACGCTCAGTTGACGCTGACGATGCTGAGCACGCTTTCCCCGCGCGGGAGCACGACCGATACCTCGTCGCCCTGACGGTGGCCTGCCAGCGCGCGGGCGACGGGCGACTCGACGGACAGGCGCCCCTCCGCGGGGGCGGCGTCGTGGGAGCTGACGATCCGCCAGCTGCGCTCGACGCCCTTCGCGTCGCGCACGACGACGGTCGAGCCGAAGCCAACCGCGCCGTCGGTGGCGGGCGCTGCCTCGACGATCACCGCGCTTGAGATCTTCTCGCGCAGCCTGGCGATCTTCGTCTCCAGGTGGGCTTGCTCGTTCTTGGCATCGTGATACTCGCTGTTCTCCTTCAGATCGCCCCACTCGCGCGCGGTCTTGATCCGCCCCGCGATCTCCCGGCGCCCCTCGCCCTCGAGCTCTGCCAGCTCGGCGTGCAGGGTTTGCAGACCCTCGGCGGTGATCAGGTTCGTCGCTTCACTCATCCAGCAACCTCTCGTTGGCGCAGTGGGGTCGTCCGCTGAAACGGGACCTGCGCAGCGTAGCGTCAGAAGTAGGTGGCCGGCGATGTGCTGAGCAGCGTGTAGATCTGGATGACCGCCGCCTGGGTGAGCAGGCTGGGCAGCGACGGCGACCCCGACAGGAACAGCCCGCTGCTCAGGCGCAGGTTCTGCCACATGTAGTTGGCGTACAACTGGGGCAACCGCTTACCCGGCGGATCATGGGTGATCGCATCCAGGTAGAGCATGTTGCGGAAGTACACCGACGCGAAGAACGGGTTCTCCAGCACCAGCGCCTGGGTGTTGAAGTAGCCGACCGCCGCTTTCGCGGTCTGGCGAGCCTGGAACAGGTACGCGGGGTTGTCGGTGGCTTGGTAGAGCAGCGCGCCGGCGCCGATCATCGAGCCCTGGTTGTAGCTCCACAGCGTCGGGTCGACCACGCCCTGCTGGCGGATGTGGTCCGCGTACATGCCGCTCGGCTGCAGCAGGCATTTGCGCGTCCACTCGTACGCTTGCTGCGCGAACTGGAGGTACTGGGCGACCCCGGTGGCGCGGTACAGCTGCACGCCGAGCTCCGCGGCGGGCCCGTCGGTGACGGTGTTGCGATCGGTGTTGGTGGCGGCGTTGGAGAACGGGATGCCGCCGGGACACGCGAGCTGCGGGTCGGTGCTCCAGCCTTCCATCACAAACGCCATGATCTGCTTGGCCGTGGCCAGCGTGGCTGGATCGTGCGTCAGCTTGTAGACGCGCATCAGCTCGATCCCGACCCACTCGTTGTCGTCGTAGAACTTGGCGCCGCCGACGCCCGCGGGCGGGGCCACAGCGCCGTCGAACGCCGCCAGCGTGCTGGTGAACGTGCCGAGCGGGGCGTCGGAGTTCGAAGCGTCCAGGTAGGAGCGCAGACCGAACAGACGCACGTGCAGGTCGTGCGCGTACACGCGCTGCTGGCCGGGCACGTTGGCGAGGCTGACGGTGGCTGCGAGCGCCTGCGAGAACGGCCACAGGAAGGAGTAGGGCTCGCCGCGGTAAAGCCCCGAGCCCTGCAGATAGAAATGCCGCTGCATGACCGTGTAGGCGAGCTGGGCGCGCCCGGGATTGCCGCGCAGCGCTGTCTGCTTCGCGGCGCGCGCGGGGGCATACGCGAACGCGTGCGCAGGAGCGCCGAGCAGGGCGCACAAGAGCGCCAGCGCGCTGATCAGCTTGCGGGGCATCTGTTTTCCAGGAGTGGGTGGGTGCATCGCGTCAGCTTGAGGAACAGCTCAGAGATGCATTCGTTGTGGTGTTCGACGTGGATGCGTCAAGTCGTCCAGAGTGCGCTCTGCGCGCCTGACAGGATGCTAGTGTCAAGTACAGCTTGAGTGATCTACCGACCCCGCCCACGCAGACAGCCGACCCCGCGCTGCTGACCCTCGAGTTCGAAGGCGCCGGCCACGGTCCGCTGCGCGCGATCGTAGCCGGCGAGATCGACTTCGCCAGCGCGCCATCGATGCAGGCGCGGATCACGGCGGCGTGCGACCGCGCACGCACACGTCAGCTGATCCTCGACCTCGCCGGGGTCGGCTTCATGGACTCCAGTGGCTTGCGCGTGCTCTTGCACCTGCGCCGTGAGCTCGCAGGCGAGCACGGCGGGCTGGTGCTGCTCGGCCCGACCGAGGAAGTGCGGCACATCCTGACGCTCACGGGCCTCGATCAGCATCTGCCGGTCGCCGACACGCTCGTGCGCGCGCAGGAGCTGCTCAGAGAGACAGAGAACGACTCCACCGAGCCGTAGGGGGAGCAGGTCATAGCTCAAGCGGCCGGAGCCCCCGGGGGAGTGGACTCGCGCAGCAGCATCCTGCTGATCGAGGATGACGAGGGTGACGCGCTGCTCGTGCGCGAGGAACTCGCCGACGTGCCACAGGCGCCGGCGATCGAGTGGGTGCGCAGCCTCGCGGACGCTGTCGGGCCGCTGTCGCGCGGAGTGCGCTGCGTGCTGCTCGACCTCGGGCTGCCGGACGCCGACGGCGGCTTGAGCACGCTGCGCGCCGTGCGCGAGCTGGCGCCGGAAGCCGCGGTGCTGGTGCTGACCGGCCAGGACGACGAGCATCTCGGCATCCGCGCGCTCGGCGAGGGTGCGCAGGACTACCTCGTCAAGGGCGCTGTCGACGGGCGCCTGCTGACGCGCGCGATCCGCTACGCGATCGAGCGCCGGCGCGCAGACCAGGCGGCGCTGCAGCTGCGCGAAGCTCAGCTGCAGGCGCGTGAGAACGCACGCCTGGAGCGTGGGCTGCTGCCAAGCCCGCTGATCTCCGACCCGCGCCTGAGCGTGCTCACGGGCTACCGCCCAGGCCGACGCAGCGCGGTGCTCGGCGGTGACTTCTTCGACGCCGTAGAGCTGCCCGGCGGCGTGGTGCGCGCGGTGATCGGGGACGTGTCGGGCCACTCCGTCGACGAGGCCGCGCTGGGCGCTTGCCTGCGCATCGCCTGGCGCACGCTGACGCTGGCCGGCAGCGAGCCGGCGCAGCTCCTGGGCACGCTCGAGCAGATGCTGCTGCACGAGCGCCACGACGACGACGTGTTCGCGACGCTGTGCATGCTCGAGATCGCCGCCGACCGCCGGCGTGTGCGGATGTACCTGGCGGGCCATCCGCTGCCGATCCTCGTAGACGAGCAAGGCGTGCGACTGATCGCCGGAGCAACCCATCCACCGGTTGGGCTGTCGCTGGATCCGGAGTGGCCGTCGGTCACGATCGAGCCACAGGGAGAGTGGTCGATGCTGCTGTACACCGACGGCCTGGTCGAGGGGCGTGTCGGCCGCGGCTCAGAGCGCTTGGGCGCCGAGCGGCTCGTGGAGCTCGTGCGCGAGCACGTGCGGCACCACGCACAACCGCTGATCGACACGCTGATAGAACGGGTGGCGGCGCTCTGCGCCGGAGAGCTGACCGACGACATCGCGGCGCTGTGGCTGACAAGCAGCGCATGAAGCGCACCCAGCTGCGGCTGACGGTCGGCCAGTTCTTCGCGCTCGCGTGCGCAGTGCTCGGGGTCGTGGCGCTCGCGGGGTTCGTCGGCGGCGAGCTCGGGCTGGAGCACCTGTCGGATGCGCGCGACCAAACGGTCTCGCAGATCGACCCCGCGTCGCGTGCGGCGCTCGGTCTGGCCGCCGCGCTGATCGACGAGGAGACCGGGGTGCGCGGGTACGTGATCACCCGGCAGCACCCGTTCCTGTCTCCGTATCTCGACGGGCGCCGGCGCGAGCGCACAGCGTTCGCGCGGCTGGGCACGCTCTCACGCAAGCGATCGCTGGCGGATGCGCGGGTGGACATCGCCGCCGTGCAGAGCGCTGCGAACGCGTGGCGCAGCCAGTACGCGCTGCCGACGATCGCGCTGCGCCGCCACAACCCGAACGCGCAGACCACCACCGTTCAGACGGACGCCGGTCGCGCGCTGTTCGACACCGTGCGCGTGTCGCTGTCGCGGCTGGACAACACACTCGCCACGACCGCGCATGCGTCGAGAGCGCGTCTGCGCCGCTCAGCCACACTGGTGGAGATCGTGTTCGTCGTGTTCGCCGTGCTGCTGCTGATCCTCGCGGCGCTGCTGGCGCTGGCGCTGCGGCGACTGATCTCCCAGCCGCTCGCCCAGCTGGGCGACGAGGTGCGCGAAGTGGCGCGGGGGAGCTTTCACTCGTCGATCGACCGCCAGGGGCCGCGCGACGTGGCCGAGCTCGCGTCCGACGTCGACACGATGCGCGTGCGCATCCTGCACGAGCTCGACGCGCTCGCCAAGGCGAACGCGCGCCTGGACGCACAGACGCACGACCTGGAGCGCTCGAACTCGGAGCTCGAGCAGTTCGCGTACGTGGCGTCGCACGATCTGCAGGAGCCGCTGCGCAAGGTGGCGAGCTTCACGCAGCTGCTGCAGCGCCGCTACGGCGGGCAGCTCGACGAGCGCGCGGACGAGTACATCTCCTACGCGGTCGACGGCGCCAAGCGCATGCAGACGCTGATCAACGACCTGCTGGCGTTCTCGCGCGTCGGGCGCACGCGCGAGCCGCAGACCGAGGTCGACCTCGGCGAGGTGCTGAGCCAGGCGCTCGCGGGACTGTCGACGCTGATTGAGGAGACGCGCGCGACCATCAACGCCGGCGAGCTGCCGGCGGTGCGCGGCGAGCCGGCGCTGCTGTCGCTGGTGCTCCAGAACCTGGTCGGGAACGCGCTGAAGTTCACGGGCGACGAGCGCCCAATCGTGCGCATCCGCGCCCAGCGCAAGGGCGCGGATTGGCTGATCTCCTGTTCGGACAACGGGATCGGGATCGACCCACAGTACGCCGAGCGCGTGTTCGTGATCTTCCAGCGGCTGCACCCGAAGGACGAGTACGCCGGCACCGGCATCGGCCTGGCGATGTGCCGCAAGATCGTCGAGTACCACGGCGGTCGCATATGGTTGGATCCCGACACGGCGCAGGGCACGACATTCCGCTTTACTCTGCCCGCCGCGTAGGACCGCAGCACAGGAGCACGTCGCGCCCGTAGGAGCGTGCCATGCAGCGCAGCACAGCGCAGGAGAGGAGACCGATCCATGCCATGCCGACGCCGATGCCGATGCCGATGAGCCCTCAGCCAGCTTCGACTCCAATCGACGTGCTGCTGGTCGAGGACGACCCCGGCGACGTGCTGATGATCCGTGAGGCGCTGGCGGAGAACAAGCCGCAGAACCGGCTCAGCGTCGTCGGCGACGGCGAGCAGGCGAGCGACTTCCTGCACCGCCGCGGTGACCATCCCGACGCGCCGCGCCCGGATCTGATCCTGCTCGATCTCAACCTGCCGCGCAAGGACGGGCGCGAGCTGCTGGCGGAGGTCAAGGGCAGCGCGGATCTGCGCTCGATCCCGGTGGTGGTGCTGAGCACGTCCAAGGCTGACGAGGACATCCTGCGCAGCTACCAGCTGCACGCGAACGCATATGTGACCAAGCCGGTCGACTTCGAGCACTTCACCGATACTGTGCGCCAGATCGACGACTTCTTCGCGAGTGTCGTGAAGCTGCCGCCGCACCCCGCGACCATGGAGCAGCGATGACCAACGTCAGAGAAGCAGTGTTCGAGCTGCTGCGCGCGCGCGGCATGACGACCGTGTTCGGCAACCCCGGCTCGACCGAGCTGCCGTTCCTGACGGAGTTCCCGGACGACTTCCGCTACGTGCTGGGGTTGCAAGAGGCGACGGTTGTGGGGATCGCCGACGGGTACGCCCAGGCGAGCGGGCGCGCAGCGCTCGTGAACCTGCACACGGCGCCCGGTGTCGGCAACGCGATGGGGGCGATCTTCAACGCACAGGCGAACAAGTCGCCGCTGGTGATCACAGCCGGGCAGCAGTACCGCTCGCTGATGACGCTGCAAGCGAACCTCACCAACCGCGATGCGACGCGCATGCCGCATCCGCTGGTGAAGTGGAGCTACGAGCCGCCGTGCGCACAGGACGTGCCGCACGCGATCGCGCGCGCGGCACACCTGGCGGCGCTGCCGCCGAAGGGGCCGGTGTTCGTGTCGATCCCGATGGACGACTGGGATGTCGAGCTCGAGCGGCCCGAGGACGTGCGCATGCAGACCACGCGCACGGTCGCGGGCGCGGGGCGCCCCGACGATGCGGTCGTGCTGGAGCTCGCCGAGCGCCTGCACGCGGCTGTGAGCCCGGTGTTCGTTGCCGGCCCGGATGTCGACGCCAGCGGCGGCTGGGATGCGGCGATCGCGCTCGCGGAGCGCCAGCGCCTGCCGGTGTACGCATCTCCGGCGCCGGGCGGCGGACGGATCGGGTTCCCGGAGAGCCATCCGCTGTTCCAGGGCACGCTGCCGCCGGCGGTCGGCCCGCTGGGCGAGCTGCTCGCCGGCCACGACCTCGTGCTCGTGGCCGGGTCCTCGGTGTTCCCCTACTACCCGAACGTGCCCGGCCCGCTGCTGGCCGAGGGCACGAAGCTGGTGGCGATCACGAGCGACCCCGACGAGGCGGCGCGCGCGCCGATGGGCGACGCGCTGGTGGCGGACGTGGCGCTGACGCTTGGCGCGCTGGCGCGGGCGGTGCCGGAGTCGACGCGTGATGCGCCCGCCGCGAGGCCTGCGCCGGAGGCTGTGGAGCTGTCCACGCCGATCAGCCCGTCGACCGCGGTGCGCACGCTCGCCGAGGTGTTTCCCGAAGACGGGATCGTGGTGCTGGAGGCGCCGTCGGCGACGCTCGCGCTGCGCAACCAGCTGCGCTTGTCGCGCCCCGGCAGCTACTACTTCGGCGCCGGCGGCGGCCTCGGGTTCGGGATCTCCGCGGCGATCGGAGTGCAGCTGGCGCAGCCGGATCGCCCGGTCGTGTGCGTGCTCGGCGAGGGCTCGGCGCAGTACGCGATCCAGAGTTTCTGGAGCGCGGCGGCGTACGACGTGCCGGTGACGTTCCTGGTGCTGCGCAACGACGAGTACGCGATCCTCAAGTGGTTCGGCATGCTCGAGGACATCTCCGGCGCGCCGGGTCTCGATCTGCCGGCGCTCGACTGCGTGGCGGTGGCGAGCGGGTACGGGGTCAACTCCTGCCGCGTGAGCGCACCCGAGGAGCTGCGCGTGCAGCTGCAGCGCGCGCTGCGGTCAAACCAGCCGGAGCTGATCGAAGTGCAGGTGACACCGGGCATGGCGCTCTTCTAGACCGAGCTGATGGCGACTTCCTCAGAATCCAGCTGATGGCGACCTCCGCAGAGCACGCTCAGCCCGATGTGATCGTGATCGGCGCGGGCCTCGCGGGCCTCGTGGCGACGCTCGAGCTGCTGCGATCGAACCACACCGTGCTGCTGCTCGACCGCTGCCGCCCGCGGGAGCTGGGCGGGCTCGCGCGCGAGGCGTTCGGGGGGATGTTCATGGTCGACTCGCCCGAGCAGCGACGCTCGCGCATCCGCGACAGCGAGCAGCTGGCGCTCGAGGATTGGCTGCGAATCGCGGATTTCGACGACGACGACGAGTGGCCGCGACGTTGGGCTGAGCAGTACGTGACGCGCTCGCGCGACGACGTCGGC
Organism: Solirubrobacteraceae bacterium; assembly: GCA_035474295.1. GTDB lineage: Bacteria > Actinomycetota > Thermoleophilia > Solirubrobacterales > Solirubrobacteraceae > Palsa-744. The sequence continues at coordinate 10,571 of DATINL010000017.1, forward strand.
GCTTGGCTGCGCGAGCTCGGTGTGCGCTTCTTCCCGGTGGTCAACTGGGCTGAGCGGGGCAACTTCGGCGACGGCAACTCGGTGCCGCGCTTCCATCTGACCTGGGGCACCGGCAAGGCGCTAGTCGCGGCGACGTGGAAGGCGATCGAGAGCCACCCGCGGCGCTCAGCGCTGGAGCTGCGCTTCCACGCGCGCGTGAGTGAGCTGATCGTGGCGGACGACGGGCGTGTGAGCGGCTGCCGCGTGGTGGACGAGAGCGGCGCGGGGACAGCGAGCGCTCGACAGAACGGCAACGGCGCGGCGGGGCCCGACGAGTACGAGGCGCATGCGCGCAAAGCGGTTGTGATCGCGGCCGGAGGTATCGGCGGCAATCTCGAGATCGTGCGGCGCGAATGGCCGCTGGACCGGCTCGGCGCGCCGCCGCGCGAGATCCTGATGGGGTCGCATTACAACGCGGACGGGGCGATGCACGAGCAGGCACAGCGGGTCGGGGCCAACGTGACGCACCTGTCGCGGATGTGGAACTACGCCGATGCGGTGCGTCATCCGGCGCCGTCGCGCGAGCGCCACGGGCTGAAGCTGATCCCGCCGCGCTCGGGCGTGATGGTGGATCCGGGCGGGCGACGCTACGGGCCGGTGCCGGTGATGCCGACGTTCGACGCGTACGCAGCGCTCGAGCGGGTGTGCGAAGACGAGCGCGGGTATTCGTGGCTGATCTGCAACTGGAAGATCGCCAAGCGCGAGCTGGATGTGTCCGGGTCTCAGCACAACCCCAACATCCGCGAGCAGCGGCTGGTGCGGTTCCTGCTGAGCATCGTGCTCGGCAAGCCGCGGCTGGTGCAGCACTTCCTCGACGGGTCGCCGGATTTCGTCAGCGCTAGCTCACTGCACGAGCTGACGCGCAAGATGAACGAGGTGACCGGCGATCAGGCGGTGGACGGCGAGCTGCTGCGCGCCGAGATCGAGCGGTACGACGCGTCGATCGCACGCGGCCGGGGGTTGTTCAACGACGATCAGCTGCGCCGGATCGCGCAGCTGCGCGGCTGGCGCGGTGACCGCTTGCGCACGTCGAAGTTCCAGCGGATCGTCGATCCCGATGCGGGGCCGCTGATCGCGATCCGTCTGCAGGTGATGGCACGCAAGAGCCTCGGCGGGATCCAAACGGACCTCGGCTCGCGCGTGCTGCGCGCGGACGGCGGTGAGCCGATCGCGGGCCTGTATGCGGTCGGCGAGGCGGCGGGGTTCGGCGGCGGCGGGATGCATGGCAAGCGCTCGCTGGAAGGCACGTTCCTCGGCGGGTGCGTGTTCAGCGGGCGGCTCGCTGCAGCGGCGATCGCGGGAGCGGAGCTGCCGCTGCGCACACCCCCACGCACCACGATCACGGCGGGCTGAGCGGCGCCGGAGTTCGAGTACGTGGCGGTCGGGCACGTGACTGCCGACGTGCTGAGCGTCGACGCGCCGGCAGGCGAGCGGCAGGCCGACGGTACGCGAGCGGCCGGCGCGGCGCGGCGCCCCGGGGGCGGGGCGTTCTACAGCGGGCTGCAGGCGGCGCGGCTCGGGTTGCGCACGCTGTTGATCACCAGGGGCTCACCGGCGGAGCTCGACGAGCTGCTGGAGCCTTATCGTGAGGAGTTCGAGGTGCGGGTGTTCCCAGCCGAGCGGACCACCACACTGAGCACGAGCTGGCCGGGCGGCGTGCGCACGCAGCAGGTGCTTGCGTGGGCCGGGCCGATCACCGAGCGGCTGCAGCTCGACACGTCGATCCTGCACTTCGCGCCGGTCGCGCGCGAGACACCCAGCAGCTGGCACGGGCGCGCTGAGTTCGTGGGGCTCACGCCGCAGGGATTGATCAGGGAGTGGGACGAGCATGGGCAGATCTCGCTGCGCCCGCCGGCTGCTGACAGCCTGCCCGAGCGCTGCGACGCGCTGGTGCTCAGCGCAGCCGAGCGCGAGAGCTGCGCTGGGCTGTTGGCGGATGCCGCTACCAGGGGCGCCACGGTGGCGGTTACCGACGGAGCGCGGCCGACCACGTTGCTGCTGCCCGACGGCAAGGTGATGCACACACCGGTGCCGGTGGGCGAGCACCCGCGCGACGATCTCGGCGCGGGCGACGTGTTTGCGGCGGCGTTCTTCATCGCGCTGCGCGATGGCCAGGACCCGGGGCAGGCAGCCGCGTACGCCAGCGCGGCAGCGGCCATTCGCATCGAGGGCGACGGTCCAAGTGCGATCGGGGAGCGCAACGCGATCGAGCGGCGGATAGCAGCCAGCTAGCCGCGACCGGCCGCTGGCTGCCGCTACAGCTAGGGGCCAGCGACTACTTCGCGGCGTCCGTTGACTGATCGGTCAGCTGCGCGTCGAGCAGCTTCGTCAACCCGGCGGGATCGATCCTCGCTTCACAGCCGGCGGCGCGCGCGGCGAGCATCAGGCTGCCGCCTACGGGAGCCATCTCCACCACCGCGAGGCGAGCTTGCGGCGCAGCGGCGCGCACGACGTCGGTCAGCGGCTCGACGAACATCGGACCAGCTTTGAACGCGCTGCCGATCAGGCCGACCGGAAACGGACCGCCGAGCTCTGTCTGACGGATCACCGCGACGATCTGAGCGCCGAGCTCGCGGGCGCCCCGTTCGAACAGCTCGCGCGCGACGGCGTCGCCCTGCTCGGCGACTTTCGCGATCTGCACCGCGAATGCGGCGATCTCGCCTTTGGTGAGCGGCTTGGCGTAGACAAGCGCCCCCAGCTCTTCGACGTTCGCAACGGCGAAGAACTCGACGGCGGCGTCGCTCAGCGCGGTCTCAGGCCCCGACGCCTCACGGTCGCGCAGCGCGGCTTTGATCGCTTGCACACCAAACCAGTAGCCGCTGCCCTCGTCGCCGAGCACGTGCCCCCAACCACCGACCCGCCATGGGCGCCCGCGCGGCCCCACGCCGAACACGTTGCTGCCAGTGCCGGAGATCACTCCCACCCCTGGCTGCGCGCCGGTGGCGGTCGACCAGGCTGCGACCACGTCGTTGACGACGATCCAGCCGTCGGGATGACCCGTTTCGACCTCCCGTGCAACCGCAGCGGTGTCGGTGCCGGCGATCGCCAGCACGGCCGACACCACGTCGCTGTCCGTGATGCCGGCGCCTTCGATCGCTTGTGCGCACGCGTCCAGCACCGCACGACTCGCTGCCTGCGCGCCAGCCGCGTCGGGGTTGCTCGGGCCGCCGCGCCCGAGATGCAGCCGGCTGTGCTCCAGATCCAGCACCGCTGCCAAGGTCTTGGTGGCGCCGCCGTCGACGCCCATCACGAAACGCGCGACGCCATCCGCCGTGTGACCGATCTCCGAGATACGCGCTTCGCGGCCGTGTGCGGGCTGTAGTACCCGAGGGAGCTGAACTAGCGAATCACGCATCATCGCTGCATCCTTTCAGGACTCGATGGACGGCAGCCCACCGACCGCTAGGCTATTCCAAGCTAAATCCAAATACCTCCAGATTTTTGGAACAATGTCTGCTAATCTCCAAATTTCTGGAGGATTTTGGAATAGATTTGGAGTTTGACCTTGCGTGTTGTTTCGCCGCCTGACTTCAACGAGCTGGTCCTCAGTACCAGCGCTGAGCGATTGACGAGCATCATTGCGTCCCAACCGGGAAGCATTGCCGCTGAATACCTCCACTGGGACAAGCTGCGTCATCTGGCGCCCCCGGGCTCGTTGACCAGCCAGGAGTGGTGGCTTCAGCTGAAGGTCTCCCGCAGGAGTCAGCTACGCAAGCTTTCACTGGCCGATCCTCATGGCACCTCCTTCGCGGCGTACACCGTCCCGGATGAAGCTCTCAGAATGCTGCACCAGGTGGATCAACGTTGCAGCGGCGAGATCGCGACGGCGGAGGTCGTGACTGCCGATCACCAGGCTCAGCAGCACTACCTCGTCAACTCGTTGATGGAGGAAGCGATCCGCTCGAGCCAGCTGGAGGGAGCAACGACTTCTCGCCGGATGGCCAAGGAGATGCTCCAGACGGGTCGTGCTGCTCGAGATCGCAGCGAACTGATGATCCTCAACAACTATCGCGCGCTGCAGTTCATGCGGGAGATCGGAGATCAGCTCACGCCGGGAGCGATTCTCGAGCTGCACCGCATCCTGACCGAAGGCACGCTCGACGATCCGGGTGCTGCCGGACGTATCCAGACGGTCGATGACGAGCGTGTGGTGGTGACAGACGCATCGACAGGCCGGGTGCTGCACGTCCCGCCGCCGGCGGATCAGCTCGAGCGACGCATGCAGGCGCTGTGCGACTTCGCCAATCAGGAACTTGCGGTCGCGCAGCAGTTCATGCACCCAGTGGTGCGAGCAATCCTCCTGCATTTCTGGCTCGCTTACGACCATCCGTTCGAAGACGGCAACGGCAGGACGGCGCGAGCGCTTTTCTATTGGGATATGCGCGCACGCGGATACTGGCTCGTCGAGTACCTCTCGATCTCGCGGATCCTGCGAAAGGCTCCAGCCAAATATGCGAAGTCGTTCCTGCTGACCGAGACTGACGGACTCGATACGACCTACTTCATCCTCCATCAACTGCAGGTGATCCAGCAGGCGATCGATGAGCTCCACGACTATCTGCGCAAGCAGGTCAGGGAGATCAAGGACGTGGAACAGCTCGTCAAGGGATCGGCGCACTTCAACCAGCGCCAGCTCGCGGTGCTGAGCGACGCCGTCAGAGACCCCGGCGCGCGCCATACATTCGGGTCTCACGCCGCCAGCCACGGCGTCACCCACGAGACCGCGCGAACCGACCTGCAACAGCTGCTCGAGCGAGGCCTGCTCGAGCGGAACCGTGAAGGCCGGCGGTTCATATTCAGCCCCGCGCCCGGGTTGCCGGGTATCTTGAAAACTCTCCGATGACCGCGGTCTTCCCCACCACGCCCCAGCAGGCCGGGATGTACGAGTCGTTCTACCTGCGCGCCGTCTCGCCGGATGAGCCCGTGAGCGTGTGGATCCGCTACACCGTGCACAAGCGCCGCGGCCAGGCGCCGCGCGGGTCTGTGTGGTGCACAGTGTTCGACGCGGCGCGCGGGCGGCCGTTCCAGCACAAGCTGACGAGCGACGAGTTGCACGCGCCCGCGGACGGATGGGTCGCGGTCGGCGACTCGCGCATCGCGCCGGGGCTGGCCGAAGGCGCGTGCGGGGAGGCGCGCTGGTCGCTGCGCTTCGCGTCGGATGAGCCCGAGCTGCGGTATCTGCCGCGGGAGTGGATGTACCGCGCGCCGCTGCCGCGCACGAAGCTCACGAGCCCGGCGCCGGCGGCGTGCTTCGACGGCACGCTCGAGCTGCCCGACCGCACGCTCGAGCTGAACGGATGGCCCGGCATGGTGGGGCACAACTGGGGCTCCGAGCACGCCGAGCGCTGGATCTGGATGCACGGAATCGGCTTCGACGATGCGCCCGGCACATGGCTCGACGTGGCGCTCGGACGGGTGCGCGTGGCCGGGCGGCTGACGCCTTGGATCGCCAACGGCGTGCTCTCACTCGACGGGCGGCGCGAGCGGTTGGGCGGGTTCGGCGTGCGCGGGTTGCGCGTGCACGAGACCGCGGCGGGCGCCGAGCTGTCGCTGCCGGGGCGCAGTGGACTGCTCGTGCAGGCGCGTGTGAGCATCCCCGGGCCGACAGCCGCCGGTTGGCGCTACGCCAATCCCGATGGCAGTGAGCACGACGTGATCAACTGCTCGATCGCGCAGCTGCGGCTGACCGTGCGCCGGCGCGGGGACGAGCAGCGCGTGTTTGAGAGTCCGCACGGCGCGGTATATGAGTTGGGCATGCACGAGCGTGATCACGGTGTGCCGGTCGCGCCGTTCTCCGACGGCTGAGTCGTGCTCGAGCCCTTAGCCGCTCGAGCCCCTGAGACACACTCGCGTCCGCGTCCGCGCCTGAGTCATGCTCAGCTGTTCCCGGTAATCGGATCAACGTCAAGAATCGGACTGCCACGGCGGATGTGCAGTTTCGCCTGCTAGCGCGAACGTTCTTGACTAACGATCGAATTAGCGGGAAGGTAGTGGTGAGCGGTGTTCATTCCAATTCCCGCTCGTCAGACAGAAGGAGGAGGAGATGTCAGAGACTGATCAGGCTTTTGAAGCCGTCGAGCGTCTCGAGCATGCCGATCGGATGGACGGTCAATCCGGGTTCGATCGGCGCGCGTTCCTGCGTCGCACAGCGCTCACCGGCGTGGCGGCAGGTTCGGTCAGCACGATCCTGGCCGCGTGTGGCAGCAACTCGCCCGGCAACGGAGTGGCTGCGGGGGGCAGCAGCTCCGGCGCGTTCGGGTCGCACAAGAACTACAAGTTCGTGCTGGTAAACCATGTGACGACGAACCCGTTCTTCGTGCCGACGCAGTACGGCGCGGCGGATGCGTGCAAGCTGCTCGGCTGCTCGTATCAGTGGACGGGATCTGAGAACAGCAACGTCAACGAGATGGTGAACGCGGTCAACAGCGCAGTCACCAGCGGCGCCGACGGGATCGCGGTCGCGCTGATCGACTTGCACGCGTTCAATCAGCCAGTGCAAGCTGCGATCTCGGCGGGCATCCCCGTGGTTGCGTACAACGCCGACGCCAAGGGCAACCCGCGGCTGGCGTACATCGGCCAGGATCTGCTGAAAGCGGGTCAGCAGATGGGTGAGCGGATCGTGTCGCTCGTGCCGTCGGGTGACGTGGCGCTGTTCATCGCGACGCCGGGCGCGGCCAACATCCAGCCGCGCATCGACGGCGCGCTGCAGTCGATCAAGTCGTCCGGCAAGCCGGTCACGCCGCACACGATCGCCAGTGGCGCAGCGGTGCCAGCGGAGCTGTCGACGATCGACGCATACTGGGTGGGCCACAAGAACACGAAGGGGTTGTTCGCGGTCGACGGCGGCAGCACTCAGAGCGTCGCGCAGGTGATGCAGAAGTACGGGTTGCGTAACAAGGGCGTGAAGGCTGGCGGCTTTGACCTGACACCGGTTACGCAGAGCCTGCTGGCGTCCGATCAGATCGATTTCACCATCGACCAGCAGCCGTACCTGCAGGGGTTCCTGCCGATCCTGCAGCTGTTCATGTACAAGGTGTCGGGTTCGCTCAGCGGACTGGCTGAGACCGACACGGGCCTAAAATTCCTCGACAAGACGAGTGTCAAGCCTTACAACAGCACGAAGAGCCGCTATGAGGGGACTTCATCCGCGGTCAAAGCGGTGAGCGCCTAGTCGTGGCAAGCACCGCCGGCAGCGAGCCGTCTGTGGCGGGAGGTCCGGTGGATGAGCACCGGACCTCGAACGTCGCTGGCGCCAGTGCCAGCGCTGGGGTGCTGCTGAAGCGCTTCCTCACGCTGCGCGAGGGCAGCATCATTGTCGTCACGATCCTGGTGGCGCTGTACTTCTCGCTGAACACGGGCAACTTCTTCTCGTCCGCGAACTTCAAGACGATCCTGCCGTACTTCGCGCCATTCGCGATCCTCGCGGCGGGCGAGGTGTTCTTGATGATCAATGGCGAGATCGACCTGTCGATCGGCGCGGTGTACCTGTTCACACCGTTCATGTTCTACGAGTTCAGCAACGGCGGCATCCCCTTGCTGCCGAGTGTGCTGCTGGCGCTGCTGACGGCGCTCGCCGTGGGGTTGGTCAATGGCTTCTTCACGGCGGTCGTGGGGGTCAACTCGTTCATCACCACGCTCGGCACGCTGTTCGCGGTCGGGGGCTTGACGTTGATCATCTCCCACAGCCAGCCGGTGCAGACACCCGGCGCACAGGTGACGAGCACGACCGAGAACGTGTCGCACGTGGTCAACGGCCATCACGTGGTGCTGCCGGAGACGGTCAACCACATCGGCACGTTCGCAAAGGTGTTCGGCGGTAGCACCTATTCGGAGCTGATCTGGGCGCTGGTGATCGTGGTCATCCTGCAGATGCTGTTGACGCGTACGCGCTGGGGCTTGTACACGGTGGCGGTCGGTTCGAACAAGCTCGGCGCGAGCGAGGCGGGGGTGCGCATCCGGCTGGTGCTGATCCGCAACTTCCTTGTGTGCAGCGCGTGCGCCGGGCTCGTCGGCATCCTCGAAGCGGTGCGTGCGACGTCGGTACAGCCGGACACCGCGGGGGCCAACGGGGTGCTGTTCGAGGCGATCTCGGCGGCGGTGATCGGCGGCACGCTGCTGGCGGGCGGCTCCGGCACCGTCGTGGGCGCGCTGATCGGGGCGCTGTTCCTGGGGGTGCTGCACGACGGGCTGGTGATCCAGGGGGTGAACGCCGACTATCTCGACTTCTACCTGGGGCTGGCGATCGTGGTGGCGATGGTGATCAACATCTACGTTGGGCGTGTGCGCAAGGGGTCGGGCCTTGGCTGAGCAGCCCACCACCACCCCGGAGGTCGTAGTCGGGCCGTCCTCGGCGCCCGACGACGTGCTGCGCGTCGAGCACATCTCCAAGCGCTTCGGCCCTGTGACGGCGCTGCGCGACGTCAACCTGCATTTGCGCAAGGGCGAGGTGCTCGGCTTGCTGGGCGACAACGGCGCGGGCAAGTCCACGCTGATCAAGATCCTCAGCGGCTTTCAGAAGCCGGACAGCGGCAAGATCGTGCTGCACGGCGAGGAGGTGCAGCTCGCGAGCGTCGACGAGGCACGCGCCAGGGGCATCGACACGGTGTTCCAGGATCTGGCGCTGATCGACGAGCTGTCGGTGTTCCACAACCTGTTCCTGCGCCGCGAGAAGGTGCACAGCCCATTCCCGTTCCTTGCCGATCGTGAGATGAAGCAGCAGGCACGCCGGGCGCTCGACGACATCGGCATCAACATCCCGAAGATCGACGTGCCGGTGGCACGGCTCTCCGGCGGTCAGCGTCAGGCGATCGCGGTCGCGCGCACGGTCAACTCCGACGCGGACATCCTGCTGCTCGACGAGCCGCTGGCGGCGATGGGCGCGAAGGAGGGGTCGATGATCCTCGACCTCGTCGCGCGCCTGAAGGCGGAGGGGCGCGTGTCGATCATCATGATCCTGCACAATTACATCCACGTGCTGGAGGCGTGCGACCGCGTCAGCATGATCCAGGACGGAGTGATCGCATTGGACAAACCGACCGCCGAGACGTCCGTCGACGAGCTCACCGAGATCGTGGTCAACGAGTACCGGCGCGCGCGCCAGCAGCAGCACTCCGCCTGATGCTGCCCGCGACGCTGCGCCTCGGAGCGGTCGAGCTGACCGTGTCAGACCTCGATCGCTCGATCGCGTTCTACCAGCAGGCGCTTGGCCTGCTGCTGCACAGCCGTGAAGCCGGCACGGCCACGCTGGGAGCTGAGGACGAGGCCGTGCTCATGCTCGTCGAGCAGCCCGAAGCGGCAGCCGCCGGGCAGCACGCCGGGATCTTCCACTACGCGCTGCTGTATCCGTCGCGCGTCGAGCTGGCGCGCGCCGGCCAGCGCGTGTATGAAGCGCACGCGCCGGTCAGTGGCGCGTCCGACCACGGCACGCACGAGGCGATCTACCTGTCCGATCCCGATGGGATCGGGATCGAGCTCGCGGCGGATCGGCCGCGTGAAGCGTGGCCGGATGTGCGCAGCGCGGAGGGCTACGCGGCCGGGCCGCAGCCGCTTGACCAACAGAGTCTGTTCGGGCTGCTCGACGGCGAGCACGCGCCGGCGCAGGTCGAACCGGGTCTCAGGACGGGACACCTGCATCTGCACGTCGGCGACGTCGAGCGGGGGCTCGCGTTCTACCGCGACGTGCTCGGGTTCGAGCTGATGGTGAACCTCGGAACGGCAGCGTTCGTGTCGGCTGGCGGGTATCACCACCACCTCGGGTTCAACACCTGGCTCGGCGAGGGCATCGGCCCCACACCGCCGGACACGATCGGTTTGCGTCACTGGACAGTGCTGCTCGAGAACGAGCAGGAGCTGGAAGCGGTGCGCGAGCGATTGCGTGCGGCCGGGATCCTTATTGAGCCGCGCGAGCGCGGCTTCCGCGTCGAGGATCCGTGGCGAATCGCGGTCGCGTTCGAGACGCCCGCATGACAGGCGGTCCTCGCATCGCGTTCGAGACGCCTGCATGACAGCCGGTCCTCGCATCGCGTTCGAGACGCCAAGCCGGCCGAGCCGTCGCCACGCCATAGCCGGCTCCCTTGACACTTCGTGCGCTGACAGTCGCGCGTCAGCTGAACCCCAGCCCTGCGGCGCCAACGAACCCCCGCAGGGTGCGCCGGGCAGCGGACAACTTCTTGCCAGCTTCTAGCTCGAGCATCGCGACTTCGGAGGTAAGTGCTGTGAACAGGCGCGCAGCGATCGCCGCGTCGCGCCAGCCGAGAGCGCGGAAGTCCGGCTCGGCGCGCACGCTGAACGCGTTCTGGCGCTCGGACATCGAGTCGGTGAGAGCGCCGTCGCCGCGCGCTTCCATCACAAGCGCTTTGATCGCGCGATCGGCGAGGCACGCGTCGAGGTAGGTGTCGGCGCCGCGCAGCACGCGCTCGGCGCCCGGCTCGAGCCCGCGGGTGGCGACGCTGACGGCGTCTGACACGCGCGCGTGGAAGCGTCCATGCAGCGCGTCGACGAACGCCGTGCGGTCGGAGAAGTGCACGTAGAAGGTGCCTTTGGCCACGTCGGCCTGTGCCACGACGCGATTGACGCTGAGCCCGGCCAGCCCATGCGTCTCGGCGACGGCGACGCCGGCGTCCAGCAGCGCGTCGCGCGTGCGCCGCCCTGCGGGGGTGACGGCCTCGGTCGACATCGCAACAGCGTACATGACCTTTCGGTCACAAAATCTTGACCGACCGGTCGGTCATATGCTAGCTTGGCGGCCGTGGCGCAGCTGATGACATCGACGGGCTCGATCGCGTACGACGAATTGGGCGCGGGGCTGCCGATCGTGATGCTGCCGAGCGGAGCACACGACCGCCATGACTTCGACGAGCTCCGGGCGCGTCTGTCATCGCGCTACCGCACGATCGCGATCGACTGGCCGGCGCACGGCGAGTCGCCGGCACATTCAGTCCCACCCAGCGCGCCCGCGTTCGCGGATGTGGCCGAGGAGATCGTCGCCCAGCTGGCGCCGCAGGGCGCGGTGGTGATCGGCAACTCGATCGGTGGTTTCTCGGCGGCGCGCCTGGCGATCAGGCGGCCCGAGCTGGTGAAGGCGCTGGTGGTCGTCGACGGCGGCGGATTCGCCGGGCGCCCGCTGTACGCGCGTGTGTTCTGCGCATTGATGAGCAAGCCGCGCTTCCTGCGCGCGATCTACCCGGCGTTCTCAGCCAGGTACATGCGCGTGCGCACGGACGCTGATAGACGCGCACGCGACACTGGCGTGGCCACGACGCGCCGCTCGGACGGGGTCGCAGCCGTGGCCGGGCTGTGGGCTAGCTTCGCCACCCCAGCGCACGACTTGCGCGCCGACGCCCACCACATCAAGGCCCCGGCACTGTTGGTCTGGGGCAGGCGAGACCCGGTAATCCCAGCGCGCATCGGACGCGCGGCGGCCAAAGCGATACCGGGTGCGAGGCTGGAGCTGCTCGACACCGGGCACGTGCCGCACACGTCCGACCCGGACGGGTTCACGGCGATCTTGGTTCCGTTCCTGGAAGCGACGCTCGCCGAATGACCGACGAGCCACACCGCTGGCGCTCGCCGCTGCTCGGCGAGCAGGCCGAGATCGAGCTCGAGCACGGACGGCTGCAGCTGTTCCGCCGCGGCGGCGGGCCGCCGCTCGTGTTCGCACACGGCTGGCTGGCGAACGCGAACCTGTGGCGCAAAGTGGTCGAGCCGCTCGCCGATCGCTTCACGTGCGTGACGCTCGACCTGCCGTTCGGCGGCCACCGCGTCGCGCTTGACGAGCACGCGGATCTGAGCGCGGCCGGCTGCGGCGCGCTGATCGCCGACGCGCTCGAAGCGCTCGAGCTGACCGATGTGACGCTCATCGGCAACGACTCCGGTGGCGCGTACTCACAGATCGCGACAGCCGCCCGACCCGAGCGCGTGGCCAAGCTGGTGTTGAACTCGTGCGAGACCCCATATGACTCGTTCCCGCCGCCCCCGTTCGACGGCCTGCCCGCGGCGGCCGCCGACCCAGCAGTGCTCGAGCAGCTGTTCGGGGCGCTGCGCGATCGCGCGATCCGCGCCACGCCGCCCGCGTACGGACTGCTGATCAAGCACCCGATCGACGACGTCGTGTCAGATTCCTACGCGCTGCCGTGTCTCCACGATGCAGGCGTGCTGCGCGATACGGCCAAGGTCATGTCCGGCGCGTCCACCGAGCAGGTGCATCAAGCCGGGAGCCGGCTGATCGAGCATTTCGACCGGCCGGTGCTGTTCGCCTGGTCGCCGGAGGATCGCGTGTTCCCGGTCGAGCACGCGCAGCACTACGCAAACGCGCTGCGCAGCGGGCACGTGGAGCTGATCGAAGACGCATACAGCTTCACCCCAGAGGACCAGCCCGAACGGCTGGCTGGCGCGATCGCAACATTCGCGCTCACCGCGACGCCCTGAGCGGGCGAGCCCAGCCCAAAACCCAGGGCCTACACGGCCTACACGGCCAGGCCCATACGCGCCCCAGTGCCCCGGCGCCCCAGTGCCCCAGCGCCCCCAGCGCCCCAGCGCCCTACGTCCTACGCACCCCGGTGCGCTAGATAAAGAGACGCGGAGGGTGATGGTTGATTTTTAAAAAAGGAAGAAGGAAGACAAATAGGAAGAAGGAAGATTTTTGAAAAATGCGGATACACACTCCGTGCCCCTTTAACTAGAGCGCGCCCCGACAGTGGGCCCGCTTGCCATTGCGCTTGCTACGAGAGATCGCCCGACAGCCGCCCTCATAAGTGGAGAGACGGCTCGTCGTACAGTCACTGTAAAATTGTCAGGGACGCGCTCTGTCGCTATTGCGACAATGATCCATGGGAGGGTGGCCTATGTGTCGATCGTGTCCATGCTTGCGTAGCGCGGACCGGCCGCGGCACCGACCGGGGCCGCCTCGTCGATGCGAGCCAGCTCGTCCTCGCTCAATGTGATCTCCGCTGCTACGACGTTCTCGTCGAGATACGCACGCCGCTTGGTGCCTGGGATCGGCACGATGTCTTCGCCCTGGTGCAGCACCCATGCCAGCGCGAGCTGACCCGCGGTCACGCCCTTCGCGCTCGCGATCTGCTCGACGCGCTGGACCAGTTCGAGGTTGCGCTGGAAGTTCTCACCCTGGAAGCGCGGGCTGTGGCGGCGGAAGTCGTCTTCGGGCAGGTCCTCGGGTCGCTTGTATTGGCCCGACAGGAACCCGCGTCCGAGCGGGCTGTAGGCGACGAACCCAATGCCGAGCTCGCGTACCGTGTCGAGAATCTGATCCTCAGGGTCGCGCGTCCACAGCGAGTACTCCGTCTGCAGCGCCGCGATCGGGTGTATCGCGTGCGCGCGGCGGATCGTCTCCGGTGAGGCCTCGGACAGCCCCAGGTGGCGCACCTTGCCGGCGCTCACCAGCTCGGCCATCGCCCCGACGGTCTCCTCGATCGGCACGGTCTTGTCGACGCGGTGCTGGTAGTAGAGGTCGATGTGATCGACGCCGAGGCGCCGCAGCGACGCCTCGCACGCGCTGTGCACGTACTCAGGCGTGCCGTTGATCCTCACCCAGCTGCCGTCCTCGCGGCGCTCGTTGCCGAACTTGGTCGCCAGCACGACCTTGTCGCGGCGATCGGCAATTGCCGTACCCACCAGCCGCTCATTGGTGAACGGTCCGTACATGTCGGCCGTATCCAGCAGCGTCACGCCGAGCTCGAGCGCACGCTGGATCGTCGCGATCGCCTCGCCCTCGTCGGCGCCGCCATAGAACTCGGACATTCCCATACACCCCAGTCCCTCCGCGGAGACCTCCAGTCCCTGACTTCCCAGTGTCCGAGTCTTCATCCTGCACCCATGCTTTGAGTCTTCATCCTGCTCCTTGCTTTTGACAGCGGCCCTGATCCAGCTTACGAACCCTCGGGCGTGGGGCCCGCGACGGGCACGGAGCCGGCCATGATGCGCTCGACCTCCGTCAGATCCTCCGCCGACAGCTCGACGTTCAGCGCGCCCACGCTGTCCTCGATGTGTTTGGCCTTGCGCGACCCGACGATCGCCACGTGCACCGCTGGGTTCGCCAGGGTCCACGCGATCGCGAGCTGACCAACGCTGCACCCATGCGCGCCCGCGAATCGCTCGAGCTCCGCGACCACTCCCAGGTTGCGCTTGAACGCGTCCCCCTCGAAGACGTCGCTGGTACGGCGCCAATCGTCGTCTGGGAAGCTCGTGTGCTCATCCATCGCGCCGGTCAGCAGACCGTGCGCGAGCGGGCCGTATACGAGCACGCCGATGTCGTGCTCGTGCGCGTACGGCAGCAGCTCGTGCTCGATCTCGCGGCGAAACAGGTGATAGGGCGGCTGCGACGTCTCCACCGGGCGCGTACGCGAGAACTCAGCCGTCTGCTTGGCGTTGAAGTTGGACACGCCGACGTGACCGATCTTACCCTCCCCCACCAGCTCCTCGAGAGTGTGCGCAGTCACCTCGAACGGCGTCTGCGGGTCGGGCCAGTGCACCTGGTAGAGATCGATGTGGTCGAGCCCGAGGTTGTTCAAGCTCTCATCGACCCCGCGCCGCAGCCACTCGGGTGAAGAGTCGCGCACGAGCCCATCCTCGGCGTCCATCCGCAGCCCGCCCTTGGTCGCGATCACGAGCTCGTCGCGGTTGTCGTCGAGGTCGTCGCGCAGCGCGTCGCCCAACAGGCGCTCCGACACGCCGAACCCGTACGCCTGTGCGGTGTCGAAGAAGTTGATGCCCAGCTCACGCGCGTGCTGGATCGCTTCGATCGCCGCCTGCTCGTCGAACTTCCCCCAATCCCCGCCGAGCTGCCACGTGCCGAACGCGATCGGCGACACATCCAAATTCGTGACGCCGAGCTTGACTCTGTTCATCGCATCCTCGCTTCATCGATGTGATCGTTTGCGGAGCGCCGCGACTCGCGTCGAACAGCCGTTCAGATTCCGCCGCTTCAGATTCGTTACCCGGGCCGATCGGTCTGTACTACATTGCCACACCCGTGGTTGACTCCGAGCGAGCGGTTACGAACGTGCCGCCAATAACGCTGGACGAGCTGCTGCTCGCCGATAAGCCTGAGCAGTGGGCGAAGCTCGGGTTCACCGTCAGCGGCGACACGTGCCAGCTCGGCGATGTGCGCGTGCGGCTGACCGGCAGCGCCGCGGATGACCCACCGAGTCGCGGGATCGTCGGCTGGAGATTGCGCAACATCGCGAACACCGATCTTGACGGACTCCCCACGACACACTCAGATTGTTCGGCTGGCGCGCCAACAGCGCCAGCAGCGCCATCGACGGTGACGGCGACTACGACGGCCCCCGCAGTGGCGCCGACCGCGACAGCGACAGCGACAACCCCGCACCCCAACGGGGTGCTGTCGATCGACCACGTCGTGGCGATCTCACCCGCACTCGATCGCAGTGTCGCCACGTTGCAGGCCGCCGGGCTCGACCTGCGCCGGATCCGCGAGCAGCCAACTCCCGCGGGCGCGCCGCGCCAGGCTTTCTTCCGCCTCGGCGCGTCGCTGCTGGAGCTAGTGCAAGAGCCCGATGAGGTGATCGCGCGCGCCGGCGGCAGCGACCGGCCCGCGCACTTCTGGGGACTCGCGCTGCGTGTAGCCGATCTCGAGCACACCGTGCGACAGCTCGGCGAGCACGTCAGCCAGATCCGCCCTGCGGTGCAGCCGGGGCGACAGATCGCCACGCTGCGGCGCTCCGCTGGTCTCTCGGCGCCGATCGCGCTGATGAGCTGCCCGCCACGCGCAGACTGACGCTCGACCGAAACGCTGCTGCGCTTCGCCGAGGAACACGCCGCTACTTTTGCGGTACGGCTGCGCCCTCCGACAAGCTCCTGACACCCAACGACGCCGACCTGCTTAGGCTTGAGCCACCATGTCGACGGCGACCTCATAGGTCTCAACCGACACACGCCTACCCAACCCACCGCCGGGTGGGCTCATCGCGTTGAGCGTTTCGTCGCCCTTGCGCAGATCCTCCTCGGTGTCGAACAGCACCACCGACAGCGCCCTGCCACTGTCTGGGTCGATCAGCATCCGAAAGCTGCTCGCCGGCACACCCTCGGGCGGCCCGGATGCCGCTTCTGAGTTGATCCGCTCGGCTGTCTGACGCAGCGCTTCGCCGTCCGCGTCTTCCCACCTGACCACACGTGCGTACATAATCGATTCTCCTCCTATCGGGAGAACCATCCTACGCCGCGCCTTCGCCCGGGTCCAGCCGGAGAGCGGGGGTGCCCCCACCCCCCGCGAGCAGACGACGCCCCGCTAGATTGAAGTGATGGCCCAGGAGATCCCGATCCGCGGCGACATGATCCGGCTCGGCCAGCTGCTGAAGCTGGCTGACGTCGTCGACAGCGGCAGCGAGGTCAAGGCGTTCCTCGCTGCCGAACCCGTGCTGGTCAACGGCGAGCGCGACGCGCGCCGCGGACGCCAGCTGCACCCCGGCGACAGCGTGCGCGTCGGCAAGCACGATCTGCGTGTGATCGCCACACCCACTGCTCCCGCCGCGGAGCATCGACCCCCACCCGTAAGGGATGATGGATGAGCATGAGCAGTCAAGACCCCAGACGCAGCGTCAAGATCGGCTCCGACGAGCGCACCGGCTGGTCCTCCGAGCGCCCGCGCAAGGAAGGCGAGGCGCCCCGTCAGGCGAACATCGCCGTGCGCTGCCGCGTGCTCGCGCCGACCGACCGCATGCGCTACTCGCCCGGCAGCCTGCTGCAGGTCGTGTCCGCGATCGACAGCTCCCCGTTTGCCGAGCGCGTCGTCGAAGAGCGTGGCGCCGTGCTGTCGCTCACTAAGATCCGCAAGCTGCTCGATGGGCGAGTAGCCGCCGAGCAGCTCGAGCAGCGCGCCCATGAGCTGCTCGACGCCGCCGTGCTGAAGCGCCTTGGCGAAAACCAGTCGGTTGTGGTCGCTCTGGAGACGCTCGACGCCGAGCAGCGCGAGCGCTACGTGCGCGCCGCGCACGGACTGCGCCGCCCGCGCCACCTGATTCTGCTCGAGCCGCCACGCAACCAGGTTCCCGACGACCAGCACACGGCACTCAACGAGCTACGCCGGGCGCTGGACGCCGGCGAGATCGGCAGCGAAGGCTTTCAGACCGCGATGCGCCTCAGCGGCAACGCCGCGGGCGAGCTGAAGCGCATCGTGTTCCAGCCGCCGCCCAGCGACGACTGACCAGTCGCGTCTACCTCGATTGGCTGGCGCCCGCGTTCATTGGCTGGCGCCCGCGTTCATTGGCTGGCGCCCCGGGCGCCGCTACGCCCGTAGCTCACCAAGCTGACGGCTTGTAGTCCTTCAGGAAGCAGCCGTGGATGTCCTCGCCGGCTTCGCCGCGCACGATCGGGTCGTACACGCGCGCCGCGCCGTCGACGAGATCCAGCGGCGCGTGAAAGCCCTCGTCGGCCAGCCGCATCTTCTGCGGGTGCGGACGCTCGTCGGTGATCCAGCCGGTGTCGACGCTCGTCATCAGGATACCGTCGCTCAAGAGCTCACCGGCGCTAGTGCGCGTGAGCATGTTGAGCGCGGCTTTTGCCATGTTCGTGTGGGGGTGCCCCGGGCCCTTGTATCCGCGGCTGAACTGGCCTTCCATCGCTGAGACGTTAACCACGTACTTGCGGCGCGCCGCGGCCGCCGCCAGCGCGAGGCGCAGCCGGCTGACGAGGATGAACGGGGCGGTCATGTTGCATAGCTGCACCTCCAGCAGCTCTAGCGGGTCGACCTCGTCGACGAGCTGGATCCAGCTGTTGACCGGGTGCAGATCCGGCACCAGCCCGCCCGCGTCGATCGCGTTGCCGGCGGCGATGCGCTCGACCGACGCCGACCCGACCCTGAGCGCGAGCTCGCTGAGCGCATGCGGCGTCGGCGCCCAGTGCTCGTGCCCGGGAGCCGATAGCGCGCGTGGGTGCGCGTCACTCGTACGCCCGAACGTGCTCAGCTGCGGCAGCAGTCCCTCCGGCAGCTCAGCGGACTCGGCTTGCACCAGCGGCGCGTACGCGTCAGCCGAGCGGCGCACGGTTTGCGCGGCGTTGTTGATCAGAATGTCCAGCGCCCCCTGCGCGCTGACCGTGTCGGCCAGCTCAACCACCTGCGCCGGGTCGCGCAGGTCGATGCCCACTACGTGCAGCCGGTGCAGCCAGTCAGCGCTGTCCTCCATCGCGCTGAAGCGCCGCACCGCGTCGCGCGGAAAGCGCGTTGTGATGGTGGTGTGCGCGCCGTCGCGCAACAAGCGCAGCGCGATGTACATGCCGATCTTCGCGCGCCCGCCCGTGAGCAGCGCGCGACGCCCGCTGAGATCGGTGCGTGCGTCGCGGCGCGCGTGGTGCAGCTCCGCGCACGGCGGGCAGAGCTGGTGGTAGAACGCATCCACCTCGATGTAGCGCGTCTTGCACACGTAGCACGCGCGCGGTTGCAGCAACGTGCCGGCGCTTGCGCCGCGGGCGGTCGACACCAGCGGGAGTCCCTGTGTCTCGTCGTCGATGCGCCCGGGCGCGCCGGTCGCGGTCAGCGCGGTCACGGCCTCATCGTTGGCGAGGATCGCTTCGCGCCGCTGTACGCGCCGCAGCTGCTTGACGGTTTTGTAGAGCCTCGCGGTGGCACGCTGCACGGCGACGGCGTCAGGGTGCCCGATCGGCAGCGCGTCGACCTCGGCGAGCACACGCAGGCAGACCTCCATGTCGCGCGGGTCAACGCGCGCCTGCGCGCCGTCCGCCTGCTCCTGTTCTCCTACCTTCATGGCATCACCACTCAAGATCTGGTCCAGAACTGTTTCCTCCCGGACTCTACGCAGGTGTGCCAGCCGCCGAATGTCAGTCGCCCAACGAGCGCTCAACCTCGCGAGCGACCTGCTCACGCGAGCGCGCGCTGACCGCGCCGCCGAGCGCAGCCTGCCAGCGCTCGGCGCTCACCCTGCGCCGGGCCAGCCCCAGGTCGGCGAGCACCGCGGCCGGGTCGACGTGCGCGGCAAGCTCCTCGGCGCGCCGCTGCGCGGCAGCGTGCTGGGCGCGCGCCAGCGGCGTGCGTCCTCCGTCGCTGTAAAAGCTCAGCAGATCTTCGGCGACCTGCGGCACGGCGCGACGCGCGCACCTCTCCCACGGCGCGTCAGCCGCGGAGTCGACGATCACCTGACGTAGCACGCGCCAGCCAGCGTGATGAGATTCGCAACGCGCGACCAGGAAGCGCGCCAGTGCTTCCGCGAGCACGATCGACTCCTGCTCTGAGCCGTAGTTGTCGAGGTGGCGCAGCGCATCGCCGACACTGCGACCGTCCCTCACTGCCCGCGCGAGCTGGAGCGCAGTCCGCCGCCGGGGTCTGTCGCTTGACTGCTCGGGGTCGATGCGCTCAAGCCTACCGCCGCGCCGCCGACACCTGATCCGGTGGGCAGCTTTTACGCATCGCGGCTCGCGCCTTGGTCCGCGTCGCCGTCAGGCGAGTCCGGCGCGCCTTCGTCGAGCGCGGGCTCGACACGCCGCTGGGCGCCGAGCCGGTCGAGCAGCTCGTCCCAAGCGAGCGCGCGCAGCGCGGCGGGAGTCCCGCCACGTGTGCCGACGCCTGGCGGCAGGACGACGACAGCTCGTTGGCCGGCGTTGGCAGCCTCTGCCTGGGCCGGGCCGACATCAGCCGGATCGACACCGACTGCATCCGCGAATGGATCGAGCACCGACAGCACCTGGATCTCGGCGGATACACCGGGCACCGCGGCCAGCCGCTCGCGGGCAACGTCGAGTGCCGCGGATCCTGTCGCCGCTCGCAAGCCCGCCCTCGCGCTCTCGGCGCTCTTCCGCGCGGGCGCAACGGCCAGCGCCAGCACACCGCGCGATGCGAGCAGCGACCCGGCGAGCGCGGCGACCACGGTCTGCTGTGATCCGGAGCTCGCGTCGATGAGCACCGTGGCGCGGTATGCGTCGCCCGCAGGCCGGTACAGCGTGGCCGTGAGCCCGTCGCGCCAGCGGCGCACGCGCACCCCTTCCGCGAGCAGCCGGCGCGAGAGCGTGCGACTCGCCGTGCGCCCGTCGGGGCTCTCGACGCGCACGTCGATGCTCACCGGGCGCAGCGACAGCAGCGCGGCCAGCGGACCGGTGCCTGCCTTGGCCGGTTCCCACGTCTCGTGCAGGTGCGGGGCACGCGCCGCGGTTGCTCTCCACACGCGCGCGTCGTCGTCGCGGTAGCGCGCACGCCAGACGAGCTCATCCTCCGGGCCAGCGCCGCGCGCGCGCAGCAGCAGCGGGTCGTCGAGCAGCCCGGATGTCACTCCACGTATCTCTAGTCCGGCGGATGTCACGCCGTCGACGAGTCTCCCGCTACGCCGTTGCCGGCATGGGCACCGCAATCACTTCGAGATCCTCGATCCCGCTGAAGTCCCCCGGATTGCAGGTGTAGATGGGAAGCCCGTTCGCCAGTGCGGTGGCTGCGATCATCGCGTCATAAGCTCTGGCAGCCGGTTTGCGGCCGGGTTTGCGCAAGGATGCCGCCACCCGGCCGAACGCACGCGCGGCCTTCGCGTCAAACGGCAGCGGATCGAAGTCCGCCTCGGCTTGCTGAACCTGGGCTTGACGAATTGCACGCTCTTCCTGGGTGCGAGCGACGAGCGGCCCCACGGACAGCTCGGCGAGCGTGACAGTGGTGATCAGCGGCTCGCCGGGGAGCGCTGCGGCATCCGTGAGACGCGGCAGCACGATGACGGTCGAGGTGTCGAGGATCCCTCGAGCACGAGCGGGCGTGGCACTCACAAGCTGGCATCCAGGATCGCATCAATGTCCGCCCGCAATGCAGCAGGGTCGACGGGTGGCAGTGTGCGCCAGTGATCCAGCAACGTTTGTGCCGACAGCGGGGTGCGACCAACCGAGCGCAGCTCGGCGACAGCTTTCCCCGAGCGAGTGATGGTGATCTGCTCGCCTCGCGCGGCACGCTCGACGACATCGCCGCCGTGATTGCGCAACTCCCTGATGCTCACCTCGGACATCGCGCCACTGTATCACGCGTGATACATCAAGCTGAATCCACATCTGACCTCCGGGTTGGCCCATAATCGACCCAGCTGTGAGCGCCGCCGCGAGCCATCCGAGATCCGAGCGCTGAGCAGTGGGGGCGCTCGAGGTACTCGCGATCCTCGCGGCGGGCGTGTGCGCGGGCACGATCAATACGGTGGTGGGCAGCGGCACGCTGGTCACGTTCCCGGTGCTGCTGGGGTTCGGGTACGCGCCGGTGGTGGCGAACGTGTCGAACACGATCGGGCTCGTGCCAGGTTCGGTGGCCGGCGCGGCCGGATACCGAACCGAGCTCAGCGGTCAGCGCTCGCGGCTGCTTGCGCTCGGGTGCGCGTCGCTCAGCGGCGGCCTCAGCGGGGCGATCCTGCTGCTGACGCTGCCGGCGAGCGCGTTCAAGGCGATCGTGCCGGTGTTCATCGTGGTGGCGCTGGTGCTGATCGTGGCGCAACCGCGCTTGACCGCACGCTTGGCCAAGCGCCGGCGCGACGCGCCGCCCCACGGCGGGCGCTGGACCTTGCTGGCGGTGTTCGCCGCAGGCGTGTACGGCGGGTACTTCGGCGCGGCCCAGGGGATCCTGCTGCTGGCGATCCTTGGGTTGTCGCTCGACGAATCGCTGCAGCGGGTCAACGCGGTGAAGATCGTGCTCGCGGGGCTCGTGAACCTGATCGCGGGAGTGGTGTTCGTGCTGGTTGCACACGTCGCGTGGCTACCGGCGCTGCTGATCTCGATCGGGTCGATCGCCGGCGGCGCGCTCGGGGCGCGCGTCGGACGCAGCCTGAACCCGGACGTGCTGCGGGGAGTGATCGTGCTGGTGGGGGTCGCGGCGATCGGCAAGCTGCTGCTCTGAAGATGGTGCTCCCAACGGCGGCGCCGAATCGCGACGCTCGTCGAGTCCCGCCTACAGGGCGCTACTTGACCTCCGCGGCCGGCGGGCTCGCTCCGAACTTGAGGTTCAAGCCGGATGGCTTCCACAGGATGTTGTGTGCGAACAGCCCAGCGACGATCGCTGTGAACGCCTGCTGGAGAAAGTCACCCACGCCCTTGACGTTGCCGGCGAGCGCGGTGTAGGCGACGCCCGCGATGCCGGTCAGCGCGACATGGACGATCGCCTTGGCCTGCTCGCTGTTCCAACGCGCAGCGCGGTTGATGAGATACGCGCCCAGCGGCACGATCGACCCGATCAGCAGCACCCAGAACTGCTGGTTGGGCAGGATGAGCTGCGTCGTCTGATCCATCCCGAGATCCTCCTGAGAACTTGCAGATTGATGCCACCAGGATGCTTCGCGCTGCGCAGCGATCCTCCTGCGACGACGCTCACTCAGGGTTGAGCTACCGCGACCGCGGGCTCGACGCGGGCTTCGGTCGAGATCAGGATCGCGCCTTCACCCGTCGCGTACGCCTCTTCGCCGTGCTGGACCACATCCATGCCGATCGCTTCCTCGTACTCGGTCGCACGCAGCGGCATCACGAGGCCGATCAGCTTCAGCAGCGCGAAGGTCATCCCGAAGGCGTACACGGGCGCGGCGACCGCCGCGACCGCCTGCCAGCCGAGCTGACCCGCGTCACCGTAGAACAGGCCGTTTGACTGGCCGTTCCACGACAGCTGCGCGAAGAAGCCGATGAACAGAATGCCGGTGAAGCCCGCGGTGCCGTGCGCAGCGAGCACGTCGAGCGTCTCGTCGACGCGTGTGCGCGGGCGCCAGACGATGATCGCGTAGCTCGGGAGCGCGGCGATCGCGCCGAGCGCCATCGCCCACGTGGGGCTCACGTAGCCGGCGGCGGGGGTGATGCCGACGCAGCCGACGATGATCGCGGTGGCTGCGCCGATCGCTGTGACCTTGTTGCCGCGCAGCAGATCGAGTCCGAACCACACGACGAGCGTGCATGCGGGTGTGAGCAGCGTGTTGGTGAACGCGAGCACGCTCGGGTTGCCGGTCGAGAAGCCGCTGCCGCCGTTGAACCCGAACCAACCGAACCACAGCAGGCCGGCGCCGAGCAGCACGTATACGGCGTTGTGCGGCAGCAGCGCCTGGCGGCCGTAGTCCTTGCGCGCACCGACCACGAGCGCGGCGGCGAGCGCTGAGAAGCCCGAGCCCATCTCGACCGGAACGCCGCCGGCGAAGTCGAGCGTGCCGTGCGCTTGCAGCCAGCCGCCGCCGAATGCCCAGTGCGCGAGCACCGCGTATACGAGCACTGACCACAGCGCAGAGAACACCAGGAACGGGGCGAACCGCATCCGTTCGACGACAGCGCCTGAGACGAGCGCGGTGGTGACGATGCAGAACGTGGCCTGGAACGTCATGAACAGCAACTGCGGAATCGCCGTGCCCGCACGCGGGGCGAACGTGACGTCGTGCAGGAACGCATACCCGACACCGCCGATGAACCCGTTGCCGGTGTCGAATGCGAGCGAGTAGCCGATCAGCGCCCACATCACGGTTGCGACGGCAAGCGCGGCCACGCACATCATGAACGTGTTGAGCGTGTTCTTCGCGCGCACCAAACCGGCGTAGAAGAGCCCAAGCGCGGGGGTCATCAGCAGCACGAGCGCGGTTGCAGCGAGCATCCAGGCGGTATCGCCGGCATTCACGCGCACAGCAGCCATGAGCGGCGGCTCGCCAAGCTGCGCGAGCGCCGTGACGAACGACAGCTCGCTCATTTGTCCACCGGCGTGAACGCCCCGTGGTCGGTCTCGCCGGTGCGAATCCGCACGGCACGCTCGAGCGGCACGACGAAGATCTTGCCGTCGCCGACCTCCCCCGTGCGCGCGCCCGCGCAGAGCGCGTCGATCGTCGGCTGGACGAACTCCTCGGATACGGCGATCTCGAAGCGCACCTTCTCGGCGAGGCCCATCTTCACGGTTGTGCCGCGGTATGTCTCGACGCGCTCGAGCTCACCGCCGTGGCCCTGAACCCGGCTCAGCGACACGCCGCGCACGTCGGCACGGTAGAGCGCTTCCAGCACGTCGTTCGCCTTCTCCGGGCGCACGATCCCGATCACGAGCTTCACGGTCCCCACTCCTCCTCTGAAACGAACCAGCTTTGCGGCTACACCTGCGCCAAGGCTGCCTCGTTGTTCGCCAAGGGTTTGGCCCTACCGAACGCGGGCGAGCCTATCACGGGCGGTTGGCCCAGCATCTGAGCTCAGAGGATGCCGCCGGCTCGTAGGCAACGCTTGGCCGACAGGGCGTTGCCCTGGGTCAGGAGGTCGAATAAATCGGAGGGACTCTGCTCAGATCAGTGCCGGCGTAGGCATCGTGCACGTCTTCCACCCGGACCCACGCGCCCGACTGCTCGCTCAGCTCAGCGGCGCAGAGGACGTCTGAGAGATGTCGGTCTTCCTGCCAGCTCTTGAAATAGGGGCGACCCGCCGCCACCGCGTCGGCGAAGGCCCGGATCTCCTCGAGGTACACCTGTTGGCGATCTACTCCGGTCGGCCCGATCGCCTCGCTCGTGACACCGCCGTCGGAGGCGAGGCGGTGGCCGATCAGAGTGCCGCCATAGAGATCAAGGGTGAGGCTCTGCTCTCGATGGGACAAGCGCGTGAGCTTGAACGGCGCCAGCTGATGGAGCTCGAGCGTCAGTGTTCCAACGATGCCAGACTCGAACTCCAGCAGCAGAGCGTACGTGTCGTCAATGTCGGTGCGCCACTCGCCACAAGCGCGGTGGATCGCGTTGACTGTCGCTACGGGACCGAGCATCCAGCAGATCCAGTCCAGCTCAAATGTGACCGATTCGCGCGCGCCGCTGGTGGCACGCCCAGCGCCGGCGTAGAACTCGTCGTACTCCTCGAAGGGATGCCAGCGCGGCAGATAATCCCCGGCGGCATAGTGGAACGAGCGCATACCATCCGGCCCGAGGGCAGCGATGCGCTCGCGTAGCAACATCACGAGAGGGTCGAAGCGCATCGTCGCTGAAGGACAGCCCAACATCAGCGGGCCGGCTGCTCGCGCCTCGAACCACTCGGACGTCGGAGTGAGGATGCTGGCCTCACTGAAGAACGGCAAGCCGGCACGCAGCGCGCGCTCGTAGTACTCGACGTGGCAATCGGGAGGAGTGCTGATGATCAGAGCGTCGATTGCGCCCTCGGCGCCGCCGCCCAAGAGCTCATCCGATGATGAGGCTGTGGATATCCCGAACTCTCGCTCGGCCGCCGCGGAGCGATCGGGCCGCACGTCGTATCCGAACACCTGATGACCCAACGCGAGCATGTCGCGCACGCGCCGCCGACCCATCGAGCCGAGCCCTGCGACGCCCGCTCTCATCGCGGCACCGCGATGGTCTGCAGAGCGCCGAACTCATCGCGGTAGCGGAGCGACTCCTCGTTGATCAGGTCGGCGCTCCGGCGTTGGTACTCCTCGGACAGAGAGCCGTTGATCGACAGCAGGTCCGGTCTCTGGTTGAGCAGCCTCACGATGTCCCCCACCCCGAAGACCTCGCCGGGCCGGTAGAGCTCGGCGAACAGCGCGCGGAAGAACTCGAGGTCGCTCGGATAGTCGAGCGTGAGGCGCGCGGTGTCGTGCACATGTTCGGGGCCAACCGGCCCCACCGTGGCGACTCTACACAGCTTGGTGTGGGTGAAGTAGAGCATCCCGCCCGTGCCGTTGGGGCTCGGAACATATTGTGAGGCGACGCGCTCAATCGCCGATGTGCGTAGCGCTTTACTGCCGATCCCCAGCGGAATCCCTTCACACACGGCGACATCCACCGAGCTATCGGCGATCACCGCGTCCACACAGAGGTCCATGTAGAGCGGGTCCACGCACACGTCGTCACCGTCCACCTGGATGACGATGTCGAACGGGTGATCCCTCACGGCACCACTTATACGGGCGATCAGGTCCTCGCTGCTGCCCCTGAACACCAGCGCACCCATCTCTTCAATCAGGGCGGGAAGCGGATCGTCGCGAGGATCATCGGTGATACACACGACCACATCGCCGGGCGTGCGCACGTGGCGAGCGTCGAACAACCGGTCCAAGATGTGGGCGAACACCGGCCGGCCGACAATCGGCTTCAGGGCCTTGTCTGGAAGCCGCTTCGAGTCGAGCCTCATCCGCAGCAGCGCCCCAACTCTCGGGGATTCGTAAGTGTGCGTGTCGTCCATTGCCGCTGGTTCGATCATCAGAGATGTTTAGCTTTTCAGACTCCTGGGTCTAGGCAGATTGGATACAGGACTCCGGTTCGTTCCCGATTTTCCATTCTTACCGTTTGCGGTACCTGCAGCAGGGGTTTCGCCCGTCACACACCGTTCGCAGCCTGTTTCCCACCGGAAGCGACGATCACGTGGCTCGATCCCACTCCGGTCCGCTATGCACCAAGCGCGAACAGCGGCCAGCGGCCGGGCACGCCCTTGAGCTCGTGAAACCCTCGGTCCTCGAATCCGAATGGACCGCCGACCACGGTGCCGAACACGGTGCCGGAGACAAGCACTTCGCCGGGACCGGCGAGCGCGCTCACGCGCGCCGCGATGTGAACGGCCATCCCGCCGACGTCGTCGCCGATCAGCTCGCACTCGCCCGTGTGCACGCCAACGCGAATCTCGACTCCCAGCTCACGCGCGGCCGCGGTGATCGCCAGCGCACAGCGCAAGGCGCGCGACGGCGGGCCGTCGAAGGTCACGAGGAAGCCGTCGCCGACGGTCTTGACCTCACGACCGCCAAAACGCGCGAGCTGCTCGCGCACCTGCGCGTCGTGGTCGGCCAGCAGATCGCGCCAGCGGGCATCGCCCAGGGTGGCGGCGCGCGCGGTGGCGTCGACGATGTCGGTGAACATCACGGTGAGCAGCGCGCGCGCCAGCTCCCCGCCGCGGCGCCCGCCGGTGAGGAACTCCTCGATCTCCTCGACGATCGCGTCGCTGTCGCCGACGAACGGCAGCGAGTCGGCGCCTTCCAGCTCCACGTGGCGCGCGCCGGGGATGTTCTCGGCGAGGTAGCGCGAATGGCGTGGATCCCAGGCGGAGTCCTGTGCGCGGTGCATGATCAGCGCCGGCACGCGGATGCGCGGGAGCGTTGCGCGCACGTCGAGATCGGTCGCTGCGTTCAGGAGGATGCGGGCTTCGCTCGGGCTCGCGGCGAGGCGCTGCAAACGCGCGAACCATGTGCCCAGCGCCGGGTCGCCTGCCATCGACGGCGCCAGCACCGGCAGCCCGGGGCCGTCCGTCTCGCCCCACGCGGCGACCGTGCGCTCGGTCCACTCGGCGCGATCCTCGACAGCCATCGCCCAGTCGTAGTCCGGCGCCCACGAGGTGCGTGCGATCGACGAGTACATGATCAGCGCGCCGACCCGCTCCGGACGGTCGGCTGCGAGCAGCGCGCCGACCGGCCCGCCCAAGCCGTACGTGAGCAGCGCTGCGCGTTCACTGCGCGCGGCGTCGAGCACCGCGAGCGCGTCGCGTGCTTCCTGTTCCAGCGAGTAAGCGTCGCCGAGGCTGTCGGACAGTCCGCTGCCGCGGCGGTCGAACAGGATCAGCCGGCTGAACACGACCAGGCGCTCGAGGAAGCGGCGCAGAGCGGGCGCTTCCCACAGCTGCTCGACCTGGGAGATCCACCCCGGCAGGAACAGCATGTCGAGCGGCCCGTCGCCCGCGAGCTGATAGGCGATCGTCGCATCGCCGCTGCGCGCGTAGCGTGTCGTGGGCACACTCACGCGTGCGCACCATCCTCCGTCAGCACAGCCATCAGCTCCCGCGCAAGAGATCGGCGCTGCCCACGTGGGCCCGCGCTTCCACGGGAGCACGTCGCCACGTTGGCGCGCTGTGCAAGAGGGCGTTCTGGATCAGCAGCGGGACCTCGACGCGCTCGTGCGCGTAGCGCTCCCAATCCGCAGCTCCATGACCTCAGCCTACCGTCCCTAAAGATATGTCGTCAATTCTTTATAGACAAGCCTGGACCGTAAAGCCTCCTACAGGCTCACTTCGACGTCAGCGAATCGAGTCTGCCTAGACCTAAGATAATTCGCCTATGGCGTATGACGAGGATCTAGCCAACCGCATCCGCGAGCTGATCGCAGCGGAGCCCGGGGTCACCGAGAAGCGCATGTTCGGTGGGCTGAGTTTCCTGATCGGCGGCCACATGTCGGTGAGCGTGAGCGGACGGGGTGGGTTGATGCTGCGCTGCGACCCAGCTGACACCGAGGAGTTGCGGCGCAAGCCGCACACGGGTCCGTTGGAGATGCGCGGTCGCGTGCTCGACGGGTGGCTGCGGATCGACGTCGAGGGCGTGCGCACCAAGCGTCAGCTCGAGCGCTGGGTTGCTCGCGGCGTGGCTTACGCGCGCTCATTGCCTCCCAAGGGGTAGGGCTACCGGTCAGCCCTCCGCGTGCGCGCCGCGGATGATCGTGAGCAGCGCGTCGGCAACCCCACTGGCGTCATGGCTGCCGGTGCCGAGGCGCTGCAGACCCATGCCCGTCATCAGCGCGACCACAGCGCGAGCGTGGCGGGCGGCGTTGGGCACATTGAGCGCTTCGAGCGCGACGGCCGCGAGCGCCTGGTAGGCCGCGAAGCATCGACCCGACGCTTCTTGCAACGCCGGATCGCGGGCGGCCTGCAGATGCAGCTCCAACTCGGCGATCTGCTCAGGGCGCCCAGCGGTCTCGGCGACGATGCGCTGCACCTCGGCGACGATCTGCTCGGCGCCTGGGTGCGGGCTGCGCGCACGGAGCTCATCGGCGATCGCTTCCAGGCGCGCCACTTCTTCGCCGACGTAGAGCAACAGGCTCTCGCGCAATAGCGACGCCTGGCTGGGGAAATGGTAGGTGAGTGAGCCCAACGCGACGCCGGCTTCCGTGGCGATGCGGCGGTTGCTGAGCTCGGCGATGCCGTCGCGGCCGATCAGCGCGAGCGTTGCGCGCAGGATTCGCACCCGCGTGTCGACGTCCTGTGCCGGACGGGATCCCTCATGCGTGCCGGGGGCGGTGTGAGATTCGGCAGCGATGCGCATCGTGCGCCCCAGACTAGCGACCCCATGTATCGTTCGTTCGAACGACCTATAAACTTCCGGAGGATCTCGTGTCACACAACCATGCCGCCGCGCCCACGTACACCGGCGAGTCAGCGGAGACCCAGCTGGCGTTCGCCGGGCTTGGCGGACAGGCGCAGCTGTTGGCCGACGGCGTTGTGTCCTCACGAGATCTGGTCGAGCTCGCGCTGCAGCGAATCGAGGAGGCCCAGCCGAGGCTGAACGCGTTCCGGGTGATCTGCGTGGAGACGGCGCTGGCTGCGGCTGGGGACGCAGACCGACGACTCGCAGCCGGCGAATCCGCGCCATTGCTGGGTGTGCCGGTGGCGATCAAGGACGACGTCGACCTTGCGGGTGAGACAACGCCGTTCGGATGCGGCGGCGCTCATACGCCAGCCACGAAAGACGCCGAACTGGTGCGGCGGCTGCGCGCTGCCGGGGCGATCGTGATCGGCAAGACCCAGGCGCCCGAAGTCGGGCAGTGGCACTTCACCGAGTCGCCCGCGTTCGGCGCCACGCGCAACCCGTGGAATACCGACCACACGCCCGGCGGCTCCAGCGGCGGCGCGGCGGCGGCGGTCGCTGCGGGATTGGTCGCAGCCGCGATCGGCTCCGACGGCGCCGGATCGGTGCGAATCCCGGCGGCCTGGACGGGATTGGTCGGGCTGAAGCCTCAGCGCGGGCGAATTTCCACCTGGCCGGACGCCGAAGCGTTCAACGGGCTCGCGTGCTTTGGGCCGCTGACGCGCAGCATCGCCGACGCCGCGCTGCTGCTCGACGTGGTCGCCGGCAGCCGCGAGGGCGACCTGCACCGGCCTGCGCCGCACTCCGAGAGCTACGCGCTGGCCGCATCGCGTCCGCCGCGACGCCTACGAATCGCGCTGTCGTTCGCGACTCCCATCGGGGTGCCGGGCGCGGTCGACCCCGAGATCCGCGCGGCGATCGAGCTCACCGCCACACGTCTGACCGATCTCGGCCACGAAGTGATCCGCACCGACCCTTCGTACGGGCTGGTCGGCGCGAGCATCGTGCCGCGCGGCATGGCCGGCGTGCGCAGCTGGATCGACGAGCGCGTGCCGGAGCCGGGTGCGCTCGAGGCACGCACGCGCGTGCACGCGCGCTGCGGTCGCGTGTTGAGCGGACCGGCGCTGCGCGCCGCGCGCGCGATCGAGCCAGCGCTGGCACGGCGGATCGGACGTGTGTTCGAGCGAGTCGACGTGGTGCTGACACCGACCACGGCGAAGCCAGCGCCGCGGATCGGCGCGCTGCAGGGACGCGGCTACTGGGCAACCAGCACCACGGCCAGCGCGATCTGCCCGTACGCATGGGCTTGGAACGTGATCGGCTGGCCGGCGCTCAGCGTGCCGGCGGGGTTCACCGAACAGCGACTGCCGATCGGCGCGCAGCTCCTCGGACGTGAGAACGACGAGGCAACGTTGCTGGCACTCGGTGCGGAGCTCGAGGCCGCGGAGGATGGTGAATGGATGAAGCTGAGGCCTGCGCAGAGCTGACCAAGCAACTCAGGCGATGTTCGTCTTGACGTTGTCCCGGATCGTCGCTGCCGGTCGGATCAGCTGAGACAAGCCCCCGAAAGGAGAGTTCATGTCTTTGCTGATGATCCTCATGGTCGCTGCGGCTGTCGTCGCGTTCTTCACGCTGCGATCCGGCGAGAACCTGCGATTCGAAACGTCGTGCGATTCCTTCCGCGTCGTGATGGCCGCCGTCGGAGTCGTGGGCGCCAAGCGGGGTTGGCAGACGATGGCGCAGAGCGACCGTGGAGCAGACTTCAAATACCACCAGCAGCCCAGGATGCTGGTGGCGATCATCTTGCTGCTGTGCTTTCTGATCCCCGGGATCGTTTACATCGTGCTCGCGGGCAAGCACGAGTCGCTGGTGCTCAACGTCGATTCCGGCATGCCCGGGATGACGATCGTCCAGATCACTTCCAACGGGTTCCGCGGCAAGTTCGCCGGGCGCGCGCTTCAACGGCAGGTGTCGGTGCCGGCGGGCGCGATGGGCACTGGGGCTGCGCCGATGTTCACGGCGGGCAGAAATTGAGAGCTGCTCCCTGCGGAGCATCAGATCGGCTGATCCTTAGGTTGTGTCTGTCCAGCTGCAGTTCTGTGTCCGTCGAGCTCCGCGTGCCAGGCTGAGCGCGCGTGCTCGATGCCGGCGGGGTCGTGCAGCAGCTGTCGCTGCCAGTTCGCGGCCATACCGAGAGCGTTGAGTCGGAACGCCATCGCCGAGCTGTCAGTGTCGCCGCGGAGCTCACCAGCGGCCTTGGCCGTATCGATGTTCGCGCTGAGCACGGCGATCCATCCGCGCATCACCGCGGCGACCTCGTCGCGGACCGGGCCTGGACGCCCGTCCATCTCCGCGGATGCGGCGCACAAGAAGCAGCCGCCCGCGAATACGTCGGCGCCGAGGTAGTCACACCACGCGTTCCCGATCGCTTCCAGCCGCGGCAGGCCCTCATCGCTCGAGAGCGACGGCGCGATCACTTCGTCGATCAGGATCGCGCGCGCGACGGCGAGCGTGGCGAGCTGCAGCTCGAGCTTGGAGCCGAACAGCGCGAACACACTGCTCTTGGGTACATCGAGCTCGGCTGCGAGATCGCCGATCGTGAGACCTTCGAGACCGTCTCGTGAGGCCATCTGCACGGAGCGTTCGAGGATGGCGGCACGGCTGCGCATGCCACGAGCGCGACGCCCGTCGGTCGGCTCGGGTGCGGCCTGTCGTTTGACAAGCACCTCACGTGGTGATCCGGTCATCGGACGACCAAGAGTGACAGGCTGACACGCTCATCGAGTCGCAACACAAAACTCACAATAGAATATATACGTCCGATCGTCTATCTTTCTTTTGGCCGGGAGATGAGCATGGGCGACGCGCTTGCCCACACCTTGCCCACCCCGTGCGATCGACCGGCTCAACGAGCAAGGAGCGACGAGATGCCGACGCGAAGCATGAACGACGACGATCCGCTCGAAGACTTCGATCCGCGTGCGATCAACCTCGACGACGTGGCGAAGGTGGTACACGTCGCCGGCACCGGGCCAGCGGTGATCGTGATGACGGAGATGCCGGGCATCAGCCCGCACGTTGCTCGCTTCAGTCGCTGGGTTCGCGACGCGGGGTTCACGGTGTACATGCCTTCGCTGTTCGGCCGCGATGGCGTCGTGCCGGGCGCTGAGGAGGGTGCTGCTGTCTTTCAGCGCGCGTGCGTGAGCGCCGAGTTCCGCGCGTTCGCCGCCAACAAGTCGAGCCCGGTGACCAAATGGCTGCGATCACTGGCGAGGCTGGCGCACGAGGAGTGCGGCGGTCCGGGAGTCGGGGCGATCGGGATGTGCTTCACGGGCAACTTCGCGCTCACGATGATGCTCGAGCGGTCGCTGCTCGCACCGGTGCTGTCCCAACCGTCGCTCCCGCTCGACGACCCTGCCGGGCTGGACATCACCGCCGATGAGCTCGCCGCGGTTCGAGAACGCCTCGAGCAGGACGACCTGACCGTGATGGCGTACCGCTTCAAGGGAGATCGCTTCTGCAAGGCTGAACGCTTCGCGGCCTACGCGGAGGCGCTCGGCGAGCGCTTCATCCCACGAGTACTGCCCGACAGCGCAGCGAATCCCGACACCGCTCCGTTCTTCGAGCACGTGGTGGCGAGCCCACACAGCGTGGTGACCGCACACCTGATCGACGAAGCAGGCGAGCCGACGATCGCCGCGCGCGACGAGATCCTGTCGTTCTTCACGCACCGCCTCAGCTGAGACGAGCGTGCCCTCGCGGTTCATTCGCAGGTGGCATCCTCAAAGTCTACGAACAGACCGGATCGAGCTGATGCGCAATGTAGGTTGCCGGCGTGGAAACCCTCCTCCTGAAGGTGGCGCTCGCACCGGGGTTGGTTGTCGGCGTGACGCTCGCCGCGCGACGGTGGGGGTCACGAGTCGGCGGCATGCTGATCGCGCTACCGGTGGTGGCCGGCCCAATCTTGTTGGTTATCACGCTCGAGCACGGCGAGATGTTCGGGGCGCGCGCGGCGCGTGGGGCGCTGCTCGGGGTCGGCGCGCTCAGTGCGTTCTGCGTCGCTTTCGCAGCAGCCGCGCCAGTCATTCGATGGCCGGGTGTGTTGCTGATCGGTTGGGCAGCGTATGTGGGTGTCGCGGCGTGCGGCTCGCGCTGGGATGCTCCACCGGTCGCAGGGCTCGCGACTGCCCTGACGGCGCTGCTGCTTGCGCGCGCGTTCCTCAGGAGGGCGTTCCTCAGGAGGGAGGACAAGGCCGCTGTCCGCTCGGGCTCGCTGCCGCCCTGGGATCTCTACGCCCGTGCCGGGTCGACCGCCGTGCTAGTGATCCTGCTCACCACGGTCGCCGGGGCGCTCGGCCCAGCGGTAAGCGGGGTGCTGACCCCGTTCCCGATCGCCGCGAGCGTGGTTGCTGCGTTCACGCTTGCACACGACGGGCCGGCGGCTGCTCTCGCCACGCTCCGTGGGTTCGTGGCGGTGCTCCCCGGGTTCGCCGTGTTCTTCTTCGCCGTTGCCGCCGCGCTCGGGTGACAACCGACGAGACCACATGCTCATCCGACCGATCGCAAATCCTGATCGCTGCCGACGGGGCTAGACGAAGCGCTGATCACAGAAGCTCAAGCTCGAGTGGAATCCCATCATCGAACCAGCGGCGATGCATCCGCTCGATCCGGCCGCGCGTCGGACATCCACGCAAGTGAAAGCCACCTTCCAAATAGTCGAACGCGTGGACGACGCCGCAGTAGATCTCTTTCGCTCGACGCATCTCAAGCCCTTCGTCCAGCTCCCGTGCGATGCCCTCAAAGGTTCCGCCGCGAACTCGCACACGTACATATGGGTTGGCACGGATATTCCATAGCCACGCCGACACTGCGGTGGGCTCTCCCAGAAGCGCAGGCCCAAGCATCACAGCGTAGACCTTGTTCGCACTGCCGATGCGCTCAGCACCGCGTCGATCCGTGCGGTGCGTGCGTGGCTGGCGGCGGAGAGCGGAGAGCGCCAGCTCGCCGCCGCGTGCACCGGCACGTTCGTGCTTGCGGAGGGAGGTCTGCTGGATGGCCAGACCGCGACGACCAGCTGGTGGCTCGCCGGCGAGTTCGCGCGGCGCTACAAGCGCGTCGAGCTCGACATGTCGCGAATGGTTGTCAACAGCGGCCGCATCACCACCGCGGGAGCGGCGTTCGCGCACATCGACCTGGCGATGAGCCTCGTGTCGCAGACGAGCCCGCGGCTCGCCGACGCTGTCGCTCGCTACCTGCTCGTCGACGAGCGCCCCGCGCTCAGCGTCCAGGCGGCGATCGGGTATCTCGCCACGGCCTACGCGCTCGTCACCGACTTCGAGACCTGGGTGCGCGCTCACATCGCCGACGAGCTGGACGTTGCGACCGCGGCACACGCGATCGGCGCCACGCGCCGCACGCTCGAGCGCCGCACGCGGGCGCGCACCGGGATGACGCCCAACGCGCTGATCCAGCGACTGCGCGTCGAGCGCGCCAATCACCTTCGTCGCACCACCGAGCTCAGCTACGACCAGATCGCGCCGCTCGTCGGATATCGCAACGGCGCGACGCTACGCGCGTTGCTGCGGCGGCATGGCTGAGCCGGAGCCGTCCGTCCGTCACGACATCCATTGCGCTACCGTCGAGTGCATCACGATCCTACGCATGGAGCACGTGGGCATCGTGGTCGAAGACCTCGCAGCCGCGATGTTGACGACATCGATCCGTGACACCCTTGACCAGCGACCGGCGTCTGCGCAAAACGTATCTTTTCGAAACGCCTTGCACTGCGCTACTGCCTGAGCCGTCTCATTTCGTATCATTTTGATATGCTTTCGGCATCGTGCCCGGTCGGGTCTACACCATCCTGCTTGACCAGGCTCAGCAGCAGTACGGGTTTCTGACGCCCGAGGACGCCCGCGATGCAGGGGTCGACCCGGCGCAGCTGCGGCTGATGGTCGCCCGCCACACACTCGAGCGGCGCGGTTGGGGGCTGTACCGGATGCCGACGGTCCCGCCGACCCACCTCGACGCCTACATGGAGGCCGTCTTGTGGACCGGTCGGCGCGGCGCTCTCAGCCATGAGACCGCGCTTGATCTCTACGACCTGTGCGACGTCAACCCCAGCGCGATCCACCTCACCGTCCCGCGAGGCTTCCGAACGCGCAAGAGCCCGCCGGCCGCGTACCGACTCCACCGGGCCGAGATCTACGAGACTGACCTACGCTGGCACGAGGGCATTCCAATCGTTAGCGCTCACTGCGCCATCGCTGGCGGCATCGACAACCATCTCGGCGGGGAGCTCATCGGCCAGGCGGTTGATACCGCCCGGGCTCGCGGACTCATCACCAAGGCCCAGGCCGCGGACCTCGAGAGTCAAGTCGCTACGTACCGCATACGCCGATGACCAGAAGCGACCAACCACGTCTGCCCGGAGACCGCGGACACCTCCAGCGCCTGGTCAATGCCCATGCCGACAAGGCCGGTGTCCCGCCGGGCCGCGTCCAGGGCTGGCTGAACGCGATGGTCGTCGCGGCACTGCTGGACCGCGTTCGCGACGAGGGCGACGAGCCCGTCTTCTTGTTGAAGGGTGGCATGGCTATGGAACTGCGCCTAAGGCTGCGCGCCCGTGCCACCAAGGACTACGACGCCGCGTTCCGTGCGCGTGCCGATGAAGTGCTGGATCTCCTCGACAAGGCCCTGCAGGGCACCTACAACGACTTCACGGTCACCCGTGACGCCCCCGAGGACATCAAGAACACCGGAGCGATGCGCCTGCGATTGCGTTTGGCATACAAAGGTCGCGATTGGGGCAGCGTCAGACTGGAGCTCGCGCCCGTCGAAGGCCAGATGGGCACCGAGCTCGACCGCGTCGAGTCCGTGCCAATCGACGACCTGCAGGTCCCCATGCCCGCAACCATCAGCTGCGTGTCTGTCCGCTACCAGGTCGCCCAGAAGCTCCATGCGTGCACCGAGGTCTTCACCGACGGTCCGGAGAACGGCCGCTTCCGTGACGTCATGGACATCCTGCTCATCGAAAGCCTCATCCGCGACGAGGTCGGCCTCGATCGTGCCCGCGACGCATGCTTCGACATCTTCGAGGTACGCGGCAAGCACACGTGGCCACCCGAGATCACCGTCTACGAGAGTTGGCGAGAACCGTTTAGTGCCTTGGCCGAGAAGAACAGCTTCAAGCCCGAAGACGTCAACGAGGCGGTCGAGCGACTGCGTCAACTCAGTGCCGACATCAACGCGGCCGACAGCACCGTGTGACGGACGGCGCGCGCCTCGAGCTGCAAACCTGCCTCCCCGAAGAGGTCGCCACTTCGGCTACCGAAACATCCACTCCGGTTGCGGGGCCGGAGGGCCGCTGGCGTCCCATCCCTTCGGCAGGTAGCGCTGCAACTCCTCAGGGCTCGGCTCGCGCTGCTCGGGCAGTGTTGGCACGGACGCAAGCGGGTCGCACTCTGCCGCATGCTCGCGCGCCCACGCAACCCACTCGCGAACCACATCCTCTTCCGGATATGCCGCCTCCATCGCATCGCAATAGACGCGGATCTGCTGGGCCTCGTCCCACGCCCTGATCTCCGCGAGAAGCCGGTTACGCAGTTCGTCCTGTCGAAGTCGCCGCCGGGCGGCATCCATGAGACACCGCCACTGCTCCTCGCGCGTCTCGGCATCAAGCCGCCTGCGCTCGGCGGCCTCGTCGGCCAGGATGTGTGCGCGTTCAACCGAGCGGCGCGCTTCTACTACGCGCTCCTCAAGTTCCCTGAACAGGTGGGGAAGTCGCTCTTCCAGTGACCAGGACTGGCGATCCGACCACGTGCGCTGACGACCCGAGAGCCGAGGTCCGTCGCAGTCCAGGGTGAGGCTTAGTTTGCCCGTTGCACGTCCGTCATATCGCCCACGCGGCACTTCGCGATCACGCCACCAACTCTCATCGCCTCGGACGTAGCCATATCGGTCAACTTGCTCCTCCCAGAGCCGTCGTGTGCGGACACCCTCCTCACGCACCCGCAGCGCACACCTCAACTCATGGACGTGCAGTGTCAGCCCACCGTCGCTGGGCTCAACAGTCCAGTCGCGCTGCTGAGCTTCGGCGGCGACGGCCTGCAGAACGAGACTTGCCCGCTGGAGTTGCTCGCGCGAGACCTCGTGGTCATCGCGCTGTTCGCGGAAACGCCGGACCGCCGGGTGGTACCGACTAACGCGCTCCGGCACAGCGACGGGCAAGAGTTCGTCGGTCGCCGGCTGATCCTCGACGTCGGTGTCGATCAGCCTGAGCTCGACCTCGTTGCGGCCTGAACGGACAACCAACAGCTTGCCCTTCGGAACCCTTCCACGACGCTCGGCGAGGTGAGCGCGACGGACGTAGTCGTCTGCTGTCGTGTCGTAGTAGCGGGTGCGTGCGATGCGGAGCGTCCCGCCGGCAGCGACGACCTCTTCTACCACCTGATCGGTTACCGAGATGTTGGCCTGCCTCGAGATGAGAGGCTCTGGTCCGTCGACCTTCGCGAGGTAGGCGGTGCCGGCCGGGGTGACGGTCGCCGTCCAGGTCGGGCCGCGACCGCTCGTCTCGACCAGTCCGCGGTTTCGCAACGCTGCCGCGGAGATCCGGTGGTGATGATCCTGCATCACCCCGTCCGGACAACCGTCCGAGATCCAACGGAGCACGGCCACCTGAGCTTCGGTGAGAGTCTCGCGCTGGGCCATCGTGCGCATTTTCCACTGCAAGCCAAGCCCGAGGGGTGTCGGTCCCGGTGGGAAACCGCTGCGAGAGTTCAGCACGCCCGACCTTGCGACAGCGATCGGGTCCCGGCTAGAACTCGATTGCCGGCATGCTCGGCCTCAGCTACCCGGCGCCTCAACCACTACGGGTCGTCCTCCCGCTGCGGAAGCAGCGGACGGGGCTCCCATAGTCTGCTTTCAAGCGTGGCGCCGGTCCGCGAGGCGCTGTCCTTGTGTCCCGACTCCGGCGTCTTTGCGTTGGTCGACAGCCGCGCGGTCGCGGTTCTCGGCGCGCGCCAGGTCGGCAAGAGCACGCTCGTCGCGCAGATCGCTTCTGATGAGCACCCGGCGCGGCTGATCAGTCTCGACGACGACGCGACCGCCGAGGCCGCCCGAGCTGACCCGACTGGGTTCATCGCCGACATCGAAGGTCCCGTCGCCATCGACGAGATCCAGCGGGTGCCCGAGCTCGATGTTTTACGCGGTGCCTGCACAGCGGTCCCGATCGCGGTCTATGCGGCTCGGCTGTAGACGGCGGGCGCACAGCCAGAGAGCGAGGCCACACACCGCGTAGAGGATGGCGATTATGATGAAAAGCCGCTCATTTGCATGGCTTTTCCAGATAACGGGGGCGGGATTGATACTCAATCCTGCGACCGTTGATGGACCGCAAACAGGGGCCATAGCCCACAGCGTCGAGGAGTCGTGCTCACTCGGATAGCCGGTGTCGTCCGAGAAAGGCGCGCAAGTCGGTGCTACGGGACAGCCGCCTTCCGCAGATTGGCCTGGCGGGCAGCGCCAGACACTGGTCGAGAGTGGCGAGATGTCGCCGTGACGCCCGCTTCGCGGCTTCCTGCGTGCCAGATGCGCGCCAGCGCCCAGCCGTCTTGCATTGGCGTTTAGTTACGCTTCAGCGCGTGGAGCTGCAGCGGCGCATTGTGGAGGGGGCGGGTGAGTTCTTGCTGTTCGCGCTGACTCCACCGCGCCTGACGACCGAACCGGAGCAAGCCAGTCAGATCGCCGCGAAAACGCTCGAGCGCCTGCGCCCTGTGGGCCTCGACGGCCTCGTGCTCTATGACATTGATGACGAGCGCGACCGCAATCCCGAGGAACGCCCGTTTCCGTTCCTACCCACGATGGACCCAGCCGACTACCTCGCTCGCGATCTCGTCGGCTTGGAAGTGCCGGCCATCGTGTACCGCGCTGTCAGCAAGTATCCAGAGCAAGGTCTTCGCTCGTGGCTGAGCGAACAAGCCCCAACCCACGCGCTGTCGGTGTTCGTCGGTGCGTCTTCGCGTGAGAAGGCGGTAGCAACCTCGCTGTTGCGAGCCTACGAACTCAGGACCGAAGTACGCCCGGATCTCCTTCTCGGAGGTGTCGCGATCGCAGAGCGGCACACGCGCACGCGCGGGGAGCACATCCGTCTGCTGGCGAAGCAGGCGGCCGGTTGCTCGTTCTTTGTCACCCAGATCATCTATGACGTCAATGCCGCGAAGAACTTAGTCTCTGATTATCACTACGAGTGTGCCGCTCGTGACGTCAAGCCAGCGCCGATCGTCTTCACGTTCTCGGTCTGCGGCTCGCTGAAGACACTGAAGTTCGTTCAGTGGCTCGGTGTCGACGTGCCGCATTGGATCGAGAATGAGCTGCGCCACGCGGACAACACCCTCGACGCGTCCTACGATCAAGCCGTCGCCACGGCCGTCGAGCTGATCGCATTCTGCCGGCGCGTCGGAGTTCCATTTGGGCTCAGCGTCGAGAGCGTCTCGATCCGCCAAGTCGAGATCGAGGCCTCCGTCCACCTCGCCACCCGGCTACAAGCAGAGCTACGTCGCTAATCCCTACGACCTGATCGTAAGCAGCTGCTGGCGGGCGATCCTCGATCCAGAAGTAACCCGCCGACTGCCGGCCGTCGCAGGTGCATATGCCGGGCGGGATTGATCCTGTCGCCATCCCCATCTACCCACGACGCGGAATCCCAGGTGGGTCGCGGCCGGCGTCGCCCGCACCGAGATACGCTCGAGGCTGATAGCCGCGTCCAGGTGCGCGAACAGCGGCCTGCCGCCCCCGAGCAGGAAAGGGATCACGTGCAGGCGGATCTCGTCGACCAGACCGAGCCGGAGCGCTTGCTGCATCTCGCGCCGTGCAGGTGCACGACCTTCTCGCCCGCCACTTCCTTGCTTGCTCGATCGCACCGGCCACGCCGTCGGTGACGAAGGTGTAGATCGAAGGGTGCGAGGTCGCCGGCTTGGTGTGGGTTACGACGAAGCCGGGGGTGTCGCCGACCGGGCCGTGGTGCCGCGCTGGCCGGCACTCTCAAGCCTCCAGCAAGCCTCTCGACCACTCGCGTACGTCTGAAACGGCTTGCTTAGCAGCGACGCGGTCAAGCAGGCGCTGGAAGTCGTCTTCATAGCGTGCCGCGACCGCCCACGGTGTCAGCCGCTCGATCTCATCGCGGGCGGTCGGAAGCTCGATCCTATGCTGCTCCAGCAGCGAGGTCAGGTAGTTGATGCTGTGCGTCCGGTCATAGTCCACCTCATGGAACGTCAAGACGGCCTTGATGCGCTTTTCGATGCTCTGTTGAACATGAAAGCCCAACACGTCATCGGGTACGTCGGGATCGTCCAGCACGCGGTCGAGGATCGACTCGTCACCCTCAGCTTTGCGCACCAGCAGCAGCGCCACCTGCCGCGCTTCAGGACTCGGCAACGATATGCCCCTCGGTCATAGCCTCGTGAATCATCGTGCCCCTTACCGACCCCCACTTCTGAGCGTACGGCTCGCTGACCACCACCACGTCAGCTGGAATCAGCATGCGCCCGAGGACTCGGTCCAGACGCACCATCTCATCGAAGCGATCGTCGACCTCTCGCTCGATCACCAGAAAATCGAAGTCGCTGCGCTCATCCCCATCCCCACGAGCCCGCGAACCGAACAAAATCACCCGGGCCGGAGCTGCCGCCGCGTCGATCAAA
This sequence comes from Solirubrobacteraceae bacterium, assembly GCA_035474295.1. Classification (GTDB taxonomy): domain Bacteria; phylum Actinomycetota; class Thermoleophilia; order Solirubrobacterales; family Solirubrobacteraceae; genus Palsa-744. The sequence goes on from DATINL010000017.1 coordinate 51,278, forward strand.
GCGCGCGCCGCACGCTCGATAGTGGCTCCCTCTGCAGTAGTGCTCACGGCAGCTACTCCTTCTGAGACAGACTTCGCTAACCATCTGCCGCCCTTGGATAGCTACTGCAAGGTCGCTAATGCGGCTATAGCGGGGGCGGGATTCGAACCCGCGACCTTCGGGTTATGAGCCCGACGAGCTACCAGACTGCTCCACCCCGCGTCGCACCTCATGTTGTAGCAAAGATCGGGCTTCCCACGGGCTCCGCCCCCAAGACGAGCCATCGCCCCACGCGCCCACTACGATCAGCGTCCATGCGCGTGGCAGTGGTCGACATCGGAACCAACTCCACGCGACTGCTGATCGCTGACGTCGACCGGGCGGGCAACCTCAGCGAGCTCGCCCGCCGCTCGCGGGTGACGCGCCTGGGCGCAGGGGTCGACGCCGGCGGGGTGCTCTCCGAAGCGGCGATCGCGCGCGTAGGAGCCACGCTCGACGAGTACCGCGAGCTGATCGAGCAGCACCGCTGCGAAGCGAACCTGGCGGTGCTGACGTCTGCGGTACGCGATGCAACAAACGGCGCGCAGTTCACCGAGCTGATCCGCAGCGCATACAACCTCGACGCACGCACCCTCGCGGGCGAGGAGGAAGCGCAGCTGACGTTCCTCGGGGCGATGAGCGCACGCAAGCAACCGCCGGAGGGACCGTCGGTGGTGATCGACATCGGCGGTGGGTCGACGGAGTTCATCCTAGGCAGCGGACGCACATCGGGGTTTCACGTGTCGCTGCAAGCCGGGGTGGTGCGTTTGAGCGAGCGCCACATCCACAGCGACCCGCCGGCGGCGCGCGAGCTGCAGAGCGTGGCGCGCGATGCGCGGAGGATCTTCCTCGAGGGGCTGGCGCCCGAGCGGCGCGCCGGAGTTGAATACGGCATCGCGGTGGCCGGCACGGCCACGTCCGCAGCCGCGATCGAGCTGGAGCTCGACCCGTACGACCCGGAGCGGGTGCACGGACATCGGCTGCTGCTGGCCACGGTCGAGCTCCTACTCGCACGGCTGGCAGACATGGATGATGCACAGCGGCGTGAAGTCGTCGGGTTGCACCCCGACCGAGCGCCGACGATCGTCGCGGGGATGATCCTGCTGAGCGAAGCGATGCGTGCGTTCGAGCTCGAGCAGGTGGAGGTGTCCGAGCGCGACATCCTGCACGGCGGCGCGCTGCGCGTGGCCGGCGTCGCCTGACGTCGCGCAAGGGCGGGCGAACCATTCCCGGCCGCCCCCCGCCCGCCCCGCGGGCGCGGACATCAATCGGGATCAGGCGGATGTGTGCGGAGGCAGGTGGAAGTCTGCGCAGGCAGGTGGACGTCTGTCCGAGCTCACGCGCGCGTGTGTAAAGAATCCCGCCGAGCGGGTCGATGGCGCGAGCACTGGCAACGAGCGTGGGGCTTTGCCGTGCGCTCGAGCCGGTCATAGGCCTGGGCGATCGCCAACAAAGGCGGTCGGCAACTCCCGCTACCTGGGCCGATACACCCATGGTCCTTCGAGGGATGCACCCCTGCCTGCGCCCTCAGGGCCGCGCTGTGAGGAAGCCGTCCTGCCCGGGCGGCTTCCTTGCGTTCAGCTTACGCGAGCTTCGCGACTCACGCGATGGTCACCTCATGCGAGGTTTGACTTGCGCGGGTATACGACGGTCGGGTCGGTGAGCACGTTGACGAGCGCTGGCAGGCCGGAGGCGAACGCACGCTCGAGCGCGGGTTTCACGTCTTGCGCGCGCTCGACGAGCTCGCCGTGGGCGCCGAGCGCTTGCACGACTTCGTCGTAGCGCGTTTTCGGGCGCAGGTCGGCAGCGACGGAGTATCCGTAGAGGAACTCCATCGGGTGCTTCTCCAGCGCCCAGATGCCGTTGTTGCCCATCACGCCGACGACGTTGACGCCGTGGCGCATGAGCGTGTCGAACTCCATGCCGGAGAACCCGAACGCGCCGTCGCCGAGCAGCAGCACGACCTGACTGTGCGGGCGCGCGAGCTTCGCCGCGAGCGCATAGCCTGGGCCCGACCCGAGGCAGCCGAACGGCCCGGGGTCGAGCCAGCAGCCGGGTTGGTAGCTGTCGATCACACGACCCGCGTAGGAGACGAAGTCGCCGCCGTCGCCGATCACGATCGCGTCGCGGTCGAGCATCTCCCCCAGCTCTTTGTACAAGCGCATCGGGTGCAGCGGCGCGCGGTTGTCGTTCAGCTCGGGTTGCTCGGCGGCACGCCGTTCGAGCTCGGCGTCGCGCAGCTGCTCGACCCACGCAGCACTTGCTAGCGGGGAGCTGCCGGTGGCGGAGCGCAGGTCGGCGAGCGTTTGCGGCAGCGCGCCGTACAGCTCGGCCGCGACGCTGCGCGGATGGGCGCGAGCGGGTTCAGTCGAGTCGATCACGACGATCGACGTGTTTTCACCAAACGATGCGCCGAAACCGAGCCGGAAGTCCATCGGCACGCCGATCACGAGCGCCACATCCGCTTGCTTGAGCGCATGTGAGCGCACGCGCGAGAAGAACAGCTCGTGGTCGGCGGGCACACAGCCGCGCGCCAGGCCGTTGAGGAACACGGGGATGTGCAGCGTTTGCGCGAGCTCCAGCAGCTGCTGCTCGGCGCGACCCCAGTAGAGATCGGTGCCGGCCATCACCACGGGACGTTCAGCTGTGCGCAGCAGCTCAGCAGCACGCTCGATCACGTTGCCGGCTGCGGGGTGACTGACATGAACAGCCTCCGGCTGCGCGCGCTGCGGCTCAGGGGCTGTCATGAACACGTGGTCGAGCGGGAAGTCGAGGAACGCCGGGCCGCCGTGCGGAGCACAAGCGACTGCTAGCGCTTCGTCGACGAGCGTGGGGATCTCGGCGGTGCTCTGGGCGGTGGCGGCGAGCTTGGTGACCGGGTGGACGAACGGCACGTGGTCGATCTCCTGCAGCGAGCCCTGGCCCCAGCGCATCGCCGGGGCGCGCCCGCCGAGCACGAGCATCGGGGAGTGGTTGGCCTGGGCGCTGGCCATCGCGCTCATGCCGTTGGTGACGCCTGGGCCGGCAGTGAGCGCACACACGCCGGGTTCGCGGGTGACCTTGGCCCAGCCTTCGGCGGCGAACGCGGCGGCCGACTCGTGACGGGTGTCGACGATGTCGATGCCTTCCGCCCGGCAGCCGTCATAGATCGAGAACAGATGACCGCCGGAGAGCGTGAACAATCTGCTCACGCCGGCTGCTTTCAAACGCCGGGCGATCAGCCGTCCGCCGTGGAGCTCCGCGGGGTCCTGCGATCCGTCGGTTGCCATGCGGGGACTCTATTTGGTCGGGCGTCGAGGGGCGCTCGAATGCGCGTCGAAGCCGACCGGGAGTGATACGACGCGCCCGACAGGGAGTGATCCGACGCGCGAGTGGGTAAAGGTGTCCCAATCGTGTCCTTGCGATGGGTCTCCCAATCGTGGGCCTTGCGACGGTCCTTCCAATCCCTGGTCTTGCGATGTCTCAATCGTGCGCTTGCGATGCCCGGGGTGGGATTCGAACCCACAAGCCCCTGGGGGCAGCTGATTTTAAGTCAGCTGCGTCTACCATTCCGCCACCCGGGCCAACTGAATCCAGTTTATGTGAGACACGCCCAATAACCCTCGATCTTCCTCCTGCGAGGTATCGCTATGTCCGGGAGATTTCGTGCTTTTAGCAACACATGCTGCAAGCACGGTGATCGCAACTTCCCGGTTGCTACGGTGTCTTTAGGTCGAAGCGATTGGACTTTCCGTGGAGGTTTCCGCACTCAAACAAGCCAACGTACCGGGCCTCCACGGCCCGTCGCCCCTGCTGCGACTGCAGTCGGACGAGCGCCTGATCGCACTCATCCGCCGGGGCCAGCACGCGGCTTTCGAAACGCTGGTGTCGCGGTATCAGTCGCGTCTGCTGGCGTTCTGCCGGCATATGCTCGGCTCGCGCGAGGACGCCGAGGACGTGCTGCAGGAGGTGTTCGCGGCCGCGTTCAACGCGATTCTCGCGGACGAGCGCGCGATCAACGTGCGCCCGTGGCTCTACCGGATCGCGCGCAACCGCAGCCTCAACCACTTGCGCCGCGCGAGCGCGATCGGGGTCGACTCGATGGATGTGCATTTCGCCGATCACGGCCAGTCGACGAGCGAGAAGGTGCTGCACAAGGAGCGCTTCCGCCAGCTCGTGGCTGACGTTCAGCAGCTGCCGGAGACGCAGCGCACGGCGCTGCTGCTGCGCGAGATCGACGCGCTCTCATACGAGCAGATCGCGCACGCGATGGAAACCACGGTGCCAAGTGTGAAGTCGCTGCTGGTGCGCGCACGCATCTCGCTCGCCGAAGCCGCGGAAGCGCGCAAGCTGAGCTGCACGGAAGTGCGCCTCGAGCTCGGGGAGGTGGCCGAGGGGCTCGCCAAGATGAGCGCGCCGGTGCGCCGTCACGTGCGCGAGTGCGACCGCTGCCGCGCATTCCGCAAGCAGCTGAAGCAGAACAACGTGGCGCTCGCGGCGATCTTCCCGATCGGGCCGCTGCTGATCTTCAAGAAGCTCGCGCTGGCCAAGCTCGGCTCCACGGCCGGCGCCGGCGGCGCGCACGTGGCGGGGGCCGGCAGCGCAGCTGCGGTTGGCGCAGGCGCTGCGGGCAGCGCGGGCGGCGCGGGTGCGAGCGGCCTCGTTACGAGCATCGGAGCTGGCGCGCTCGCTACCAAGGCCGCAGCCGGGCTGGCAGCCGCCGCGCTGGTGACCGCGGGCGCGGTTGAAGCCGATCATGCGGCTACGCACGTCAGCCACCATCGTCACGTGGCTGTCGCTTCCACTCATACGCAGATCGCAGCGCGTCCCGTGCAGCCGCTGATCATCCACTCGGCTGCCCAGCCGACCAGCTCGATCGACCACAGCGCGCGCGCGGATGAAGACGCCAAGTCCGACCGCGCCAAGGCTGACGCGGACAAGCTGGCGAAGCTCAAGCAGGCAGCGGAGAAGCCCGCGACCGTGGCCGCACCGGCCGACCCAGCAGCAACCGCGCCTGTGGCGCCCAAAACTCCGGAGCAGCCGGTGACCGAGGTCACCAGCGAGACGACACAGCTGCCGTCGAGCTCGACGACGACGGCGCCGACGGCGCCCACTGCCGGACAGACGCCGCCGAGCGTCACCGCACCGGTGAGCACAACCGACAGCACTCCGCCGCCGACTACGCCCACCACCACGCCGACGCCCGACCCGGTGCTGCCGACGACTTCGACCAAGGTGCCGACGCCGCCCGCGGTGGTTCCACCGACACAGGGCGGGGTTACCACGCACGACGTCACGCTGCCTGCAAGGGTCGGTGGAGCGCGGGATTCTGAGACCGGCGTGCCTGCCGCCGCCCCGACGCCATCCACCGTGTCCCCCGGTCCAACTGACGGCACGCGAGAGACCAGCGACGCGCCGTCTGCGCCAGCGCCCGCGACGGGCTCAACCGAATCGGGCTAACCAGCCGAGCGAACGACCGAGCGGCTCGACTGACCCGCCCGGTCCCCTTCCAGTGATCGCTAAGCGCATGGCAACCGCAACCTGAGATCCCCCGCGCAGCAGGCTCACGTACGCAGCTCAGCGGAACGTGAACGTGTGCAGCGCGCGCTGCAGCACACCGACGGTGGCGACCAGCATCGGGGAGGTCACCTGCGCGTTGGCGCGCGGCGAGCTGAGCATCACGATCCGCACCCCGTCGCGTACGCCCGGGTGGTCTGGCAGCAGCAGGATGTCGCGTCCGAAGAAGCGCCGTCCTTCGACCAGGGCTGTGTAGAACACGTTGTAACCAGGCACCGTGTTGACCCTGGTCTTGCTTTCCCCCTGCAGCTGGAAGCCGCGATAGCGCGTGGCGAGGCTGCGGACGTAGTCGACGGTGTAGAGCGGCAGCTCGCCGGTGATGCTGCCGCTGTACGGCGGCAAGCGCAGCGGCTGCACCGCGAACGAGTCTTCCAGGCGCCCATCGGCGCGGCGCTCGACTTTCGCGTACCCGCCGGGGTCCGGCGCGGTTTCGTAGAGCTGCCGGTAGCTGAAGCTGAACGGCACCGGCGCGCCGCGGGAGATGGTGGCGTTCTCGAGCGTCAGCACGATTGCGATCAACCCCAGCACGAGCGCTACGCCGGCGAGCAGCATCAGGCGTTGAACGGGCCGCGAGGCTTTGTGCCAGCGCGGGGAGAGCAGCTGACCGAGGGTCGGCGCGTACTCGGGCTTGAGGGGCACCGCGGCCATCGGCACCGCAGTGTATGAGCCTCGGCGTGCGCTCGTCAGGCGGTTCGGCGTGCGCTCCTCTACGGCAGCTCCGCGTGTGCTCGTCACGGCAGCTCCGCGTGTGCCCGTCACGGCAGCTCCGCGTGTGCCCGTCAGGCGGTGAGGCCGATGACCTTCAGGCGGCGCTGCAGCGCGTTGACGGCGAACTGCCTGGTGGCGTTGACCGAGACGCCGAAGAACTCTGTTTCATCTTCACCTTCCGGCACCCAGCGCGGGCGCAGCACACCGTCGGCGACGGGCGCGACTTCCTCGAGCGCGCGCTGGATCGCCTGCGCGTAGCGCTTGTCGCGGCGCGTCATGTCACGCAGGAAGCGCGCTCCGAACGCGACGTGGCGGTGCTCGTCGCGCGCGACTTTGGTGAACCCGTCGACGAATCCGGGCAGCGTGCCCATGCGTTCGTTGTAGTCGATGATGAAGTGCTGGCCGGTGAGCGCCAGCATGCCTTCGATCACCATGTGGTAGATCGTGACCGCTTCGACGAGCGTCTCGAGATCTTCCGGCTCGGCTGCCAAGCGATCGACGCGCTTGCTCAGCAGCTCGTCGAACAGCACCCCGAACTCCGGGTTCAGGTGCTCGCTGGTCTCTTGCAAGCGTCCTTCCAGCCCATCGGCTTCGAGCACCCCGACTTCGCTGTAGAAGCGGTCGAAGAACGCCACGTGCCTGGCTTCGTCGGCGATCTGGGTACACAGGAAGATGCGCATATCCTCGTCGGGACACGCGCGCATCATCGGCCCGAGCTCAGCCGCCACACGCTGTTCGCCGACGAAGAAAGCGCTCAACCCGTACATGCGCATGAAGCGCTCTTCCGCGTCGAAGCGCTCGTGCCAGTCAACGCGGTCCTGCGTGAAGTCGAGATCCTGCACGGCCCAGTGCTGGCGCTCCCACAGCTCGTACAGCTGGCGGTAGCTCAGCAGCTCCGTCTGAGCGCGCTCGGCAGGCGCCTCCAGCCCCGGATCGCTGGTCGCTTGGAAGTCCTCGCGCGCGGTAAGCGGCTGAGCAGCGCTCTCGGTCACCGGACCACCCTACCGGACTCCTGGCCAGACAGCCAACTTTCTCAGCTCACTCCCCGATCGAGAACAGCGATTCGAGGTCGTGGCGGGAGAACGCGGCGAACGCGACCATCGTCTGGGTGCGCGCTACGCCCGGCAGGCCGCCGATCTGCGTGGTTACGACGTCGGCCAGCTGCTCGTGGTCCGGCACGCGCACGATCGCCACGAAATCCCATTCGCCGGTGACGGAGTAAGCCTCCGCCACACCGTCGATGTCAGCGAGCGCGCCGCCGAGATCCGAAAGCGCGTCGCGCTCGGCTTCGATCAGCACCACCGCGTGTGTCATCGTCATGGCGAATGACTCTCGCCGGGCGCGAGCACCACGACTTCTGAGTCGCACGCCGCTTCCACGTCCCCCTTGAACGCGTGCGCGTCGGTTTCGATCGGCGGGAACGTGTCGTAGTGGCAGGGGATCACCTGCTTGGCGCCGATCAGCTTGGCCGCCTCGACCGCGTCCCAACGATCCATCGTGTAGTGCCCGCCGATGCACATCAGCGCCACGTCGATCGGCGCGCAGCGCTTGGCGTTCAGCGCGAGATCGGAGAACAGCGCCGTATCACCCAGGTGGTAGATCGTCTTGCCGGCAAAGCTTACGATCAGCCCCGCTGGGGTGTTGACGGTGCCGTTCGGCGTCGTCGAGGTGTGCCACGCCGGCACCAGCTTGACCCACCCCCAGTCGAACTTCACAGTGCCACCGAGGTTGGGGTCGTGGACGTTCTGCAAGCCCTCGCGCGCGAGCTCGTTGGCGAGCTCCACGATCGCCACCACTTGCGCGTCGGTGCGCTTGGCGATCGACACCGTGTCGCCGAGGTGATCGGCGTGACCGTGCGTCAACAGAATCGCATCGGGGTTCAGATCGTCAGCAGCCGCGGCCGCTTTCGGGTTGCCCGTCAAGAACGGGTCGATCAGCACCGACGTGTCGCCGTCGCTGAGCTCGAACGCCGACTGCCCAAGGAAGCGGATCTGCATGTTCAGTGTTCCTCTCTAGCGATGGTTGTCTCGACGGTTGTCTCGATGCCCGGCTGCGCCTCACCGCGCAGGCGCTGCAGCTCGTGCGCCAACTCAAACCCAACAGCTACGCCCACGAACATACCCAATCGAGTCTGCTCCGCAACGAGAGTGCCGACAGCCGCCACGCGCTCACTCGCGTCGGGCTCGTCCGCGACGCGCTTGACCTCGGCGTCGTGAGCTGATCCGAACCAACCCCCCTCCTGCAGCGCTTGCGCAAGCACGCGCTGCAAACTGGGCGCAGCGTGCGTCACAACCTCCTGCGCGTGTGCCACGCGCTCAGGATCTCCGAGCGCCGCGATCGCGGCGTCCACCTCGGCGGCGGTATAAGCGGTGTCAGGCAAGTCCTCACGCATCATAGGCGCGGCTTGGGACCTTTCGCACCGGTTCGCCGCCGACGAGCGCAAACTCAGACCGCGCGCCAAGCGACCGGGCGACTGGATCAAACGGACCGACCCACACGTGGGTGCTTCTCAATTTAAGTGGTGCTGCGCGCGCGTACACGTGGGTGCGCGCACGCGCGCGCAGCACCATCTTTTTTGAACACAACCAATCTGCGCAGCCGGTCAAATCCGTGCCACGACCGGCCGCGACTGGCTCAGGCCGACGGTCTCAGGCGGTTCAGACCAAACCCGACTACTAGCCCGAACAGCGCCCCGACCACGCCCGCCAGCCAGCTCGCTTCTAGGCGGGCCAGCGGCATCGCCAGCAGCACCGCCGCAATCGCCGCCGTGCCGAGCAGGTCGCCGTCGTAGTACGAGCGCGCTCGTGCTGCCTCCAGATCCGGCACCACCCACGCCGCCAGCAATCCCAGCGCCGCGCCGTTGCCGCCGCTCACCACCGGCTCTGAGTACAGCGCTAGCGCCGCTAGCGCGCCCGTCGCGCCAGCGCCGAGGAACAGAGCCACCACGACGAACGGACCGTGACGACGCTCCAGCAGCCAGCCGAACACCCCGACGGCGACGAGCGTCGCGAGCAGGTAGACGCCGCTGGAGAACCCGCCGAGATAGGAGAACTGGCTGGTCAGAACTCGCCACCAATCACCGTGCAGGGGACCGGCGATCACCGTGTCGGCGAGGCTCACATAGCCGCCGCGCAACGCGATCCACGCCGCGCAGCTCGTCAGCACCAGCGCGATCGTCGCGTACGGCGGCGCTTCTGCTCGGATCCCGGCGATCTCTCCACGCCGCAGGCGCCCCAGCAGGGGAGCCTGACGTCGGGGCCGGCGTGCGCCGCCCAACCCGGTCTCTCGTGGCAGCTTCGGCGCGCGCCGACGCAGACGATGGCCGCAATAGGGACATTCGGTGATGTACGGGCTGACTTCGCTCCCGCACTGCTTGCAGACGACGAACAGATCGGCACCGGAAGACATCTTCGTGTCATTCTAAGAGCCCATCCAAAGCTCGCTCCGGTGCCGCCTGAGCAGACGCGGCGCTAAAGTCCGTCCCCCGGCTGGCGACTCGCCCCAGCGGGCAGTCATTGTGGCGAGGCCGAATCAGCGACCGCTGAAAGGACAATCGACCGATGCAACTCGGCTACGACAAGCAGCTTTACATCCTCGCGTTCGACCATCGCGGGTCGTTCCAGACGAAGTTCTTCGGAATCGAAGGCGACCCCGACCCCGAGCAGACCGCCACGATCGCGGATGCCAAGCACCTGATCTTCGAAGGTCTGCTGCAGGCCGCCGGCTCTGGCGCCGATGAGTCGATCACCGGCGTGCTCGTCGACGAGCAGTTCGGCGGCTCGATCCCCGAGGAGACACGTGCACGCGGCCTGAAGCTGGCGATGCCCGTCGAGCGCAGCGGCCAGAACATGTTCGACTTCCAGTACGGCGATGAGTTTGGCGCCCACATCGAGAGCTTCGACCCGGATTTCTCGAAGGTGTTGGTGCGCTACAACCCAGATGGCGATGCCGCCGAGAACCGCGATCAGCTGACCAAGCTGCGGCGCCTGTCGGACTGGCTGCACGCGCACGAGCGCAAGTTCCTGTTCGAGCTGCTGGTGCCGGCCGAGGCGGGTCAGCTGGAGTCCGTCGCGGGCGACGGCGATCGCTACGACGCGGAGCTGCGCCCCGAGCTAATGCGCCGCGCGATCGCCGCGATCCAGGACGCGGGGATCGAGGTGGACATCTGGAAGATCGAAGGCGTCGACGAGCGCTCCGACTGCGAGATGCTCTCCGCACAGGCTCGCAGCGGCGGCCGTGACGATGTCGTGTGCGTGGTGCTGGGCCGTGGCGCCAACGACGCCAAGGTCGACCACTGGCTCGAGCAGGCGGCGCCTGTCGAGGGCTTCGTCGGGTTCGCGATCGGGCGCTCGATCTGGTGGGACCCGCTCAAGGCATATGTGGACGGCAAGATCGATCGCGCCAGCGGCGCCCGCCAAATCGCCGAGAACTACCAGCGTTTCGTCAAGGTATATGAGCGCGCCAAGGCGCCGGTGGGCTGACGCGCCCCGGAGCGGGCTACCGCGCCCCGGCCGGACCATACGTCACCGCCAGATGCAGCCATGAAGATGCGTCAGAGCCTCAGCGAGCTCGAGCAGGCATTCGCCCGGGAGATCTCGTTGGAGCGCCGCCGCCGTGCGTCATTGCGACGCACGGCCGAGCAGCGCACGCTCAAGCGGGAAGTTGATCGCCGCCACAAGCACGGGTCGATGCGCTTCGTGCTGCTGGTGCTCACGCTGATCTTCACCGCGGTGATCGTGACCGTGGTGATGTTTCGGACTCTCTACCTGTTGCTCGGCTGAGCGACGTTGCTGCTCGGCTGAGCGACCTTCAGGACTATTCGCCCAGTTGACGAATGGCGTCGTCTACTTCGGCGACGTTCTTCACGCCCCGCTCGGCGCCTCCCTGGCGCTGGATCTCCACATAGATCTCGGTGCGGAACACCGGAACGTCCTGCGGCGCCTGAATGCCAATGCGCACCTTCTCGCCGATCACGGACAGCACCGACACCTCGATGTCGTCGCCGATCATGATGCTCTGGTTGGACTTCCGCGTCAGAACCAGCATTCGGTGCACCTTCCCTTTCGCCGATAGGCAATCGGCGAGCACGCCCCCTGCCTCGCCTGAGTCGCAAGCATAGACTGAGGACCGGGCGAACGCGACTTGGCTGCAAGACCCGGCCCAACATGGCTGCCAGAGCGACTTCCAAGGCCATGCCGATCGTGGTTCAGCGCCCTGACAAGCCTCACGAGACACCCACGCACGGCGGCGCGGGAGAAGCGCGCCGAGCATGGTGAGACAGCTTGGGAGACCTATGCGCTAGTCTCCCGGACCGTCGATGGCACGTAGATCTTTGCGCCCGCATTTGAACCAGATCCGCAGTTGGGTACGGCAAGGCCGAACCGACGCGTGGGTCGCACACCAGCTCGAGGTCACCGTTCAGGAGATCGAGCAGTTCAAGCGCCAAAATGAGCTAGTCGGCAACGACGACGCCCCCGACGGCACGGTTGCGACGGTCGAGTACCCCGAGGAGATCGATCTGCGCGCCGAGGACGACGCCCAGATCGCCGCGGAGCTCGAGGCAGCGGAGCTCGAGGCAGAGCGCGTACGCGCCGAAGAGGAGGCCAAGGCCGAGGCGGAAGCCGAAGCCGAAGCCAGGGCGAAGACCAGGGCCGAGGAGGGCGGCGATGAGGAGGACGCGCCACGCACGCGTCGCCGCGGTCGTCGCGCAGGACGTGGCCGCAAGCGCTCCACGGGGCCGCTTGAGGGCACGTTCGACCACGGCGAGGAGGGTTACGGCCTCTGGCTCGACCCGGCCGTGCAGGACAACGCCACGTACGCCGAGCACTGGGCCGGCCACCGGCCCGTCGAGGTGACGATCGAGGAAGATCAGATCGTCATCCGTCGCGTCGGCGACGACGACTGACACGCCCCGACGGCGCCGCCAGCCAAGCGAGCGCAGCGCACTTGGAGCAACGGGCGCCTGAGATGCGCACTCGTACTGGCCGACCCGGCCTATTAGTTGCCGACAACCAGCTTGCCGCCCGCATAGTCCGTGGCTTCGCGCAGGTACTTTGCGAACGCCGCATCGACCACGACACCCGATTCCCATGCCCAGGGATCCTTAGGGGCGACTCTCATGGCCACGTGCAGGCCCCAGGACGTATCCAGGCCGTACAGATCGACCAGCTCCTGCGTAAAGAACTTCCCGCCTAGACGACGGCGCAGCTCATCGACCAATGTTTCGGTGATCAGCTCGAGCACCGTGCGCCGCTCCGGTGGAGCTTCGCGCAGACGCCGCTCGCCCTGCTGCCACTGATAAATCGCGTTGTCGAAGACCGGCATTCGGCCGAGGCTAGCAGCGGGTGTTTGCGCGCAGGTCAGTTCGCCGGCAGGTTGCGCACGAAATAGGACTGCTCACCCGGTCGCATCATGCCCAGGCGGCGTGCCTCGGCTTCCAGCGTGCCACGTCTGCCCAGCGCCGCGTGGCGGGCTTGCAAGAGCTCGTTCTGGCGCTCCATCGCCGCAACCGTGGCGCTGGCATGTCTGGCGGTGTGCCAGGTAGACAACAGCGACATTCCGGCGCTCAGATACATATAGATCAGCGCAACGCTCACGAGCAGCAGCGCGATACGCCCGAGACGGTCCCATTGCACGCGTGCGTGTGCGCGCGTGGTACCCACCCGGCGCGGGCGACCGGCGCCAGCAGCGGCGCTACGGCGGGCTGCAGGCCGCCGCACGGGCGTTTTGGCGGCGCGCGCCGAGCGTGCGGCAGAGGCTGAAGCTGTAGGCATCCATTCGCATTCGCGCTCGTCTGGGAACCTCCTGCAACTGCGGCGCTCACTTGCACGCCGGGGTTCCCGACGCTGCGTGTACTCGCACGCCGGCTTGCCCGCAGCTGCGTGTACTTGTACTCCCGGTGTGCCTGGCGCTCCCGGTGCGCCTGGCGCCCCAGTGCGCCCGGCGCTGCGTTCAGGTGCTGCTCAGCTTCTGAACACCGAGCGGCCTGGAAACTCGGCGTCGGCGCCGAGCTGCTCTTCGATGCGCAGCAGCTGGTTGTACTTGGCTACGCGATCCGAGCGTGACGGGGCGCCGGTTTTGATCTGGCCGCAGCCGGTCGCGACAGCAAGGTCCGCAATCGTGACGTCTTCCGTCTCACCTGAGCGATGGCTCATGACTGCGGTGTAGCCGGCTTCGCGAGCCATCGCGATCGCCGCGAGCGTTTCTGAGAGCGTGCCAATCTGGTTGACCTTGATCAGGATCGAGTTGCCGACGCCGCGCTCGATCCCGGTGCGCAGACGTTCGGTGTTCGTGACGAACAGATCGTCGCCGACCAGTTGCACGCGCTCGCCGACGCGCTCGGTGAGGGCTTTCCAGCCGTCCCAATCCTCCTCGTCCATACCATCTTCGATCGATACGATCGGATAGCGACCGGCCAAGTCGGCCCAGTAGTCGGCCAGCTCGAGCGCGCTGAGCGTGCGGCCTTCGTGCTCGAGCACATACCCGTGCTGTCCGTCGACTTCACGGTAGATCTCGCTGGTGGCCGGGTCGAGCGCGATCGCGACATCCTGGCCCGGTTGGTACCCGGCTGCCTGGATGCCGTCCACGAGCAGCTTCAGCGCTTCCTCGTTGGAGCTCAGATCCGGGGCGAAGCCGCCTTCGTCGCCGACGGTGGTGCTGAGGCCGCGGTCGTGCAGCGTGCGCTTGAGCGCGTGGAACACCTCGGTGCCCATGCGCAGGCACTCCGAGAACGTCGGGGCGCCGCAGGGGACGACCATAAACTCCTGGAAGTCGACCTTGTTGTCGGCGTGAGCGCCGCCGTTGAGCACGTTCATCATCGGCACTGGCAGCACGCGGGCGGCTTCGCCGCCGAGGTAGCGCCACAGCGGCAGACTTTCTTCCGCGGCTTGCGCGTGGGCAGCCGCCAGCGACACGCCCAGGATCGCGTTGGCGCCGAGGCGCGACTTGTTGGGCGTGCCGTCCAGCTCGATCAGGGCCGTATCCAGACCCTGCTGGTCAGATGCGTCGAGCGAGGCCACGGCTGCGGCGATCTCGCCGTTGACGTTGGCAACAGCGCGTGTGACGCCCTTGCCCAGCCATTGCGTGCCGCCGTCGCGCAGCTCGGTGGCTTCGAACTCGCCAGTGGAGGCTCCGGACGGCACGGCCGCGTGCCCGTGAGCACCCGAGCGCAGCGCCACCTCCACCTCCACGGTCGGGTTGCCCCGGCTGTCAAGAATCTGGCGGGCGTGCACTCTGTCGATCTGGCTCATTCTTCTCCGATGTTCGCTCGAAAACGGTGGGCGGCGGCGCGCAGCGCCAGCTCAGGGTCGACCTGAGCGCGACGCGCTTCATCGACGAGCGTGAAGAGTCGCTCGCCGATGGTGTCAAAGGATTCCTGATCGCCGCGCTCGGCGCTCGCCGGTGGATGGCGCCCGGCGGATGCGGCGCGGCGCTGGAGCTTGCGTGCATACAGCAGCGCCGGCAGGTTCTCCGGCACTTCGCCGAAGATCCCGCGTTCGCGCCCCGGCTCGGTGGCTTTGATTTTGTCCCATTTGGTGAGCACCTCTGCTGCGGTGCTCACCGCGCCTTCACCGAACACGTGAGGATGGCGGCGAATCAGCTTCTCACGACAGTGATCGGCGATCTGACCCAGATCGCCGGCGCCGCGCTCTTCCAGCAGCAGCGCGAGAAAGTGCACCTGGAAGAGCACATCACCCAGCTCGTCGATCAGCTTCGCGTCGTCGCCGGTGTTGGCTGCGTCGGCGAGCTCGTACGCTTCCTCGACGGTGTGCGGCACGATCGAGCGCTCGTCCTGCTCGCGATCCCATGGGCACTCGCGCCGCAGACGGCGTGTCAAAGCATCGAGCCTGCCGAGCGCCTGCTGAATCTCGGCCTGCTGAATCTCGGGCTCCGGCACCTTGCGCTAGGCGCGGCGGAGACTGATCAGCCGGTCTTGGTGGAAGACGGCGTCGTCGTCTGCGGCGGCGTGGTCGTACCGCCCTGCGGCACAGGTGTGGCGCCCGTCGGCGCAGCGGTAGGCGTCTTCGGCGCCTTGTACCCCTTGCAGTTCATGACGAGGTAGTCCTTGCGGCATTCGGTCTTGGCGGTCCATTTCTTCTGGAAGCCCTTGACGAACGTGCTCAGCGCGGTCTGCTGGTTCTGAGCGACGAGCTGCTGCTTGACCGAGGACTGCGCCTGGGCGAGCGTCTGCTGGCTGGCCGGGGTGATCTTCGTGACCTTGAACACGTAGTAGCCGAAGGGGGTTTTGATCGGGCCGCTCAGCACGTTCGCCTTGGCGGAGAACACAGCGGCGTCGAGGGCTTTCTGCTCCTGACCCTTGACGACTCCCGGCAGCGCTCCACCCTGAGCCTTGCTGGCCTGGTCGATCGATACGCGCTTGGCGACGCTCTTGAAGCTCTGGCCGGACTGGATGTCCTGCTTGGCTTTCTGCGCGGCTGCCTGACCCTTGGTGAGGATCAGCAGCAGGCTGCGGCGCTCAGGCTGACCGAAACGCTGCTTGTTCTTGTTGTAATAGCTGGCGATCTGCGCCTGAGTCACATTCGACTTGCTCTTGGTGATCTTCTGCTGAATCTTGGAGGACAGCAGGTTCAACTTCACGCGCAGCAACAGGTCTGACACTGTCTGACCCGAGCTGTCCAGGAATTTCTGGAAGTCGGCCGCTTTCGGATACTGCTGCTGCTTGACCTGGTTGAATTGCTTCTGCACAGCCGCATCGGTGACACTGATGCCCTGATCGGCAGCTTCGCCAAGCACCCAGTTGGAGGAGATCAGGAAGCCGAGGACCTGCTGCTTGAGCGCGGTGTACTGCTGCGCGCACTGAGCCTTGAATTGAGTCGCAGTGGGCTTCGGCTGACCTTTGGCCGGCTTCGGCGCGGTCGCCTGCAGATGGGTGATGCAGGCCGTATAGCTAGGTGGGTCAGGGATGACCGGCTTGGGTGCGGCCTGTCCCGGAGCAGCCGTCGAACTCGATTCGGCAGCGACGGAGAGCCAGTGGTTGAAGGTGCTCTTGGTGACCGCGTTGTCGCCAACCTTGATCACCGCGTTGGCCGGGATGCCGCTGCTTCCGCATGCAGACAAAACAGCTCCAACAAAGAAAATGGCGCCCAGCGCCGAGATGCTCTGAATAAGTTTCTTGGTCACGACGCGGGCACTCTAGCGGAAACGTCCCTAGCCGTGCTTAAGAAGTTTCTAAGCGTCGCTCAGGCAGCCTCACGTTTGAGCGCCAGCAACACATCCGCGGCGCGCACGACCGTCGGGAAGCGCTCGTCGCCGTCGCGTGGAACGCGCACTGACACCTGTGAGCGCGACGATTCATACAGCGCCTCGGGCAGCTCTTCGTGTAGTCGCTTGGCGCGCGTCGAGTCGAGCTCGATCGGCACGACGGCCAGTCGGTCGCCGCGAAAACTGACTGTGCGCGCGCCGGCCTGACCGAACTTGATGCGGGCGCGCTGCAGCGCGAACAGATTGGCAAGCGGCTCGGGCACGGGACCGAAGCGATCTTCGAGCTCCTCTTGCAGTCGCTGCACGTCGGCGACTTCCAGCGCGCCCGCGACGCGCCGGTGGATCTCGATCTTGGCCTGCTCGTACGGCACGTAGTCGGACGGGACGTACGCGTCGACGTTGACGTCGAGGCGTACGGGCTCGGGCAGCTCCTCGCCTTCCTGCTCGGGCTCGGCGGCGCGCACGGCTTCGTCGAGCATCTGCATGTACAGCTCGAAGCCGAGCGCGGCGACGTGGCCGGATTGCTCGTCACCGAGCAGGTTGCCGGCGCCGCGGATCTCGAGGTCGCGCATCGCGATCTTGAAACCGGCGCCGAGCTCGGTGTAGTCCGACAGGGCGGACAGGCGCTGGGCGGCTTCGGGCGTGAGCGCGGCGGCGGAGTCGTACAGCAGGTACGCGTATGCGCGTTCGCGGCTGCGTCCGACGCGACCGCGGATTTGGTAGAGCTGGGCCAGGCCGAAGGCGTCGGAGTGCTCGACGATCAGCGTGTTGGCCTGCGGGATGTCGATCCCCGATTCGATGATTGACGTGCAGACGAGCACGTCAGCGCCGCCGCGCACGTAGTCCATCATCACCGTTTCGAGCTCCCCTTCCCCCATCTGTCCGTGGGCAACGGCGAAGCGCACACCGGGGCACAGCGCACGCAGACGCTCAGCGGTTTCCTCGATCGAGTCGACGCGGTTGTGCAGGAAGAATGCTTGGCCGTTGCGCTCGTGTTCGCGCATGATCGCGCGCTTGACGAGCTCCTCTTCGTACTCCCCGACATAGGTTTTCACGGGGCGCCGGCCCTCGGGCGGAGTTTCGATCACGGAGATGTCGCGCAGGCCGGCGAGCGACATCTGCAGCGTGCGCGGGATGGGCGTGGCGGACATCGAGATCACGTCGACTTTCAGCTTGAGCTGGCGCAGCAGCTCCTTCTGCTTGACGCCGAAGCGCTGCTCCTCATCCACGATCAAAAGGCCGAGGTCTTTGGCGCGCACGTCGCGTGAGAGCACGCGGTGGGTGCCGACGAGGATGTCGACGCGGCCGTCGGCGAAGCCGGCGATCGCGGCTTTCTGCTCGGCAGCGGTGCGGAAGCGCGATACGTGCTCGATCGTGATCGGGTAGTCGGCGAGGCGCTCGGCGAACGTGCCGTAGTGCTGCTGGGCGAGGATCGTGGTGGGAACCAGCATCAGCACCTGCTTGCCCTGAGTGGCGGATTTGAAGGCGGCGCGCAGGGCGACTTCGGTTTTGCCGTAACCGACGTCGCCGCAGATCAGGCGGTCCATCGGGCGCGGCGCTTCCATGTCGAGCTTGACCAGCTCGATCGCTTCACGCTGGTCCGGAGTCTCGGTGTACGGGAAGCGCTCCTCGAACTCGCGCTGCCAGTCGGAGTCGGGGTCGAACTCGTGCCCGGAGCGGCGACGGCGCTCAGCGTAGAGGCTGAGCAGCTCGCCGGCGAGCTCCTGCGCGGCACGGCGCGCACGCGCTTTCATCGTTTCCCAGCGGGTGCCGCCGAGCTTCGACAGCGGCGGGTGCTCACCGCCGGCGCCGACGTAGCGCGAGATCTTCGCGAGCTGGTCGGTGGGGACGAACACGCGGTCGTCGCCTTGGTATTCCAGATACAGATAATCGCGCGTGGTGCCGGCGACGGTGCGTGTTTCGAAGCCGGCGAAGCGGGCGACCCCGTGGTCTTCGTGCACGACGATGTCGCCGGTGCGCAGATCGGTGAACGAGCGCAGCGCGCCGCGCCGAACGCCGCCCGGGCCGCCGTGTGCGCCGCGTCCTGGGCCTCCCCCACGCTCCGCGCGTCGGCGGCGCAGCAGCCGGTGCTCGGGGAACACGGCGAGCTTCAGCTGCGGTGCGACGAAGCCTTCACGCAGCGAGGCGGGCGCGAAGCGCAGCGAGGGTTCCAGCGGCGATGCGCCGGCATCTACTTCCTCCCCCAGCCAGCTCGCTTGCAGCCTGCCGAGGTTGTAAGCGGCGCGCTCGCCTTCGCCGCGGCGGGGGAATGCGACAACGGTTCGATAGCCCGAGCGCACGAGCTTCTCCAGCTGCGGCTCGGCTTCCGCGAGCGAGCGCGCGGCGACGTCGGCGGCTTGCGCGCGGAACTGGAGCTCCTGGTCGCCGGAGATGGAGGACAGCCGGATGCGCGTGCGTGCGCCGAGCGTGCGCTCGACGTCGTCGGGGCTGACGTACAGATGGTGGGCGTCTTTGTCGTGGAACGCTGCGCAGACATCGGTCCAGTGGTCGCTCAACGCCGGCGCGAGCTCCTCCTCGGCGGCCATGATGATCTCTGTTTCCGGGCCGATCAGCTCGAGCAGCGCGCCGAAGCGCTCGACCGGCAGCAGCTCGGCGATGTCCGGCCGATTGGCGGCGTCTTCGAGCGCAGCGATCTCGGCGAGCTCGCGATGCTCGGCTGCAAGCTCGGCGGCGGGGGCGATCTCCACTTCCTGGGCGTCGCCGAGCGAGCGTTGCGTGAACGTCGAGAACCAGCGCAGCGATTCGATCTCGTCATCGAACAGGTCGACGCGCACGGCGCGCTCCTCGGTGGCGGGGAACACGTCGAGCAGGCCGCCGCGCACGGCGAACTGGCCGCGCTCCTCAACCTGGTCGACGCGTTGATAACCGGCGGAGACGAGTTCGGCAGCGCTTTCTTCGAGGTCGAGCAACTCGCCGACGCGCAGCGTGAACGGGTGCGGGCGCAGCGCGGGGTCGGGCACTTTCTCTGAGAGAGCAACGGCGGAGACGACGACGACGGGCGGCTCCTCGGCGCGCTCCAGGCGTGCGGTTTGAGCGTCGAGCAGCGCGTCGAGCGCGGCCACGCGCAGGCCGACGAGATGCGCCGGCGGGGTCAGGTGCGACTCATAGGCGACGCCGCGCGAGGGGTAATAGCGCACCCGCCGGGGCGCGAGCCAGGCGCGCAGGTCAGCAGCGAGGTCGCGGGCGGCGCGATCGTC
Organism: Solirubrobacteraceae bacterium; assembly: GCA_035474295.1. Taxonomy (GTDB): domain Bacteria; phylum Actinomycetota; class Thermoleophilia; order Solirubrobacterales; family Solirubrobacteraceae; genus Palsa-744. The sequence goes on from DATINL010000017.1 coordinate 70,999, forward strand.
ACCGACCACGACGAGCGTGGGGCGAGCTTCAGCGGCGGGAGCGATGTCAGCGAGGGCTGCGATCAGATACGGCCGCAGTGAGGTCGAGACGAACGCACGGCCGCCGTCGCGAGCGAGCTGCTGTGCGGCAGGGTCCTCCTCGATGAAGCCGAGCAGCGAGCGCAGCGCCATCTAGCCGCCGTCTCCCGCGCCGGGGGCCGCGCCCGCGCTGCCGCCCTGACCAGCATCGGCGTTGGCGTCCCCGCCAGCACCAGCTGCAGCACCGCCACCATCACCGCCACCGCCACCGCCACCGGCACCAGCACCGCCACCGCCGTCGCCATCGCCACCGGCACCAGCACCGCCACCGGCACCGCCGTCGCCATCGCCACCCTCGCCGAGCACGACTCGCTCGACGTGCTCGCAGGCGGCGCCGATCAGCTCCTCGACCTGATCGACAGGCTCACGGAAGCGGCCGAGCACGTGCGCGGAGACGATCTCCGGGTCGGTCGAGTTGGGTCTCCCGACGCCGGCGCGCACGCGCATGAAATCCGGGCTGCCGAGTTCGCGCTTGAGCGACTTCAAGCCGTTGTGACCGGCCAGGCCGCCGCCGAGGCGGGTGCGCACGTCGCCGAACGGCAGGTCGATCTCGTCGTGCACGACGAGCACGCGCTCCAGCGGCAGTTTCAGCGAGCCGCGTGCCGGGCCGACGGAGCTGCCAGCCTCGTTCATGAAGGTTTGGGGCCAAAGCACGGCGACGCGCGGGCGCGGCGAGGGTCCGTCGCGCGGGAACGCCGCGGGCGCGCTGACGCGGCCTTCGCTGATGAGCCCGCGAAAGCGCGTCTTGGGACGCGGCAGCTGCCAGCGCTCGGCCAGCGCATCGGCGACGAGAAAGCCGAGGTTATGGCGCGTGCGGGCGTATTCGCGGCCTGGATTGCCCAGTCCGACGACCAGCCAGTCGACCTGCGCGCCCGGAAGGCGCAAGGTGCGCTCAGGGTCCTTACTCGTCGCCGGATCCGCCGGCGGCGGACGTCTCGGCGGAGGCCTGTCCGACGACCTCTGTCTCAGACTCGATCTCGGTGTCGGACTCGGTCTGCAGGCGCGGCGGCGAGAGGATCGCTATCACCGTCTCGTGCGGGTCGTCCAGCAAGGTGACGCCGTCCGGCACCTGTACGGCTTCGAGCGTGAAGGTCTCGCTGATCTGCATCTCGCCGACGTCGAACACGATCGACTCTGGGATCGCGTTAGGCAGCGCTTCGACGTTGAGCTCGCGTGTGACCTGCTCGAGCACACCGCCTTCCTTGACGCCCGGAGCATCGTCAACGCCGGTGAACTCCAGCGTCACGACAGCGTGGATCTTGCGATCCAACCGCACCCGCAGCAGGTCGACGTGCGTGGTGTCGCCGCGCACGACGTCGCGCTGGGCGTCCTTGAGCACCACGGGGGTACTGGGGGTGCCGTCGACGCTCACGTCCAACACCGCACCGGCGCGTGCCAGAGCCAAACGCAGCTCGCGCGCGTCAACGTCGAAGCTCAGCGGCTCCCCCTCGCCTCCGTAGAGGACGCCGGGCACCCGGCCGGAGCGGCGCAGGCGCCGCGCGGAGCGGGAGCCCTCAGGCGTGCGGGTCTTGACTTCGAGCTTGGTGGTGGTGTCTGCCATGAGCGAGCGATGACTCTATCAACGGGCGCCGCAAACGGGCGCCCCGCCGGTCGCCAAACCCAGCCGCACCCCCGCTCGACCGTGGTTGCATCCCCGCCGCTCGGCGCACCGCCAGCGCAGTCGCGAGTACTCCATTTTTGAGAAATCTTTATTCATCCTCATCGTCTTCCTTCTTCCTTTTTCAAAAAACAGAGGAACCTCCCTCCCCGCCTTTATCTAAAGCCCGCTCCCGCTCAATTTGAGCGGCCCGGTCCGCGATTGTGATCCGTCCAAGGACGCTCAGCAATCTCCAGTGTTCGAGATCGGAGCGCTCAGCGACAGCAGATCAACGGACATGCCGCCGAGGAAGCTGCCGTGGCGGCGCACCACAACGCATTGCACGACTGGAAGCCGACCGATCACAGTCCACGCGACGCGGGTCTTGCCGGTCTGGCTGCTGAGCGCGTAAGCGGTTGCGGACTTGGTCGTGAGGATCTTCACCGCGCCGGGCCGGCGCAAACGCTGGATGTTCGCCTGCTCGGTCGCCCGGCAGGACACGCTCTGCGCGCAGCCCGCGATCCCGGCGAGCAGCGCGGGCTCGTTGCCGGCAGTCTCAGCCTTGAGCACCACCACGATCGCGTCGCGCTCAGCGTTCTCGGTCGACAGGAAGCGCGCCAGCTGCGCGCTGATCGCCAAGAACAGCAGCACTGCGGCAGCGATCAGCACGAGACGCTTCGTGCGCGACAGCGATTTGAGCTTCAGCAGAGCCGCCTCTAGAACAGCTGGTTCTCGCCGCCGAAGACCTCGCTCACCGAGTCGTCGGTGAAGATGCGGCGAATCGAGTCGGTCAGCAGCTCCGCGCACGGCAGCACGCGGATGTTCTCAGGATGGCCCGAGCGCATCGGGATCGTGTCGGTGACGACGATCTCCTTCAAGCCAGCCTCGGCGAGATTCTCGAACGCGTTGCCGGAGAACACAGCGTGCGTGGCGGCGGCGTATACGCTCGACGCGCCCTCCTCGAGCACGGTGCGCGCGGCTGCCTTGAGCGTGCCAGCGGTATCGATCATGTCATCGACGATCACCGCTGTCTTGCCCTTGACGTCACCGATCACGTACCCGATCTCGGCGACCTGCTGGGCGGGGCGCTCCTTGTCGAGGATCGCCAGCTCAGCGCCGATCTTCGAGGCGAACTTCTTGTTCAGCTTCACGCGGCCGGCGTCCGGCGCCACGACAACGAGATCCGACAGCCCGAGATCGCCGAAGTACTGCGTGAGCATGAACAGCGCGGTCATGTGGTCGACCGGCTTCTGGAAGAAGCCCTGGATCTGCCCCGCATGCAGGTCCATCGTCAACACGCGGTCGGCGCCGGCGGACTCGAGCATGCGCGCCACCAGACGCGCGGAGATCGGCTCGCGCGGCGCGGACTTCTTGTCCTGGCGCGAGTACCCGAACCACGGGGTCACCGCGATCACGCGGTGCGCGGAAGCGCCGACGGCCGCATCGATCATGAACAGCAGCTCCATCAGCGAGTCGTTCGCGGTAACACCCGTCTGCGGGTTGCCGCAAGTGGGCTGCACAATGAACACGTCGGCGCCGCGGATCGACTCCTCGTAGCGGCAGTACACCTCGCCGTTGGAGAACGTGTTGAGCGTGACCGGACCCAGATCGACGTTCAACTTGCGCGCGATGTCGTCGGCCAGCTGCGGGTTCGCGCGGCCGGCAAACAGCATCAGCCGCTTGTTGTAGTCAATTGGCAGGCTGGTGGGCACAGGCTGCGTGCGCGTCTCCATCGCGCTCATCTCGCCCTGGAGTGTAGAGGTCAAGGCCGCGGCTCCCCGCGCTCGTCGGCGCAGCTCACTGCTGCCGCTCTCCATGCCCGGCCGTAGAGACTCACGGCTGCGGCTCCTCACGCGCGGCGTAGCCCTCGATGTTCGTCTGGCGCGCACGAGCCACCGCAAGCGCGCCCGGGGGCACGTTCTTCGTGACCACCGAGCCGGCCGCCGTCACGGCATCATCGCCAACGGTCACAGGCGCGACCAGCGACGTGTCCACGCCCCCACGCACGCGCTTGCCGATCGTCGTGCGGTGCTTGGAGCGGCCGTCGTAGTTGGCCGTGATCGTGCCGGCGCCGAGGTTCGACTGCTCGCCGACGTCGGCATCGCCGATATAGGAGAGATGCGGCACCTTCGCTCCCTGACCGATGTCGGAGTTCTTGATCTCGACGAACGTGCCCGCCTTCGAGTCTTCGCGCAGCAGCGCATCCGGGCGCAGATACGCGAACGGCCCGACGGTGACGCGCTCTAGCAAAGTGGCGCGCTCGACCCAGGCGACGCGCACGGCGGCGCCGGCGCCGATCGCCGAGTCGATCACGGTCGTGTGCGGGCCGATCGTGGCGTCAGCGCCGATCTCAGTGGCGCCGCGCAGCTGTGTGCCCGGCTCGATGCGCGCATCCTGGCCGATCACGACCTGCACGTCGATCTGGGTGGACGCGGGATCGACGATCGTCACGCCCGCACGCATGTGACGCTCGTGGATCGCGAGCTGCGCTAGTACACGCACCTTTGCGAGCGCGACACGGTCGTTGATGCCGAGCACAAGCCCCGGGTCGTCGACGACGTATGCCGCGACCGCGGACCCGGCGGCGCGCAGCAGGTCGAGCACTTGCGGCAGATACAGCTCACCCTGGGCGTTGTCCGCGCTCAAGCGCGGCAGCATCTCGAGCAGCGCACGCCCGTCGAACGCGTACACCCCGGTGTTGACCTCGCGGATCTCGAGCTCCTGCGCGGATGCGTCGCCCGCCTGCTTGGTCTCCACCACCCGCGCGACAGCGCCCTGCGCGTCGCGCACGACACGGCCGTAGCCGCTGGGGTCGTCGAGCATCGTCGTAACCATCGTGGCGAGCGCGCCGCTACGGGCGTGCTCCGCAGCGAGGCCACTGATCGCATCGGCGCTGACGAGCGGCACGTCGCCGCTGAGCACGATCACCGGCGCGTCCGGGTCGATGTGCTCGATCGCCGCGAGCACCGCACCGCCGGTGCCGTTCGCCTCGGCCTGCACGACCGACACAACGCCCTCGGGCAGCACCGCATCCAGCGCACGGGCGAGCGAGTCGACGACGACGACCCGCTCGGCGCCGGCGTCCAGCGCGGCATGCACGGGCCACAGGCCCATCGGACGGCCGCACAGCTCATGCAGCACCTTCGGCGTGCGCGAGCGCATGCGCGTGCCCTGGCCCGCGGCGAGGATCAGGACGGTCGGTGCAGTTGGCGAACTCATGTCTTCCAGTCTCGGCAGCACGATCCGGTACCTGGATGATCAGGCCAGAGCGGCTGGACGACGCTTGCGGACTGGGGGGCAGGGATTCGAACCCCGATTCTCAGGACCAAAACCTGATGTCCTGCCATTGGACGACCCCCCAACGAGGCGCACATATCGTCGCATGTGAAGCCAATCGCGGCGTGATCGGGGGGATGCGCAACGTGATCGACGGATGCCCGCCGCGTCATCGGCTCGTGCGGTGGGCGGGTGATCGGGGGATGCGCGCAGCCCGAGCGGCTGGTGCGCAGGGCATGTTCGGCGCGTGCGCGCAGCGTGAGCGAGGTGTGCGACTTGCCACAACGCTCGCAGCGCTGGTTTTTGCAAGGATGCTTGCGGTCCGCCCGGGGAGATGCAGGTGCACCAGCACGCTAGGGGGAACGAGCGCCCGGGGAGTAGCCCGATCGCGCGGTCTCAAAACGTATGCCTTACCGCGGTAACGCTGGTCCTCGCGCTTGTGTTCTTCGGCGCGACCGGGGCCGGCTCCTCCTTTGCCGCCAGCTCGGCTTCGCTGTCTGTCGCCGCGAAGAGGTCGACCGCCGCGAAGGCGAGCACCGCGAAGGGTCCGGCGCGCACGCACGGCGCACGTACTCCCAGCGCGTGCCGGTACGCGACGTTGCTGCCGACGCCGTGGAACCTGGCCAAGGTGACCGCGGCAACGCTGTGCCTGATCAATCGCGAGCGCGCGGCGCGCAAGCTCAAGCCGCTGCGCCAGGACACACGGCTGCAGTCCGTAGCAAGCGGCCAAGCCGTTGACATGGTGGCCGGTGACTACTTCGGCGATGACAGCCTCAACGGGCAAACCCCCACCGACCGACTGCTGCAGCTGCGCTACGTCGCGCCTGACACCCGCTACCACGTCGCCCAGAACATCGGCTGGGGAACCGGCGTGGCCGCGTCGCCGCTCGGCATGGTCCGAGCCTGGATGCGCTCACCCGGCCACCGGCGCAACATCCTCACCCCCGAGTTCCGCGACAGCGGCGTCGGCACCACCGCCGCGGTGCCGACCACGATCGCAGCGGGCGTCTACGGCGCCACGTACACGGTTGAGTTCGGCTCAGCCCCAGCGGTCGGCTAGCAGCACCTTCGCCGAGCTCGGCCCAGTCGCTCCAGGGAATTAGGAACGCCGGCCCGAGCCACGCGGCACGCGCCCGCCGCCGGCTCCCGCTTCGGATGCGGGGCCGCCCGCGGCAGCGATGCCGAGCACGCGCATCGCTTTCAACCCCAGGCTCAGCTTCTCGCGCCCGTCGCTGGAGCTGACGTCGAGCCCGGACAGCTCGCGCACGCGCTCCAAGCGGTAGTAGATCGTGTGGCGATGGGTGAACAGCCGCTGGGCGGTGCCCGCCACGTTGCCGTCGGCATCCAGGAACGTCTCGAGCGTGCGCACCAGGTCGGTCTCGTACTGCTCGTCGTACGCCACGATCGGCTCGACCGTCTCGGCGTAGAAGCGCTGCAGCTCCGCCGGGTTCTCACTCATCGCCGACAGCAGCAGCCGGTAGGCGCCGGTCTGCTCGAACGCAAGCGCCGGCGCGTCGGGGTTGCCCTCGGCGACGTTCGCCGCGAGCAGCGCCTCGCCGGCAGCGCGCGGCAGGTCCGCGGGATCCTCCGCCACACGGCTGCGGCCGATCGCAAACGTATATCCCGACAGACTCGCCTCCAGCTCGCGCAAAACCGCTTCGGCGGCGCGCGCGGCCGTGGCCTCATCGCCGCCTGGCACGAGCAGCAGCACCTCCGCCCCGGGCGCGCCCTCGCGCTCGGACAGCGCCGCGATCGAGCGGTTCACGACTGCGCGCGCGCCGCGCTCGGCGACCGCGCGCACCCGCGCGCGCCAGCCCTCGTCGGTCGGCGCCTGGGGGTGGGCGCGCGCCACGATCATGCTCGCGCCGTCCTGCACGTCGAGCGCCAGCTCACGCGCCCGCGTCAGCAGCTCCTCGCGCTCGGTCAGCTCACGCCGCAGCATCGCCCGCAGGAAGTCCGCCGCGGCGGACTCCGACGCACGCTCGGGTGCGCGCACGCGCTCGACCTCCGAAGCGATCATCATCACCAGCAGCCGCCGCATCGATGCGCTCGGCTCCGTGCGCGCACGCATGTGCAGCGACCCCACGACCGCATCCGCGACGCGCAGCGGGATGCTGCTGACACCCTCGCCGCCGGACAGCAGCGAACGCTCATCCGCCGGTGAGCGGGCCGCCACGGCGAGCGTCGCGCCCCACGCGTCGGTCACGGCCAAGCTCGCCTCGAGCGCGCGCGCAGCGGAGCGCACGACCTCCGGCAGGCCGGCCCCCGACTCGACCGCTTCGGTGATCGCGTCGAACGCGCCGAGATCGAGTGTCCCATCCTCGGCGCTCATATCCGCCGCACTAGTCCCAGAAGTAGACGACGGCGAGCGCCCCGACCACGCCGATGCCCACCAGCGCGGCGAGCACGTACAGCGACAGGATCGTCGCCGCGACCCGCTCCCACAAGCGCGAGTACGCGCTCCAGGCGGGCACGAGAATCAAGCCAGCGTACGCGGCGAGACCGAACACGCCGGCGCTGACGGCGACCAAGTGGTTGATGGTTGTCCTGCTCATCAGGGTGTCTCAGGCTAATTGTGCCCTACGGACCCGCTGAACTCCGTCGTGGGTATACCGCACTGTGGGCCAACTGGAGTCGCGGCGTAGGGAGTGAGCGCAGGATTTTGTATGTGCTGCGCGCGCGCACGCGTGAGCGCGCACGCGCGCGCAGCACCATCTTTTTCTTTGAACAACCCCACGACCGTCGGCCCGGAGCCGCTCACCAGCGCTGCCTCCGCCCCCGCCTCACGGGCCTGCGCGAGCACCTCGTCAATCGCCGGGCACAGCGCACGCGCGGCAGCCTCGAGGTCGTTGTGAAGCAGCTGCGCCAACGGCAGCGCCGCGCCCTCGGACAGCTCCGCCCGCAGCGCGTCGTGGCGCTCCTGCAGCAGCGCCAGCGGCTGTGCTGCCCCCCGCGCGTCGAACTCGCGGTAAACGGCCGCTGTCGACAGCGCCGCGGCCACCGGCAGCACGAGTACCCCGAGCTCCTCCCGCGGGTGCGGCAGCGCCTCCAGACGCTCCCCCGCTCCGCCCGCCAGCCAGCGCCCCGGAGCGATCTGCGCCGGCACGTCCGCACCGAGCGCCGCGCCGAGTTCGAGCAGCAGCTCGTGGTCGCCCAGACCCGATGCGCACGCCGCCAGGCGCAGCGCCGCCGCCGCATCCGCCGACCCGCCGCCCAACCCAGCCGCCACCGGGATCCGCTTCTCAATGGTCAGCCGCAGCGGCCCCCGCGCCCAGCCGGTGGCGTCGCGAAACGCCGCGAGCGCGCGCGCCGCGAGGTTCTCCCGCGGCGCGCCGGACACCCCCGCGCACACCAGCTCGTCGTGCTCGGCGCCGGCAGGCGCAACCGCGAGCGTCAGCTCATCCGCTAGCGAGATCGACTGCATCACCGTCACCAGCTCATGGCGCCCGTCGCCGCGCGTCGGTCCCACGTGCAGCCCGAGGTTGATCTTCGCGGGCGCGAGCGCACGCAGCGGCAGCTGCAGGACACGCCCCGGCGCGTGGATATCGGTCGTCATCTAAACATCTTTTCCAACGCCCGGAAATCCTCGGGCGCCAGCCGCTCGGCGCGCGCATCCTGCGGATATCCGAGCTGCTCGAGCGCCGCCCGGATACGCGCACGCCCGTCAGCCTGCTCGGTCAGCGCGAACCCACGCGCCCCCGCCAGCGTCAGCGACCCCGCCAGCGTCTTGCGCCGATGCGCGAACGCACCGTTGACAAGCGCACGCAAACGAGCAGACGCCGCCGGCCCGTGGCGGCGCAACCCAACGAGCACCGAATCGACGTTCGGCACCGGGTGGAACACCGTGCGCGGGATCGCACGCACCACCTTCACCTCGCACGCGAGCTGCGCGATCACCGACGGCGCCCCATACGCCCGCACGCCCGGCTTCGCCGCCAGCCGCTCGCCGACCTCGCGCTGCACCATCGCCACCCACCGCTGCACGCTCGGCAGCTCCTCGATCGTGCGCAGCAGCGCGCCCGCCGCGACTCCATACGGCAGGTTCGCCACCACCTTCGTCGGCACCGGCCGCAGCTGCGCGAGCTCCAGCTGCATCGCATCAGCCCAATGCACCGTCACGTTCGTCCATGGGTCGGTCGCGTCGCTCAGCGCGTCGTGCAACCGCCTGTCGATCTCCACCACGTGTACATGCGCCGCCCGCGACGCCAGATACTCGGACAGCACCCCCAGCCCGCCCCCGATCTCGAGCACCACGTCCGCCGCCGTTAGCTCAGCCGCGCGCTCAATCACCCCGAGGATGTTCGAGTCGATCAGGAAGTTCTGCCCCAGCTCACGGTTGGGCCGCACATCGAACTCGCGCAGCCGTCGCAGGCTTGGTTGAGCCGGAACATCAGCCACGGCGCCGATCACCAGCCGAACAGGCCGGCAGCATTGCGTTCGACCGCTGCTTCCAGCTGCGCCAGCTCGACCCCGCGGCGCTCGGCCACGAATGCAGCCGTATGCACCACGAACGACGGCTCGTTGCGCTGCTTGCGCACCACCTGGGGCGTCAGGTAGGGCGCATCCGTCTCCACCAGCAGTTTCTCCTCGGGCACGCGCTCGGCCGCCAGCGCCAGCTCAGCGTTCGCCTTGTACGTGACGTTCCCGGCGAACGACACCCACCAGCCCGCGGCGAGGCATTCGTCGAGGCGATCGGGAATCGTGAAGCAATGCATCACCACCCGCACCCCGCCCGCGGCTTCGTGCAGAATCCGCAGCGTGTCGTCCTCCGCCGCGCGCGTGTGAATCACCAGCGGCTTGTCGAACTCACGCGCCAGCTCGATCTGCGCGCGAAACGCGCGCTCCTGGTCGGCCGCCGGCGCGCCTTCGCGGTAGTAGTCCAGCCCCGTCTCACCGATCGCCCGGCAGCGCTCGTGCGACGCCAGCGCGCGCAGCTCCACCAGATCCGCCTCGTCGAACCCGCGCGCGCTGTTGGGGTGCCGCCCGACCGCCGCGTACACCTGCGGGAACTGCTCGGCCGCGCCCAGCGCCGCGCGGCTGGCCGCCCCATCGATGCCGATCGTGAGGATGCGCTTGACCCCCGCCTGCTCTGCCCTGGCAACGAGCTCCGCGTTGGGCGGCTCGCACAGGTCGAGATGCGTGTGGCTGTCGATCATGAATGCACCCGACTCACGTCACGTCGCGTCGCGTCTCGTCGCGTCGCGTCACGGGACGTCGTGTCACGCAGCATCGCGACACCTCACACGCTCTTCGGGAACAGCGGCTCGAGCTGGCTCACCTGCTTGATTGCGCCGACGCCGAGCCGCGCACTGTCCAGCGCCGTGTCGGGCGCGCCCAGCGCCGCGAGCAGCTTCTCGGTGCTCGCCGGCAGATACGCGACGAGCAGCACGCTCACCACGCGCAGCCCCTCGGCCAGCGTCCTCAGCACACGATCGAGCTCGCCCGCGCGCGCATCCTCCTTGGCGAGCTGCCACGGCGCGCACTCCTCAACGTAGCGGTTCAGTCGCCGCACGCGCTGCCAGATCTCATCGAGCGCGAGCGTCAGCTCGGAGCGCCCGATCAACTCGGACACCCGCTCGGCCAAGCCCGCGAAATCGACTTCGACCGCCGGGTCGAGCGCGCCCAGCTCGAGCTTCCCGTCGCGGTAGCGCGCGATCATCGCCAGCGTGCGGTTGGCAAGATTGCCGTACTCGTTGGCCAGCTCGCTCTCGTAGCGCTGCTCGAACGCCGCCGTCGACACCGACCCGTCCTGCCCGAACGGCACGTCGCGCAGCAGGTAGAAGCGCAGCGCATCCGCCCCAAAGCGGTCGATCACCGCGAACGGGTCGAGCACGTTGCCAAGCGACTTGCTCATCTTCTCGCCGTCCATCAGCAGATACCCATGCACGAACACGCGCCGCGGCAGCTCGATTCCCGCGGCCATCAGCAGCGCCGGCCAGTACACCGTGTGGAAGCGCAAGATGTCTTTGGCGATCACGTGACAGCTCGCCGGCCAGAACGTGTCGGTCAGATCCTCGCCCACGCCTGCGCCGTTTCCCACATTCCCCGCGACCCCAGCATCCTCACTGCTCGCATCCTGGCCCTCGCCTCGCGCGCCCGCGCGCGCGTATGAGAGTGCGGAGTAGTAGTTGAGCAGCGCGTCGAACCACACGTAGAACACGTGCGTCTCGTCCCACGGCACCGGCACGCCCCACGTCAGCTTGTGACGCGACAGCGGCACGTCGCGCAAGCCCGAGCGGATGAACGACAGCGCCTCGTTGTAACGCGTGCGCGGCGCCACGAAATCCTCCTGCTCTGCGAACAGGCGCTCGAGCTGCTCCTGGAATGCGGACAGGCGGAAGAAGTAGTTCTGCTCCTGCTCGCGCGTGAGCTCGATGTGGTGGATCGGACAGCGGTGGCCCTCGTCGATCTCGTTGTCCGCCTTGAAGTCGGCGCAGCGCGGGCAGTACCAGCCCTCGTACACCCCTTCGTACACGTACCCGTTCTCACGCACCCGCGCGAGCACCTCCTGCACCTTGGCCATGTGCTGCGCATCGGTCGTGCGGATGAAGAAGTCGTTGGACGCGTTCAGACGCGGCGCGAGCGCCTTGAAGCGCTCGGCGTTGCGATCGGCCAGCTCCTGCGGCTCGATCCCGAGCGCATGCGCCGCGTCGGCCACCGGCTCGCCGTGCTCGTCGGTGCCGGTCAGGAAGAACACCTGCTCCGCGCGCTGGCGGTGGTGGCGCGCCATCACATCCGCCGCGATCGTCGTGTACGCGTGCCCGAGGTGCGGCGCCGCGTTCACGTAGTAGATAGGCGTGGTGACGTAGAAAGACACGAGCAGGCTCCAGGCTACTCGGACGAACTGCTCGTCAGCCTGACGACCCGCTCGTCAGCTCCCGGTATAGGTCGTTGGCGCTCGTGCCCGTCAGCTCCGCCACCACCGCCGCCGCCGGCCGCGCCTTCGCACCGGCGTCGATCAGCTTGCGCAGCGCGCCGAGCGCCTGCTCGGTCTGAGCGGCCCCGGGCGGCGCCGCGCCGACGACCAGCACGACCTCCCCGCGCGGCGGATGCTCTTCGTAGTGCGCCGCGAGCTCGGCCGCCGAGCCGCGACGGACCTCCTCGTGCAGCTTGGTCAGCTCGCGGCACACCGCCGCCGGTCGCTGTGGGTCGCGTTCGGCGAGCAGCGCGAGCGTCGCCGGCAGGCGCCTAGGCGACTCGAACGCGACCAGCGTCTCCGACGTGTGTGCCAGCAGCCGCTCACACTCCGCGCGCTTGCGCGGCAGGAACCCGACGAACCGCCAGCTGTCGGCCGGCAGGCCCGATGCAACCAACGCCGACACCGCCGAGCTCGGGCCCGGCAGCACCTCGACCGGCAGCCCGGCGGCGACGCATGCCTGCACGAGCAGGAACCCCGGGTCGGAGATCAGCGGCATGCCCGCGTCGGACACTAGCGCGACGACCGCGCCCTGACGCATCCGCTCGACCAGCTCCGACGCGCGCTCGCGCTCGTTGTGCTCGTGGTAGCTGAGCAGCTGCGTCGGCGGGCTCTTGACGCCGTAGCGGTCGAGCAGCACGCGCGTGCGACGCGTATCCTCGCACGCCACCACATCGGCTTCGCGCAGCGAAGCGAGCACCCGCAGCGTGACGTCCTCGAGGTTGCCGATCGGGGTCGGGCACACCACCAACCGACCTGCTGCCGCACTCGCGCCGTCCATCTCGCCACTATAGATAGGCGCTCATGCCTCCCGCTGCCGACCCCCCCGACGACGCCACAGACGACGCGCCGCGTACGCCACGCCGGCCACGTCGCCCGCCGGCGCCCGCATCGAACCCGGCGCCGTCCGGGGAGCAGCCGTACACCCGCTACCGCGCGCGGCGCAAGCTGCTGTACGACCGCCGCGACGAGACCCAGCAGGCGCAGACCTCAGCGCGCTCCCCCGAGGCGCGGGTAGACCCCGACCAACCGGCTCGACCCGGTCGTCCCGGCCGGCGCAGGCGTCTGCGGCGGCTCAGACGCCCGCGCGCGAGGACCGGGCTACGCTGGCTAACCCGCGCACGCTTGATATTCAGCCTGCTGACGCTCGTAGTCGGGTGGCTGCTGCTGTCGCTGGTGCTGTTCCTGGTGAGCGCGCAGTTCAATCGCAGCTCCCCGCCGTCGAACGTCAAGACCGAGCTCGACGCCGGCGGGTTTCCGCTCACGTCGACCAACAACGTGCTGGTGCTCGGGTCCGACCAGCGCACCGCGGGCTCGCGCGAGCCGGGCGCCTCCAGCAGCGGGCCGAGCCGCTCGGACGTAATCATGCTGGTGCGCGCCGGCGGCGGTCACGCCGCGCGTTTGTCGATCCCGCGCGACACGATCGTGGAGATCCCCGGCCACGGGCAGCAGAAGATCAACGCGGCGTACGCGTTCGGCGGGCCGGCGCTGTCGATCGCCGTGGTTAAGCGCTACCTGGGGATCCCGATCAACCACCTGGTGGAGGTCAACTTCGCCAACTTCCCGCACCTGATCGACGCGATGGGCGGCGTTGACTACACGGGCGGCTGCGTCGTGTCGCGCATCAACGGCGGCTTTCGCAACGGCGGGTACACGCTGCGGCTGCGCCGCGGCACCAATCACCTCGACGGCAAGCAGGCGCTGGCGCTCGCGCGCACGCGGAAGAACCTGTGCAAGCCGAGCGAGAACGACCTCGACCGCGCCAAGCGCCAGCAGGCTCTGCTGCAGGACATGAAGAGCCGGCTGCTGTCGATCTCGAGCTTCGTGCGCCTGCCCTGGATCTCCTGGAATGCGCCTCCGGCGATCATCTCGGACATGAGCGGAGCATCGCTGTTGGGGCTGTTCGGAGCACTTTCCAGCTCCGGATCGCCTCCAACTGAGATTTTGCGGCCCACCGGATTTCTCACGCTGCCCGACGGCGAAGCCGGATTGACGGTGTCCCAAGCAGCCAAGCAGGCGGCCGTGCGCCGCTTCCTGAACGGCTGATCCGCGCACACGCGGATCACTTTTCCCCACTTCACTCGGTAGGTCATCTGTCCACCGCCGTGGACCGTTGAACCCCGCGCATGTTGGGCTTGTGCTCAACCCGGCTTGACTCCGCCGGGAGCCGCGCGGAGCGTCCATCTCCAGCGCGATTTCTCGCGCGCCTCCCCCATCCGGCTGTACGGCCGAGGACAGCGTTCAGACGCTGGCCGAATGGTCACCCACAGATGGTGGGGGAAAGCGTTCACCGGCTGAACGCACCTTCGCGCAGGTCGGTCCATTGTGGGATCAGACCCGCTTACCCATCATCAAACCCGGTTCCCAGTCAGGGATTTCTCAAACATCCCGCCACTCACCCAATACCAGCCCGGGGGAAGACAAACGGTGCTCAGCCACCCGAATAATGATGATGGACACGTAGGTTTCCGGTGCCGCACGACGCTCGATGAGTCACCCGAGGCCATGCGCCAGGTTCGCCTTGCGATCGCTCGCGCCAAGGAGGGAGATCGTGAAGCGCTGCGACTCCTCTACATCCGCTACTCGGACAATGTTTATGGCTACGTCCGCAGCATCGTGCGCGACGACAAGGAAGCCGAGGATCTCACTCAGCACGTCTTCCTGAAGCTGATGACCGTGATCGTCAAGTACGACGACCAGGGTGTGCCGTTCTCGGGCTGGCTGCTGCGCCTGGCGCGCAACGTAGCGCTCGATCACCTGCGCCGCCGCCGCGCCACCCCAACCGAAGAGGTGTTCGGCGCCGACACCACCACCGATGGCAGCACGCCTGAGCGCGTGCGCAGCCTGCGCACGGCGCTGGCCGCCCTGCCGGAGGAACAGCGCGACGTCGTGATCATGCGCCACCTCGTCGGCCTGTCGCCGCTCGAGATCGCCGAGAAGATGGGTCGCTCGGAGAGCTCGATCCACGGACTGCACCACCGCGGCCGCCGTGCGCTGCAGGAAGAGCTCACCCGGCTCGACTCCGGTCCATCGACGGTCGCGGCGCTGAGCCACGCATGTTGAGCCCCGGCATGACCACGCATACACGCGATAGCGGCATCTCGGTGCCGCTCATGCGTCTGGACTTCCACAACGCCGAGCTGCTCGAGGAGCTGATGGGCGCGGTGCGGATGGTGGCCGAGCGCGGCGCGTTCACGCTCGGCGACCACGTCGAATCCTTCGAGCGCGAGTTCGCCGAGTACTGCGAGACCGACTACGCGATCGGCGTGTCGTCCGGCACCGAGGCGCTGGCGCTGGCGCTGCGCGCGCTGGAGATCGGCCCCGGCGACGAGGTAATCGTGCCGAGCAACTCGTTCATCGCCACGGCTGAAGCCGTGAGCGCCGTCGGCGCGACGCCCGTGCTGGTCGATGTCGACCCCGGTTCACAGCTGTTGACCGCCGAGATCGTGGCCCAGCACCTGGGCCCGCGCGTGCGCTGCGTGATCCCCGTGCATCTGTTCGGCCAGACCGTCGACATGGATCCGATCCTCGCGGTCACGCGTGAAGCCGGCATCCATGTGATCGAGGACGCCTGCCAGGCGCACGGCGCTCGCTATCGCGGTCGCCGTGTGGGCGGGCTCGGCGTGCTCGGCTGCTTCAGCTTCTACCCGACGAAGAACCTCGGCGGGTGGGGCGACGGCGGCGCGGTCACGACGTCGGTGCCGGAGCTCGACGAGCGTCTGCGCTTGCTGCGCTCGCACGGCGAGCAGCCGCGCTACCACCATCGCATGGTGGGCGCCACGTCGCGCCTGGATGCGCTGCAGGCAGCGGTGCTGCGGCGCAAGCTGATGCGCCTGGATGACTGGAACGACGAGCGCCGTCGCCTCGGCGCCACGCTGCGCGATCGCCTGAGCGCGTCGCTCAGCGACTCCTCGGCGCTCGAGCTGGTGGGTCCGTCGTTCGACCAGGCCGACCACGTGTTTCACCTTTTCGTGGTGCGCACGGACGCGCGTGATGAGCTGCGTGAGCACCTGTCGCAGTGGGGTGTCGCCTCGGCGGTGCACTACCCGACGCCGATTCACCTCACAGAGGCGTACGCGCACCTCGGATTGACCGCGGGCAGCCTGCCTGTGAGTGAGCGCGCAGCGCAGCGGATCTGCTCGCTGCCGCTGTTCCCCGGCATGAGCGACTCCGAGTTGGAGCATGTTGCCGCGGCAGTTACAGCGTTCACGAAAGACTAGGGCGCGCGCTCGCGTTTATCCGGCAGTGAACGCTGTATCAACAACCGGAGAGGCGACGGCGCCAGTGCAGGCGCCGGTGCTCGAGCTCGCTGAGCGCAGCGACGCGCAGCCGCTCGTGGCGCAGCGCTCGGCGTCGTTCGCGCGACGCGCGCTGGACATCTTCGTGGCGGGCGGTGTGCTGCTGGTGCTCTCACCGGTGATCGCCGCTGTCGCGCTGATCATCCGCCTGGACTCCGGCGGTCCTGTGGTGTTCCGCCAGCAGCGTCTCGGGCGCGGCATGCGCCCGTTCACGGTGTTCAAGTTCCGCACGATGCGTCACAACGCCGACGCCACGCCGCACCGCGAGTACGTCGAGTCGCTGATCGGCCAGGCCGAAGGCTCAGAGCGCGGGCGTCTGTACAAGCTGTCGGTCGACGACCGCGTCACATCGGTCGGTCGCTACCTGCGCTCCTGGAGCCTCGACGAGCTGCCGCAGCTGGTGAACGTGCTGCGCGGCGACATGTCGCTCGTCGGACCGCGCCCGGTCGTGCCCTACGAGGTCGACCACTATCCAGAGTCCTACCTGCAGCGCTTCGCCGTCAAGCCCGGGCTCACCGGCCTGTGGCAGGTAAGTGGGCGCAACGAGCGCACGTACGACGAGATGGTGCGGTTCGACATCGAGTACGCGGAGCGCGCGTCTCTTCTTCTTGACCTGCAAATCCTGATCAAGACACTGCCTGTGGTGCTTGGTCGCCAGGGGGTGGCCTGACGTATGTTCGATACCCGTCAATTCCAGGGGAATGAAGCGCCTCCCGCCGGCACTGAGGCGCGTCCCGTTCGCGGCCGGCGCTTCGTGCGCCGCGACGCGGCGATCGGCACGGCGGTGATCGGCTATGGCTACTGGGGTCCGAACCTCGCGCGCAACCTGGCCGAGTGCCCCGAGTTCGAGCTGAAGGCGCTGTGCGACCGCGACGCCAACCAGCTGGCAGCGTTCGGTCAGCGCTACCCGGATGCGCTCGCCGTGGACGACCTCGACGTGGTGCTCGACGACGACTCGATCGAAGCGGTCGTAATCGCCACGCCGCCGCAGTCTCACTACGAGCTCGCCAAGCGCGCGCTGCAGGCCGGCAAGCACGTGCTCGTCGAGAAGCCGCTGACGACGCGCTCGTGTGACGCGTACGAGCTGGCGGCGATGGTCGAAGACACCGATCAGGTGCTGATGCCGGGTCACACTTTCATCTACAGCCCGGCGGTGAACGCCGTACGCGATCTGATTCGCAGCGGCGAAGTCGGAGACATTCACTTCGTCACCTCCGCGCGCATGAACCTCGGCAAGTACAACAACGACGGCGTGGTCTGCGACCTCGCGCCGCACGACCTGTCGATCCTGCTGTACTGGCTCGACCAGCCGGTGGTCGACGTGGCTGCGTCGGGCAGCAGCGTGATCAAGCAGGGTGTGCCGGAGACGGCGTTCCTGACGCTCGGGTTCGCCGGCGGCACGACCGCCAACGTGCAGATCTCGTGGCTGGCGCCGCGCAAGGTGCGCCAGATGAACATCGTCGGCAGCAAGCGGATGATCCAGTACGACGACACCGCTTCTGACGAGCCGGTGCGCGTGTACGACCGCGGCATGGACGTGCTGCCGCCGGCGCCTGCGAACTTCGGCGAGCACCAGCTGATCTACCGCTCCGGCGACGTTGTGATCCCGCGGATCGAGCCGGCGGAGCCGCTGCGCCTGGAGCTGCAGGACTTCGCCAACGCGATCCGCACCGGCGAGGAGCCGCGCTCGAACATCCAGCTGGGGCTGGAGATCGTGGCGACCGTCGAGCTCGCAGAGCAGTCGATGCGCGCCAACGGCACGCCACTTCAGCTACTGCCCTCAGCCGAGCGCATCGCGGCGTAGAGCGGAGCTGATCGATCGATGACGCTCGAGCTCACACCCACCGACACTGACAGCCGCCGCTTCGCTAGCTCGGACTCGGGCTCGAGCGCTGGCGCTGGCCCACGCCCGCGGGTGCTGTCGGTGATCGGCGCGCGCCCGGAGATCATCCAGGCGGCGCCCGTCTCGGCGGCGCTCAAGCACGTGGCGGATGAGATCCTGGTGCACACCGGCCAGCACTACGACGACGCGATGTCCGAGAGCCAGATCCTGGCGACGCGGCTGCCGCGCCCGGATCACAACCTGGCGGTCGGCTCGCTGCCGCGCGAAGAGCAGGTCGAGCTCGCGCAGAGCCGCCTGGCGGAGCTGATCGAGCGCGAGCGTCCCGACGCGGTGATCGTGCGCGGTGACACCAACGCGACGCTGTCCGGCGCGCGCGCGGCAGTGGCCGCCGGTGTGCCGCTGATGCATGTCGAGGCAGGGCTGCGCTCCTACCGCATGGATATGCCGGAGGAGGCCAACCGAATCGAGACCGACCGGCTGTCGCAGGTGCTGTTCGCGCCGAGCCCCGGGGCCCTGGAGAACCTGCAGCGCGAAGGCGTGAGCGGCGAGATCCACGTGACCGGCGACCCGTTGTGCGACACGCTGGAGTCCTGGCGCGAGCGCGTGACGCCCGCCGCGGGCGAGTACCTGCTGGCGACGGTGCATCGCAACTACAACACGGACGACCCCGAGCGGCTGGCGCAGGTGTTCGAATGCCTGGGGCGCTCGCCGTGGCGCGTGGTGATGCCGTTGCACCCGCGCACGCATGCGCGTGTGCAGGAGTGGCAGCTGCACGTGCCGAGCGTCGTGGACATCGTCGACCCCGTGCCTTACACGCGCATGCTCGAGCTGGAGCGCGGCGCGCAAGCGATCGCTACCGACTCCGGCGGGGTTCAGCGCGAGGCTTACCTGTGGGGCGTGCGCTGCGTGACGCTGCGCGAGGAGACCGAGTGGGTCGACACCGTGCGCACCGGCTGGAACGCGGTCGTCGGCGTCGACGCGGATGCGTTCGAAGCGGCGCTCAACAGCCCGCTGCCGAGTGAGCGCCCAGCGGTGTTCGGCGACGGCCACTCGGCCGAGCGGATCGCGGAGCTCGTCGTGGAGTTCACCGCCCGCGAGATCAAGGTGGCGGCATGACCGCTTTCACACACAGCTACACGCTCTCCGTCACACCCAATTTCACCCCATCCCACATACGGCCGCTGGAGGTTGCCCGATGAATGATCAAGCTGAGCTGGGCGTCGGCCTGATCGGGGCCGGCCGGATGGGGTCCTACCACGTGGAGACCTGGGAGCGCGTGCAGAGCGGCCGCCTCGTCGCGGTGGCAGAGCCCGACGAGGCGGGCGCGCGCGAGCGCATCGGGCGTCGTCCGATCGACTGGGTCGATGACTACCGCTGGCTGCTGGAGCGCGCGGATGTCGACGCGGTGTGCATCTGCACGCCGTCCGAGCACCACGCGCGCATCGCGCTCGACGCGATCGAAGCCGGCAAGCACGTGTTCGTCGAGAAGCCGATCGCGACCGCGCTGGAGGACGGGCTGCGGATGGCTGCGGCAGCGCGCCTGGCGCGCGTGAAGCTGATGGTGGGGCACGTCGAGCGGTTCAACCCGGCGGTCGGCAAGCTGACGGAGCTGATCGGCGAGGGGCGCATCGGGCGCGTGTTCCGCGCTCATGCGACGCGCGTCGGGCCGCTGCCGGCGCGCATCCAGGACACGGGCGTGGTGCTCGACCTAGCGACGCACGACCTCGACATCATGCAGTTCGTGCTCGGGCGCGACATCACGAGCATTTACGCCGAAGGCAGTCGTTTCGTGCATCCGACGCAGGAGGACATGATCGCGTGTCTGCTGCGCTTCGGCGACGACGGGCCGCTCGGGTTGTTGGACGTGAACTGGCTGACGCCGGAGAAGCGCCGCGAGATCACCGTGATCGGTGAGGGCGGGATGCTGAGCGCGTCCTACCTGACCCAGGATGTTTGGTTCACGGAGTCGACCGGCGCGCCGACCGGCTGGGGTGAGCTTGCTCGTATCCGGGGGGATGCGCAGGGGGCCGCGATTCGCTTCGAGCTTCGCCGGGTGGAGCCTTTGCAGGCGGAGCTCGAAGCGTTCGCGCGCTGCATCCTCGACGACACGCCCGAGCCAGTGTCCGCGCAGGATGGCTGCCGTGCGCTGGCGGCGGCGATCGCGGTGCGTGACAGCGCGGCGCACAACCGTCCGATTACGCTACTGGACATGCCGACGGCGCGGCCGATCAGGGTTGCCGCATGAGCTGCCGCATGACGCGCTGAGCAGCAGCGTGCCAGCAGCGTCGCGACGCTGATCAGCGTCGTATAGTCCCATCCACCCACCCAACTCACTCCTCAGCCCGCTACAACGAGAGCAAGAGAGCACCCTGCGATGATCCGCTTTGTCATACCCGCGTACAACGAGCGCGAGAACATCCCCAGCCTGATGGCCACGCTCGGCCCAGTTGCACGCGAGCTCGGCGCACGCATCATCTTCGTCGACGACGGGTCGACCGACGGCACGGCGGAGGTGATCGCCGAGCACGACGACGGGCTGCACCTGGCAGTCGTACAGCACAAGGTCAACCGCGGGCTCGGCACGGCGATCAACTCCGGCTTGCGCGCGGCGCTCGGCGAGTCCCAGGACGACGACGCGATCGTGACGCTCGAGGCTGACAACACGTCCGATCTCGCCGACCTGCCGGCGATGCTGAAGATGTTCGAGCAGGGCTATGACATCGTGCTGGCGTCGGTGTACGCGCCCGGTGGGCGGATCCTCGGCGTGGCGCCGTGGCGCTTGGCGGCGTCCAAGGCGGTGTCCAACGCGTTTCGGTACACGGGCGGGCTGCGTGAGATCCACACGCTGTCGTCGCTGTATCGCGTGTATCGCGCCGGCACGCTGCGGCGCGCAGCGGAGACCTACGGGTACCTGCTGGTGCGCGAGCCCGGGTTCGCGGCGAACGTCGAGCTGCTGCTGAAGCTGTACAACGCCGGGGCAACGGTCGGCGAGGTGCCGACGGTGAACGACTGGAGCCGGCGCATGGGCACATCGAAGATGAACCTGCGCCCAACGATCCTCGCGTACGGACGCTTGATGGCAGCACATCTCGTCGGGCGCATCCAGCCGCCGCCGATCTCGCCGCTCAGCGGCGGGGAGGGATGAGCGAGCATCAGGCGCCGCTCGCCGACGCGGGTGGCGCGGGCGAGCCGCGTGCCGATGGGCCGAGTGGCGGCGGAGCACATGCGCAGGGGCCGCGCATCGGCGTCGTAGGCGCGGGCATCCTCGGGACGGTGTTGGCGCTGCGGTTGGCGCAGGCCGGGGCGCAGGTGACGCTACTGGAGCGGGCGCCGACGCCGGGTGGCCTCGCCGGAGCGTTTGACTTCAATGGGCATCGCGTGGATCGCTTCTACCACGTGATCGTGCCGTCTGACGATCGCATGATCGCGCTCAGCGAGGAGCTCGGGTTGTCCGGGGATCTCAGTTTCACGCCGGTGGGCGTGGGGTTCTACGTGGATGAGCAGATGTATCCGTTCAACGGGATCGGTGACTTCCTGCGGTTTCCGCCGCTGTCGCTGCTCGGGCGCGCGCGGCTGGCGTGGTTCGTGGCGCAGTGTCAGCTGCGCAAGGATTACTCGGCGCTGGAGAAGCTGCCGCTGAAGCAGTGGTTGGCACGGCATTGCGGGAACAAGGTGGTTGAGCGCATCTGGCGGCCGCTGCTGAACTCGCGGTTCGACAGCAAGCACGACGATCTGCCGGCGACGTATATGTGGGCGCGCACGAACCGAATGCGCAGCGCGCGCGAGGGTGGGAGCGAGGGCGAGAAGATGGGTTGTCTCGTGGGTGGGCACGAGCGGCTTGTCGAGGCAGCGGCGGCGAAGGCGCAGGAGCTCGGGGTCGAGCTGCGTTTCGGGGCGGGGGTCGAGGGTTTGGCGGTTGACGAGACCGGCGCGGTGACCGGAGTCCGCGTGGACGGGCACGACGAGCAGTTCGACCTGACGATCGCGACGTTGCAGCCACCGGCGCTGCGTCATCTGCTGCCAGACGGGCTGCAGGGGCTGCTGGAGGCATATCCCAAGCGCTTTCTCGGGTGTGTGTGTTTGATTCTCAAGTTGCGTAACACGCTGACGCCTTACTACTCGATCAACATTTGTGATCCGACACCGATCACGACGGTCGTGGAGACGTCCCACGTGGTGGGCACCAAGCACACGGACGGGCTGCGGCTCGCGTATCTGCCGAAGTACTGCGAGGCGAGCGCACCGGAGTTCACCGAGGATGACGAGTCGATTTACAAGCGTTTCACGGCGATGCTGGAGAAGCTCGCGCCGGAGTTCCGCCACGAGGATGTGGTGGACTGGACGGTGCAGCGCGCGCCGCTGGTCGAGCCGGTACACGCGATCGGCCAGGAGCCGCGCATCGCGCCCATCTGGCCAGAGGTCGACGGGCTCGCGCTGGCGTCAGCCAGCCAGGTGTACCCACGGCTGCTGAACGGCGAGTCGATCGTGCAGCTGGCCGAGCGGGTCGCAGACGAGACGCTGCAGAAGCTGCAGGTCGCGCCGCAGCCTGCGACGATCAGTTAGTCGGCGAGCACCGCACCGGTCGCGCCGCAGCCTGCGACGATCAGTTAGCCGGCGAGCACCGCACCCGCCGCCCCGCACCTGCGGTTCTGCGAGGAGTCAGCGCGCGACGCGACGGGCGACGAGCTCGTCGACCAGCGCGAGATAGCGCGTGCGCTGGCTGTCCCAGGTGATGTCAGCCAGACGCATGGTCGCGCTGGCGGCGCGCTCGCGGGCGTTGGCCGGGTCGGCGCACACCGCTTCGATTGCTTTTGCGAGATCTTCAGGGTCGCCCGCGGTGAACGGCTGCAGGTCAGCGTCTGAGAAGTAGCTTTCGATGCCCGGCAGGCGTGAGGAGACGACGGGAAGGCCCATGTGGACGTACTCGAGCAGCTTGACTGGCAGCAGCAGCTCAGTGAAATGGTCGTGCAGCGTGGGCACCACGCCGATGTGCGCGGCTTCCAGCTCGGCGGGAATCTGCTCGAACGGGATCGGGTCCTTGGCGACGTCGATGCGCTCGGGGTCGATTTGCGCGGCGAGCGCGGCAAGACGGTCACGGTCCTCACCTGAGCCGCAGATGCGGGCTTGCAGGTGCGGCATCGTTTCGCGCAGGCGCGTGAACGAGCGGATCAGCGTTTCCACGCCGAAGCGGGGCGCGAGGCCGC
Organism: Solirubrobacteraceae bacterium; assembly: GCA_035474295.1. GTDB lineage: Bacteria > Actinomycetota > Thermoleophilia > Solirubrobacterales > Solirubrobacteraceae > Palsa-744. The sequence continues at coordinate 94,211 of DATINL010000017.1, forward strand.
CGTGGTAGAGCAGGCGCAGTGGCTGGCCGGCGGCGGGCAGCTGCAGCGGGGGGCGCGGCGGTCCGAACACGCCTTCGTCGGGTGAGTTCATCACGACCGAGCTGTGGCCGACGCCGACGCCGCGCGATTCCAGGCGCCGGCGGGCTTGTTCGGTGACGACGATCACGTGCGACGCGAGCGCTGCACTCAGGCGCTCTTCGCGCTCCAGCAGCCGCACGAGCGGGTGGATGAGCGGGAGGTTGAACTTGGTGGCGAACAGCTCTGGGAACGTGTCGTGGGCGTTCAGGATCACGGGGGTGCCGCGCAGACGCGGCACGAGCGCGGCGGCGGTGAGCAGGTCGGGCATGTTGTGAGCCTCGACGAGGTCGAACGGGCGGCGCAGGTCGAGCGCGGTGATCCGCCACATTGCGCGGGCGAGAAAGGCACCATAGGAGGTCAGATAGGAGCTGGCGCCACCGACGGCTTTGCCGCCGGGCACCGGGTGTACGCGGATCACGCCGTCGCCGACGCGCAACTCTTCGCGCTCACCGATGCACACCAGGTCGACTTCGTCGCCGCGCTCGGCCAGGGCTCGCGCTTGGCGCTGGATGCGCGAGTCCAGACGGAAGTCGGAGAGATGGATCATGCCGATGCGCAGCGGGCGCTCGCGGCGTGCGCGCGGCGCTTGGTCCGCCGGCGGAACAGCGGGTCGCGGCGCGCTTGACTCGTTGTTGAAGTCTGAGGGCATGTCGCCGTGCAACTTATCGGCGACGCTCGCAGGGCGGTCGTCTAGCACAGCGCCACCTCGCCGCCGTCGCCGACGTTCAGGCGCATCGCGCGCGGCAGCGAGAAGTCTTTGAAAATGCGCGCGTCGCGCCCGACGACGCTCGCGACCAGGCGACCGCCGACATGCATGATGCTGGCGCCGGCGAGGATGATCGAGCGCTCGACTTCGGCGCCTTCGATGCGCACGTCGGCGCCGATCGAGGTGTAGGGGCCGATGTATGACTCCAGCACGAGCGCACCGGCGCCGATGATCGCGGGGCCGATGATCACGCTCGACTGGACGACGGCGGTGGGGTGCACCGACACGCGTCCCTCGATGCGGTTGCTCGCGCCGCTCGGCAGCGAGCGGCTGGCGTCGGGGCCGAGCGCGTCGAGCATCTGGCGGTTGAGCTCGAGCAGGTCGTGGGGGTCGCCGGTGTAGCGGCGCCATTCGCGTACGCAGCCGACGTGCAGGCGTCCGCCGCCGGCGACGAGCTGTTCGGCGACAGCGACGAGATCGAGGTCACGGTCGGGCCACCAGCGGATTCCGCTGGCGCGGGCGAGCGCGCCCGGACCGAACAGACAGACGCCGGCGAGCCCAAGAATCGTTCCTGACGGGGCGTCTTCGGCCAGGCGCAGCAGCCGGCGCGTGCCGAGGCCGATCGACTCGGCGTCTTCGGCGCCTTCGCGCACGAGCACGACCAGATCCGACGCGTTTTCGCGCAACAGCTCGGCGAACGGGGCAAGCGGCTCGGTGAGCAGGCCGTCGGCGACGTGGACGATGCAGGGCGACTCGCCGACGAAGCGCGCGGCTGAGTCGAGCGCGTGCTCCAGTGTGTTGGCTTCGTCGTAGGACATGTAGCTGATGTCGATGTCGCGTGGGCCGTCGGTGTTGACGCTCTCCTGCAGCTCGGCGCTCACGCTGGAGGCAACGACGAGCGCCACTTCGGTGACGCCCGCGGCGCGTAGCTCGTCGAGCACGTGGCACACGATCGGGCGGTTGGCGACGCGTTGCAGCGCGGCGGCAGCCGGCTCACCCAACGCGGTTGCTCCCGGCGTGGCGACGCACGCGGGAACGATCACACCCTTAAGCATCATGAACAAGCAACGGTCTGAATGGGCCGTGACTCGCGCGCCGGGGTCTTTGGCTTGTGCTCAGCGAAACAGGCACGGCGTCCGTCGGCAGGCAGATACACAAGGCAGGAACGGGCGGCGGTCGCGGTTCCTTGCGTCGATGGTTCCTTGCGTCGATGAATGAAGCGCATGCGAACGCGCGCGGGACGCGCGCACGAGGAGCGAGCCGACACGAGTGTGCGTGCGGCCAAAAGTTCCTCGGCGCATATCCCGTTACTCGGGTGGTACTAGTGACCGAGTGACTGGATCAGGATTTATATGGAACTAACCGAAATCCTCAATGCTCTCTGGCGGCGCAAGCTCGCGACAGCGGCTGTGATCGTACTCGCAGCTGCTGCCACGGTCGGCGTAAAGCTGAGCTCCCACAACGTGGCCACCGGCGCCGCGACGGTCCAGATTCTCGTGGATTCGCCCACGTCGGCGCTCGCCAACCTCGGCCAGAACACGACGCCGCTGACCACACGCGCATCGGTGTTCGCCCAGGTGATGGCGAGCCAGGCGGTGCTGCAGGACATCGCCGAGGCGGCTGGCGTTCCGATTAATCAGATCACCGCGGCCGGTCCTTACAGCGGTTCGGGCCAGGTGCTCGACGTAGTGACGCCTTCGGAAGCACGCGGAAGCCAGTTGCTCAACGAGCAGCGGCGCTACCGGCTGACGTTCGTTGCACAGCAGGACGAGCCGGTCGTGACGGCATCTGTGCAGGGCCCAAGCCCGGCGACGGCGGGGCGGCTGGCGAACAGCATCTTCCGGGGCGTTCAGCAGTACGTGACGACGCTGCAGCAGCAGACCGGGACACCGGCTGCGCAGCGTGTGACGATCCGCCAGCTGGGCGCGCCTCAGACGGGGGCGGTGAACTCGGGGTCGCGCTTGACGCTCGCGGTCGTCGCGGGCGTCGGAGTGCTGCTGCTGGGCCTGCTCGGACTGCTCGGACTCGAGGGTTTGCGGCGGCGTTCACGTGAGCTGGCGACGCTCGAGCGGGACTTCACTCCCAACTTCGATCACGTTGTGATCGACTCGGGAGTTGGGCGCTCCGAGCTCGATCCCCGCGCGCCGGCTTCGGTGAGCGCCGGAGTGGCGGGCACAGAGCGGACGTAGTTGGGCATGACCGGGAGGCGCATGCCGCAACTGCGGGCGGCGCTGGTCCTCGTGCTGGTCGCGACGCTCGCCGCGACGTTGGTGGGATATCGGCCGTCGCTGTCACCGCTGGGGTTGCACCCGCGCGGGACTGAGCTGGGAGCGGCCAAGGCAGAGGTGCTGGTCGACACGGCCAACTCCGAGCTCGCTGACTCAGGCCGGGCGACTGCTTACAACTCTTATCTGGCGGCGCAGGTGGCGCTGCGTTACGCGTTGTACCTGCAGGGCGACGAGGTGACCGCGTCGCTTGGCCGGGATCTCGGGTTGCACAACCAGAGCGTCGCCGCATCCGGGCCGTACACGCTGCTGCTGAACCGCACGAACCTCGCGCGCAAGCAGCGGTCGCCGGTGAACCTGCACCGGGTTAACCACGACTACCGGCTGCTGCTCGACCTCGACGGCCAGAACCCGACGCTGACGCTGTATGCGCAGGCGCCGACAGCGCTGGATGCGATCACGCTCGTCGACTCGGCGCGTGGGTTGCTCACCAGACACGTGAGCTCCCAGCAGGCGTCCTACCCGCCGGGGGCGCCGGATGCGGTGGTGCTGCGGCCGCTGGGCCCGACGGTCGGCGGGTCGGTGGCCCCCGATGCGCACTGGCAGTTGATGGGGTTCGTGTTCGCGCTGGTGCTGCTGTTGGGCGGCAGCCTGTTCTTCGCGTACCGCCAGCGGCTACGAGCGCGCTCACGCGGGACTCAGTTGGTCGTCGAGCAGCTCGACCGTCTCGACGACGAGTTGGTGGGCGCTGATTGCTGGCCGCACACCAAGCGCGTGCTGCCGTGGTCGCTCGCGGGGTTCATGGTGATCCTGTTCCTGGTGCCGTTCGACGCCATCGCGCTGCCGGTGCAGCTGCCGGTGAACAGCACACTTGACCGCCCGATCGTGGTTGCGCTGGCGATGCTGTGGTTCGCGAGCCTAGCCGTGGTGAGCGGTGCGGCGCGGCCGCGCATCAAGCTCGGGCGCGTGCACTTCGCGGTGCTCGCGTTCCTCGCGGTGTGCTTTCTCAGCGTGGCGCTCAACGGGCATGCGCTGGCGAACATGGATGAGATCACGCTGACGATCAAGAAGCTGGCGCTGCTGATCTCGTACATCGTGTTCTTCTTCATCGTCGCGTCTGTGCTGCGCCCGCGTGAGGTGCCGCGGTTCGTGGCGCTGATGGTGGGGCTCGGCGTGATCGTGGCGGTGGGGACGATCATCGAGTTTCGCTTCCACTACAACCCGTTCTACTCGCTGTGGGGCAAGCTGGTGCCGGTGACGCTGCCGAACCTGCTCGACATGCCGGATTCGATCGGTCGCTTGACGGTGTACGGACCGACGCTGCAGCCGCTCGAGCTGGCGGCGATGCTGGCGATGGTGCTGCCGTTCGCGCTGCTCGGGGCGATCGACGCGCGCACGCCGCGCGAGCGCACGCTCTACTTGATATCAACCGGGCTGCTGCTCGCCGGCGGCGTGGCAACGGCGCGCAAGACGAGTTTGGTGGTGCCGGGCTTGGTGATCCTGCTGCTCGTGGCGTACCGGCCGCGCGCAATGATCCGCCTACTGCTGACCTACGGCATCGTGCTGGTGGCGCTCGTCCACTTCGCGTCACCGAGCGCGCTAGGCACGGTGATCAGCCAGTTGCAGCCGGGGCACGTCAACACAGTGCTGACCACGACGGACCGCACGGCGCGTTACGACGCGGTCACGCCAGACGTGCTGCGCCGCCCACTACTGGGTCGCGGGTACGAGAGCTATGACCCGCAGAAGTACCGCATTCTCGATAACCAGTACCTCGACTTGGTGATCACGGTCGGGCTGATCGGCGTGCTCGCGTATCTGGCGATCTTCGGGGCGATCATGAGCGCGGCACGGCGAACGATCCGCGGCCCCGACCCGCGCCGCGCGTCGCTGGCGCTGGCGGCGTTCGTGTCGGTCGCAGCGCTGGCCGTGGCGAGCGCGCTGTTCGACGTGCTCTCCTTCCCCCACGTGCCCTACCTGCTGTTCTTCGTCGCGGCGATGATCACAGCGCTGCGAGAGCACTCGCCGACACCCGAGCCCGAGCCGATTCGCCTGCCGGCGCCAAGCCCGCGGCCACTGGGAAACATTGGCCCAAGCGCGCTGCCCGTTCCGCCGTACATCCCGGTGGAGACCCCGGTCTCCTCCTCCCCAGCGCGCGTCCGTGAGCTGGAGCCGGTGGCCTAGCCAGCCACAAACGGGCGCGGCGCACCGCACCGCACCGCACCGGCCGGGCCAGCCCGGCTACGGCCCGGCTACGGCCCAGTCAACAGATAGCCCACAACCCAGCAAAGCCCAGCCGACAGCCCACAGCTCAGCCCCACCAGAAGGGCACTCGGCAACCCACATACACGGAGGTGGACTCCACTTTTTAAGAACTTCTTCCTTCTTCCTATTTGTCTTCATTCTTCCTTTTTGATTTTTTTCAGTTCCAACTCCGCGCTCTTTATGTTCGGCCAACGCGTCAAACATGCGCCTCCCGCTGCAGCGTCCACGTCCATGGGTGGCCTGCCCACGTCCGTGGGTCGGCATATGCGCTGACTGCACGCCCACACTCGACGCATTGGGGGCACATTGGTGGCATACCTAGCGGACCAGCAGGAGCACACGCCCCATGGACCAACAGGGGCACACACTTGGGCACCCTCTTGTGCGCGCTGGGCTACGTTGGGCGCGCTGGGCTACGTTGGGCGCGCTGAGCTACGTTGGGCGCGCTGAGCTAGGAAAGCTGAGTTGTGGCGGCCGCTTGGCGGGCGCGAGCCAGGCGCTGCGGGCGCCTAACCTGGATCTCGCGGGCGGCGTAGTAGGAGCCGACCACGAACACGAGCGAGCCGGCTTGCGCGGCGATGCCCTCCCATGTAGGGAAGACGCCGAGCCAGGTGCTCATCCACAGCGGTGTCTTGAAGCTCGTCGGTGTCAGCGGCACCCAGCCGATGCCCTGCATGTTGTGCAGTGTGGTTCCAACCATTACGGCCAGCACGAGCGCGATCATCGCGCCGGTGACGATCAACATCCGCTTGTACGGGAGCTTGCGCTGCATGCTGAACGTGACCACGCCCACGAGCAGCGTTCCGGCGGTGCCGATACCGGCGCCGAGCAGCGTGGCGCTTGTGCCGGCGCTCACCTGCAGCGCCTGTAGGAACAGCACCGTCTCGAAGCCCTCGCGATAGACGCTAGTCAGGCCGAGTAGCACAAATCCGATCACCTGCCCGGAGATGAAGCCGACCCCGTCGAAGCGCTCGAGCGCTTTGCGCCGGCGGTTGAAGCGTGAGATCCACTCGCTCCAGTAGACGCGATGGAAGAACCAGTTGGTCACCAGCAACAGCACCCCGATCGCGAGCAGCCCGGTGATCGCCTGTAGCTGCAGCCCGCCGTCGCCGAAGAAGCCGAGAATCGCCTGTGCCACCACCCAGGTGATCGCGGTCGCGACCACTCCAGCGAACGCGCCGAACAGCACCGGCTTGCGCAGATGCCGCTTGGCGCCTACGAACGACGCGGTGATCGCCGCGAGGATCAACACCGCTTCGAGGCCCTCGCGAAACACGAGGATCGCCGCGTTGGTGACGATCGTGGCGTGGCTTACCTGAACCTCGCCGAGGCTCTGCTCGACCAGGTCGACATCCGAGCGGGCGCTCGAGATCGCCCGCTCGAAGCTCGCCGCCTGTCCAACGCCCGCAGCCGAAGAGGCTGAACCGCCCGCGCCTAGTAGCGTGTTCGTCAGCCGCTCATCGAGCGCTGGTGACTGCGCTTGCAGACGCAACCCGGGCCCCTCGGCATACAGCGCATACGCGTGCAGCAGCGCGAAGCTCGCATCCTCGCCGGCTCCTGTCCTGGCAGCCGCAGCCGCCCTGTCGAGAGCTGAGTCGATCTGCTTGTACGGTCGCGGGGGCGCGGGGCGCGGCGCGAGCAGCGTGTCGAGAGTGCGCTGTGCGCGCGTGCTCAGCGCCTGCACATCGGTGCTCAGCGGCCACGGGTCCAAACGCACGCGTGTGTGCTGCAACATCGCCGTGAGCCGATCGAGTAGCCGCGCGGCCTGCTGCAAAGGCGTACCCCGCGGTGCATCGCCCGACTGCAGGGCGCTGCTCGGCTGCGATGCGCTGCTCGGGGTTCCCGCGTCCAGCGGCGCTTGCAGCTCCAACACCCGCTCGCGGGCGCCCTGAGCGATCAACCGCGCCTGCCTGGCGAGCGTCGCGTCATGAGCGGGACTGGCGTTCGTGTACTGCTCGCCGACCAACCCGAGCAGCAGGTGCAGCGCCTGCGCATCAGCCGCGCTCACCGGCCGCCCCGCGGGCGCGGCCTGAGCTGGAGCAAGCGCAACCACGCTCAGGATCGCCGTCAGCGCCAACGCGCGCAGGCGACGCGCGTGGCGAGGGCGCGTGGCGGCGCTGCGATCGAACCCTGGGAGCACGTGGATACCTTACAGCTTGCTTTTAGGGTAGCCTAACTTAGGGGCTCCTAACAGGCCTCATAAATCAACGTACCAGGGGCTCATTTGCTTTTGACATTCGTGATCGGGCTGCGTGAGGGAGTCGAAGCCTCCCTGATTGTGGGCATCATCGCTGCCTTCCTGCGCAAGCAGGGTCGCACCGACGCAGTACGCGCGATGTGGACCGGTGTCGGGCTCGCCCTGGTGCTCTGCATCAGCGTGGCGGTGCTGCTGCAGGTGATCAACCAGTCGCTGCCCCAGAGTCAGCAGGAAGGGCTCGAGACCGTCGTCGCGGCGATCGCCGTCGGGATGGTGACGTTCATGGTCGTCTGGATGCGCTCCCACGCCCGCGGGCTCGCGGGTGAGCTGCGTACGAGCACCGCTAACGCGCTCGCCAACGGCTCCGCCTGGGCGCTCGTGGCGATGGCGTTCGCGGCCGTCCTGCGCGAGGGCCTGGAGACCGCGGTGTTCCTGCTGGCGGCGTTCCAGGCTTCCGGCGACGCCTTCTCCGCGGGCGTCGGAGCTCTGCTGGGGATCCTCGCCTCGGTCGCCATCGGCTGGGGGATCTACAAGGGCGGCGTGCGGCTCGACCTGGGGCGCTTCTTCGGCGTGACCGCCGCGCTGCTCGTGCTCGTGGCCGCGGGACTCGTGGCCAGCGCCATGCATACCGCACACGAGGCCGGCTGGCTCATCGGCCTGCAAGCGCAGGCGGTCAACCTCACCGGGATCGTGCAGCCCGGGTCGATCTCCAGCTCGCTGCTGACCGGCATCCTCGGCCTGCAGCCGAGACCCACCGTGGGCGAGACGTTCGGCTGGCTGCTCTACGCGGTGCCGATGCTGATTTACGTGCTGTGGCCCATGCGTCCCCCGCGACTGCGGTCGTTCCGGGGATCCACTACGGCCGCGGCGCGCTTCTAAACATCAACTCAGGGGGACTCACCAGAGTGATCAGGACAGGACGACGACTTCTCTTTGCCGTGCCACTATTGGCGCTGATGCTGGGCTTGGCGGCCTGCGGAAGCAGCAGCTCGAGCTCGAGCGGGGGATCGAAATCACTCAAGTTCACCCTCACCGACGCCGGCTGCACACCGGGCAAGGTGTCCGCTCCGGCGGGCCCGATCACGGTATCGGTCGCCAACGGCGGCAGCTCCAAGGTGACCGAGCTCGAGCTGCAGGACCGGCACGGGATCATCATCGGCGAGCGCGAGAACATCGTCCCGGGGATCACCGGCTCGTTCTCGCTGAACCTGCAGCCGGGCACGTACGTGCTCAACTGCATCAACGGCACTGCGCCTCCCGGCGTGCTCACCGTAACCGGCACGGCCCGGCCCGAGAACCGCGCTTCGGCGGCGCTGCTGAACGAGGGTGTAGCGCAGTACCGCAAGTACGTCGAGGGCGAATCCGCCCAGCTGGTCGCGCAGACGCGCAAGTTCGTGGCCGCGATCGAACAGGGCAACCTCAAGCTGGCCAAGCAGCTGTACGGGCCAACGCGCATTCACTACGAAGCAGTCGAGCCGGTCGCCGAGAGCTTCGGCGGTCTCGACCCCGCGATCGACGCGCGCATCGACGACCCGCACGTCAACGGCGACCTGTCGAAGTGGACCGGCTTCCATCACATCGAGCAGCTGATGTGGGCGAAGCGCACGCTCGACGGCGCCGCGCCGCTCGGCCGGCACCTGCTGGCGAACGTGCTCACGCTGCAGCAGCGCGGGCCCAAGCTCGAGCTAGCGCCCGAGCGGCTGGCCAACGGCGCGGTGGGACTGCTCAACGAGGTCACCAACGCGAAGATCACGGGCGAGGAGGATCGTTACTCGCACACCGACCTGTCCGACTTCGAGGGCAACCTGCTCGGCGCGCGCAAAGCGTTCGACTACCTCAGCCCGGCACTCGTGCAGAACGGCAACGGCACGCTGGCCACGTCGATCGCGACGAAGCTCGACGCGGTGCAGAAGGAACTCGACACCTACCGCCGCGACACGCCGCTGGGCTTCGCGCTCTACAGCGAGCTGACGCAGGCCGACAAGGTGAGGTTCGTCCAGCAGGTCGGCGGCGCCGCCCAGGAGCTGTCTAACGTGGCGCTGAAGATAGCGACATAGCCTGCACGTCCGGTGGCGACGGCTGCGCGCGCTGCGCGGGGCCGTCGCCGTCGACGAAGATCTGCTGCCAGCGCTCGAGCAGCATCAGCGAGAACAGCCGCTGGTCGCTCTTCTTGCCATCCTCACCGGCGGCCGCGAGCAGCGTGCGCACGGCGTCCGGCTCGTACTGACCGCGCGCCAGCGCGCGCGGGTCGAGCAGCGTGTCGCTCAGCAGCGCGTCGCGATGCACGCGCAGCCATGCACCCAGCGCGCCGTGGAAGAACCCGCGCTTGCGCTTGGTGATGATCTCATCGTCCACGAGCCCCTGGCTCGCGCGCTTGAGCAGCTCCTTGCGGCGCCCGAGCCACACCTTGCGATGGTCCGGCAGCTGCGTGCAGAACTTGACCATCTCCGGGTCGAGGAACGGCACCCGCACCTCCAGCGACGAGGCCATCGACATCTTGTCGAAGTACAGCAGCATGTTGTCCACCAGCGCCATGCTCGTGTCGAGCGCCAGCGTCTCACTCAGCGCTCCGTGCGCGCCAGTCGGCAGCTGCGCGCGGATCGTCCGCTCGAGCTCGTCCTCGATCGACGCTTGGCGGAAACCGGGCGCTAGCAGCGTCTCGCGGTCGGCGGGCGCAACCACGCGGCTCATCGCGAGCAGCCGCGCGACGGGGTCGTCGGTCGTGATCGCATCCAGGCCGCGCGCAAGCGTCGAGCCGGCGTCGGCGCGGCTGCCGGCGAGCGCCAGACCACCGCGCACCCAGCGCGGAGCGCGCTGCAGCGTGCCGGCCAGCGCCGCGATCTGATGCTTGCGGTAGCCGCCGAGCAGCTCGTCGGCGCCCTGACCTGAGAGCGCCACCGTCACCGACTCGCGCGCGAGTCGGCTCAGCAGCATGAACCCGAGGCTCGACACGTCAGCGATCGGCTCCTCCAGGTGCCAGAGCGCGTCGTCGAGCAGATCGGGGTGGTCGGTCGCGCTGGTCAGCAGCTCGTGGTGATCCGTGCCGAGGCGCTCGGCCACGCTGCGCGCATCGCCGAGCTCGTTGGCCGCCGCGTCCTCGACGAACCCGATCGAGTAGGTCTTCACCCGCTGAGTGCTGTGCTCTGCCATCAGCGCGGTGATCAGTGAGGAATCCAAACCCCCGCTGAGCATCGACCCGAGCGGCACGTCGCTCACCATCTGAGCCCTGGTCGCGCGCCTCAGATGCCCGAGCAGCTCGGCCTGGTCCTCGGACCAACCGGCCTTGCGCGCATGCGGGCTCGCAAGGAGCCGCGCGCCGCGCGCGCCGCCAACGCCGGCGCCGGCGCTGCCGCTGTCGGGCTGGTTCTCATACGCCGACCAGTACGTGCGCTGCTCGACCGCCCCATCGCCGTCCCACGCCACCAGTGACGCTGGCATCAGCTTCTCGACGCCCGCGAACAGCGAGCGCGGACCGGGCACGAACCCGAGCGCGAGGAACAGCTCGGCGGAGACCGGGTCGAGCGCCGGCGTCACCAGAGCTGCCGCGATCAGCGACTTCACTTCTGAGGCGAACGCGAGCCCGTCCGGGCCGAATGAGTAGTACAGCGGCTTGACGCCCAGCTGGTCGCGCACGAGCACCAGCCGCGCGCGGCGCGAATCCCACAGCGCGATCGCGAAGATGCCGTTGAGGTGGCGCGCGAAGTCCAGGCCGTACTCCTCGTACAGATGCACGATCGTCTCGCCGTCGCCCTCGGTGTCGAAGCGGTGGCCCTGCTGGCGCAGCTGCGTGCGCAGCTCGCGGTAGTTGTAGATCTCGCCGTTGAACACCGCCAGCACGCTGTGGTCCTCGTTGGAGATCGGCTGGTGGCTGCCGCCAACGTCGATGATGCTGAGCCGGCGCATGCCGAGCGCAACGTTCTCATCAATGTGCGTGCCCTGCTCGTCGGGCCCGCGGTGGATGATCGCGTCGGTCATCGAACGCAGCCGCGCTTCGTCCACCGACTGCCTGTCGCCGGGCCGCGCTGCTATGCCGCAGATTCCACACATGCTGTCCGATCAACGGCCGTTGCGGGCGCGTGCTTGCGGCCTGCACGCAAGTTCCCGGCAACGCCGTAACGGAAGTTCGCCGTCGCGCGCGCCGTTTTCCGGGTGTGGAGCAAAGACTGATCGTCGTATCGCCGGTACACAACGAAGCAGCGCACATCGAGCGCGTCGCGCGTGCGATGGCCGCCCAGACCCGGCCGCCGGATGCGTGGATCGCCGTGGACGACGCATCCAGCGACGACACGCTCGCGCGCCTGCGCGCGCTGGAGCGCGAGATTCCCTGCCTCACCGTGCTGAGCGCGCCGCCGGCCGCCCCCACGCGCGACGGGCTCGCGCGTGCGGCTGAGGTGCGCGCGTTCAACTTCGGCCTGGAGAGCGTCGACTGGCGCTCGTTCACGCACGTAGCCAAGCTCGACGGCGACATCGAGCTGCCGCCGGAGTGGTACGCGACGCTGCTGCAGCGCTTCGCGGCCGACCCCGCGCTGGGGATCGCGTGCGGCGACCTGGTCGAGACCACCGACGGGCACACGCGCACGATCCCGATCCCACGCCACCACGTACACGGCGCGCTGAAGCTCTACTCGCTGCGATGCCTGCTGGAGATCGGCGGCGTGCAAGAGCGCTTGGGCTGGGACACGATCGACGAGGCGTACGCGCGCATGCGCGGCTGGACCACACGCTCGTTCGACGACCTCGTCGGCATCCACCACCGTCCGCTCGCAAGCGCCGACGGGGTGCTGCGCGGGCGCGCGCGGCACGGCGCGTGCGCATACATCGCGTACCAGAGCTTGCCATGGGTGGCAGCGCGCGCGGTCAAGGTCGGCCGCGCGCGCCCGTTCGGTATCGGCGGCGCAGCGTTCCTGTACGGCTATCTGAGCGCTGCTGCGCGTGGCACGCAGCGCGTAGACGACCCGGAGCTGCAGCGCTTCGTGCGCATGGAGCTGCGCGAGCGCGCGCTGCGCGCGTTCGGGCGCGTGCCCGCCGAGCAGGGATCGTGAGATCCAACCTCGAGGCCGAGCAGGAATCGTGAGAGCCGACCTCAAGGGCGAGCAGCGATCATGAGACCCGACCTCAGCGTCATCGTGGTCACCCACGGCCGCCCCGACCTGGCGCTCGCGACGCTGCGCTCGGCTCATGCCGCCGCCGCGACGCTCGAAGTCGAGTGGCTCGTGGTCGACAGCGGCTCGACCGACGAGACGCCCGACCTCATTGAGCGGGAGTTCCCGCACGTGGAGCTCGTGCGCGATCAGAACATCGGCTTTGCGGCCGCCAACAACCGCGTGCTGACCCGTGCGCGCGGGCGCTACGTGCTGTTGCTGAACCCGGATGTCGAGATCGCCAGCGGCACGTTCGCCGAGCTCATCGAGCTGCTGCAGGCGCGCCCGCGCGTCGGTATCGCGAGCGTGATCCAGCAGGACTCCGACGCCGAGCTGATGCTCTCGATGCGCAGCTACCCATCAGCGGCACGCGCGTTTGGCGAAGCGCTGGCGCTGCCGTGGCGCGGCGTGCGCGAGGAGGAGGAGCGCCGCTCGCGCTATGACGAGGAGTGCTCGGTCGACTGGCTCGTCGGCGCGTTCCTGCTCGCCCGCGCCGAAGCCGTGCGCGACATCGGCGGACTCGACGAGCGCTTCTTCCTGTACTCCGAGGAGATCGACTGGTGTTACCGCGCACGCGCGGCCGGCTGGGATGTGTGCCACCTTCCCCAGATGACGATCACGCATCACACCACCGCATCCACCAAGCCCGACCTCGTCGCCCAGCTGAGCTACGCGAAGCTGCTGTTCGCGCGCAAGCACTACACGCGCCCCCAGGTCGCCGCGATCGCTGCGGCGCTGGCCACGCGCCACCTGCTGCGCATCTTGATGCTGAGCGTCAAGTCGATCGGTCAGCCCGAGCTGCGCCAGCGCCTGCGCGCCGAGCGCCACGCGCTGAAGGTGATCGCCGGCCTCGCACCGCTGCCATTCCGCCGCGACCCCGCGCTCGAGCATTCAGACGCCGGCAGCTCGGACGCCGGCAGCTCGGACGCCGGCAGCCCAAACGTCGGCGAGAGTCTCGCGGCGTAACGTAACGCGACGCGGCTAACGTAACGTGACGCGAACGGTGACATGACGTGAACGGCGCCAGCGCACACAGCTTGTTCAGGAAGGCCCGCGACCGGGCGTTCTCGCTCGGCGTGCGCTCGTCGTTCGAGAGCTTCGGGCAGCGCAGCCACCTGTCGCTGCCGATCCAGCTCGAAGGCATGGAGCGGACGACCGTCGGCAACGACGTGTACCTCGGCCCCGGCTGCTGGCTGCTCACGCACGGGCCCACCGGCCGCCTGGAGATCGGCGACGGAACGTCGATCGCCGGCTACAGCGTGCTGTCCGCCGCGGTCGAGATCCGCATCGGGCGCAGCGTGCTGTTCGCGCGCAACGTGTACGTCGCCGACCACCGCCACGGGTTCGAGCAGGTCGGTGTGCCGGTGCTCGACCAGCCGATCGAGGATCTGCGCCCGATCGTGATCGACGACGGCGCGTGGCTCGGCCAGAACGTGGTGATCCTGCCGGGCGTCACGATCGGCGCCGGCGCGGTGATCGGCGCCAACTCGGTCGTACGCGACGACGTGCCCGCACGCTGCATCGCAGTCGGCTCACCCGCACGCGTAGTGCGCGAGCTTGCGCCCGGCGAGCACGCGCCTACGCCGCTGTTCAGGTAGCCCGCTGTTCAGCTAGCCGGCCGGCTCGACCGCGACGACCGGCGGCTCCACCCGCCGCGAGCCGCGTGAGAGCGCTGGGCCGAGCACGCGCTTGACCAGCATGCTGAGGTCGTTCCAGGTCGCGGGCGACACGACTCGCAGCGCGAGCGCGTACGCGACGATCCCGGCGGAGCCGGCGATCGTGATCGTGAGCTCCGGCGCGATCGTGGTCTCGAACAGGTGGCGCAGCGGCTCGCCGACGGCCGCGAGCGCCAGGCAGCCGGCGATCGCGGGCCCGAGCTCTGGGCCGAGACGCAGGATCGACAGGCCCGCATGACGTTGCAGCAGGAAGCGGTAGACGCCGGCGAGGATCGCTACGTAGCCGACGGCGACAGCGATCGCGACGGCCATCACGCCGTGGCGCACGGAGACCGCGACGACGGCAGCGTAGACCACCAGCATCACCAGGTTGAACACCAATAGCGGGCGCGGGCGCCCGATCGCGAGCATCACCTGCGGGTAGCCGGTGAGCACCGCGGCGCACATGCCCGCGACGGCGAGCACCTGCGCGGGGCGCACCGCCGGCTGCCACAGCGGGCCGAGCACGAACGGGATCAGGACGGGGCCGAGCACGATCAGCGAGGCGAGCAGCGGGAAGATCACGGCCGCGTGTATGCGCGTGGCGCGCTCGTGCATCATGCGCAGCTCCTCGGGGCTCTCGGTGCGCGAGTAGACGGGGAACGCGAGCTGCATCATCACGCTGCTGAGCTTGTCCTGGTAGACGACGCCGAGGTTGAAGGCGCGCCAGTAGATCCCGGTCTGCGCGGCCGTCAGCTGGGCGGCGAGGATCGCGTAGTCGACGTTGCGGAACAGCACGTCGACGAGCCCGGCGAGCGCCGCCGGCAGCCCGAAGCGCCCGATCTCGCGCTGTGAGCGCCCATGCCAGCGCGGGAACGGCGAGGGCGCCGCGATCAGCATCAGGGTCGACGTGAGCAGCGTCTGCGCGAGCGCGCCGATCACGATCGCGGTGGCGCCGACGCCCGCGACGACGAGCACCGGCGGGACCAGGTTGCCGAGAATCGTGGCGCTCATGTCGATCAGGCTCATGCGACGGAAGTCGAGCTTGCGCCACAGCGTGGCGCGCGAGACGGTGCCGAGCGAGGCGAGCAGGAACACCGGCGAGACGAGCGCGATCAGGTCGGCCGTCTCCGAGCCGAACACCGGGCGCCACACGATCGGCACGAGCGCCAGCACGAGACCCGTGAGCACGAGACCGCCGAGCAGGCTCGTCAGCATCGCGACCTGGCGGTGGCTCTCGTCGATGCTCTCGCGCTGCACCAGCGCCGAGGCGAACCCCTCGAACGTGAGGATGCCGGCGAGCGGGACGAAGATCAGCGCCACGGCGGCATGGCCGAACTGAGCCGGCGTCA
The DNA here is from genome assembly GCA_035474295.1 of Solirubrobacteraceae bacterium. Lineage (GTDB taxonomy): Bacteria > Actinomycetota > Thermoleophilia > Solirubrobacterales > Solirubrobacteraceae > Palsa-744. Next base: position 109,830 of record DATINL010000017.1, read on the forward strand.
GCACGCGCGCGAGCACGACGATCGCGCAGAGCGCGAGCGTCTCGCTGACGATGCGGGTGAGCATCACCCAGCGCACGCCGCTGATGGTTGCTTCCTTGAAGGATTCGCGTGACATGGTCTAGACGGCTAAACAACGCCGTTGCAGCTACGGTCTTTGCGAAATGCCCGCGTCCGACGTCGTCTTCACGTTCTCATATCTGAGCTGGCAGGCCGCGGCCGACCGCGGCTGGTTCGGCTCGGAGGACCGGCTCGCGCTGGGGTTGCTCGCGCACGAGCGCGTCGAACGCCTGCTGGTGTGCGACCAGGCGCGCAGCTTGCCGGTGATGCTGCTGCGCGACCTGCAGACGCCGCGCAAGGCGCGCGACGCCGCCCATTTTCCCGCCAGCGAGTCGGCGCAGCTGCTGCGCCCGGCGCGGTGGCGCCGCGAATACCCAACCTCGATCGCCGGCGTCGAGCGTGCTTGCGCCGCCTACGATCGCGCGCTGCGGCGGGGGGCCAAGCAGATGGGCCTAGACGAGCCGGCTGTGATCACGGCGAACCCGCTGATCGCGGGCTTCGCGAAGCTCGACTGGGCCGGGCCGGTGACGTTCTACCTGACCGACGACTGGCTGGCGTACCACCCGCTGCGCCGCTGGTGGCCCGCGTTCGAGGAGAGCTTCGCGCGGGTTCGCAGCCGCGGACGGCGCGTCGGCGCGGTCTCGACCCCGGCGCTCGCGCGCGTCGCGCCGTCGGGTCCGAGCGCCGTGGTGCCCAACGGGCTCGACCCGCAGGAATGGCTCGGCACCCCGCATCCGCCAGCCTGGGCGGCGGAATTGCGCGAGCATGGACCGCTGCTCGTGTACGCGGGCACGCTCGACTCGCGCCTGGATGTCCCCGCGCTGCTGGCGTTGGCGCGTGGGCTGCCAGAGGCCACGCTCGTGCTCGTCGGCCCACTGCTCGACGCGCATCACCTGGCGCCGCTGCAGGCACAGCCGAACATCCAGGTCCGCCCGCCGCTCGAGCGGGCGGAGATCACCGGCCTCGTGCGCGCGGCCGACGTCGGGCTGATCCCCCACGACGACCTGCCGCTGACGCGTGCGATGAGCCCGCTGAAGCTGTACGAGTACCTGGCCGCGGGCCTGCCCGTGGTGGCCGCCGATCTACCGCCTGTGCGGGGCGTGCACTCGAGCGTGCGCCTCGCCGACAGGCCCGCCGCCTACGTCGAGGCGGCGCGCGCAGCGCTCGCCGCGGGCCGGGCCTCAGAAGCGCAGCGCGCCGAGTTCATCGCGCACAACTCCTGGCGCGCGCGGCACGACAAACTGCTGGACCTGGCGCTCGCCTGAGCGCGTAGTTCAGCGCAGCGGTGTTGACCGGATTCACATAGGGCAGCCGC
>DATINL010000018.1:0-17503 GCA_035474295.1 Solirubrobacteraceae bacterium
CCCAACACCATCGCCGAGACATCGTCATCACCTTGCGGCCCGGATTCGCGCCACCCGGACGGTCGTCGAGGCCGACGCAGTCATCGACGAGCGCCTCGATCCCCAGCCTCGACGCGAGCAGCGCCGGCAGCACCACACCCGCGTTCGCGACCACCCGCTCGTCATCGAACACAACCCTCGTGCTGTCCGGCAGACCATGCACCATGAGGGTGACCTCCTGTTGCAGGCCCGCCGTCGCCCGACACGACAGCTTTCTGCCCGCTCAGGAGGTCATCTAAATCTCAGCCCCGGACGACTCCCCACCAAAGAACGGTGGATCAAGGCTTAGCTCGACGATGTACTTCGTCAGGCCCATTGGCGCATCTGCGGGTCCCATGTGCTCAGAAGGTCCTTAATGGTCCTGGGCGAGGGTCGACAAACGCAGCTATGTCTGAGCGACGAGGTCAGTCCACCGGCCAGGTGGAGCGGATGTGAAAGAAGCACGCCTGCGTAGCGCGTCGTAGCGAGTGGCGTTAGCGGTTCCGCCCTTGCACCGCCACAAGCCAGAGTACGACGACTGTACCTAGTGGACGGAGACTGTGGCTTTCATCACCTGGCTGGCCTGGCCGGCTCGCGTGAGCGCTACTGTCCATACGCGTAGAGTGTGTGCGTGTCGTTGTCTGGGGAGCAGGACAGAGATGGCCAGGCGGCGTCTGGCGACTCGGCGGATAGTGGTGGCCGAGCCAGCGCCCTTGAGCATGACGATGACGTGGGAGCCACGGCCCGCGCTGGTGCGTAGGCGGAGGATGACATGTACGCGTGATTTGGTGTGTTTGGCTGAGGCACTGACGATTGCGATGCTGGCTCGTCGTGTGCGGTTGGTGAGCGTGATGGTCTTGCGGTGTCCGCTGCGCGAGAGCGTCGCGTGCATGCGTGGAGCAGCCAAGTTGAGTGTTCGCAGCGAGCCGAGGCTGAGGTGCTGTCCGGCGAGAAGATGGATCCGTGTGAAGCTGAACGTTTGCGGTGGCTGGCCCAGTCCCGCACGGCTGATCGAGACTGTGAGCGTTGCGGACTGGCCGGCAGTAACGGTTGTGGTCGTGCCAGCCTGAAGTCGTAGCTCACCTGCGAGCTGACCGGATACAGCGATAGTCGTCTGCCCGCGCTTGTTGTGGTCGGTGAGCTCGAGCTTGCCTGCGCCGGCGTGGTTTGGGATCACTTCGATTACCTTCCCTGCTGACGCGATGGTGAGCTTGCCGCCGACGGTCGTGACCTCGCCGTTGCGATGTTCGCCTGCGAAGTCGATGGTTCCCGCGCCGATGGTCTCCAGGTAGCGACCGCCGGCTTGCAGCAACAGTCCCGTGGAGGCGGCACCGGCGGACGGCGCGATACCCGTGATCGAGTTGGCGAGGTAGACGCCCAGTGGACGCTGTGCGCCGGACGTGAGGTTGCCCTGGGCGTCATAGAGGCTATGGCCGCTCCTGTCCTCCAGCTGGGTTATCGGTCCGAGGGTGGTGAGGTATCCATGCTCGTCGGCGAACGGGTTCAGCCGGCCGCTGAGCGACTTGAACGACATCAAGCGCATGTCGATAGCGGGACCAGACCAAGTTGTCCCGATCCCGCCGGTGAAGCTCCAGCTGCCGTTCGGGTCGACATAGATTTGGTCAGCTACGAGTCGTGCGTCGTGCTCCACACCATCGCTATTCTCTAGCGGCTTGTATGGGTCATCTGGGTCATAGACGTTGATGGTAAACGAGCCGTCAGGGTGGGGCTGCATCCCGTAGCCGACGATTGCGTGGCCACCGTCGCGCGTGAAGATTTCGATGACCGCCAGGCCGTGCCGCTGAGAACGCGTAGAGATTATTATCGGTGTTATCGATCGCGAACAGCTTGCCGTGACTGTCAAACGCCAGTCCCATCGGACCAAACCGGTTACCGGTGGAAAAGTCGATGGCGAAGCCGCTCACCGCGAACCCCGGGCTTGCAATGCCAGAAGCCTTTGCAGAATCGGCCCAGCCCGGCATCGTCGCGGACAGGAGAAGCAGTCCGGCTAGACCGAGAAGCAACGACGCCAGGCGCACCGAAGGCATCGCAATCCCGGATCGGAACGACATCATCAGCTCTCCCCTCATCGCTCGAGATCTAACCAGTCATCGGCTCAGCCCAACGGCCCCGGGATCATATACCGATTTGATTCCGACGAACATACTCATTCACTCTACTCGAACCACCCAGTCGGGCCACTGGCCCTGAGCTCGATCTCGCCGACTCCCTTGCTACCGCTGCCGAGGTGACCGGCCTCGACACCAGCACCCTCGCATCTGTCACCAAGATCAATCTCGCAGAGTCGGCGCTTCCCGCGCCGGCGGCCGGCTTCGGCGAGACGAGTTCTACCCCGACTTCATCGATACCGCTGCCGCACTGAGCATTACGGGAGCTAATTGAGCATTGGCCGATACGCGTAGCTCGTCCGGAGCGAGCGTCTGCAGCCAACCCGATCGCAACGACGCGGCGACTCAAGCTTCGCGGCGCAGCCGGTCGAGTCCGTCGAGGATCAGATCGAGCCCCCATGCGAACTCGACGGCGCTGTCGTACCCGGACTCGGGGAGCTTCGTGACGATCTCGACGAGATACGGGTAGTTCTCGAGCGCACCGATCGTCTCTGCCCTGCGCTGAGCGGCCTCTCCGGCACTGTCGGGAGTCTCGAACCCGAGATCGTTTTCCTGCAGGGCGAAGCCGTAGATGTAAGCGTCCTGGACCGAGTACGCGTGGATCGCCAGCTCGAACGAGAAGCCCGCCTCCCGCAGACAGCCCATCACCGCGTTGTGGTTTCGCAGGTTCGCCGGCCCTGGGTGCCGCGACTCCATCATCCCTATCGCCCAGCTGTGGCGCTTCAGCGCGTCGCGCGTCGAGATCGCCCGGCGCTGCATGGCGGACCTCCAGTCGAGATCCCCGGGAGGGAGCTCGATCTCGCTGAAGACGATGTCGACCATGCGATCGAGGAGCTGCTCCTTGTTGGCGACGTGCTTGTAGAGCGCCATCGGCACGACGCCGAGCTCCTGTGCGAGCCCGCGCATGCTGAACGCTTCGAGCCCGGCTTCGTCGGCGAGGGCGACGGCGGCCTGCAGCACACGAGCGCTGCTCAGCGGTTTCCGGGTGGCGATCTTCTGGTTTGTTGTCATTGACCTTGACAAGTGTACATCGTACACCTATAGTTCGCCCCACGGAGTGTACGCCGTACACTCCAAAGAAAGGCACCTTATGAATCCTGACGCGCCGTATCCCGTGCAGTACTCGGTTGACTACCCGGACCGCCCGCTCAACCGTCTGACCACTTTCTTCCGCCTGTTCATGGTGATCCCGATCGGGATCGTGCTCGCGCTCATCGAGGGCGGCGGTTACGCCTACGGTGGCGGGAGGACCGCCGGTGCTGTTGGCGTTGCCGGCCTGGTCGTGCTACCCACGCTGCTGTTGATCCTGTTCCGGCAGAAGTACCCGCGCTGGTGGTTTGACTGGAACCTTCAGCTGATGCGATTCTCCGCCCGGGTCGGGGTCTACCTCGCACTGATGGACGACCGCTACCCCTCCACGGACGAGCATCAGGCGGTGCAGCTCGACTTCGCCTATCCGGACGCGCGCAACGACCTCAACCGCTGGCTGCCGCTGGTCAAGTGGCTGTTGGCCATCCCGCACTACGTGGTGCTGTTCTTCCTCTACATCGCCGCGTTCTTCGTCGTGATCGCAGCCTGGTTCGTGATCCTGTTCACCGGTCGCTTCCCGCGCGGGATGTTCGACTTCCTCGTCGGCGTCGGCCGCTGGACGAACCGCGTGATCGCATACGCACACGTGCTGGTCACCGACCGCTACCCCCCGTTCCGCCTCGCCCCGTAGATTGCACGAGCAGCGCACGCCCGCTCGCGTCAGGCAAAGCGGAAGCCGAGCGTCAGCCCGGTTGCTTCCACCCGCGACGAACGCTACCCGGTTCGCTTGCCTTTGCCCCGCCGGGCCGCAAAAGACCGGGTCGCATACACGGCGATGAGGCCCAGGAACTGCTCCACACTGACGACCAGGAACTGGACAGCCAAAAAGACACACACAACGGCATACACGAAGGCTGCGCCGCCAGCAATGCCACTGAGGCTGATGCCGACGGCGCTGTTGACGGCGTTGTCGACGCCGTTGCCAACGATGCTGCTGACGGCTCCGCTGACGGCGTTGCTGAGAGCGTCGCCGATGCTGACCACGTCGTCCACACCGGCGGCGTTGACGACCATCGCGATGATGGCGCCGGTGGGGACGAGCACGGCGACGACGAACATAACGATCACGGTGATGACGAACAGCATGCCGCTGGCGCCGATCTTGGCGTCAAGCGTGCGCAGTAGTGACAAGTCGGCGGGGCGCTCGCTGACCGTACGGCGAAACCGTCGCGTCCAAAGGGCCATGCTTATGGGCCTCCTGGCCAGCGCATAGCGAGCGCTGCGCCAGTCGTCAGCCCTTTCAGCCCGCACCCCATCCGAGAGCGAAGCGAGCACCGCCTCGACCTCTGCTTCGATGTGCTGCTGCCAACGGCCGACTATCTCATCGACGCCCAGCCGTAGTACAACTGCGCCGGCAAGCGCCGCCACGCCCTGCAGGATGAGGGCCAGAACGCTCATGCGCTCCCCGCTGGAGACAGCGGTTCAGGGTGTGGCATCGGCAGCGGGAGCGAGGTACTCGTGAATCGTTCCGGCTCGAGACCCGAGCGCTTTCGAGAGCCCGGAGGCATACCAGTCAGCCTTGGTTGCTGACCATCCAAGAGACACGGCGAGATCCGAATCATTCTTGGAGCGAGGATAGCTTGGGGTGACCGATTCGCCTGGCAAGATAGTTACATGGAAAGCGTGCTCGGAATCGGTGGATATTTCATGCGCGCCGCCGACCCGGTGGCTTTGAACGCGTGGTATCGCGATTGCCTAGGCCTGGACGCCGATGAGAACGGCCTGTGGCGTCAGGAAGCCGGGCCCACGGTGTTCGCGACGTTCGAGTCCGAGACCGACTATTTCGGGTCCCGTGCCCAGCAGACGATGATCAACTTCCGGGTGCGCGACCTGGAGGCGATGCTCGCACAACTTCGCGCCAAGGGAGCGGAGGTGGCTGAAGAGACGCAGGACATGGAGGGTGTCGGTCGATTCGGGTGGGTCACCGATCCCGAGGGCAATCGGATCGAGCTGTGGCAGCCTGCCTGACGTGCTCTCAGATCAGGGCGAACGGTTAGAGAACCAGCGAACACGAGGGGTTTGGCCGCCTGCGGTCCCATTGCGGTCCGCAGGCCGCATCCGTACCGGGCGTCGCGTCCGCCGGAACCAGGCGTATGCCATCTCGAACGAGCGTCCGCCGAAACTAATAGCTCGCCACCGGGGGGCGTGGTAGCATTGTGCGTACATTAGGATGTACATCCGAAGGAGCCCGGCGATGAGCACTATCGGCGTTCGTGAGCTAGCCAGACACGCAAGCTCGATCATCAACGACATCGAGCAGAAGAAGGAGCCAGCGTTGGTCACGCGCCGTGGACGCCCAGTGGTCTACATGCTCCCCGTTGATTCCGAGGAGTTCGAGGATTTCGTGCTTTCCCACGCGCCGCAGTTCGTCGATGGTATGGCGGCCGTCGACGCCGAGCTAGCGGCCGGGGAAACTATCTCGCTCACGGACGTCCGCGCCGAGCTTGAAACAGACGAGTCCATACGTGAGCGTTAGAGCCAGTTGAACTCGATCTAGATGCACCGTGTCGAGCTTTCCAAGCGCGCGTTGCGCGACTTGCGACGCATCGACCACAAGAGCCGACGCCGGCTGCTTGACCTACTCGATAACGATCTCGCCGCCGAGCCCCAGCCGGCGAACCTCGACATCAAGGCCCTGGCAGGACGAGCGCCGTGGCTGCGCCTACGGCGCGGCGAATACCGCGTCCTGTATCGACCGCTCACCGACAGCGAGCTACGAGCCCTGGCAGCTTCAGAGGAGGCCGGCTTTCTCGTGGAGCGAGTCGTTGACCGCGGCGACCTTGAACGGGCAGCTTCAGCCCTCTCGACCTAAGCAAGCACGGTCGCACCTCTACCCTCATGCACATCACGAAGGTCGACCTAGCTGAGTCTGCGCTGCACGCGCCAGCAGCCGGCTTCGGCGAGACCGAGTTCTACCAGCACATGGAGCCAACACGATGTGAGCACATGGCTGCGGCGCCACCTCGCACCAGCACCAACTGAATCAAGATAGACCGACTTCTCTAACCACGCACGACGCTCGCTCCGGCACGCGGTGCTAGCCCCTCGGCCGTCCCGTGCGCGTTGTATGACAAGTTACACCGAATGCCGTCGTCAACCAGAGCACCCCCCCTGTATGCCTTCGGAGGCCTGCTTTGCGAATGACAACCACCCGCAGATCGAAAAGATCAGAGCCATCCCGATCGCCAGGGCGCCGGTAAGTTTCGGGGTTAAGCGATATATACAAGTCATCCCTAAATATGTTCAATAGCGGATCCGATTCCATGATTTCATCATGATCTGGAAAGTACGGATCGACAATAATCACATTCGTTGAAGATCGTCGTTAACCCAACGACGAAGAATCTCGTTGATCACTTAGGAGTACGCGGTCTCCTTGAATGTGGCCATTTCGAACTTCAACAACGACGCGGGCTTCCACACATCCATACGCACGGCCTGAACCGCTACCGCATCTCGGAAGTCGAGGCATGGCCGCGCGAGCGGTAGAGCTGGCCGCAAAGCCCATTAGATCGGCCCGGCCGCGCTGCGGCGCGAGCCCCGCCACCTTCTAGCTTTCGCCCTGTTCGCGGCTGTTCGGTTCGCGGCTGTTCGCACACCCCCGACCTGCGGAATATCGGGGCGCACGGTTCAAGTTGGCTTGAACAAACGGGTTTCGGACTCTTTGCAACCGTTTTGCAACCGCCATACCAGTCCGAGATCGGGCCTCGTGCGTGTTGAGACCGGGTGTATGCCATACCGCACAGACGTACGTTGAGGCCAATGTTATGGAAGTGACTGGGCAAGCTCGCGGGATCGCGACCTCAGCGAACCATGAGTTTGCAAGGCCGGCACGCCTGTCGGCAAGCGCTGTGATCTCAAGGCACGGAGCGCCAGGCGAGTGTGACCGCGCCTGCCGAGAATACTTGCGCCGAATCGCTTTTTGACGCACCGGTCTCTGACCACCCCATCTGTGTCCTAACCGATGGATAGGCTTCTCGGATGCCAGCTCCGGCTCATCGACGACGCACCCGATGAGCTCGCGCGCCCGCCGCAAACCGGCACCGGCCTCGCTCGCAGCAGCCGTGAGTGCCGATGAGCTGGAGGCGGTCGCGCGCGACCACGAGATCGCCGAAACCGAGCTTGTGTTCGGCCTCATCGGCGCGCTCGGGACCGACATCGAGCGCGTCAGCGAGCTGCTTCACCTCGCCCTCGAGCAAATGGCCTACACAACCAGGGAGATCCATCTCAGCGCACTGCTCCGGGAGATCGAGTGGGATGAGCCGCTGGATGACAAGGCCAAGCGCGACGTCTATATCTCAACGCACATGGATGCAGGTGACCGGCTGCGCCGCGAATGGGAGCGCCCGGACGCGCTGGCGCTGCTGGCGAGCGCGACGATTCTCGCCCAACGCGAGGCGCTCGCGGCCGCAGGCGAGCCACTCACCCGGTGCGCCTGGGTGCTGCGCCAGCTGAAGACCCCCGCCGAGGTGCAGACGCTTCGCCGCGTCTACGGCTCGCGGTTCTTCCTGATCGCCGCCTACACCCCCGATGACGAGCGCGCCTCCTGGCTGCACGAGGCGATCAAGAAATCCCGCCGTTCATCGGATACCTCGAAGTGGCAGGTCGCCACAGCCGAGCTGCTGCGCCGCGACCAGTCGGAGGACGGCCCTTACGGGCAGGATGTCCGTGACACGTTCCACCGCGCCGACCTGTTCGTGGACGCTAGCAGCGACGCGAACACGGCCGCGCACCTCGAGCGCCTGCTGGAGGTCGTGCTTGCGAACCCGTTCCAGTCTCCGACGAAGGACGAGTATGCGCTGTTCCAGGCATATGGCGCGGCACGGATGTCCGCCGAGCCCGGCCGACAGGTCGGCGCAGCGCTCGTAACCGAGCAGGGTGAGGTGATCGCGCTCGGCACCAACGAGGTGCCGAAGCCCGGCGGTGGGGTCTACCGCGAGGGCTCGAACGTGCCGGGCGTCCCTGACCAGCGCGAGTTCCGCTTCGGCCAGAGCGAAGAAGAGATCGCGATCGACACGAACGACCGGATGCAGCGCGAGATCGCCCAGGAGATCGCCGAGGCGCTGAACGAGGAGGAGCGCAAGTGGCTCAGCGCCGAGGTGGACCCCGACGAGCTGCTGTCGGTGATCCTCGAGACACGCTTGGGTGACCTGACCGAGTTCGGCCGGGCGATGCACGCGGAGATGTCGGCGATCCTCGACGCGGCCCGCAACGGTCGAGCCGTGGCTGGCGCCTCGCTATACGTGACGACGTTCCCGTGCCACAACTGCGCCCGGCATATCATCGGCGCGGGCATCCGTAACTGCGTGTTCCTCGCGCCGTACATTAAGAGCCAGGCGGCGATGCTCCACAGCGACGCACTGGTGGTCGCCAAAGGCTCCCCGAGCGAGCGCAAAGTGGCATTCGAGCCGTTCGTCGGGGTTGCCCCGCGCCGCTATGAGGAACTGTTTACGTGGGAGCGGCGAAAGCACCCCGACGGCACCCTGCTTAAATGGTCGGCGCAGACGGGTCAGCCGCGGCTGACCGACAGCGAGGCACCCGAGCTTCGCCAACGTCGCCCTGCCTACCGCGTGCACGAGTACCTGGTGATGGACCTGCTGACACGCGTTCAGAACGAGCACGGTCTGCAGGTCAAGACACCCGGCAACGATTCCAGCCTCGAAAGGACGGAGACATCATGAGCGATGGAAGCCTCGGCGCGGAGATCGAGCGCAGGAGCGCCGAGATCCGCAACTGGCCCAACTGGGCGCAGCCCTACAATCCACCCCAATCGTCGCCAGGCGGTCCCGCCGGGCACCCGCCGACGCATGGCGATCAGCCTCCGGGCAATCGGAGCGGCGCCGAAACCCAACCTCCAGCAGGCCGCTAGGCCCGGCCGCGACCGGCGTGCGCACGCGCGCACCGAGGCCCGATCCGAAGGCGCGCCGCCCCACGTAGGATGGCGGACGGTCAGCCAACACAGCGCTAGCAAGAGCAACCAGAGGACACCGATGATCGAGATCACCGCCATACATCTGCTGGGAGGCAAAGACCACCAACACGTCGCAAACGTCAAGTGGCGGCAGACCTCGACGTCGGAGACCGGCCAGAGCACACGCCAGGCGGTCGTCAACTGGCTGCAGGAGAGCAAGACAAACCAGGCCGTCGTGGCCAACGACGGCACATGGGTCTACGTCGGCGTGGTGATGCAAGGCCCCGGCGCGCCCTACCTGCGCACTCATGCCGACGGCGTGTGGAACGACAACCTGCTCGCCCTGCCAAAATACTGAGCCGCAGTTCCAGTCTCTGCGTTCCCATGTACGGACGAATGCTCGACAAGAGCTCTTGTGCGGCGGGGCGGAGTGACATCGTATCAGCGCTTGAGAGACCCATGCCCTCCACATCGTCGCCAAGCTGCGGTCCATTTGCGGTCCGTCTCGGCTGTCGCTGCGGTCCCTTTGCGGTCCAAGTGCCACGAACAGCCGCGAACACAAGCGACAGGCTCCCGCGAGTCCAGCGTTTTCGCGGCTTTTCGCCCGTATTCGGGGCTATTCGCGGACCTGCGGAATATCGGGGCGAACGGTTCAAGTTGGCTTGAACAAACGGGTTTCCGACTCTTTGCAACCGTTTTGCAACCGCCATACCAGCCCGAGATCGGGCCTCGTGCGTGTCGAGACCGGGTGTATGCCATACCGAACACACGTACGTTGAGATGCGAAAGCGTCTCACGCTACGGCTCAACGCGCGACACTGTCTTTACGCGGTCAATCGTACGATCAAAGGACAGAATCGTCCTCACGCCCGTGGCCTCTGCACTGGCAACAAGGTACGCCTCGGCGAAGTCGAGGCGCTCAACTTCGTAAACCTCAAGCGCACGCAACAACACTTGGACATCGACTACGGAGATCGACGGCAATGCGAACGCCGCTCGCATCAGCTCGGCGACCCGCGCTCGTCCGACCTCGTAGAACGACTCGAGGACATAGACGCACTCCGCCAACACGAGATCACACAGCAACAGATGCTCATTCCCCGCCAACAGCGCAGTCGCTCGCACGGCCATCTCCGGCGGGTCGCCCGTCAGATGCCGGACGAGAACGTTCGTGTCGAGGAAAGCCCTCAGCGTCGCTTCTCCGCGCGCACTCGCCGCGTCTGACGCAAAACCTCATCCCAAGACGTACCCCGCTTGGCCGCCGGGACAACGACTGATCCAGCCATCCCGATGAAGTCCGGCGTCTTGGCGACAATCGCCCGCATACGCTCCACGCGAAACACGACCTCATCACCCTCATGGAGCTCCAGAGCATCGCGAACAACCTTCGGAATCGTGACCTGCCCCTTCGATGTCAAACGCGCAGAAGCGTCCACCAGAAATCTCCTTACTTATAGATGAGAGTAAGAATATCAGGTCGGCATCGAACCTTGAAGTGCTCGTGGTCGGCCCCGGTGACGTTCGCCCGGCCATCGGCTTGTGAGAGGATCACGCGCGCTGATGTTCGACACCCGCTACGACTCGATCGGCGCGCAGTACGCCGCGACCCGCCGGGAAGACCCCGGCATTGCGACGCTCATCCACGCGGCGCTGGGCCAAGCGCGCACGATCGTAAACGTCGGTGCCGGCGCGGGCTCGTACGAGCCGCGCGACCGGCACGTCATCGCGGTTGAGCCAAGCGAGGTAATGATCGCTCAGCGCGACCCGAGGCTGCCGCCTGCGATCCCTTCCGGAGCCTACCCGCTGCCGCTGGAAGATCAGAGCGTTGACGCAGCGATGGCGATATTGACGATCCACCACTGGGACGGCGATCAGGAGCGAGGCGTCAGAGAGCTGCGCCGCGTCTCACGGGGCCCAGTCGTGATCCTCACCTTCGACCCGCAGGTCAGCGCCCGCATGTGGCTCATGGCTGACTACCTGCCCGAGGTCGCCGAGCTGGACCGGCGTATCTTTCCAACGCCGCAAACGCTCGCGCGGTGGCTCGACGCAGAGGTCGATGTCCGGGAGATTCCCATTCCCCGCGACACACCGGACTGGACGCTCGGCTCCTTCTGGGCTCACCCCGAGCGGGTACTTGACGCCCAAGCACGCAGCTCGACTTCCGGCTTCGCACGGATGCCCCCATTAGTCGTCAACCGTGTCGTAGAGGCGGTCCAACGCGACCTTCAAGACTGCGCCTGGGACGCCCGCCACGGGCACCTGCGCGAGCTTGAGGAGTACGACGCGGGGCTACGGCTGCTCGTATTCAGCTCGTCATAGCCGGCCGCAGAGGCGGGCACTCGATTGGGTAGGACGCGGCGTTGTCGCGCGACCGCCAGATTCCGCGGGCTCTGCTCTGATCGCGCCACAATCATCCGAGCCTGTTTCGCCCGTATTTGCAGACAAAAAGTATCGGGGCGCACGGATTTGAACCGTGGACCTCACCGACCCGAACGGTGCGCGCTACCAGGCTGCGCCACGCCCCGATGAGAGCCAAGTATCCCATACCGCTAAGGTCGCGCCATGTCATCGACGCTGACGGAGATCATCGCCGAGCTCGACCGGCTGCTCGAGCCAGGGCGCTTCGAGGATTACTGCCCCAACGGGCTGCAGGTGCCGGGGCGCGAGCAGGTGCAGACGATCGCCACCGGCGTGAGCGCGCACGCGCAGCTGTTCGAGCTTGCGGCGCAGGAGCGCGCGGAGCTGCTGCTGGTACACCACGGCATCTTCTGGGGGTCTGGGCCAACGGCGATCGACGCGCAGCTCAAGCGTCGGCTGCAGCTGCTGTTCGACGCGGATATGAGTCTCGCGGCGTACCACCTGCCGCTCGACGCGCACCCCGAGCTCGGCAACAACGCGCTGCTCGCACACGCGCTCGGAGCCAGCGCGACCACGCCGTTCGCGGCGCACCGCGGGCAGCCGATCGGGTGCATCGCGCGGATCGACGGCGTCGGCGTCGGCGTCGGCGTCGGCGATGACAACAGCGACGGCATCCCCGCGCCCGAGCTGTTCGAGCGCGTAGCCAACGTCACCGCGCGCGAGCCGCTCGTGTTCGACTCAGGCCCGGCGCGCGTGCGCAGCTTGGCGATCGTGAGCGGCGCGGGAGCGGGGTATCTCGACGAAGCGATCGCGGCGGGTGCGGACGCATTCCTGACCGGCGAGCCCGCCGAGCGGGTGATGGCCCAGGCGCGCGAAGCGGGGGTGCATTTCATCGCAGCTGGGCACTACGCGACGGAGACATTCGGTGTCAGACGGCTCGGTGAGCTGCTGGTGGAGCGCTTCGGGGTGCGCCACGTGGCGCTCGACGTGCCGAACCCAGTTTGAGAAACATTCGTTGTTAGCGCTGCAAATTGCAGGGATTCCGGTTGAGGTTGTCCGCCGACGGCGGTATACGTGTTGGGGAACACTTATCTCGACAGGAGGAATTCCTGGATGGCTAACCACCTCACGCCCACCGAGCTCGCGCGCGAAGCAGGACTTGGACGCCGAGAAGTGCTTTCGAAGTGCCTGGAATTGGGGGTGCCGATCTTCAAGGGCCGGATCGACAAGAGCCTGTTCCTGGCGAATCTGCGCAACGCGTCGCCTGTGCAGCGGCGCGCGCCGCTGAAAGCCTGACGCGCCGCCGCGCGGGGCCGACCCGCCGAAAGAGCCTAAGATCAGCAGTTCCAGCAGCCTGATCTAGGAGGAGACACATGGAGGCCAGCACCGCGGCGTCAAGCCAGGGGTCGCGCACGATCGCGGACCTGATCCCGCGCGCGGCTTCTCAGCACGCCGATCGACCGGCCGTGCGCTACAAGCAGGATGGCGCGTGGCAGGACATCACATACGCAGAGGTCGGCGAGATCGTGCAGGAGATCGGCCTCGGGTTGATCGACCTGGGCGTGGACCCTGGCGAGCGGGTGTGCATCCTCGCGGGCACACGCCCGGAGTGGTCATACGTGGATGCGGCGATCAGCATGGCCGGGGCGGTGGTGGTGCCGATCTACCCCACCAACTCGCCCGAGGAGTGTCTGTGGGTGATCTCCGACTCCGATGCAGCGGTGATCGTTTGTGAGGATTCCGAACAGCTCACCAAGCTCGCGGCGGTCCGCGACCAGCTATCCGGTTTGCGCACGGTGATCGTGATCGACCAGCCGGCGGGCGAACCGCCGCTGCCGGCGCTCACGCTGACGGAGATCCGCGAGCGCGGGCGCGCCCGGCCGGCAGCCGAGCTCGACGCGCGGCGTGCGGGGCTGCGCCCGGAGGATCCGTACACGTTCATCTACACATCCGGCACGACCGGCCCGCCGAAGGGGTGCGTGCTGAGTCATCGCAACTACCGGGCGATCCTCGACATGGTGCTGAGCGCGGGGCAGCTGGAAGACGACGACGTGATCTACCTGTTCCTGCCGCTTGCGCACGCGTTCGCGCTGCTGGTGCAGCTGGTGGCGTTCGAGCTTGGCTGCGCGATCGCGTACTTCGGGGGCGACACCAAGCAGATCGTGGCGGAGCTGATGGAGGTGCGCCCGACGTATCTGCCGTCGGTGCCGCGTATCTTCGAGAAGGTCTACACGCTCGCGCACGGCGCGATCGAGTCGCAGTCGCCCGAGGAGCGGGAGCGTGCGCGCGCGGCGATCGAACTGGGCGGGAAGGTGCGCGACATGATGGTGCGCGGCGAGCCGATCCCCGCGGAGCTGCAAGCGCCGTTCGACGAGGCCGACGAGCAGCTGTTCAAGAACGTGCGGGCGATCTTCGGCGGAAACCTGCGCCAGGCGACGACCGGCGCGGCGCCGATCGCGTCGGAGATCCTCGAGTTCTTCTGGGCGTGCGGCGTGCCGGTGCTGGAGGGGTACGGGATGACCGAGACGGCCACGGCAGCAACGGCGTCGACGATCGCCGACCACCGCTTCGGCACGGTCGGGCGCGCGCTGCCCGGCGTCGAGCTGCGGATCGCTGCTGACGGGGAGATCCTGATCAAGGGGGCGAACATCTTCGACGGGTACCACAAGAACGCGGATGCGAGCTTCGGGGCGGTCGAGGACGGGTGGCTGCACACCGGCGACCTCGGGTCGATCGACGAGGACGGGTACCTGTCGATCACGGGGCGCAAGAAGGACATCATCATCACCGCGGGCGGCAAGAACCTGACGCCGGCGAACATCGAGAACGACCTCAAGCAGTGCCGCTGGATCTCCCAGGCGGTGATGCACGGCGATCAGCGACCCTATCCGGTCGTGCTGATCACGCTCGACGAGGAGGAGATTCCCGCGTACGCGCGCGAGCACAACCTGCCCGAGGATATTCCGTCGCTGTCGCGCGAGCCGGCGATCCGCGAGTTGATCGCCAAGGAGGTGGAGCGCGCGAACTCGCGCTACGCCCAGGTCGAGCAGGTCAAGCGGTTTGCGATTCTCGAGCACGATCTGACGCAGGCAACGGGCGAGCTGACGCCGACGTTGAAGGTCAAGCGCAACGTCGTGGCCGAGCGCTACGCGGAGCTGCTCGATTCGCTGTACGCGCGTGAACGCCCCGGCGCGGACGCGTGATGACGCTCGGTGATCCCCCAGGCGCACGCGCGTGATGACGCTCGGTGATGGCGAGCCGCGGCGCGAGCTGCGAATATAGACACAGATAGCGATGCGCAGCGACCCAAGCGATAACGGCGGTTTGTTCGTCGGACGGCGACCCGGCACGGCGCCGGTTCGCTTCCGGGCGCTGCCCAAGCGCGGGAGCGACTCGCGTCAGCGCCTCGATGGGTCGTTCGCCGGTGTGCTGCTGGCGGCGATGATCGTGCTGAGCCTGCTGTGCTGGGGACCGATCCCGCTGGCGTGTTTGTGGGCGGGGTCGCAGGTGAATTACCTCACCGGCAGCGTGGGCCTCGGCATCCTGGTGTCGTTCGCGGCGCTGTTCGCGCTGCTGTTCGGAGCGTTGATGGTGCTGCGCAGGCTCGACCAGGCATGGATCCTCGTACGGCGCGCCGCCGGCCACGACCAGCGCTCAGGCGTGCTCGGGCGTGTGTTCGGCATCACCGCGGCGGTGTGCGCGTTGATCTTCGCGTTCTGGTTCGTGGTGATCCAAGGCCCCGGCTCCAGCACGTTTTCCGGCGGCGGCGGAGCGTGAGCGGCGCGCTCGGCGGCGCTGATGGCCACGGCGCCGTGCGGCACGCTCGCTAGCCTGCCAGCCATGGGTCTGCTCGACTACTACCGTCAGTTCGAGGGTCTCTCCGAGGAGGAGATCAACGGGGATCTGCGCGAGCAGGCGGCCGAGCGCAAGCGCAAGGCGCTGACGCGCGTGGATGCGCTCGACCTGTCGCACACCACCTGGCCGGAGCTGCCCCACTCCGAGGTGGTGAGCGCGATCACGTACGTGGCCAGGCGCGGGTTGCAGCGCTACCCGCACACGCGCGGCACGGAGCTGCGCAACGTGCTGGCCGAGCGCCACGGCGTGTCGTCGTCGCGCTTGATCATCGGCAACGGCGCCGGTCAGCTGCTGACGGCGGCGACGCGCGCGCTGATCGAGCCCGGCCAGGAGCTGCTGATGGCGTGGCCGTCCTACCCGCTGTTCCCGATCATGGCGCGCCGGGCGCACGGCCGCGCGGTGCCGATCGATGGCGGTATCGACGCGCTGCTGGAAGCCGCACACGGCGACCACACGCGCGCAATCGCGCTGGCGAGCCCGAACGACCCGACCGGGGAGCTGTTGGCTACGAGCGAGCTCGAGCGGCTGTTGAGCGGGCTGCCGGAGGGCGTGGCGCTGCTGCTCGACGAGTCGCTCGTGGAGTTCGCCGACGCGCAGCCGGCGGCAGCGTCGATCGAGCTGCTGGAGCGCTTCCCGCGGCTGCTGGTGTTCCGCAGCTTCTCCAAGGCGTGGGGGTTGGCGGGGTTGCGCGTCGGCTACGCGATCGGCGGACCGGGCTCGGAGGAGCTGCTGGCCGAGCTGGAGCCCGATCTCGGTGTCAGCGAGATCTCGCAGGCGGGGGCGTTGCAAGCGCTGCAGAGCTGCACCGAGCTGGTCGCGAGACGTGCGCGCAAGCTGAGCGATGAACGAGCGCGGCTGACCGCCGCGCTGCGCACGCGCGGGCTGGAGGTGAGCGACAGCCAGGCTAACTTCCTGTGGGTGGCGCACGCCGAGCTCGACGGCGGCGAGCTGGCAGCACGTCTGGAGCGCGCCAGCGTGCGTGTCGCGCCCGGCGCCGCACTCGGCGAGCCGCGCCACGTGCGCATCAGCGTGCGCGACACAGCCGCGACGGATCGGCTGCTGAACGCGCTCGACGGCGCGCTAGCTGTTCTGCCTACGGACTTGGTGAACGGTTGAGAGGGGGTGTCCGGCCCCCGGCGGAAGGTTCGGTCTGCGAGGACTGAACTCCCGAAAGGAGCCGGACATGGAAGACGGTAGGTGCAAGCTCGGACTGGCTGGGCGTCTTGAGCTGGTCAGGTTGATGGAGCAGGGGTCGACGTTGAGGGCCGCGGCCGTGGCCCTCAGCGTGGCGCCGGCCACGGCGCACCGCTGGTGGCATCGCTGGAAGCAGGCCAGCGAGGAGGAGCGGGCCAGTAGGGCGTGTTTGTCGACGCGTCGCCCGGTCCCTGGAAGTTGTCCTTGGGCGCTGAGTAGCGAGCAGGAGCAGGCGATCCTGGCGGCGCGGGCTAAGACGAACTGGGGGCCGATGCGGTTGACGTTTCTGACCGGCCGGCATCGCTCGACGATCTGGAAGGTCCTGCATCGCCATGGCCAGTCACGACGCCGCAGCTCTTGCGAGCGTCAGCCGTCTCGGCGCTATGAGTGGGCTGAGGCTGGCGCCCTGTTGCACATCGACGCGTACTCGGTCGCGAAGTTCGATCAGCCCGGGCACTGGGCGACCAGCGATCGCTCCAACCGCAGCCGCCAGGTCGGCAAGACCGTCGTCATCGGTGTCGAGGACGACCACACCAGGCTGGCCTATTGCGAGTTGCACAGCGCCGAGAACGCGATCAACGTCTCAGCGACCCTCAAGCGCGCCGCCGCCTGGTTTGTCGAGCAGGGCTGCGGCCCGGTCAAGGCGGTGATGTCTGACAACGCCAAGTGCTACTCCGAGGCCAGGCTGTTTCGCGACACGCTGGCCGAGCTCGGCGCCCGCCACATCCTCACGCCGCCCTACACCCCGCGCTGGAACGGCAAAATCGAACGGTTCTTTCAGACCCTTGACACCGAATGGGCACATGGTCGCGTCTGGGCCAACAGCACCACCCGCGACCGCGCCCTGGCATCCTTCATCCGCTTCTACAACCGCCAACGACCACACTCAGCCGCAGGCGGCCGAGCCCCCATCACCCGCGTTCACTAAGTCCGCGAGCAGGACAGCTAG
>DATINL010000019.1:0-87450 GCA_035474295.1 Solirubrobacteraceae bacterium
ACGCCACACCCGACGCCGCTCCGGTCGCCGCATCCGGCAGCGTCGCCTCCGTGAACAGCTTGACCGTGTTATCGCCGGCGTCAGCGACATACACCACGCCACTGGCGTCATCGACGGCTACACCCTGGCCCTGGGCGATGCTGCCGGTGCCGCTCGCGCCGAACGTGTCACTCGGCGTACACCGCCCAGCGGAGGGGTCACAGCTGGCGGGGTAGTGCGCGATGCTAGTGCCCTGGTCGATATACAGCTCATCATCGCCAGCAACACCAATCGCCGTATCGGTCCCCGAGCTATCGACGGTGCCGATATCCACGCCAAGACCGGACACCTTCTCGAACACATGGTAATACCAATTGGCATAAACGTTCCCGTGGGAGTCAACGCCAAACCCAGGGCTCGGGCCACAGGGGCACGGGAACGACATCAGGAACACACCGGTCGAGTCGAACTCGTCGATCTCTCCGCTGGCCTGGTACACCCACACATCCCCCGTCGTCCCAACCGCGACGCCATACAACTGCCCAAACGGCGTGGCGCCGCTCGTACCGTCGATCTGCGACACGTACGCACCCGCCGCCGAGAACTTCTCGACACGGTTGTTGGCGCTGTCCACGACATACACCGCGACCGGTGAGACGGAGTTATCGACCGCGATCTGGGTCGGATCGCTCAGCTGCCCGTTACCCGCGCCGGCAGTACCGAACGCCGCGATGAACGCGCCCGACGGACCGAACTTCTCGATCCGATTGTTGGCGCTGTCAGCGACGTACACATTCCCGGTGCTCTGGTCGACCGCGACACCGTTCGGCCCCGAGAACTGGCCGTTGCCTGACCCGGCGGAACCAAAGCTCGAGGAAAACGCATGACCCTGCAACGCAAACGCCGGCACACTCGCCACACCCATCAGGACCACCGCAGCACATACCAGCGCGAACAGTCTCGCCGGCGAATGGGAATGACAAGAACTGCGGCGCACGCCGCGGCTCTGGGAACTCAGATGAGAAGAGGCAGCGCCGCCACGGACGCTGCGAAAGGCTTTGCTAGCTAGCCGGCCCGGCCAAGAGAGAGAGAGAGAGAGAGAGAGAGAGATGCGTCAGCGTTGCTGACGCATCTAGTTACGGCCCGCCCATCAGGCGCAACCAGACCCGACACATCCCCAACAGAGCTGCTCAACACAACAAGACCCCTATTCATCCGATCCGGCTCCTCTCCCATCCTGCCCAAGTCAGCGCTGAAGGCCACCCAAACAACCGACCCCAACAACCCGATCTATCGACCCAAAACACCCCAGGTGGGATGCCAATGCAAAACAGACCATAACTATAAACACATGCCTCGTCAACCCCCAAGCCCCCAGCAAGCCGCGCCATCCATCCAGGGCGCCGCAGGACGCCGCAGACCGCGCGTGCTCAACGGAGTCAACGCAGTAACGAGTAGTCGAAACCCACAGTAAGATCCCTAGTCATGCCAGTTGACGCGACACCCACAGCGCGCGGCGGCGCTACGACCGCCGCCAAGCCGGACGCGGACGACGCCGCTTACCGCACGCTCTCGGGCGAGCCGATCCGCGAGCTGTACACCGAGGCGGACCTGCCGCCCGGCATCGGCGGGCCCGACGACCCGCTCGGCAAGCCGGGCGAGTACCCGTTCACGCGCGGCGTGTACGAGTCGATGTACCGCGGCCGGCTGTGGACGATGCGCCAGTTCGCCGGGTTCGGCACCAGCGAAGAGACCAACGAGCGCTTCCGCTACCTGCTCGACCATGGCCAGACCGGGCTGTCGACCGCGTTCGACATGCCGTCGCTGATGGGCCACGACTCCGACCACGCGCGCTCGTTCGGCGAGGTCGGGCGCGAAGGCGTGGCGATCGACACGCTCGACGACATGCAAACGCTGTTCTCGGGGATCGACCTGGGCAAGGTGTCGGTGTCGATGACGATCAACGCGCCCGCGGCGATCATGCTCGCCTTCTACGTAGCCGCGGCCGAGTCGAGCCCGGCGGGCGCGGTAGCGCCCGCCCACCTGTCCGGCACGATCCAGGCGGACATCCTCAAGGAGTACATCGCACAGAAGGAGTGGTGCTTCCCGATCGACCCCGCGATGCGGTTGTGCGGCGACATGATCGAGTGGTGCACCCAGCACATGCCGCGCTGGCACCCGATCTCGATCTCCGGCTACCACATCCGCGAAGCCGGCTCGACCGCCCAGCAGGAACTCGCGTTCACGCTCAAGGACGGTCTCACCTACGTCGAGCAGGCGGTCGCGCGCGGCCTCGACGTCGACGACTTCGCCCCGCGCCTGTCGTTCTTCTTCAACGCGCAAATCGACTTCTTCGAGGAGATCGCCAAGTACCGCGCCGCACGCCGCATCTGGGCACGCGAGCTGCGCGAGACGTTCGGCGCCAAGAACCCGCGCTCGTGGCTGATGCGCTTCCACACGCAGACCGCGGGCGTGTCGCTGACCGCGCAGCAACCGCTGAACAACATCATCCGCACCACCGTCGAAGCGCTCGCGGGCGTGCTCGGCGGCACGCAGTCGCTGCACACCAACAGCTACGACGAAGCGCTCGCGCTGCCCACCGAGGACGCCGTGCGGATCGCGCTGCGCACCCAGCAGGTGATCGCCCACGAAACCGGCGTCACCAGCACCGCCGACCCACTCGGCGGCAGCTACTTCGTGGAAGCGCTCACCGACCGCATGGAGCAGAGCTGCTACGAGTATTTCGCCAAGATCGACGAGCTCGGCGGGATGGTGGAGGCGGTCAAGCGCAACTACCCGCAACGCGAGATCGCCGACGCGGCGTTCACGCTGCAGCAGGACATCGACGCCGGCGATCGCGTCGTGGTCGGCGTGAACCGCTTCACCCAGGACGACGAGCAGCCGATTCCCACGCTGCGCGTCGACCCGGCGCTCGAGCGCAAGCAGGTCGATCGCCTGCAATCGGTGCGCGCGGCGCGCACCGGCGCCGACGTGGAGCGCGCGCTGGCCACACTGCGTGAAGCAGCCGCGCGCCCCGACGTCAACCTGATGGATTCGCTGCTGGAGTGTGCTCGCGCGCACGCCAGCGAAGGCGAGATCGTGGAGTCGCTGCAGCAGGTGTTCGGCGACTACACCGAAACGCCCGTCTTCTAGCGCAACTTCGCGCGCGCACGCGCGTTCGTGCAGCGGAGACGTGTTCTCCGGCAGTTAGGATGCGCGCGCACTCAGTCGGAGCCCGAAGAACCGCCAACGGAGGATCGATGAATCCCAGGATGCGTCTCGCCGCAGCAACCACCCTGCTCCTCCTGACGGTGATCGGCGTGAGCGGCGCCGGCGAAGCCACCGCGGCTTCCAGCACGGTCTCGATCTCGCCGCTGAAGGGCACGCCCACGGCGCTGCCGCGCACCCAGATCAGCTTCCTCGGCGCATCCGCCAAGGCGCTGCGGGACGTGTCGGTTGTCGGCTCCGTCAGCGGCCGTCACAGCGGCCACCTGAAGTCCTACGCGGCGGCCACCGGCGCGAGCTTCAAGCCGAGCAAGGCGTTCACGCCCGGCGAGCACGTCAACGTGCATGCCAAGCTCAAGACTTCCAAGGGCAATCTGCGTTCACTGTCGACCTCGTTCACGATCGCCCAGCCGGCTGTGATCTCCCAGAACGAGTTCCCACCCGTGGTCGGCACGCCCGCCGATCTGCAGAGCTTCCCCTCGCGCCCGGATCTGCGCCCAGCGAAGCTCACGGTCAACCAGTCCACCGCCGGCGTGTCGCCCGGCTATCTCTTCACCTCACCGGCGCTCGGTCCCGGACAGTACGGCCCGATGATCTTCGACAACGCCGGCAAGCTGCAGTGGTTCAGGCCGCTCGCGGGCGGCGAGGATGCGACCGACTTCCGCACCCAGACATACAGGGGCAAGAAGGTGCTCACCTGGTGGCAGGGGCGCACGCTGCAGTTCGGGTTTGGCCTCGGCAAGAACGTCGTGGTCGACAACCGCTACAAGACCGTCGCCACGATCAAGGCCGGCAACGGCCTGCAGGCTGACGAGCACGAGTTCTCGCTCGAGCCGAACGGGTCGGCGCTCGTGCTCGCGTACAGCCCGGTGCGCGCTAGCCTCGCCTCAGCCGGCGGCCCCGCGAGCGGGATCGTGCTCGAAGGCATCATCCAGCAGATCGACGTCAAGACGGGGCTCGTGATGTGGGAGTGGCACAGCCTCGGACACGTCGACGTGTCGGAGTCCTACTCGAAGCTGCCGGGCGACCCGGCCAACCCATACGACTACTTTCACATCAATTCGGTGACAACCGACAAGCACGGCAACTTCCTGATCTCGGCGCGCAACACGTGGGCGATCTACCAGATCAACGGCCGCAGCGGAGCGGTCACGTGGCGGCTCGCGGGCAAGAAGAGCAGCTTCACGCTCGGCGCCGGCGTGCAGTTCGCCTACCAGCACAACGCCGAGTGGCTGCCGAACGGCAACATCAGCCTGTTCGACGACGAAGGCGCGCCGCCGATCAAGCCGCCGTCGCGCGGGGAGATCGTGAAGCTCGACCTGAAAGCCAAGACCGCGACGCTTGCGCAGCAGTTCGTGCGCAGCCCCAACCCGCTGATCACCAACAGCCAGGGCAACGCCCAGTCCGAGCCCAACGGCAACTGGATGATCGGCTGGGGCGGCCTGCCGAACATCACCGAGTTCAACAACCAGGGACAGGTCGTGTTCGACGCGCAGTTCCCCAAGGGTGAGAACAGCTACCGCATCTACCGTGAAACCTGGAGCGGCCAGCCGACCACCTCGCCAGTGGTGGTCGCCAAGACCGTGGGCGCCACCACGACCGTGAACG
This sequence comes from Solirubrobacteraceae bacterium, assembly GCA_035474295.1. GTDB lineage: Bacteria > Actinomycetota > Thermoleophilia > Solirubrobacterales > Solirubrobacteraceae > Palsa-744. The sequence goes on from DATINL010000019.1 coordinate 4,813, forward strand.
TGAGCTGGAACGGCGCCACGCAGGTCGCATCGTGGGAGCTGTTGAGCGGGTCGAGCGCGGCGAGCCTGTCCTCGGTGTCGAAGACACCCAAATCCGGGTTCGACACTGCGATCAGCGCGCCGGCGACAACGCTCGTCGAAGTGCGCGCACTGGACGGCGCCGGCAAGACGCTCGGCACGTCCAAGCCGGTCACGCCCACGAGCGGGTGACGCATTTGCGGTTTCGCAGATCTCTGATCGGCGGGGCCGTTGCGATCGCGGCTGCCAGCGCGACGACGATCGGCTTGGCCAGCAAGCGGATCGTCGCCGAGCAGGCCGCGTTTCGCGTGCCTGCCGTCGGCCAGTGCGTGCCGTCGAAGCTGAACCGCTCGGCGGTGCTGCCGGGCACGAGCGTCGCCGTGTCGCCGCTGCCGGACTCGCTCGACGCTTCGCCGCGCACGCAGATCAGCCTGCTGGGCGGAGCCGGCGCGCGCTTCGACCACGTCAGCGTCAGCGGCTCGCGCAGCGGCTCGCACTCCGGGCGCCTGCGCGCCTACTCGCAAGGCGACGGCGCGAGCTTCGTTCCGAACAAGGCTTTCCAGTCCAACGAAGCGATCACCGTACGCGGCACGTTCAGCGCCCCCGGAAAGTCCTCGCAGCGGTTCGCATACCACTTCGCCACCGCCCTGCAGGACCCGCTGCCCCACGCGGCCAGAGCCGCCGAAGCAGCCGGCAAGCCGGGCGACATCCAGCACTTCCACTCGCGCGCGGATCTGCAGCCGCCGACGATCAGCGTCACCGCCAACTCGCCACAAGCGACTCCGGGGTACGTGTTCGCCACGCCCTACTCCGGCCCCGGTCAGGACGGCCCGATGATCTTCGACAACGCCGGCAAGCTGGTGTGGTTCAACCCGCTGCCGCGCGGCACGGAAGCCACCGACCTGCAGGTGCAGCAGCTCGACGGCAAGCCCGTGCTGAGCTGGTGGCAGGGGTACATCCCGCCGCAGGGCTTCGGCGAAGGCGAGGTCGTGATCGCCAACAGCTCCTACCAGCGGATCGCGCACGTCAAGGCCGGCAACGGCTACCTGGCCGACCTGCACGACTTCCACATCACAGCCCAGAACACCGGGCTGCTGACGGTGTTCGACCCGATCCGCTGCAACCTGTCCGCGGTCGGCGGCCCGCGCGGCGCAGCGATCACCGACGGTGTGCTGCAGGAGCTCGACCTGCACACCGGGCTCGTGCGCCGCGAGTGGCACGCGCTCGACCACGTCAAGCTGAGCGAGTCGCATTCGCTGGCGACCCACTCCACCACCACCTGGCCGTTCGACTTCTTTCACATCAACTCGGTTGACGTGCAAGCCGACGGCGGGCTGCTGCTCTCCGCGCGCAACACCTGGGCGCTGTACAAGCTCGACCGGCGCTCGCTGCAGGTGACCGCACGGATCGGCGGCAAGCGCAGCAACTTCAAGCTGGGCTCGGGCGCCGCGACGGCCTACCAGCACGACGCCCACCAGCGTGCGGACGGCACGATCAGCGTGTTCGACAACGGCGCGGTGCCGAAAGTCCACTCCCAGTCCCGTGGGCTGATCCTGAGCCTCGACCCCAAGGCCGGCGCCGACACGGTCGTCAAGCAGTTCACCCACAGCCCGGCGCTGGTGTCCGGCAGCCAGGCCAACCTCCAGACGCTGCCGGACGGCGGCGCGTTCATCGGCTGGGGCTCGGAGCCCTACTTCACCGAGTACAACGCCAACGGCGACGTGCTGTTCGACGCGCACATGCCCACGAAGAACCAGTCCTACCGCGGCTACCGCTTCCCCTGGGTCGGCACGCCCGGCAACGCCCCGGCGATCGCATTCGGCGCGGCCAGCTCCAGCAGCCCGGCGACCGTGTACGCGAGCTGGAACGGCGCGACGAAAGTGGCCAGCTGGAGGGTCCTCGGGGGGCCCTCCGCCAGCGAGTTGAGCGCGATCGCCAACGCGCCGCGCGGCGGCTTCGAGACGGCGATCCCGGTCCCCGGCTCGGCTCCGTACCTGGCGGTGCAAGCGCTCGACGCGGCGGGCAACGTGCTCAGCACGTCGCCCGCGATCAAGGGCTGAGCGAGCCGAGCACCCGCCGGATCGCCGCGGCTACGGGCGCGCTTCCAGCACCATGTTGAACGGCGTCTCCGCGGCGCGGCGCACACGCGTGAACCCGGCGTCGCCGAGCACCTTGCTCAGCCGCGCCTCCCCCGCCTGCGCGCCGAGCGCCAGCCCGACCTCCTGGTCGAGCGACGCGGGCGTGCAGATCAGCGTCGAAGCGCCGTAGAACACGCGCCCGATCGGGTTGAGGTTGTCCTCCAGGCGATCGCCGGCCATCGGCTCGACGATCATCCAGGTGCCGTCCGGCGCAAGCGACTGGCGCACGTGCTGCGCCGCGCCAACCGGGTCGCCCATGTCGTGTAGACAGTCGAACACCGCCACGAAGTCATACCCCTCGCCGGGATAACCCTTGGCGGGCGCCACCTCGAAGCTGACGCGATCGGATACGCCGGCCGCCGCGGCTGCTTCACGCGCGCGTTCGATCGACGCGTCGTGGTAGTCGAACCCGATGAAGCTCGAGCTCGGGTAGGCCTGAGCCATGATGATCGTCGAAGCGCCGTGACCACAGCCGACGTCCGCGACCTTCGCACCGGCCTGCAGCTTCTCCTGGACGCCGTCGAGCGCGGGGATCCACTCCGCCACCAGGTGCGCCAGGTAGCCGGGGCGGAAGAAGCGCTCGGTGCCCATGAACAGCCGGTGGTCGTGCTCGTGCCAGCCGAACCCCTCGCCGGAGCGGAACACCTCGGTGAGGCGCGGCTCGTCGGCGAACAGCGAGCTGATCGAGTGGTAGAAGCCGAGCACGTAGAACGGGCTGTTCTCATCAGCGAGCGCCAGCGCGTGCTCGGCGGGCAGCACGTAGCGGTCGCTCGCGGGGTCGTACTCGACGTACCCGCCGGCCGCCTGGTTGGCGAGCCACTCGCGCACGTAACGCTCGGCCGCGCCCGCCCGTTCGGCGACCTCCGCGGAGCTCAGCGGCCCCGCGCCGGCCATCGCCTTGTACAGCCCGAGCTTCTCGCCGATGATCATCAGCGGCGCGCTCACGGCCGCGCCCATGTCGCCCAGCGCCTGGCCCATGAAAGCCTGAAGCCTGTCCTCGTCGATCTCGGTTGCGCTCATCTCGTTCTCCTCGTGTCGTGTTTTGCCGTGCCGCGTGGTGGTGTGTCGTGTCGTGTCGTGTCGTGTCGTGTCGCGGGTAGCCGGCTATGCGATCGGCCCCGAGCGTCGCGCAACCGTCGTCACAGACCCGTCAATCGACCGTCAATGACGCCAGCCGCGCGAGCTTGCCGAGCGACGCGCTGATTGCCTCGCGCTGTCCCTCCAGGCGCGCCGCCTCGGCCTCGGGGATCTCCACGTCGACGGTGATGCGCGTGCGCTCGCCGCCCCCGAGCGCTTCCAGGCGCCACTCGAAGCGCAGATCGGAAACCAGGCAGGAGACGGTCACGCGCTGCTGATCGCGCACCGTCTCGAGCAGCTGCGCCATCGGGAACTCCGGGTAGCCCTCCGGGTACATCGTGTACGCGCCGTCGCGCTCGACGTCGACGTCGACGTGTCCGACGCCGGCCCACCAGTCCGGGAAGCGCGCCGGGTCGTACAGCAGCTTCCAGACCTCCTCCGCGGGCGCGTCGCTGTCGGCGCTGTCATGAAAGCACGGCATCTGAAGCTCCTCTCCACATCACTCACACCGGCACCACATGCTCGCTCACACCAGCTCCAGCTCATGCGCGAGCCGCTCGAGCTCACGGTCGGGCTCGACCAGGCCGACCACCGGCCGGCCAAGGTCGGCGAGCACCACCGCCATGCTCTCACCGCGCGTGAGTGTCGCCGCCTGCCGCCGCCAGCCTGCGAGCGCTTCGCGCAGCCGGCGCTCGGCCAGCTCGCGGTCGCCGGCGCGCGCGGCCAGCAGCCCCTGCACGCGGGTGAGACGCGGCACGAGCGTGGCCGGGAAGTCGCTGGCGCGCACCGGCTCGAGCGTCACCGCGCGCAGCTCCGCGCCCGCGTCCTCCAAGCGTCCACAGCGCACCAGCGCCTCGGCGCGCGCCAGCCGCGTCAGCGGCCGGCTGATCGGCGCTCCGTGGTCGAGCGCCTGCTCCAGCAGCGCGCACGCGAGCTCGAAGTCCTCGCGCAGCAACGCGAGCAGCCCGCGGTCGTGAGCGGCCATCGCGATCAGCCGGGGATCGCCCAGCCAATCCGCCAGCTCGACCTCCCGGGCGGCGACGGCCTGTGCCTCCTCGAGCCGTCCGACGCGCGCGAGCACGAACGCGCGCATCGCCAGCAGCTGGATCTCGAGGCTGACCAGGCCCTTGCCGGCGAGCGCTGAAGCGCCACGCTCGAGGAACTCCAGCGCCCGCTCGTGCTCGCCCGCCGCGGCGGCAGCACCAGCCGCGTTGGCCCAGCAGCCGTACGCGAGGTCGGGGCGCCCCGCGCGCGTGATCGCCTCACCCGCGGCGATCGCCGGCGCGTAGGCGGCGGTGAAGTCACCCACACGCATGAACGCGAACCCGCGCGCGTGCCCGACGTCGTAGGTCGCCAGGTCATCCGCCGGCAGCCCCACGGTCAGCTCGTGCACCTGCGCGAGCAACCGCTCCGCCTCCTGCACGCTGCCGGCTATCGCTTCAACCCACGCGAGCGCGGCGAGCGCTTCACGCCGCTCCAGCACGACGCCCGGGTCGTGGCGATCGAGCAGCTCGAGCGCGTTGCTGGCGTATTCGCCGACCACGGCCGGCACGCAGATCGGGCCGTGGTAGAAGCGCGCGCCGCGCAGCCACGCGCGCGCCAGCCGCAGCGGCGCGTCCGCGAGCTGCGCACACGCCGCCTGAAACGCCTGGTCGGCCGCGTCGCGCTGTCCACGCCATGCCTCCACCTCGGCGAGCTCCAGCAGCAGCTCGGTGTGGTCGTGCAGCTCGGTGTGGTCGTGCAACTCGGTGCGGTCGGCGGCCATCGAGATCGCTTCGCGCAGATACCCGGCGGCCTCAGCCAACGCGCCGACAGCGCGCGCATCTTCGCCTGCCAGCGCCAGCTGGCGCACAGCTTCGCGGTCGCGCCCCGCCAGGCGCAGATGACGCGCGGTCTCCGCGGCACGGCGGCTGCCGGCGTCCCGCGCACAAGCGAGCAGCGTTCGCGCCCAGTGCTCGTGCAGCCACACGCGCCGCGGCGCGGGCAGATCGGCGTACACCGCTTCGCGCAGCAGCGCGTGCCGGAAGCCGATGCGCCCGTCGCGTGCCACGAGCATGCCGCTATCGAGCGCCTGCACGGCCGCATCGGTTGGCTGCTCAAGCGCCAGCCGCTCGGTCTCAGCCTGCTCCAGCTCACGCGCCGCGACAGCAGCGAACTCGGCGAAGCCGCGGCCCGCCGGCGACAGCGACGCGAACGCGCCGCGCACCGCTCCACGTACGCCCGCCGACGGCCCACGCTCACCGCGCGCGAGCGCACGTGCGGTCTCCACCGCCAGCAGCGCGTTGCCTTCCGCGGCATCCACGACCTGCGCGACGTCCTGCTCGGCGAGCGGCGCGACGCTGCGTGCCAGCTCAGCGGCCGCGAGCGCATCGAGCGGGCCAAGCTCGAGCTCGAGCTCCGCACGCAGCAGACGGCGTGCGCGCAGCGCGTGCTCGAGGCGATCCACCTCCGCACGGCGCGGCAGCTGCCGGCGCGTCAGCACGAACAGCACCGGCAGCGTCGCAATCCGCCGCGCCACATACCCGGTCAGCTCGAGGCTCGCCGCATCCGCGATGTGCGTGTCCTCCAGCAGCAGCACCAGCGGGCGCGAGCGCGCAGCCCATTCGACGAACGCAACCGTCGCTTCGAGCAGGCGCGAGCGCTCGAGGTCGGGGGACACGAGCTGACGCTCGAGCGGAGCACGCTCCAGGCGCGCCTCGATCTCGGGCGCCAGCCGCGCCAAATCCTCCGGCCAGCCGGCGTGCCGCGGCGGAGCGGCGAGCCCGGGTAGCAGGTCGCGGATCAGCTCCGCCCACAGTCCGAACGGCGCGGCGCCGCCAAGATCGAGCGCGGCGCAAGACGCGGCAAGCGCGCCCTGTGCGCGGACACGCGCCAGCAGCTCGCCGGCCAAGCGCGTCTTGCCGATACCAGCTTCGCCGCACAGCGTCACAACGCCGCCGCGCCCGCTCGCCGCCGCATGCCAAGCGCCCAGCAGGCGCTCGAGCTCGGGCGCACGCCCGACCAGCGGGGAGTGATCGGCAGGCGACAACGTGGTGGACACGTTCGCGGCCGGCGGCTCAGCGGCGCCTACTGACTCGCCCGCCGCGCCCGACCTGGCGCCCCGCGACTCGCCCGCCGCCGGCGGCTCGGCGTCCGCCGGGTCCTCGCGCAGGCGCTCGACGAACGCGCGTGTCTGGGCCGACGGCGCGACCGCCAGCTCGCGGCGTAGCCGGTCGCTGAACGTACGGTGTACGACCAGCGCGCTGGCGCGATCGCCGGTGACGGCCAGGCGGGCGATCAGGCGGCGGTGGGCTTCCTCGCCGAGCGGGTCGAGCGCCACCTGACGGCGGGTCCATTCGAGCGCGGCCTGCTGCTCACCCGCCGCCTGACACTCCTCGGCCAGCTGCTCCAGCACGTCGAGCAGGCGTTCGCGGTGGGCGTCGCGTGCACTTAGCGCCCATTCCTCGTCGAACCCTTCGAGCAGCTCGCCGGCACACAGCGCGACCGCGTCCCGCGCCTGCCCGGCTTGCGCGAGCGACTCGAACGCGACGACGTCGACCCACAGCTCGGGACCGCTGCGCAGCCCGACCTGGTCGCGGTCGACCAGCAGCTGGCTCTGCGCCGGCCCGAGCGCACGGCGCAGCGACCAGATCGCGCTGCGCAGGCTGGCTCGCGCGCTGGCGTCGAGCACGTCGGGCCAGAAGCGCGCGGCCAGCTCAGCGCGCGGCTGCGGCCGGGAGACGAGCGCCAGGTGCGCCAGCAGCGACCACGCCCGCCGAGCCGTCGGCGCCGGCAGTTCGACCCCGTCGCTCTCCACGACCATGTGCCCAAGCAGCTTGATCCGCAGCACCCGCCAAGCCTACCCCGCGCCCGCAACCCCGCCAAACGGCGCGCGCGGGCTTTGACGCTGCTTTGACGCGCACACAACACGTGCTTCGCAATCGTGCGCTGCACCGCGATCCACTCACGACCGCGGCCGGGGCAAGAACCACTCATGACCGCAGCCCAGGCGAATACCCACAATCCATGCGACACAACTCAAGGAGTCACGATGAGCACGACCACGACATTTGACATCGCCGCGTTCAAGCGAGCGATCGAGGAACGCGACGCGACCACCCAGCTCGCGATGTACGCGCCCGATGCGACGGTGACGCTCGCCGATCGCGTCACCCAGCCGGGCTCACCGCGGGTGCTGCGCGGCGCCGGGGCGATCCAAAGCTGGATCGAGGACGTATGCGCCAGGGACATGACCCATCACGTCCAGCACACGGTGCTCGACGCCGACGGGGCTGCGTTCACCGAAGCGTGTCGCTACCCGGATGGGACGAACGTGCTGTGCGCCGCCGTGCTCGAGCTGCGCGATGGCCAGATCGTCAGCCAGGTCGGCGTGCAAGCGTGGGACGAGCGGTAGCCGTGCTCTATGCGTCCTGGGCGGTGAAGCTCGACACGGGCGTGCCGGCGGCGACACCAAAGGCCTCGATCAGCTCGCGCACGTTGCTCGTGAGCGTGCGCACCGCGACGGGGTCGAGCATCGACGCGAGGCTCGGGATGCCGAGGTCGAACTCGCCGCTGAACTCCACGCGCGCGCCGCCGTCGACGGCGTCGACGATCCACTTGCCGGTGAAGCTGGCGAGGTCGCCCTGCAGCTGGGAGAACGTGATCCGGTGGTTCTCGCGGTCGATGCTGTCGAGCTCCTCCCACTTGAGGATGCCGTTGCGAAAGTTCACCTCCCAGCACGAGGTGAAGGTGTCCTGGGTTCTGTCGCTGACGGTCACGGCGCGCACGTTGTCGGCGATGTCCGGGTAGGTCTCGAAGCGCTCGATGTGAGCGAACAGCTCGTCGACGTCGGCGCCGTCGATCGACGCTTCAACTTTCAGGTAAGGCATGTGTGCTTGTCCTCCTTCAGATGCTTATTCGCTCGGCGGCTGTGCCGCCAAGCCTTCGAGACCGCGCACCGCATGCGCACCGCCGTCGACATGGATGATCTCGCCCGTGATCGATGTAGACAGGTCCGACAGCAGGAAGCAGATCGGGCCCGCGACCGACTGTGAGTTCTCGATCTCCCAACCGAGCGGAGCCGACTGGCTCCAGTGTCCGGCAAGCTCTCCGAACAGCGGCACGCCGCTGGACGCCACCGTGCGCAGCGGCCCGGCCGCGATCAGGTTCACCCTGATCTGCTTGGGCCCGAGGTAGGTAGCCATGTAGCGCGTAACCGACTCCAGCGCAGCCTTGGCCACGCCCATCCAGTCATACCCGGGCCAGGCCACCGACGCGTCGAAGTCCAGCCCGACGATGCTCGCGCCGCCTGGCAGATCGCTCATCAGCGGCGCGAGGCTCTGGCCGAGCGCGGCCAGCGAGTACGCGCTCACCTCGAACGCCGCCAGCGCACTCGCGCGCGGAGCGTTCATGAAGTTGCCGCCGAGCGCGTCGCCGGGCGCGAATGCGATCGAGTGAAGCACGCCGTCCACCTGGCCCCAGCGCTCGCCGAGCTCCTGCCCGAGCGAGTCGAAGTCCGCGTCCTTGCTCACGTCGAGCTCGAGCACCGGCACTTCCATCGGCAGCGAGCGCGCGGCGCGCTCGGTCATGCGCCGCACGCGCCCGAAGCTCGTCAGCAGCACCTCGGCGCCGAGACGCTGTGCCTGCGCGGCGGCGGAGAACGCGATCGAGTCCTTCGTGATCACCCCGGTCACGAGGATCTTCTTGCCCGCGAGCAGACCCGCGCCGGGCTGATCGCCCACGGCCCGCGTCTCGGCCCGAACTCCGTTGGTCTGCATCCGCATCCCTCTCCTCCGTCAGTCGTCGATCAACATCGAGAGCCCCCAGCACAACCGCGCACGGGTGTCGCGCGGGAGGATCACCTCGTCCACCAGCCCGCGCCTGGCGGCGGCGTGCGCGGAGACGTGCTGCTCGGCGTACTCTGCCGCCTGCTCCTCGAGGTAGATCTCCGACATCGCGTCGTTGGCGTCGTGGGTGCGGCGGTTGACGATCAGCGCCGCCGAGCGGGCGCTCATCACGCCGATCTCGGCGTCGGGCCAGGCGAAGCTCAGATGTGCTCCGAGATCCTTGGAGTTCATCGTGATGTAAGCGCCGCCGTATGCCTTGCGCACGATCACCGTCAGACGCGGCACCGAGGACTTCACGAACGCGCGGATCAGCTCCGCGCCAGAGAAGATGATCCCCATGCCCTCCTGCTGGCTGCCGGGCATGAACCCGGCCGTGTCGACCAGCACCACCAGCGGGATGCCGTACGCGTCGCACGCTTCGATGAACCTGGTGGCCTTCTGCGACCCGACGCCGTCGATCACGCCGCCGAGGTAGTTCGGCTGATTGGCGACCACGCCGACGACGCGTCCGTCCAGCCGGCAGAAGCCGGTGAGCATGTTGCGCGCCCAGCGCGGCCACACCTCGAAGAACCAGCTGGCGTCTGCGATCGAGCGTACGACGCGGCGCATGTCGTACACCTCGCGCGCACGTTGTGGCACCAGCTCGCGGGGGTCGACCTCGGCGATCGGCTGCTGGGAGCTGAGACGCGGAACGCGCGCGCCCGCGCGCTGCGGCAGGCAGCCGAGCAGCTCGTGCACCATCCTGAGCGCGTCGGGCTCGTCGTCGGCGACGAGGTGCGCCACCCCGTTGCGCCCCTGCACGAGGTGGCCGCCGAGCTCCTGCATGCCGACCTGTTCGCCGATCGCCTCGCGCACGACCGACGGACCGGTGAGGAACATCGAGGAGCCCTTGACCATGATCACCCAGTCCATCAGTGCCGGCGCGTACGCCGCGCCGCCTGCGCTGGGCCCGGTGATCACCGCGATCTGGGGCACGCGGTGGCGCAGCTTCACGATCTGGTGAAAGATGCGCGCGAACGCGCCGAGCGCGCTCGCACCCTCCTGAACACGCGCGCCAGCGGATTCGATGAAAGCGACGACCGGAGCGTTCGCGCGCTCAGCCAGGGTGAGCACGCGCGTAATCGTGTAAGCGCCGGCCACGCCGAGTGACCCGCCGGCGTGCGCGCCGTCGTACGCGTACGCGAACACCGGCCGGGAGTTGATCCGCCCGGCGCCCCCCAGCACACCGTCGCCAGGCGCCCCCCGAGGCCCCAGGCTCTCCGGTTGCACCCGTGATCTGATCAGCTCCAGCGAGCCGTTGTCGAACAGCGAGAACAGCAGCTCGTGCGGACGCAGACGCTCCATCGCGTCGCGCGCCGAATGCGCGTCTGCAGGTATCGGCGTCACAGCCATTTTCACCTTCCCTCCACGCTTAAGGAGCCGATCGAGTGATCGGTGTTGCCTCTAGGCCTGTCCTGCGAGCGTGCGCTCGCGCTTGGCGATCACCACGTCGATGGCCTGTCCGACGGTCTCGACGTCCTTCAGGTCGATCGCTTCCAGCCGCACGCCGTACTGCTCGTCGACGATCTGCGCCAGCTCGACCAGATCGAGTGAGTCGATGTCGAGATCCGCGAGCGTGGCGTCCAGCGTCACCTGATCGCGGTCCGGTCCGAAGGAGGCGAGCGCATCACAGATGCCCTCGGTGATCTCCTCGCGCGTCTTGGTCTCACTCATGTTTGTCTCCTCTGATCATGCGGACAAGCCGCCGTCTACGGTCAGTGCAGTTCCAGTTACGTAGCTCGCCGCATCGGACGCCAGGAAGCGGATGCACGCAGCCACTTCCTCGGGCGTTCCCACGCGGCGCGCGGGGATGAAGTTCTTCACCATCTCGGGGTCGACGTCTTCCGTCAGCGCCGTCGGTATGAAGCCGGGGGCGACCGCGTTGACCGTGACGCCGCGGCGTGCGACTTCCATCGCCGTCGTGCGGGTCATCGCCAGCATGCCGGCCTTGGCCGCGGCGTAGTTGACCTGCCCGGGGTTGCCGCGGAACGCGATCACGGAAGCGACGTTGACGATACGCCCGTGACGTGCTCGCACCATCCGCCGCAGCGCACGGCGCGAGCAGCGGAACGCTGCGGCCAGGTTCAGGTTCAGGACCTGCTCCCACTGCGCGTCGGTCAGCGCCATGGCGAGCCCATCCGCGCGCGTGCCCGCGTTGTTCACTAACACGGACACCTCACCGAGCTGCTCTTCGACGACGTCGAACACGCGGTCGGCCGCGGCCGCCTCGGCCAGGTCGGCCTGCACCGCCAGCGCAGTGCCGCCCTGGGCTTCGATCTGCGCGACAACGCTCGCGGCAGCGTCGGCGTCGGCGCGGTACACGATCGCCACCGCGTGGCCGAGGTCGGCCAGGCTCAGCGCCGTGGCGGCGCCGATGCCCTTCGATCCGCCCGTCACGAGCGCGCAGCCGCTCACGCTCGCACCCCGCCAATCACCGTCATGGTCACGGATGAGCCCGACGCGCTCACAGCCCGAGCTCCTTGGTCGTCAGGATCGTGACGTCGTCTGCCAGCGTGTGCTTGACCAGCCCGCGCATCACACGACCGGGGCCGGCGTCGATGAATGTCCTGACACCGTCCGCGTAGAGCCGCTGCAACAGCTCACGCCAGCGCACCATGCCGGTGATCGCATCGGCCAGCTGCGTACGGAAGTTCTCGAACGGAGCCGCCGTCAAGCAGCTGTACACGGGCTTGCGCTGGTCGAAGGACAGCGTGTCCAGGTGCTGCTTGAACTGCGGCACCGCGCCCTGCATCGCAGGCGAGTGGAACGCGCCGTGCACGTCGAGCGCGAGCGTTCTCAAGCCGAGCTCACGACCTTCTTCGGAAGCGAGCTCGAGGCTTGGCTTCTCGCCGCTGAGGACCGCCTGGCCGGGTGAGTTGTCATTGGCGAGGTACACGCGGTGGCGCACAGCGAGCTGCTGCACGTCCGCGAGCTCGCCGCCGATCACAGCCAACATGCCGCCGTTGCCCTGTCGCTCCGCCTCGGCTGCGATCAAGCGGCCGCGCAGCATCACCAGCTCGAGCCCGTAGCGCGCGTCGATGGTCTCGGCAGCCGCGAGCGCGGTGATCTCGCCGAGCGAGTGGCCCGCGAACACGTCAGCCTCGACACCCTGGTCCTGCAGCGCACGCCAGGACGCCAGTCCGGCGCAGTACAGCGCCGGCTGCACCACGTCGGTGCCCTCGTCGAGCCGCTCGAAGGGCTCAGCGCCGAGCTCGGCTTCCAGCGCGGCCATCAGGTCGGGGCGGTGGGTTGCGACAAGCTCGCCCATACCCGCGCGCTGGGCGCCCTGGCCTGGGAACAGCAGAGCGGTGCGCATCAGCTCGCCACGACCCGGATCCAGCGGTGAGCTGCGCGCGCGGCGCGCTCGCCCCCGTGATGGTCGTATCTCGACATCGACATGCTCATTCCCCAGTGCTCCACGGCGTTTCCCCAGTGCTTCACAGCCAGTCCGCAGCTGACCAGACGTGCGCATATGCGACACAGCCCAGGCAGGCACAGGCATTATCAATTTGACTTCGTCTTCTCATCCGCGGCAACTGCCGCGTCCGCCCCGAAACCTCCGTCGATCGCCCTATATCAGAGCTGATCGCGCACGCCGGTCACACGCCCAGGGCCGTATGCCGCGTTATATCTAAGATACCCCGCGACCGTATCCAGGTCAAGCTATCGATAGCTATCAATGTGGCGGCTTGCAGACGGCGCCTGCCGGGCCTGTAGATGGCGCCGCCGGCCGGCGGCGCAGCCGGCTCAGGCAGCCTGGGCCGGCGCGGCGCCCATGACGAGCGCGACGTTGTGGCCGCCAAAGCCGAACGACGTCGAGAGGCCGTACAGGGCTTCGCCGTCACGCCCGAGCGCCATCGGCTTGTCCTGCACGTGCTTCAAACCGGCGACTTGCTCGTCGATGTCGCGCAAGCCAACGGTCGGCGGTGCGGAGCGCGCGCGCAGCGTCTTCAGCAGCGCAACCGCCTCAACCGCGCCGGCCGCACCCAGCAGGTGGCCGATCACCGACTTGGTCGAGGAGATCGGGATGTCTGCGGCCGCATCCCCAAGGCTGAGCTCCAGCGCTCGTGTCTCGGTGGTGTCGTTCAGCAGCGTAGCCGTGCCGTGTGCATTGATGTACCCCAGCTCGCCGGGCGTGATGTTCGAGCGCTCGAGCGCGAGCCGCACCGCGTTCGCAGCCGCTTCGCCCTTGGGATCGGGGGCCGTGATGTGGAACGCATCGGAGCTGGACCCGTACCCACAGAGCTCGCCCAAGATGTGCGCGCCGCGGCGTTCCGCGACCGAAGCCTCTTCCAAGATCAGGATCCCCGCGCCTTCGCCGAGCACGAATCCGTCGCGGCGGCTGTCGAACGGCAGCGACTGCCCCGAATCGGAGAGCGCGCCGGCGGACTTGAACGCCGCGAGCACGAACTCCGCCATCGACGCTTCCGATCCACCGACCATCGCCGCATCAGCTTCACCGCTGCGGATCGTGCGCAGACCGGCGCCGATCGCCTGCGCGCCCCCGGCGCACGCCGACACAACGCAATAGCTCTCGCCACGCATGCCGTACTTGATCGTGAGCTGCGACACGGCCGCGTTCGACACGACCACCGGCACCGTCAGCGGCCACGCCGAGCGCCAGCCCTCCGCACGCCAGAGATCGAGCCTGTGCGCGAGCGTCTCGATGCCGCCGATCCCTGAGCTGACGATGCACGCCACGCGCCCCGGATCCAGCGGCGGCACGTCGCCCCAGCCCGCCTGTGCGATCGCCTCGGCGGCTGCCACGAGCGCCAGCTGCGTGAAGCGATCGGTGCGACGCAGCTCCTTGGTGGTGAGAAAGTCCTCAGGGCGAAAGTCACGACAGCGTCCTTCGCCGTCGACGATGCCCACTTCGCCAGCATGCCAGCGGTCATAGAGCACGTCCGCGCCTACTCCGAGGGGCGAGACCGCGCCAACTCCGGTGATGACGACTCGTCGACTCAAATCAATCCCCCCAATCGAGCGCAGCCACTATGCACTCTCCCGTGATTATCTACCGTATCAGCCTATCGTGATCCGATTATCACGATAGGCCTTGCGGCGATGATAGCCATGGGTGGGCAACTTGGGGAGCCGCTCGCGGCGGCGTCAGACGTCTCCCATCAGACGATCTCCGGCAACACAACTGGGGTGTCGCGTGCCAATGCTCCGAGCGGCATTGGCACTCGACCCGGCTGCTGTCCTACTCTGCCTGCAGCGAGTAGTTCGGGCCGTTCTTCTCGATCGTGCCGTCTGCCTGCAGCTGCGCGGCGACCCGATAGAGGTTGGTGGGCTTGACGCCCATCTGCCTGGCAGCACTCGCGATCGTGATCCCGGGGTTCTTGCGGATCAGATCGAGCAGCTGCGCGCGACGCCCTCCCTGCTGGCGGCGCCGGCGAGGCTTACGTGATGTGGCTTCGGCCTGCGTGACGTGACCACGGCCTGCGTGGGTCTCGTCGCGTAACGCTCCGGCCCGCCATGCACGCGCCTCGAGCTCGGACCGAGGATGCTCGGTGAGCAGCTCGAGAGCTGCCTCGATCTGCGCATGCTCAGCCACGTACGGCTCAAGTTCCTTCAAGCGACGCTCGAGCTGATTTCGCACATCCATCAGCACTTCCGAAATCGCCTCACTTCCATGGGTAACTGTCCCTATTTTGCCCATGGGGTTGGTTATCCCTTTCTATCGATAGCTATTTTGAAAACAGATGCCTCAAACGTATGAAACGGTGTTCTGCCCCACACTGACAAGCACTGTCTATGACTCGCCGACCGACCGCTCCAACCACTCATTATCGGCACTTGGATCCTATCACTTAAATGAGTTTTAGTAAGAAACACCTTGGTATGACGAGTCCCCCGTTCCCGGTCTTTCGAATCCAAGATCAAAGCTTTCGAACCTGCGCCATTGCATTCGCCTATCGGCAGCTTGCACAACATGCTTAATACCCCATGCGGTAGAAAACGCGACTATCCAAAATGGCCAAACTATCTCGACCCTCTAGTCGATTACGACCAGCTGACCTTCGGAGATCACCGACTCTGCACAAGCGTGTTGATCGGCGTGGCAGCAAGCCTTCAACTCGTCCGCACCCGGCCTCATCCCCTGCCGTATCCGCGCATTCGAGCCAACTCAGCGCCGCGCGCCGTGAGCCAGTTGGACGAGATGACCAACGCGCTCACGTTGGCTGTGGACGTCGCTACCTGAAGAGTCGATAAAGACGGCTGCGATACATGCCCACAAGCGCCGCCAAGCATGTCTCGGCACACCCCGATCGAGGCGGCCCGCCGAACTGCCGCTCGGTTCGGGTCGTCTCGCAGCAGCTTGATACGTCTGCTCGGCCAGAGCCCCGATCGACGCGGATCGTGTTTCTAGCTCCGTCGCCAGCGATCGAGCACGCGCCCGGCTGCGGCCTGACGCCCCAGCTGCGGCCTGCCGCGCCTAGCCGCGACTTGGACCGGCCGGCAGCGGCTCAACGGCCCAGCTGCTGCTTGACGGCTGGCTGCGGCTCGGCGTCCGGCGCCTTGGGGCGGCGCGCTTGGCTGACCCTTCCAGCCCAGCGATTGATAGCTATCAATCCTTGTGCCGCGGGCCCTCGCCTATGTATACTTTTGCGCGTATGGGGACGTATAGCGAGGCCCAGCGGTCGCGCTCATTTGAATGCTCGGCCAACTGGAGGGACCGCCGTGGACGGACACAATCTCTTTGAGACACCTACGACTTATCGCGCGCTGCGCGCCGAATACCTGGTAGGACTGATCGTCGCAGGCGTGCTGATGATCATCCACATCAACGATGTACGGATAATTCCCGCGATTCTACTGTTTGCGTACAACGACGCCATCGGTTATATCCCGGGAGCGATCGCTTACCGCCGCGCGCCCAACGGACGGATCTCGAACAACTACTACGTCGCGTACAACGTCGGGCACTCGATCGTCACCGCGGCGATCATCGCCGGCCTGTGGGCGCTGCTCGTCAAGCCGGAGTGGGCCGAGCTGATCATCGCTGTGCACATCTGCGGCGATCGTGCGGTGTTCGGCAACTTCATGAAGCCGTTCACCGTGCACTTCGAGCCGAAGGAGCACCCCGCGTACACCCAGGCGAAGGATCTGTTCCTGCGCTCGGCTCACGACCTCGAAGCAGCCGGCACAGGTGCTGCCACCGCGAACGGCGACAATCCTGCCGGGCGCCCGATCGCAGCGCCGTCGAGCAGCCGCGCATGAACGCTCCGCCGGCCTTGGCTGCGGCTGGCCCCGTGCAGCACTCGAGCGCTGACTCAAAGGTGCTCGAGCTGCTGCGCAAGCACGGCGATCACTCCAGCGGCTTCCTGACGTTCAACCAGCCGATGGAGCACTACGTCGGACGCGAGCGCGAAGGGCTCGTCGCTTACCGCGGTATCGGCCGGCGCCAGGCCGTGCAGCTGTGCGGGCCGTTGGCACAGCCCGAGGACCGTGCGGCGCTGCTCGACGAGTTCCTCGGCTGGGCCAAGCAGAGCCGCCGGCGCATCACCGCCGTGCAGCTGCGCCACGAGGACGTTCCGCTGTATCTGCAGCACGGCTTCAGAGTCAACCAGCTCGGCAGCTCGTTCAGCATCGACCTCGAGTCGTTCGGCCTGCGGGGCACGCGCTTCATGAAGGTGCGCAACAAGATCTCGCGCGCGCGACGGCTCGGCACGACAATCGCCGAGGTCAGCGACTCAGGCGATCAGCCAGCGCTGGCGGAGATCGACGCGGAATGGCTGCGCGGCAAGGGCCGGCACGTCAGCGAACTGGCATTCCTGGTCGGCGAGCGCGGCGGCCGCGGCGCGTCGTCCAGGCGTGTGTTCGTGGCGACGCTCGAGGACCGGCCGGTCGCGTACATCACCTACTCGCCCGTGTTCGGCGCCGAGCGCCCAGGGTGGCTGTATGACCTCACGCGCAGGCGCGCGGACACGCCTCCCGGGGTGATCGAGCTGCTGTTCCTGACGGCGCTCGAGCAGATCAAGGAGGAGGGCGTGAAGTGGCTGCACCTGGGGATGACGCCGTTCGTGGGTCTGAGCGCCGAGCACGAGCTCGACTCGAACCCGGTCAAGCTGGCCAGCTGGTTCATCGGGCAGCTGGAGCAGCGCGGCGCGATGCTCTATCCCGCGGCCACGCAGCAGGCGTTCAAGCTGAAGTGGAACCCGGCTGTGGTCGAGCCCGAGTACATCGCGTTCCAGGGCCGCCCGAGCCCGGGAGCGCTGATCGGGCTGCTGCGACTCACACGCTCCATACCGTTTTGAGGCGTGTCACGCTGGTGAAGTGAATCAGTGAAGTTCATACCGGGGTTTGCGAATCACGCTGGGAGGCGTGCGAGAAAAAGGGAAATATGAAAGTGGAGAAAGCTTTGACGGACAATGGGGACAGATCTGAGCGCTGTGTGCTGGTTACCGGCGCGTCGGGCGTAGTTGGGGATGCGGTCGTGGAGTCGCTCGACGGGTATCGGATCATCGCGCTTGGGCATCAATCCGAGAGCGCGTTCGACGTCGAGAACTTGAAGGGCAACGTCGCCGAGGAGCAGCTGGGGCTGAGCGCCGAGACATATGCGCAGCTGCAGCAGCGGGTAGACGCCGTCGTGCATTGCGCCGCGATGTCCACATACGCGACCAGCGAAGCCGAGATGCGCAACGTGAACGTCGGCGGCACCGAGCGCATGCTCGATTTCTGCGCCGGCGCGCAGGCGCCGCTCTACCACATGAGCACGGCGCTGGACGCCGAAGTCAAGGACGATCAGCAGAGTCGCTCCCAGCGCCAGGCCGCGGCGGGCGGGTCGCCGTTCTCACGCGAGCCCTACCTACAGTCCAAGCGCGACGCCGAGGTGATCGTACGGGCCAGCGGGCTGCCGTTCTCGATCCTGCGGCCGTCGCTCGTCATCGGAAACAGCAAGTCCGGCTCGACGCCGCGCTTCCAGGGCGTGCACACCGCGACGCGGATCCTGCTGGATGAGGAGTACGGCGTGCTGCCGGCGCGACCGACCGACCATGCCGATTACATCCCGCGCGACGTGATCGGCGATGCGGTCGCGGTGCTGATCGACCAGCAGCGCACACCAGAGCTCGTGTGGCTAACGGTCGGTGAGCGCGCGCCCACGGTCAAGCAAGCGATCGACGTGATCCTCGAGTTCGGCCGTGGGGTCGGGGTGCACGTCGAAGAGCCGAAGTACATGGACCCGGAGACGGTCGACCGCCTGATCCGTCCGGCGCTGCTGCCGGAGCTGCCGCGTCGCACACGCCAGCGCTTCGAGTTCGTGATCGAGTTCAGCTACGCGCTCGGCAGCGAGCGCTTCTTTCCCAGCTCGCTCGACGACTTCGAGGGGCTGATGGCGGTGCCCAGCACCGCCGATCTGATTGAAGCACTGTGGAGCTCGCTGCGCTTCTGGCACGCGACCAAGAACGGCAGCCAAAACGGGGGTATGTGATGAGTGGATTGCTGGAGCGTGAGCGCGAGGTGATGGAGCGGTATCTGCCCGGTCTCGACGAGCAGCTCGCGAACATCTCGCTGGAAGATCTGGAGAAGCCCGACACCGACGCGATCGAGCTGTTCCGCAAGTCGGGCGGTCCGGCGCTGCTGGTGCCCAAGCAGCACGGCGGCCTGGGCGCCACGCCGCTGGAAGCGGCGCGCATCCAGCGCGCGATCGGAGCGCGCGCGCCGTCGCTGGCGGTGGCCACCACGATGCACCACTTCTCGGTGGCGACGCTCGTCGGCATGGACGAGGACGGCAACGGCTTTGAGTGGATGCTGCTGGAGGGGATCACCGAAGGCTCGCACCTGGTGGCTTCCGGGTTTGCGGAGGGCACAACCGGACAGGGGATCTTCAAGCCGAGCATGACCGCGCGCAAGGAGGGCGACTGCTACCTGGTGTCGGGCTCCAAGCGCCCGTGCAGCCTGTCGCGCTCGATGGACCTGCTGACCGCGTCGGTCGAGATCATCGACGACTCACCCGAGACGACGTTCGCGGTGGCCGTGATCGCCGCCGACCTGCCCGGCATCGAGATCAAGCCGTTCTGGACCGCCCCGGTGCTGACGGGCGCGCAGAGCGACGCGGTGATCCTGACGGATGTGCCGGTGGACGAGCAGCTGGTGGTCGAGTCTGGCACCGTCGACGACGGCCATCTCGACACGCTCCAGGCGAAGGCACTGCTGTGGTTCGAAATGCTGATGACGTCGTCCTATCTGGGGATGGCCACGGCACTGGTCGAGCGCATGCTGCTGCAGGAGAAGGGCGACCCAACCCTGCGCACGCTCGCAGCCGCCGAGCTCGACGCGGCCGTGGCCGGGATCGAGAGCGTGGCGTACGCCGTGGCCGAAGGCCAGCGCGACAACCGCACGCTCGCGCGCGCGCTCAGCTGCCGTTACGCAGCCCAGGACGCGATCAACCGCACCGTCGCCTCGGCGATCGAGAACCTCGGCGGCATGGCGTTCATCGGCAGCCCCGATGTCGTCTACCTGGCGTCGGCGTCGCGTGCGCTGGCGCTGCACCCGCCGTCGCGCACGCGCGCGTTGAAGACGCTCGCCAGTGGATTGCTGGGTGATGGTCTGGAGATCCAGTGAGCACCGACGCGCAGCAGCTCACCGGCGCGGACCGCCTCGACGGCGCTGACCACGACGCCACAATGGCGGCGCTGCAGCGTCGCATCACCACGCACGAGATGACCGCCGAGGAGCACTACGACCGCGACGCGATCGTCGACGTCTACCGCCGTCACATCAGCCGCGGGCGCGCGTCGCTGTCGGATCTGAGCGCCGCGCCGCTGGAGCTGCGCTCGGCCGGCAGCACGATCTTCGCGGCCGACGGCACCGAGTACCTCGACTTCGGCGGCTACGGGGTGTTCATCCTTGGGCACTGCCACCCGGCGGTAGTCGAAGCGGTGGTGGCCCAGGTCCGGCGCCACCCGGTGCAGAGCAACGTGCTGGTCGACCCGCTGCAGGCGAGCGCAGCGGCCGCGCTGCTGGAGGTCGTACCGTCCGAGCTCGACTGCCTGCGCTTCACCAACTCGGGCGCCGAGTCTGCTGAGTTCGCGCTGAAGCTCGCGCGCCGGCATGGCAAGCGCCACATCATCAACACCGCGCGCGGGTTTCACGGCAAGACGCTCGGCGCGCTCAGCGCGACAGCCAATCCGATCTACCAGGAGCCGTTCGGGCCGCTGTTCCCATCCGACACGGCCGCCTACGGCGACGCTAAAGACCTGCGCGGGCTGCTGAGCGGGCGCGACGATTGCTGCGTGATCCTCGAGCCGATCCAGGGTGAGGGCGGTGTGATCATCCCGCCGAAGGGCTACCTGACGGAGGTCGTGAGCATCTGCAAGCAGCACGACGCGCTGCTGATCTTCGACGAGATCCAGTCCGGGCTCGGACGCACCGGGCGCTGGTGGGCAGCCGAGCGCGACGGCGCGATCCCCGACGTGATGCTGATCGGCAAGGGCCTATCCGGCGGCGTGATCCCCGTGGCAGCGGTCGTCGCCACCAACGCGGTGTACAAACCGTTCAGCGAAGACCCGATGCTGCACAGCTCGACCTTCGCGGGCTCACCGGTCGCAGCCGCGGCCGCACGCGCCGCGGTGCGCGCAATCGCAGCTGAGGGCCTGGTGGAGCGCGCCGCGACGCTCGGGAAGCAGCTGCTGTCGATCGTCACAGAAGTGGCCGGCGAGACGCCGCAGCTGGTGCGCGACGTGCGCGGCGAAGGGCTGCTGATCGGCATCGAGTTCGCCGAGCCATCGTTGGTGACCGAGATGATGATGGAGCTGCTGGGGCGCGAGATCATCGTCAACCACTCATTCAACGCGCACACCGTGCTGCGGCTGACGCCGTCGGCGCTGCTCACCGACGCGCAGATCGAGCGCTTCGCCGAAGCGCTCGGCGCGAGCCTGCGCGCGGTCGCAGCTACGTACTAACGAAAAAGCATGGTGCTGCGCGCGCTCGCGCGTGGGCGCGCGCGCAGCACCTACAAAAACCAACACACTCCTACAGCGAGCCCTAGTCTTCTACAGCGAGGCCTGCTCTCCTACAGCGAGACCTGCGCCATGTCGATGATGGCCTCCTCCAAGCCCATGTACACGAGGCGGCTGTTCTGGATCTCTTCAGACCACTTCAGCGCCATCATCACGCGCTCCTCGGGTGTCGTGTCGATCAGGCGGCGACCGGGAAAGATCTCATAGTCACCGATCTCCTTGGCATTCTCGACGATGCCCTCCTGGAACTGGGACTCCCGCCTGAAGATGATCTCGGCGGTGGGTAGCGACGCCCACACGGCGCGGCCTTCCGACAGCGCTTCCACCATGCGCGCACGATCCTCGGGATGCTTCTGCACGTAGTCGCGCACGATCCAGCTGCCGACCGACAGGTGGCGGATCTCGTCGACACACGCGCCGCGCTCGATGTTGGCGGTGGCCGGGCTGATGCCCTTCCACTTGAGCTCGCTCAGCTCGGTGGTGGGCGCCAGCACGCCTTCGAGCAGGATCGTGATCGCGCCGACGCTGTCGATGTACGCGGAGCCAGACTCCAGGCCGGCGATGTAGAGCGGCAGCGCCCACTCCCGGATCGGCTTGATCAGCTTGTCGGCGTCCTCGCGCGCGACGCGCTCCATCGTCTCGACGAGCTCATCCTTGGGAACCCCGAGCTCGATCAGGTGGTTGCGGAAGGTGTTCGCGTGGCGCGCTTCGTCGAGCGTCTGGGTGGCGTAGAACTCCATGCCCTCGATGTTCGGCGACGCGTAGGTGGCCAGCGCGCAGATCCGGGTGGCTTCCCACTCGGTGATCGAGCGGAAGGCGAACTCGACGATCAGGTTGTCACGCAGCGGGCCCTCGCGCAGCAGGAAGTCGGGGATCTTCGACTCGGCCTTGACGCCGTGGTCGAGCCCCATCAGCGATCCCTGGGCGACGGACTTGATCCACCACTCGACGTCGCACTCGAACGGCGTGAGCTCGTAGGTGGTCGACCCCTCGATCAGCCCCGGCGCACGGTCGAAATCCGCGTGGATCGGTATCTCCTGCTTGGCGTCGGTCATCTGATGCTCTCCTGTCCTGTCTCCCCGCTTTTACGATAACGATAATTATACCTTGACCGACCATGCGATTATGCATAAACTTTGCTGGTCGCACTGGAGGGGTGGCAGAGTGGTATTGCGGCGATTGCCCTGCGATCGTCACGCCGGTTCGCTGGTGTCGGGGGTTCGAATCCTTCCCCCTCCGTTCGCTGTGATCATGGCCTGGAGCCGGTTGCGATCACGCGGTCTGGGAGCGTCGCCGAGCGGCGCTCCCAGACATTTAGGCCAGCGCTTCAGCCAGCGACGGATGCCGTCGGCAGCTCAGCGAGCTCCCCGGCTGGCGCTTCGGCCGCTGCGAGCAGCTGCGCTGAACTCACCGGGCCGAGCAGCGCCAGGATCACAGCTGAGGCGAGCGAAGCGGCGATCATCAAATACCAGGCTGGTAGATACCCGTGCGCTGTCAGCGGCGGCGTGGCAACGCTGCCGACCAGGATCGCGACGCCGAGCGCGAACCCGATCTGGCGCCCGGTGGTTTGAATCGCGATGCCGGTGGCCAGACGCGCGGGCGGGAGCGCAGCCACGGCGGCGCCCGTGATCGACGGGTTGACGAGCCCGACACCGGCGCCGCCGATCAAGATGCCTGGCAACAGCGTGCTGAGGTAGTGCGGCGTGTCGGTCAGATTGACGGCCCACCACAAGCCGGCGAGCACGAACAGCAGGCTGCCGATCGTGCCCACCACGCGCTGACCGACGCGCTCGGCCAGGCGCGAGAACGGCACCGCGACGAGCGCGCCCATCACCGGCCCCGGGGCCAACATCAGGCCGGTGGTGGTGATCGGCTCCTGCCACACCTTCGTCAGGAACAGCACCCCCGCCAGCAGCATCGCGCTGAACGCCATGAAGAACGGCACCGCGCTGATCGTCGCGACGCTGAACGCGCGCACGCGCATCAGCTCGAGGTCGATCACCGGCGAGGGGTGCCGGCGGCTGCGCATCACCACGGCGGTGAGGGTGATCAACGACAGCGCGATCAGCCCGATGATCCGTGCGCCGCCCCAACCCCAGTGGTGGCCTTGGATGATCACGAGCACCATGCTGGCGACCCCGGTCGCCAGCAGACCGGCGCCGAAGATGTCAGCGCGAGCCGCGTCGGGGTGGCGCTGCTCGCGCAGCACCACGATGCCGGCGATCATCGCGGCGATGCCGACTGGGATGTTGACGAGGAACACCCAGCGCCAGTTCAGCTCCACGAGCAGGCCGCCGAGCGGCGGCCCGGCGGCGGCGGCGATGCCGCCCACGACCGACCACGAGCCGATCGCGATCGGGCGCTCCGCGGGAGGGAACTCGGGCAGCAACAGACCCAGCGACGTCGGCAGCAGCACCGCCCCACCGACCGCCTGAGCGATCCGCGCCACGACAAGGAAAAGCACCGACGGCGCGATCGCGCACAGCCCCGAGGACACGATAAAGACGCCCAACCCGAACAGGAACGCACGTTTGCGCCCGAGCACGTCCGCCCAGCGCCCGGCCGGCACCAGCAGCGCGGCGAACACGATCGTGTACGCGTCGAGGATCCACGACAGGTTCCTCAGGTTCGACTGGTGAAAGTCGATCGCCATGTACGGGAAGGCGATGTTGACGATGAAGAGGTCGAGGCTGGCCATGAAGATGGCGACGCCGACCACCAGCATGACCTTCCACTTACGCTGCATGCATCCCCGCACCTTTCACATCGACCACCGTGCAGACGCAGCCCGGTTCGCTGTGCGCTCAGGCGCATAACGCTCAGCCAGACCGGCTGAGTATATATGAACAATCGCCGTTATTGATAACTACTCGACGGCAGCGATCCAACGATATAAGAGCGATAGAGCTCGCCAGGGAGCCAGGACTGACGCGCCCGGAAGCTAGGACTAGCGAGCGCGGACTGGTCTGTCTAGTCGCCGAGCGCAGCAGCGCCAAGCGCAGCGGCCGAAACCGCGGTGCCCGTCACGAGCACGCTGGTGAGCTTCGGCAGATACCCGCTGCGCCCACCGGCGATCCCCGCCAGCGCGTCGGCAACGTCGCAGGCCAGACCGGCCACCAGCCACTGGCGCCGAGCGTCCTTGTCGGAGCTCAGCACGCCGACTGCCAGCGCCACGTCGCGCGCACCGAACAGGCGCGCCAGGTAGGGCGCCTGCGGGTTGGCCGCGGAGTCGAGCCCGAACAGCTTGCCGGCGGCGCGCGGCGTCGCCCATGACGCCACGCCGACACCAATTCGCAGGCCCACTAGGGCGTTGATCGCGCTCGTCCGGTTCATGCCGCGCCGACTCTAGCGCAACGGCTGCTCATCGGCCAGCAGACGTGTACGCGGCCACCGCGCAAGTCACACACCCTGAATCACGAGCACGAAGTTGTGACCGCCGAAGGCGAACGAGTTGGAGATCGCCGTCAGCGGCTTGCCGCCGTTTGGCAGCGGCTTGGGTCCGTGCACGCAGTAGTCGAGGTCGAGCTCCTCGTCCGGCGCCTGATGCCCCAGCGTCGGCGGCGCCACGCGCGTGCGCAGCGCCTGCAGCGTGGCGACGGCCTCGACGGCTCCGGAAGCGCCGACGAGGTGGCCGATCGCTGACTTCAGCGAGGAGATCGGCGTGCGGTAGGCGTGCTCGCCGAGCGCATCCTTCAGCGCTTTGGTCTCGACCCTGTCGTTGATCAGCGTGCCGGTGCCATGCGCGTTGACGTAGTCGATGTCGGCGGGCTTCAGCTCCGCGTCCTTCAACGCCAGCTCGATCGCCTTGGTGGCGCCCACCCCGCTGGGATCGGGCGCGACCAGGTGAAACGCGTCCGAGGAGCTGCCGAATCCCAGGATCCGCCCGAGCGGCTCGACTCCGCGTGCGCGAGCGCGCGACTCGTCTTCGAGGATCAGCACGCCGCCGCCCTCGCCGATCACGAACCCGTCGCGATTGGCGTCGAACGGCCGGCACACGCCGCTCTTCGACATCGCGCCGATCGCGTCGAAGGAGGAGAGTGAGAACATCGACGTGACCGCCTCCGCGCCGCCGACCACCGCGGCGTCGACTTCCCCAGAGCGGATCAGACGAACGCCCATCGCGATCGCGTCGGCGCCAGCCGCACACGCTTCGGCCACGCCGAAGCTCGGGCCGCGCAGGCCATAGCGCATGCTCAGCGCGGCAGCGGAAGCGTTGGGCATCACCATCGCGATCCCGAGCGGCGACATCCCAGCCGGCCCCTCCTGGGTAAAGACGGTGTGCTGCTCGGTTGTCGTCTCCAGACCCCCGATCGCCGTGCCCATCACGCAGGCGATGCGGTACGGGTCATACGGCAGCGGCGAACCCCAGCCCGCCTGCTGCAAAGCCTCTTCCGCGGCGACGATCCCAAGCTGCGAGAAGCGGTCGGTGCGGCGCGCCTCCTTGGCGGAGAGATACTCCTCCGGCTTGAAGAACGTGCAGTTGGCGGCACGATCGGCGAACTTGGCCTCGCCCGTGCACCAACCGTCGATCAACGCCTCCGCGCCCACTCCATACGGAGTTATCGCCCCCATGCCTGTGACTGCGACAGCCCGCGTCATGGAACCCCCCAATGCATCGTTTAGTCCACTCTTCCCCAACCGGTCGGAACGACATGAGGCCAACCGGCCGCGGGGAGATTATCACGCTAAACGATAATCGGATCTCGAATAGCACTCTTGGATACAGAGTGTTATTGATATAGAAAAGCGATACAGATCCCGTGCGGTGGGAGCGGCTGCGCCCACCTGTGGCCTCGCGGCGATTCCCAATCCCTACAGGATCTCCAGCACGCGCTCGACCGGGCGCGCGAGCACAGCGCGCTCGCCGTTGACCACGATCGGACGTTGCAGCAACTCCGGACGAAGCGCCATCGCCGCCACGATCTCCGCATCCGCCTGCTCGGCCAGCTCACTGGCGCCCGGCTCGCGCATCCGCAGCGCGTCGCGCGGACGCAGACCGGCTTTCCTGAGCAGCGCGCGAATCTCTGGCTCGGTAAGACCCTCAACGTGGTATTCGACCCGCTCGAAGTCGACGCCGCGCTC
Source organism: Solirubrobacteraceae bacterium (assembly GCA_035474295.1). Classification (GTDB taxonomy): domain Bacteria; phylum Actinomycetota; class Thermoleophilia; order Solirubrobacterales; family Solirubrobacteraceae; genus Palsa-744. The sequence goes on from DATINL010000019.1 coordinate 30,957, forward strand.
CTGCAGCAGCTCGGCGAGCCTGCGGCAGGTGGTGCAGGTGCGCCGCTCATAGATCGTTATCGCCATGGCCGCGCACAGCGTAGCGGCGCCTTCCCATATACCCAGCCACGCGGTAGCTTTCAGACCTCCATTGCGCGTGCATGCAGAGCGTCGACGAGAGGGGTGCGAATGGCGGAGTTGACCGAGCAGCAGGAGCAGTTGTGCGAGCAGTCGCAATGGGATTTCTCGGACCTGAGCGCGGTGTACGTCAACTGCACGCTCAAGCCTTCGCCGGAGGTGTCGCATACGCAGGCGCTCGCTGATCGCTCGATCGCGATCCTGGAGCGCAATGGCGTGGCGGTGGAGCTGGTGCGCGCGGTCGATCATGAGATCGCGACCGGCGTGTATCCGGACATGACCGAGCACGGCGCGGCGCGCGATGACTGGCCGGCGATCTTCGAGCGCGTGCTAGCTGCCGACATCCTGGTGTTGCTCTCGCCGATCTGGCTGGGCGAGAAATCGTCCGTATGCACGCGCGTGATCGAGCGGCTCTACGGCAACAGCCACCTGCTCAACGAGCAGGGCCAGTATGCGTTCTATGGGCGCGTCGGCGGCTGCATCATCACGGGCAACGAGGACGGAGCCAAGCACTGCGCGATGAACATCCTCTACTCGCTGCAGCACCTCGGGTTCACGATCCCACCGCAGGCGGACAGCGGGTGGATGGGCGAGGCCGGTCCGGGCCCCAGCTATCTCGACCCGGGCTCAGGCGGCCCTGAGAACGACTTTACGAACCGCAACACCACCTTTCTGACCTGGAACATGCTGCATCTCGCGCGCATGCTGAAGGACGCCGGCGGAATCCCCGCACACGGCAACCAGCGCTCGGAATGGGATGCGGGCTGTCGCTTTGACTTCCCCAACCCCGACTACCGCTGAGACCGTGGGCGCGAGCGTCCGCAACGAGGCCTGAGCAAATGCTCGACGAGCTCGTCGAGCGGGTGGTTGCGGCACATGGCGGGCTGGCGCTGTGGGAGAACGCCAGCGAGATCAGCCTGCGGATCTCCTCGGGCGGGTTCGCGTTCGGGTTGAAGAGCCAGGGCTCGGCCGTGCGTGACGTCGAAGCACGCGTCTCGACAACCAATCAGCGCGTCGTGTTCGAGCGCTACCCGAAGCTTGGCCAGCGCGGCGTGCTGGAGCCCGATGGCAGCGTGCGGATCGAGACCGATGATGGCGAGGTGCTCGAGTCACGCCAGCATGCACGCGCGGCGTTCAACGGTCTACGCCACCAGCTGTGGTGGGACCGGCTGGACATCCTGTACTTCGCGGCATACGCGATCTGGACGTACGTGTCGACGCCGTTCGTGTTCGCCGGCGGGGGCTACGAGCTGCGCGAGCTGGAGCCGTGGCAGGAACACGACGAGCGCTGGGAGCGGTTGGCGGTGCGGTTTCCGCAGGCCATCCACACGCACTCGCGCGAGCAGGTGTTCTACGTCGACGCGGCCGGATTGATCCGCCGCCACGACTACACGGCCGAGCCATTCGGCGGTTGGGCCAAGGCGGCGCACTACTGCTCAGAGCACCAATCCTTCGACGGCTTGATCGTGCCGACTCGCCGGGCGGTGTACCCGCGCAAACGCGACAACCGGCCGCGCGCGCGGCCGCGTCTCGTATGGATCGAGCTGGCGGACGTGGCGCTGCGCGCCTGAGCGGGCACAGGTTCGACGTTTCCAAAAAAGTAGGTGCTGCGCGCGCGTACGTGCGCGCGCGCAGCACCATCACTTTTCAGACCACACACACTCCGTACACCGGCAAGAATGTGATTATACGCACTAATCCCTGACGGGATGCGCGGACCGCTTACCGCGGCTTTGTGAGGATCTGCGGACCCTTACCGCGGCTGGTAGGGACCCGGTTTGGGCCGCTGCTTGCCGCCGGGAAACGCCAGCCGCAGGATCGTGCGGTGAACGGCGCCGAGCTGCTTGTGCAGCGGGCCGGTGTTGTACGGCAGGCCGTAGCGGTGGCAGATGTCGCGCACGCGCGGCGCGATCTCGGCGTAGCGGCTGGAGGGCATGTCCGGGTAGAGGTGGTGCTCGACCTGGAAGCTGAGGTTGCCGGCCATCAGGTGGAACAGCGGACCGCCGTCGATGTTGGCTGAGCCGAGCAGCTGACGCACGTACCAGCCGCCACGCGTCTCCTCGGCGACCTCCGCTTCGCTGAACGTGTACGTCTGATCGGGGAAGTGGCCGCAGAAGATGATCGAGTAGGCCCATACGTTGCGGACGATGTTGGCGGTGAAGTTCGCCGCGAGCGTCGACTTGAACGCGCGCCCGGAGAGCGCCGGGAAGGCGACGTAGTCCTTGACGACCTGCTGCCTGGCCTTGCGACCGATCGCTTTCAGCTCGGCCAGCACCTTGGCCTTGGGCTTCTCCCCGGTGCGGATGGCGGCGCCGTTGAGGTCGTGCAGCGCGACGCCCCACTCGAAGAACCCCATCAGCAGGAGGTTGTAGACCGGCTGCAGCAGGTACACCGGGTGCCACGGCTGGTGCGGGTCGATGCGCATGATCTCGTAGCCGAGATCGCGGTCCTTGCCGCGGATGTTGGTGAACGTGTGGTGCTCGTAGTTGTGGGAGTGCCGCCACGCGTCGGCAGGCGACGCCGTGTCCCAATCCCAGTTCTGGGAGTTGATGTCGGGGTCGTTCATCCAATCCCACTGGCCGTGCATCACGTTGTGGCCGATCTCCATGTTCTCGAGGATCTTGGCGATCGACAGCGAAGCGGTGCCGGCCAGCCACAGCGGCTTGTAGCGCGAGCCGAGCAGCAGCACGCGGCCGCCGAGCGCGAGCCGGCGGTGCAGCTTGATCGTGGCGCGGATGTAGCGCGAGTCGCGGTCGCCGAGCTCGGCGTAGACCTCTTCGTGGAGCGCGTCGAACTCGCGCCCGAGCGCTTCGATCTGCTCTGGTGTGAGGTGGCCGAGCGGGCTCTCGATCTGCTCGACGGGCATTTCGGCTACGGGCATATGGGTTCCTCCATTGAGGGGTTCAAAGCTCGATCTCGACCGCGCCTTCAGGCGCGTTGACACAGGTGCGCAGCAGCTCGCCGCGCTGGCCGTGAACGCGGCCGGTGCGCAGATCGCGCACCTGACCGGCGCGCAGCCGCCCGACGCAGGTGTGGCAGATGCCCATGCGACAGCCGAACGGCAGCTGCGCGCCGGCCTGCTCCCCGGCTGCGAGGATCGACTGCTCGCCGTCGCTCACGGCCTGGAGCTGACTGGCGCAGAAGTCGATCGTGCCGCCGGCGCCGCGCTCGCCGTCGCCGATGTTCGCTTCGGGTTGGAAGTGCTCGACGTGCAAGCGCTCGGGGTCGCCGTCATGCTTCCAGTGCTCGCGCAGCGCGTCGAGCAGGCCGGCGGGGCCACACACGAACGCTTCGCGCTCGCGCCAGTCGGGGCACAGCTCGTCGAGGTGCTCCGGGCGCAGACGACCCTGCGTGCCGGTGAGGCGCTCGAGCAGCGCATATCCGCGGTGGCGCGCATTCAGCTCACGCAGCTCGCGGCCGAAGATAACTTCCTCGCCGGTGCGTGCGCAATGGATGTGGATGACGTCGTCGAGCCGGCCGCGGCTGGCGATGCTGCGCAGCATGCTCATGATCGGCGTGATTCCGCTGCCAGCGCTGATGAACAGCAGCTTCCGCGGCAGCTGCTCGGGCAGCGTGAACGTGCCTTCCACGCCGCCGAGGCGCACGATCGTGCCAGGCGTGACGCGCCTGAACAGGAACGGCGAGACCTTGCCATGCTCGACGAGCTTCGGCGTGATCGAGATGCGCCCGTCGGCACGCTCGGGGTCGGACGTGAGCGAGTATGCGCGCCAGTGGTGGACCCCGTCGACTTCGATGCCGAGGCGCAGATACTGGCCGGGCAGATGCCCCTCCCACTCCCAGCCCGGCTTGATCAGGATCGTGGCAGCGTTTGGCGTCTCGCGCTCGACGCGCTCGATCCGTCCACGCAGCTCACGAGTCGACCACAGCGGGTTGATCAGCTCGAGGTAGTCGTCCGGCAGCAGCGGCGACGTGAACGACGCGACGAAGCGCAGCGCACGACGCCGACCTTCCGACACGCGGGGGACTGCGCCGCGCTCAGCCATCGCCAGCGGTTGCAAGAATTGAGTGGAGTGTGCGTTCAGACATGACGACCTTGGATGATGATACCTCAAATGAGGTTACATAGATCATGGTATCTTTGAATTGAGATGATGAGCATGAATTCCGACACCCCCGCTGTACCCGCGCGCGGCCAAAAAGGTGCGCGCGCCAAGGCGAGCAGCGCACTTTCGGAGCGAAAGCAGGGCCAGGTCAAGGCGCCGAGCACGCGTGCGCAGCACGACCTCACGATCGAACAGCTCGCGAGCGCGGTTGGGATGACGGTGCGCAATATCCGCAATCACCACTCGCGCGGACTGCTGCCCGCGCCCGAGGTGCGCGCGCGCGTGGGCTACTACGGGCCCGAGCACGTGGCGCGGCTGCGCCTGATCCTCGACCTCCAGGCCGACGGCTTCAACCTCGCGGCGATCGAGCGCCTGATGAGCGGCTCCGACGGGCTGGCCGAGCGGCTGCTCGGACTGCGCAAGGCCGTGACCACGCCGTTCGAGACCGAAGCGCCAGAGCTGATCACCGCCGAGGAGCTGCAGAAGCGCTTCGGCCAGGTCAGCTCCAAGGACGCCGAGCGGATCCGCAAGCTGAAGCTGCTGATCCCGTTGGGCGATGGGCGCTTCGAGATCCCGAGCCCAGCGCTGATGCAGGCGGCCGAGGACGTCGTCGGGCTCGGCATCTCGCTGCACGCGGCGCTGTCGCTCGTCGAGCGCGTGAGCCGCGACTGCGAGTCGATCTCACGCGCGTTCGTGAAGCTGTTCCTCAGAGAGCTGTGGGAGCCGTTCCAGCAAGCCGGCCAGCCCGACGAGCGCTGGGACGAGGTGATCGCAGCTGTCGACGCGCTCAGACCGCTGGCGTCCGAAGCGCTGCTGGCAGTGTTCAAGCAGCGCATGAGCACCCAGCTGGAGAGCGCGTTCGGCAAGGTGCTCGAGCACCAGGCCAAGCGCCACTGACGCGCACGCGGTTCGCGCGCTCACGGACTACAGCGACAGCCGCACCGCGCGCGAACCCCGAAACCAGCGCCGGCCTGGAACACCGACAGCAGCGCCCGCCGGCTTTACGCAGCCGCCGCTTGTCACACGAGCGCGCCGGGCGCGTGCTCTCGCTCCCACCGCGTCAATCTGTCGGCGTCGCGCAGGCGGCTGCGCACCAGCGTTCCGTTGCGCGGCGAGAAAGTCACGTTGCGGCGGGTGACGCGCTCCGGGCGCGGCGCAGCGCTGCTCAACAGCAGGCGGCGCAGCACCGTCTCCAGCACCACGCGCATCTCGAACTCCGCGAACGCCGCGCCCAGGCAGCGGCGCACGCCGCCGCCGAACGGGATCCAACCGTACGTCACCGGCGCGCGCTCGAGAAAACGCTCAGGCCGAAACGCGAATGGTTCGGGGTACAGGTCCGCGCGCGTATGCGTCAGCCAGATCGCCGGCGTCACGTCGGTGCCCGCCGGCAAGCTCAGCCCGTCCACATCCAGATCCCGCGCCAGGCGGCGCCCCGCCAGCGGCACCACCGGGCGCAGCCGCAGCGACTCCGACACGACCGCGCGCATGTACGTGTCCTGCTCGCCCGCATCGACCTCCGCTGTCAGCCGCGCAAGCGCGTGCGGGTGGCGCAGCAGCAGGTCGAACGTCCACGCAAGCGCAGTCGCCGTGGTCTCATGGCCGGCGAGCAGCAGCGTCACCAGCTGGTCGCGCAGCTCGCGATCGCTCATCCCGCTGCCGTCCTCGAAGCGCGCCTGCACCAGCTGCGAGAGAATGTCCTCGCGCTCCTCCACAGTCGGGTCGGCGCGACGCTCGGCGATCTCCGCCAGCAGCAGCTCGTCGATCTCGCGCGTTAGCTCGCGCAAGCTCGCAAGCGGATCGCCGCGACCGACACGGCTGGAGAGCAGCACCCGCAGCTGCAGCCCCGCCGACGACGTCTCGCCCAAGAGCCGCGGCAGACTCTCACGCAAGCGCTGGCTGCGCAGCGAATCGCTCACGCCGAACACCGCCCGCAGGATCACCTCGAGCGTGATCGCCTGCATGCGCGGATGCAGCGCGAACGCCTCGCTCTGCGACCAGCTGTCGAGTTCGCGCTCGGCCACCTCGCGCACGACCGACTCGTATGAGCGCATGCGCTCGCCGTGGAACGCCGGCAGCATCAGCTTGCGCCGCTGCAGATGCTCATGCCCCTCGAGCAGCAGCACCGAGCCCGGCCCCATCACCGGCAGCAGCGCAACCGTGCGCCCCGGCGGCAGCCCGTGCTCCTGCTCGGTGTACAACGCGCGAATCGCATCGGGGTGCGACAGCATCACCATCGGCCGCTCGAACCCGAGGAAGCGCACGCTGAACGCATCGCCGTAGCGGCGCCGGCATGACTCCATGAACGCGATCGGCCGCGCCAACCAGCGCACGGTTTGGATGCCGGGCGCTGCAGACGGGCCTGGCGGAAGCGCGTTCATGCCGCGTATGGTGACACGCCCGTCCACACCCGTGCGCGACTCAGCACATCGGCGCCGGCTCAGCCACACCGCGCCGACCGTTGCCGCAGCTCAGTCGCTCCACGGGTTCAGCAGCTCAGTCGCTCCACCAGTTGGGAACCAGGTTGCCGTCGCCGCTGTGGTGCGGACCGAACGCCACCAGCTCGAGTCCATCCGGTCCCGCCTCGAACGCGCGCATCGTCTCGGGTGAGACCCGGATCGCGTCGAGCTTGCCGATCTCGCGGATCTCCTCATCGAGCTTCACACGCCCGCTGCCTGACAGCACCAGGTAGATCTCCTCTGCCTGCTCGTGCTGATGGCCGAACTGCTGGCGCTTGCCCGGCTTCAGACGCTGGAGGCTGACACCCGTGTCCGCCGCATCCAGATCCTTGTTGGCGAAGCGCGCCTCGCCCATCTCGCCCAAGCCGTGGTTCTTCGCCACGTCCTCAACTTCTTCGAGATTCTTGATCGTGTACCCCATTGCGCCGAGCCTTTCGTGCGAGTGACAGTTGGTACTGGCTCTCTACCCTATGTCGATGCAGAACGAAACGATCTCTGCCGTGGCACCAGCTCAGCCGATGCCTGGCCGATCATCGAGCGGGCCCTGGCCGAGCGCCCCGAGGGTCCGACTACTTCCGTGTGTAATCGAGCGCGAGGGTCAGCGCATCCTGCGGCTGCAGATGTGGTCGGCAAGCTGGCGGAAATGAGCAAGCTGGCGGCGATGAGAAACGCCTGTACGTGTTTGCCAAACCCCTAATTAGGGTTTCTCGACCTATTCGTGAAACCGGGGGAGACGTAGATGCGCAAGCGCTTGGCAGTTGTTGGAGTGGTGCTCGGACTGGCCTTCGTCGGAGGCTCACCTACCGGCGCCGGAGCTCGGCCAACGGCCATCGCTGCCAAGACGTGCAGCGGGAGCTATGTGCACGCGGTGATCGGCGGTAGCCAGAAATGCCTCCGGCGGGGTGAGTTCTGCGCACACCGCTACGCGCGCCAATACCGGCGCTACGGGTTCTCCTGTACCACGACCGACGCACGCGGCAACTACCACTTGACCTGAACCGCCCACGCTCCCTTGACCTGAACCGCCCACGCTCCCTATGCAGACGTTTGTGACCCGCCGAGCAGCCGTGACGCCGCGCGTGCGGCCGCCGGCACCAGCTTCGCATAGCGCGCCTCGTTGCCCTGGAAACGTGGCGTCGGCACCGGCACGGAGATCGCCGCTGCCGGACCCGCCGCATCGAAGATCGCCGCGCCCGCAGCGCAGATTCCCTCGGTGTGCTCCTCGTAGTCGTACGCCACTCCCTGACCGCGGATCTGCTCGAGCTGCTCGAGCAGTGCGGTACGCGATGTGATCGTGTTGTGAGTCATCCGCTCCAGGCGTACCGGCAGCAGCGCGAGCGCCTGGTCGGGCTCCATCGCCGCCAGCAGCGCCTTGCCGTTGGCCGTGCAATGCAAAGGGAAGCTCGCCCCCACGGCTGATACCGCGCGCAGCCGGTGAGGCGCTGCCAGCTGGTCGACGAACTGCGCGCTGCGCCCATCGAGGATCGCTAGATCCACCGTCTCGTCGAGCTCGCGGCGCAGCTGCTCGAGCGCCGGCCTCACCTCATGACGCAGCGTCTGGCGCGTCGCCGCGCCGAGCCTTGCCAGACCACCACCGAGCCTGATCCTGCCGCTCGCGCTGGTGCTCGCCAGATCCTCCTCCGCGAGCGCCGCCACCAAGCGGTGAACCGTCGACTTCGGCAGCCGCACGATCGCTGCCAGCTCGGCCAGCCCCACCCCCTCGGGTGCAGCTTCCAGCGCGCGCAGCACCTGCCCGGCGCGCGCGATCGCCTGCACACCTTCGCGCCGCGGCCGTACCCCGCTGCCGTGTTTATCGGTCGTATTCTGCATCATGAGATCATGATTCTGTATCGTGGAACGCACTATGGCACACACATACGCTGGTGAGGAGCTCAAACGCGGGCACCCGGGCTACGAGGAAGCGCGCCGTGGCGCCGTTTGGAACGCCCGTACGCCCGAGCGCTTTCCCGACACGATCGTGCTTGCCGAAAGCGACGCCGATGTGATCGCAGCCGTGCGTGCTGCGCATGCCGCGAACATGAAGATCGGCGTGCGCTCCGGCGGCCACAGCTGGGCTGGCAACCACGTGCGCAACGGCGGCCTGCTGCTCGACCTCTCGCGCTTGAACGCTGTCGAGATCGACGCACCCGCGCTGACCGCCTCGGCGCAGCCCGGCTGCCGCGGCGACGAGCTGGTCGCCGCGCTCGGCGACCAGCAGCTGTTCTTCCCCGCCGGCCACTGCAACGGCGTCGCGCTCGGCGGCTATCTGCTGCAAGGCGGGTATGGCTGGAACGGGCGCCTACACGGCCCCGCCTGCATGAGCGTCGACGCGATCGACGTTGTCACCGCCGACGGCGTGCTCGTGCATGCCGACGCCGAGCACAACAGCGATCTGCTGTGGGCCGCCCGCGGCTCCGGCCCCGGCTTCTTCGGGGTCGTCACGCGCTTTCACCTACGTGTGCAACCCCAGCCGAAAGTCGTCGCCAACGGCGTCTACCTCTACCCGATCGAACTGCTCGACGACGTGTTCCGCTGGGCCCACGAGATCGCCCCGCGCGTCGCGCGCACGATGGAGCTGATGCTGATCATCCATCGCGACAACACCGGTGAGCTGGAGATCGCTGTCACCGGGCCGGTGCTCGTCGACACCGACGAGCAAGCGCGTGCCGCGCTCGCGCTGCTCGAAACCTGCCCGGTGCTCGACCGCGCCAAGCTCGCCGTGCCGCACGCCCCCGGCACGCTCACCGACCTCTACGCAGGCGTGCAAGCCGCATACCCGGACAACCACCGCTACGTCGCCGACAACATGTGGACTCACGCCCCGATCGACGAGCTGCTGCCGGGCCTGCGGCGGATCGCCGACACGCTGCCTGAAGCGCCGTCGCACATGCTCTGGATGAACTGGCAACCCGGCTCGACCCCCGCCCCGGCGCGCCCTGACATGGCCTACAGCGTCGAAGACAACACCTACATCGCGCTCTACGGCGTCTGGCAGGACCCCGCGCTCGACCGCGCCAACGTCGCGTGGGCCACCGACCGCATGCGCGAGCTGGAGCATCTCGCCACCGGCATCCAGCTGGCCGACGAGAACCTCGGCCAGCGCCCCGCGCGCTTCGTCAGCGACGAGCACCTCGCGCGCCTGGACGAGCTGCGCGCCAAATACGACCCGCACGAGCGCTTTCACTCCTGGATGGGCCGCCCGACCCCGCGCGCGCGATGAGTGAGCACCTGCGCGAATACCTGACGCGCCCGCTCGAGCAGCCCGCGCCAGCCGTGCTCGACGCGATCGCGCGCGGCCCAATCGACCCGGCCGATGCGCTCGCGCTCGCTGCTGTCGAGCGGCTGCTCGACCCCACCCCGCTGAACGCCGAAACCGGCTGGTGCATGCTGCCCGACGGTGTCAGCTACGTCGCCGTACGCACCCCCATGCCCGCTGTCAGCGGCGCGATGGTCGACTGGTGGTTCGACTGGCACCCCCGCGACGCGCTGCGCTATCGCATCTGGCACCCCACAGCGCACCTCGACAACTCGGTCGACCCGGCGCCCACCCAGCGTGAGAAAGCCCACTGGGGCACAACCCACCACCCTGTCGAAAACGTCGGCACCGGCGTCGTACACGCGCGCATCGCATTCCACTCGCCCACCGAGATGGGCTTCTCAACCGACGCGCTCGACCACCCGCATGTCGCGACGATCGTGTGCGGCTACGCCGGCGACGACCGCCGCCGTGTGCGCCACACGCCGATGTTCCACGTGTTCCTGCGCTCCGGCAACGGCGTTGTGCTGCGCAGCCGCTTCTGGCTCGGCGCGGCGCTGCGCCCGTTCGGCCCGCTCGGCGCGCCTGGCGCGCGCCTGCTCAACACCCCGCTCGTGCGCCGCCTGGCGCTGCCGAACGATCTGCCGCGCGCACTCGCCACGCACTGCGCCGAGGAATACACCAACCTCGGCAAGCTGCTGCCAGAGCTGTACGCGCGCTTCGGCCCTGGCGCGTCATAGCTAGCACGCACTACGGCTCGCACGCACCACGGCAAACGTCTACACCGCAGCCCGCTGGCTGCTGCGCGCCGTCAGCTGCTCGAGCCGGTCGGCCACCACGAGCGCTCCATCCTCGCGCGCGAGCGCACCCGCCATCCGAGCAGCGCCGCGTTTCAGCGCCGGATCCGCGAGCGCCGCCGCGATCACTTTGCGCAGCTTGCGCGGCGACGCCTGCTTGCGCACCCGCACACCCGCGCCGGCGAACACCACGCGCGCCGCGTTCTCAGGCTGGTCGCGCCCGTCGGGCACGCACACGATTGGCACGCCATCGGCGAGCGCCGCGTTAACCGTCTGCCAGCCCGCGTGCGTCACGACCAACGCCGCGTGCGGCAGCACCGTTCGATGCGGCACGAACGCCACCGCGCGTGCGTTTGCCGGCAGCTGCAGCTCGCTCGTGTCGAGCGCCGGCCCAGCCGTCAACAACGCCCGCACGCGCAACCCGCCGACCGCGTCGAGCACGCGCTGCACCAGCGCCCGCTGGTTCATGTAGCTGGTGCTGAAGCTGATCACCACGAGCGGATCGACGTTCGCCTCGGGCCACGGCGAAGCCCATTCGCGCTCGAACGGCTCGAACGCCGGCCCCACGTAGTACACGTTCGCCGGCAGCTCGCCGCGGCTGGAGAAGTCGAGCTCGGGCGCCGTCATCACGTAGATCGCCTCAGCGCCGCGCAAGTACTCATCCAAGCTGCTCAGCCGCCCCAGCCCGTGCTCCCTGCGCGCCCTGTTGACACGCGCCACGCACGCGCCGAAGTAGTGCCTAGCGCCGTTGCGCATGAGGTTGTCGCGCATGGTCCCTACCCAGCCCTCTATGGGGCGCATGCCGGCGCCCAGCGGCGTGCTGCCTGCGGTTGGAAACGGGTACGGACAGTGAACGAGCGCGACCGCAGGCACGCCAGCACGCTCGGCAGCGACGGACGCACCGAGCAGCATCCAATCGAACAGCACCACATCCGCCGGCCAACCCTCCAGCAGCTCAGCGCATTCACGCGCCGTGTCGAGCACCGGCGCGATCAGGAGGTTGTCGCGCGCGCGCATCCCCGCACCGAACCTGGTGCGCGCATCCCAATCGCGCAGCACATCGGTTTCGCGCCGGGTGATGTCGAGATCCGGCGCATGCCGGAACTCGACGAACTCCGCGCCGGTGCCCTCGATCCTGGCTCCCGCAGCGCGATGCGCGAGCACTCGCACCTGGTGCCCGCGCGCAACCAGCTCGCGCGTCAGCGCGAGCTGCGGCGGCGCGTTGCCGCTGAACGCCAGGAGTGTCTGGAAAACCCGCACGGTGACTCGACTCTACTTACGAAGCGATACCGGCTTCTCCGTACACGAAGAACTCGGACGTAACGTCAACCGACGCGGTCCAGCCGATATCCGCAAGCCGCTGCTGCAGCCGCGCGGGCTCGTAGAAGCGCTTGACGATTTGGAACTCGCGCCCGTCGGCCAAGCGCCGCAGCATCGTATCCTCGGCTTCGCCTGGCAGCTTGTGGTCGACCGCCGACGCGAGGTCGTGGCGCGTGCTGTCGATGAAGAACACACGCCCGCCGGGCGCCAGCGCACGCTTGACCTGCTCCCAGAACGCCGCGAACCGCTCCTCCGGCACGTGCGACAGCCAGAAGCTGAAGAAGCACACGTCGTAGGTCTCTCGCGGCTCCCATGCGAACAGATCCGCCTCGACGTACGTGACGGGCGCGATGCGCACGCTCGTGCTCGTGCTCGTGCCATCCCCAGGCGCGCCGTGCGCGCCTGGGTCGTCCGCGGGCGCGCCGGACGCACCTGGGTCGTCCGCGCGCGCGCTTTCCGCAGCAACCTCTGCCATGCGCGCGCGGTTGATCTCGATCATCTCCGACGCAGCGTCGACCGCTGTCACGCTGTCCGCGTGCGCTGCCAGGCGCTCAGTCCACAACCCCGTGCCGCACGCGAGCTCGAGCACTGTGCCCGACGGCTTGAACCGCTCGAGCGCGCTCGCCACCTCCGCCGCATCCGCCGCCCAGCGCGCGTTCGCCTCTTCACCGTGGTCGTAGCGCCCGCGGCGAAACCACCAGTCGTCGTACTCGCCCGCGCGCTCGCGGTAGTAGTGGGCCTGGCCTTCCAGCAGCTGCTCGATATCGCTCATCGCGCGCGGGCCTCCTCATGGGTCATGCGGGCTTTCTCCAGTTATCCGGAGCTGCTCCAGCGGTCCTCAACTCAGATGATACTCATAATCTGAGTTGTTGCGATCATCCTCGGGTGCCCGCTCGCGCCAAGCGACCCAGTCGCGCCGAGAAGCAAGCGCAGACCCGCGCGCAGCTGATCGACGCCGCCGGACGTGTGTTCGCACGGCGGGGCTATGAAACCGCAACGGTCGAGGAGATCGCCGAGGAAGCGGGCTACTCCCACGGCGCCGTGTACTCCAACTTCGCCGGCAAGGAGGATCTGTTCCTCGCGGTGTTCGAGCAGTACATGGCCCAGCGCGTGCAAGAAGTCGCTAACGCAACCGAGATCGACGGCAGCTTCGCCGAGCGGGCGCGCGCCGGCGCCGACCAGTGGATGCAGCGGTTCGCCGATGACCGCGCCACGTTCCTGCTGCACCTCGAGTTCATGATCCACGCGGCGCGCAACCCGCATCTCAGCAAGCAGCTCGGCGAGCGCATGTCAGCTTTGCGATCAGAGATCGAGCGCTATCTCAGCGAGCGCGAGCAGATAAGCCAGACTCCCCTGCCGATGCCTGCCGCGGACATCGCTCTGATCGTGCGCGCGCTCGGCATCGGCCTAGCCGTGGAAGCGCTCAACCAACCCGGCAAGTTCAACACGCGCCTGTATGGCGACTTCGTCGCGCTGATCGCCGGTCTGCTGGGAGCGGAGAACCCGAGCGGCTAAAGCACCGCCGGCGTCGTTCGCTCGAGCGCTTCCCAGCCCAGATCGCGTGCGTTCTCGGCCTCGATCGCGGCCACCCCGCCGTGGAGTCCGAACAGCCGCTTGGCCAGCAGCAGGTAAACCACGACCGCGAGGTTGACAACGAACGCCAGAACCTTGAAAGGGGTCGCGTGGTTGACGATCTCGTACACCTCCAGCGGCAGCAGCGATGTCGTGACGAGGAACGTCAGGTATTCCGCCCAGCGGCGCTGGTACCACAGACCTACAGCCTCGATTCCCTCCACCGCCGCATAGATCAGCAGCACGGTGCCGAGCACGCGCAGATGCGAAGAGGACGTGGTGAACGCGTTGTCGATCTCGTGCAGCAACCCGTGGCTGGCGTGCGATTGGTCGGACACCACGCCGCCCTGCAAGTCGGCGATCACCTTGTAGAACGTGTCGCGCAGCGTCATCCGATCGGCCGCGAACACCAGCACCAGCACGCCGAGCCCACCGAGCACGACGAAGTGGAACGCACGGTTGACGGCGATCAGGCGCAGCACGATCTTGTCGCGCAACGGCTTGCCCCGCAACGGCAGCTGAATCTCGTGGCGCTCCGGCGGATGACGGCGTGCAGGCGGTTCTGGCCGCGGCAGCACCAGCCAGCTGTCACAGCGATGACAGCGATGCCAACGCGTGCCGTTGGCATCCTCGCGCACGCTGATCGCATCCTGCGGGCGCAACTCGGCCGCGTCGGCGCCCGTCAGCTCGTGGCCGAGCAGACCGCAGCACAGCAGCTCCCAGTGCGGGCGCCAGCGTCGCGACGAGCGCGTGCCCGGAGGATGCTCGGTCACCTCAGTCGGCTTGCGGCGCTTCTTCGCCCGGCCAGAGCCCGGTGAGCCAGTTGAAGCCGCGCCGTGATCCGTGGTCGGCGAGACCCTTGACCACGCGGAACACAGCGCCTTCGAGGGCGAGCGCGAGCGCGAGCTTGCCAACGTTGATGCGGTGGTGCTGCGCGCGCGGCGGCTCCTCTTCGTCGACCAGCCCCCAGGACAGCCGGAAGAGCTTCTTGCCGATAATGCCGGCCAGCAGGCCGGCGACGATACTCACGGGTGTGAAGATGACTTTGGCCATCGTCTGTGCTGTCACTTATACCCTTTCCGCACGAGCCGAAGCGGAACAGCTCTACGTCAGCGCGGCGGCCGGCAGCACGAAGCGCAGCGGGGCGCGCACTTGCGTTCCACCGCTGTCGTTCATGCGCGCGCCGTGCAGACCTTGCCTGGGGGCCGCAACCACGGCCTCCTCTGGAACCCCGGCGTGGTCGCTGATCCAGGTCATCACCGCGGCGGAGTCGGCGCCCGCGGCGAGGATCGCTGCGCGCTCGATCACCTTGCCGCCCGAGGCGTGGGGACGCGCCAAGCGGATCACCAGCTCACGAATCGCGTCATCTTCCATCGCCATGCTGTTCACACTAGTCGCTCTGGGCACATTGCGCGACGCTCTCGGCACATCGCGCGGCGTTCTGGCACATGACGCGCGTGGATGACGCGGAGAACGCGCCTTCAGCTGGCGAGCGTGCGGTTGAAGCGGCGCAGCGCGAGCGGCACGCAGATCGCGAGGATCAGCAGGCACCAGAGGGTCATCGCCAGCTGCGGGTGCTCGAGCTGCCAGGAGCCGCTGGAGTGAACGCCCTGGGTGAGCTCGCGCACGCTCGCGACAAGCGCGGCGATCGGATCCCATTCGGCGATCGCCCTGGGTATAGCGTCCATTCCGGCGATCGGCACGAACGTGCCGGCCATGAAGCTGAGCGGGAAGATCACGATGAACCCGACGCCCTGCATCGCGTCGGAGGAGCGCACCATCATCCCGGCGAGCACGCCCGCCCAGGTGAACGCGAAGATGGCGAGCAGCATCAGCCCGAGCAGCTCGATGCCGTGGCCGAGTGACATGTGCGGGTTCCAGCCGAGCAGCAAGCCGAACACCACCACGATCACCATTCCGAGCAGCGCTTCGCAGAACTGGCCCATCACCTGGCCGGTGATGATCGACAGGCGGCTGATCGGCAGCGAGCGAAAGCGGTCGACCACGCCTTCGGTCATGTCGTTGGAGGTGGCGACGCCGGCGCCGATGATCCCGAACGCGAGTGACTGGCCGATGATGCCCGGGAACAGGTAGTCCTTGTAGCTGATCCCGGGCACGTGGATGGCGGAGCCGAACACGTACAGGAACAGCAGGATGAAGACGATCGGCTGGATCGTGACGTCGAGCAGGCGCTCGGGCACCCGCGGGATCGAGCGCAGGCTGCGCGCGGTCAGCAGCACGGTGTCGCGCACGTAGCGGCGCACCGCATGGCCAGAACGGTCGGGTGCGATCGTGGTGGACGTGGTGGCGGCGGTGCTCATACGGCTGCTCCTTGCTTCGGCGTGAGATCTGATTGCTGCTCCTCGGCCGGGTGGCCGGTGAGCGCGAGGAACGCGTCGTCGAGCGTCGGGCGGCGCAGCGCGACCTCGTCGACGGCGATGCGACTGTCGCTGATCGCGTGCGTGACGCGCGCGAGGTCGGCGACGTCATTGGGCGCAGGCACCGAGACGGTGCGCTGCTCGCGCGCGATCGAGGTCGTGAAGTGCTCGTCGAGCACGCTGGCGAGCTGCTCGAGCTCGGCGCCGTCGGTGGCGACGACGTCGACGCGCTGCTCGCCGACCTGTGCTTTCAACTGGGCGGGCGTGCCGGCCGCGATCTCGCGGCCGTGATCGATCAACACGACGCGATCCGCCAGCGCGTCGGCTTCCTCCAGGTACTGCGTGGTGAGCAGCAGCGTCACGCCTTCGGTGACCAGCTCGCGGATCGTCGACCACACGACCTGGCGGCTGCGCGGGTCGAGGCCGGTGGTCGGCTCGTCGAGCACGAGCAGCTGCGGCTTGTCGATCAGGCCGGCAGCGAGGTCCACGCGGCGGCGCTGGCCGCCGGAGATGTTCTTGATCAGGCGGTCGCGGAACTCGACGATGTCGAAGCGCTCGATCAGCTGGGCGGTGAGCTTGCGCGCGGCGACACGCCCGTGGCCGCGCAGGTGGGCCATCAGGCGCAAGTTCTCCGCGGCGGTGAGGTTCTTGTCGAGCGCGGCGAACTGGCCGGTGAGCGAGATCACCTGGCGCACGCGGTTGGCGTCGGCGACCACGTCGTAGCCGGCGATGCGCGCGTAGCCGGCGTCGGGGCGCAGCAGCGTGGCGAGCATCCGCACCATCGTGGTTTTGCCGGCGCCGTTGGGGCCGAGCAGCGACACGACGGCACCGGTGTCGACGTGCAGGTCGAGCGCATCGACCGCGGTGAAGTCGCCGAAGCGCTTGGTCAGGCCGTGGGCCTCGATCGCGGGTGCGGTGGAGCGTGCGGGAGCGGTGGAGGGTGTGGGTGCGGTGGAATTAGACATGCAAAGAACCTACAGTAACTAAAATAATGTTGCAACTAAATTAATTGATAGACTGTATATATGGCCGCTGAGCGCACCGGCGACATGGAGCTGATCGACGATGAAGTCACGTTCGAGGAGCTGTCCGGCGGCGGGGCGATCCACCGCTTGCTCGTACGCGAGCTCGGCGCGGACACGGCCAACGCGTTCGCTTACGCGCGACGCGCACAGGAGCGCAGGGCCCGCAGGCTGCACCCAGACGAGGGGCTGCGCGAGCGCAAGAAGCGGCTGACGCGCCAGCAGATGTCCGACGTCGCGACCACGCTGTTCGTGGTGCGCGGGTTCGACCACGTCAAGGTGTCCGACGTGGCAGAGATCGTCGGCGTGTCGGAGAAAACGGTTTACAACTACTTCCCCACCAAGGAAGCGCTTGTGTTCGATCGCGCCGACGAGACGATCGCGCGCCTGGCGGCAGCGCTGCGCGAGAGCGATGCGGATGCGGATGCGGATGAGTCGCCGACGAAGGCGGTGCTGCGCGCGTTTCGCGAGGACATGGAGGGGTTCGAGGATCTGCCCGACGCGATCCACGTGTTCATGCCGCTGTTCGCCGAGATGGTCGCGTCGACGCCGGCGCTGCGCGCGGCCTGGCTCGATCTGCAGGGGCGCCTGGTGGCGGTGGCCACCACGGAGCTCGCGGCGCGCGCGGACGTCGACCCGCGCGACCCCGAGCCGATGATCGCGGCGCGCGCGATCGTCGGGCTGCAGGAGGTGGCTTACGCGGCGCGCATCCGCCACATCGAGGACGGGCTGCGCGGCGCGCAGCTGCGCGACGCGGTGCTCGCGGACCTCGAGCGCGCCGCGCGCCTGCTCGACACGGGGCTGTGGTCGTTCAACCTGCTGACACAGGGCGCGCGCACGCGCGCGCAGCTGCGCGACGCGGCGCTCGCGGCCGAGGACACGCGCCGGCAGGTGGTTACAGCGCTGAAGCAAGCGCGCACCACCTGGCGGGACTTGCGCAAGCGCGAGGGTGAGGAGCTCAAGCGCGAGCACAATGAGATCAAGCAGGTGGCGAAGGAGATCGGCGCCGCGGCACGGCGCGAGGCGCTGCGCGCGGCCGAGCGCGAAGTCAAACGCAGGACCGAGCGCGGCGGCAAGAGCGAGCGCGGCAAGCGGTAAAGCTGACTGCTCAGGCCAGCGCACGCGCGAACGCGAGCAGCTGAGCGTTTACCGCACGCGGGCGCTCGAGCATCAGCATGTGTCCGCACCCCTCCAGGACGACGGTCTGCGCTTGCGGCACCTCCCGCTGGAAAGCTTCCGTGTCGGGAAGCGGGCTGATCCGGTCGGAGTCGCCGGCGAGCAGCAGGATCGGGCAGCGCACGAGCTCGATCCCCTCCCGGGGGTCGGAGCGGCCGATCGCATATGCGGTCGGGAGCACTCCGGGGGCGCCGGCGCCATCAACGATCAAGTGAGCGGTGTCGGCGGCGAACGCCGAGGGGTTGCGCACGTACGGCGCCAGGAACAGCTGCCGCAAGAGCGGCACGCGAACGATCGACTGGCGCGCAACGGCGGGCGCCGGCAGACCGGCGGTGGCGATCTCCATCGCGATGGCCGCGGTCCCGCCAGGGCGTTTGACGGCGAAGCGCAGCACTTCGCGCAGACCGAGCAGCGCGCTGAACTGGAACACGGCGCCGGCGACCAGCACGATCGCCTGCGCCAGCTCGGGATGACGCGCGGCGAAGCGGATAGCGATCGGGCCGCCCATCGAGTGGCCGACGAGCACGACGCGCTCGATGCCGAGCGAATGGGCGAGCTCCGCGGCGGTGTCGGCGAAGCCGTCGAGCGACGCGCCGCCGGCGGGCGACTGGCTGGCGCCGAAGCCCGGCAGGTCGAGCGCCAGCACGCGCGCGTGCTCGGCCAGCGCGGGGATGCACTCCAGCCAGTGCTTCCAGCGCCCGCCCATGCCGTGGACGAGCACGAAGCAGAGCTCGCCGGGCCGCGCGCTTGATGCGCTCTTCCTGGTTGCGGATCCACTCCTACTTGCGCCCGGACCGACGTCGAGGTAGCGCACGCGGCGCTCGGCGATCACGGCATCGTGGGTGTGTTGCGACCAATCTGTCTCGCGCCAATCGGGTTCGGCGGGAAGACCGTAGTCCCCGTCCACCGGCACGCGCTCGATCACTGCAGCTCCGCTGCGCGTTGCGCTCAGGCCGCCGGCACCCAGCCGGCGGGAAACGCACCGGCTGGCACGTCGCCTGGGTACTCCGGGAAGAAGCGGCGCGCGATCCGCTCGCAAGCGGTGCCGTCGAGCAGCGGGCGCAGGTCGCCGACCGTGAGCAGCACGCGCAGGGTGGCGCCGATCTGCAGGTCAGCGGCGTTTGCTTGCTCGCCGTCGAGCACGCCGCGCGCGGCCAGTTCTTCGATGTGCGCGAGCTTGGCTGGCAGCCCCGCGAGATCCTCGTGCAGGCGCTCGGCGGTGATGCGGTGGTACTTCCACGTGGCGCGGACGAGGCGGATCGCGTAGTCGGTGCCGGGGCCGTCGAGCGGCCCGACGCCGCCGAACGTGCCCATCGCTTCGGGACGGAAGTGCAGCGACCCCCATGGCATCCGCCGGCCGAGGTCCTGGAACTCCTCGTCGCCCCAGCGCTCCGCTTCGCGCACCTCATCGGAGGGGTACAGCACGGGCGTGGGCGCGAGCTCCTCCAGACGCGCGAGGATGGCGCGCGAGCCATGCACCGGCTCGCCGTCGATGAGCATCCCGGGGACTGTGTGGTTGCCCTCCCCGTAAATCTCCTCCATCGGAGCGATCTGCTGCCCGGGGATGAAGTCCACGCGCTCGTACTCCAGGCCCTTCAGGCGCAGAGCTTCGATCGCGGTCAGGCAGGGGTGCGACGGCGGCAGGACGTGCAGGACGAGTTGGGGAGCCATTGTGCGCGAAGCCTACATCGCTGGCGGTCGCCGGGGCCTGAGCCGGCACGCGCGATCATCTGAAGCGATGCGTGTCCTGACATGGAATCTCTTTCACGGCCGCTCAGTGCCACCGGCGGGACGCGCTCTCGAAGCGGAGTTCGCCGAACGACTCGCCGTGTGGGAGTGGGATGTGGCGCTGCTCCAAGAGGTTCCGCCGTGGTGGCCGTCGTTGCTCGCATGGGCTGCGGGCGCCGAACAGCACGCGACGCTGACATCACGCAATGGCGGGCTCGCGCTGCGCCGCGCGATTGCCGAGCGCTGGCCCGACGCGATCAAGTCGAACGGCGGCGGCTGCAACGTGATTCTTGCGCGGCAGCCGATCGCCGCGCACCGCCGCATCCGACTGCGGGTCTGGCCGGAGCGGCGCGTGGCGCAGCTCGTGAAGCTGCGTGACGGAACGTGCGTGGTGAATTTTCACGCGAGCACCCGCAGGGCTCTCGCCGAAGCGGAGCTCGCGCGCCTTTGGCCGCACGCGCTCGCCTGGGCTGGGGAAGCCGCGCTGATCCTTGGTGGAGACCTGAACTTGCGCTCCCCCACGTCCCCCGCCCGCGACATTGCTAATGCAGCTCGCAACCACGTGGATCACCTATTCACCCGTGGATTTGACGCATCCGCCGAGGCCGAGCTGCTCGACCGGTATCTGGCGATGGACGAGGGCCAGGTGCAGCTGTCAGATCACGCGCCGCTTGTTGTGAGCCTGCGCGCAGTCTGAGCAACTGTCAGTACCGCCACGGCGATACACGTCGTGCTCCAACACGTCGCGCTGCGTGTGCTCAGTGCAATGAGACAGTTACGAGTCGCCCGCTTGACTTCCCACGGCTGGTCTTCAACACGGTCAGGAATGCGTTCGAGCCGGAGAGCGCGGTAGTCCAGTAGCTGAACACGCTGTGGTAGCTGCCCGCCCGCGGGCCGATGCAGTGATGAGGCGTGCGGCCTTCCCTGATCGCACCGGGCTGGTACCCGCCGTCGCGTGGAACCTGCGTGGAGCGGGCTGCGAGCACACGATCGTGATGACCGGCGGCGCTGAGCGGCCCGACCAGGAGCTGCTGACGGCAGTCGTCGACTCGCACGTAGAGCAGGCGGCCGGCTGCGATGGAGGGGTTGAGCAGCTGACCGATTACCGCGCTGCGCAACACACTTTTGCGCCCGTTCGCGAGGTTGATGGCGACGATGCGGCTCTCGCGCCCGGCGGCGTGAAACACGAGCGTGTCGCCATCCAGAGCCGGTCGGCCGAGCACGGTCGGCGCACGCGCTGACGCCACTTCGGTCGGGCTCCCGAGCGGTTGCAGGCGCACGGCGAAGATCCGATAGCGGCTATCGCGAGCCGGCGGCGCCCGGTACACGAGCCAATGGCTGGATAGCGCCAGCTGATCCGCACCGGGCGCGGATACCGTCAGCTTGGGCGCCAGGCTGAGGCCGTCAGCAATCGTGATCGCGCTCCCCGAGCGCCAAGCAATCAGGCCGCCACCAAGAGCTGGGTTCTCACCCGGAAGTGATTGCACGCGCCCGCCGATCGAGACGAAGCCGCCGGCTCCGAGCTGCTGCCAAGCGAGCTCGCCCGGCGCGGCGCTCGGGTCGGTTTTCCCGCGGTACACGCTCGCGGCGCGCGCGGGACCGGCGAGCGCGAGCACGCACGCAGCCAGCGCTGCGGCATCCGCCAGGCGCAGCCCGCGCAGGATCGCGGGTCGCTCGATCATCGAGCTCAGCACACGCTCACCGACGCGGAGGTCGGCGAGCGGGGCGAGCACGATCACGGGCACGGCGCGCCCGATGCCGAAGCCGATGCCGACGAGCAGCCCGACGTGCGGCTCCCCCAGCGCGACAGTGATCCCGGCGAGCGCCCACACGGCGAAGGTCATCACGAACGTGGTGAAGCCAAGGCCGAGCAGCGCGCCGTAGATGGTCGCGGCGAGTGTGACCGGCAGCTGGCGTCGCCACGGCTCCGGCACCTGCCGGCGCACCTGCGGAACGATGCGCGTGCCGGTCGCTTCGAGCACGGCCGCGCCGGCGGCGATCACGAGCGCGATCGCGGGGCCGGTGGCGCTGTGCGGTGAGCGCACGAGCGCGCCGAGCAGCGCGAGCACGCCGAACGTGGTCAACGCGCCGGCGAGCGCGCCGAGGGCGAACGCGAGCGAAGTGCCGACCGCGGTGAGCCGGCCGCGGCCATGCACGCCGCCGACGCGCAGCGTTTCGATCGTGGACAGACCGCACGGCGACCACGTGCCGGTGATGCCGGCGAGCAGCGCCACGCCGAGCAGCACCCAGTCGCTGTCGCTCAACAGG
The DNA here is from genome assembly GCA_035474295.1 of Solirubrobacteraceae bacterium. Lineage (GTDB taxonomy): Bacteria > Actinomycetota > Thermoleophilia > Solirubrobacterales > Solirubrobacteraceae > Palsa-744. Next base: position 53,111 of record DATINL010000019.1, read on the forward strand.
GCACTTTCGTGTCGAAGTAGTAGACACAGAACACCTTGCGCCCGTCGTAGCAGTAGCCGGTGAGCGCAGCGTCGCCGTTGATGCGGCGGTCGGTGTACGCGCAGCAATCCATCAGCTTGCGCACGTGACCGCCGCAGCAGCGATACCACGAGCCGTCGCGATGGACGGGCATGCCGAAGCGCTTGGGGACAGCATCGAGGCAGGTGCGGGTGCGCGGCGCCGGCGGCAGCGGCTGCTGGTCGGGCCCGACCAGCAGCCGACCGGATTCGTCGATCGGGCGCCCGCGCTTGTCGACCCGGCGACCGAGATCGTCGATCGGGTGACCGTCGCTGGGGCGCAGCGGGAAGCCCCTGGAGTCGACACGCGGCAGGCCGAGCGGGTGCGGGCAGGAGGCGGTGGTGTAGGTGTGGCCGCAGAACGTGTAGTACTGCGCCGCCTGGGCTTTCCCGCTGAGCGCTTCGGCTGCGGCGCCGGCGCCGGCCAGCGCGATCAGCGACTCAGCTGCGCGGCCGAGGAAGCGCCGGCGGGATTCAGACACGCGCGAGTCTCGCGGCGAGGCGCGTGCGCGCGCTCGCCGGCACGCTCTCCAGCTGCTCGAGCGTGTTGAACGTGCCCTTCGCCATCGTCATGCCGTCGGCGGCCATCACGACGGCGTAAGGGCTGCCGGGGATCTGGGCGGTGTGCCAGGCGAGCTGGTCGTGATGCTCGTCGAACACCAGCAGCTTGATCTCCGGGTCGAGCGCGAGCTGCGCGATCGCGGGTTCGAGCTCCCGGCAGATGCGACAGCCGGGTGAGACGAACACGGCGAGCGCGAGCTCTTCCGTACCAACCGGGAAGCGCTCGATCAGCGGGCACTCCTCTCCGATGGGCGGGCCCTCTTCGAGGATCTCGAGCGCGACTCGCGGAGCGGTGCGCTTACGCAGCACGGCAACTTCCCGCGCGAGGAGGAACGCCACGCAGGCCAAGGCGATGGCGATGCAGGCGAGCGTGGCGCAGGCCAGGGCCAGCCAGCTGGTGGTGCCGAGCGCGGGCCCGCGATCGACGCAGGCCCAGGTCGCTAGGGCTGCCAATGCGCTCGTGGTTAGCGCTCCACGAGGGCCGACTGAGGTCTTGGCGCCGAAGCACGGGCACGGCGCGCCGGAGCGCCCACGCGCGACGGCGAGGCAGAGCCAGGCGGCAAACAGCCAAAGCATGGCCGCAGCCAGGATCTGCGCGGGCTTGACGAGGGCGATCGCTCCGGCGCCGGCACAGATCTCAACGATGCCCAGGGCGCGCATCCCGGAGGGATGACTCAGGGCGCCGGTGTGCCCAAGGTCAACGAGCGCATCCGCGGCCGAGCGCGGGCGTGCGAGCTTGAACGAGCCGGCGCTGGCAAGCACCGCGCCGACAACCAGCGAGCCGAGCGCGGCGATCGCAGTCACGCGCCGGGTTTTCTTGGGCGCGTGGCGGACACGCGGCGATTGTTACCTGGAGGCCAGACGGACCGGGAATCTGGAGGCCAGACGGACCGGGGATCTGCTCCAAGCGGGATAAGATGCTTCTCGATGCATTAACACGTGCATCTTGATGCGCTAAACTATGACTATGCGCACGACCATCACACTTGCCGACGATGTCGTTGCGGCCGTGGAGAAGCTGCGGCGCGAGCAGTCGATTGGGCTCAGCGAGGCGATCAACGACCTCGTTCGCGCCGGTCTCACCGAGCGGCGACCCGGGGGGCGGTTCCGTCAAAAGGCGCATGACCTCGGGCGCGGGATTGACATCTCCAACATTGCTGACGCGATTGAGACGTTGGACGGGCCCGCTGCCCGCTGATGCTCGTCGACGCCAACCTGCTTCTCTACGCAGTCCACAAGGGCGCTCCTCAACACAAGGCCGCAGCCGAGTGGCTGACCGAGCAGCTCAACGGCTCCCGCCGAGTCGGATTGCCGTGGCAGAGTCTCGGTGCGTTCCTGCGTATCTCAACTCACCCACGCGCGTTCCAACGACCGTTGCCTCCTGCCACGGCCTGGGAGCGCATCGCCGACTGGATATCCGCCCCGGTCGCGTGGATTCCCGAGCCAGGGCCCGAATACGTTCGTGTTTTAGGGGAGCTCATCGCTGCGCACGATGTGAGTGGCAATCTGGTTCCCGACGCGCAGCTCGCGGCGCTCGCTATCGAACACGGCGTCACGCTCTATTCAGCCGATACTGACTTCGCCCGCTTCCCCAAACTGAGCTGGACGAACCCGCTTCTCTGAGCACCGTGAGGGGCGGCTCGGTAGCCGATTGTCTGAGCACCGAACGGCGGGTCGGTAGCCGATTCCCTGAGCACCGAAGGCGGGTCGGTAGCGGCGGGAGTCGTCCGCTGCGGCATCTCAGCCGCCAAGCTCGACGCCCGCGCTGGAGTCCATCAGGCGCTTGGCCGAGAGGTGTCCGGGAGCGCGCTCGCGCGGGGGTTGGGTGAGGCGACCGCTGAGTTTGGCGCGCAACTCGCTGGGAGCAACCGCGGCGTCGCAGTGAGCGCAGCGAAGCTCGACGCTGACCTCGTGGCCGCAGTGCTCGTGCAGCACGCGCACGGGGCCGCCGGCGGGCTGCCAGGCCCAGCGGTCGCCCCAGCTCATCAACGCGAGCAGCGCCGGGAGGAGATCGAGGCCTTTCTCGGTGAGGATGTACTCATGGCGCACGGGGTGGCGCTGATAGACGCGAGTCTGCGCGAGGCCTTCGGCGAGCAGCGTGTCGAGCCGGTCGGAGAGTACGTTCGCCGAGATCCCCAAGTCCTCCTGAATCTCACCGAAACGCCGCACGCCGTAGGCGATGTCGCGCACGATCAGAGGCGTCCACCACTCCCCGGCGGCGTCGAGGGCGCGGGCGATCGAACAGGGGTAGTCGTGCAGCGAGGTGCGTTTCATCGCAGCGAGGCGGGGTTCATCGCAGCGAGGGTGGGCATCGCAGGTTCGGGAGATCCGGAGTTCGTCATGAGTTGCTTGCATAAGCGTAGCGACTGCTGATACCGTCACTCCTATGAAGAGAGTGACGGTCGTTGCGAGTGACTCCGGGTGACGCCGCTGAACGGGTTTGTCCTGAGTGACCACGCCGGCGAGCAGGTCGAGCTGGCGAGCCTCTGGAGCGAACGCCCCGCGGCGCTGGTGTTCCTGCGGCACTATCTGTGCGTGCAGTGTCGTGTCGGTGCGATGGAGCTTGAGCGCGACCGCCACCTGCTGCCGTCGGATCCCAACGTATGGCTGCTCGGCATGGGCACACCGGTCCAGGCGCAGGCGTTCAGGCAACAGACGGGAGTGGGGTTCCCGATCCTGCTGTCGCCCGACCTCGCGGCCTACCGGGCGATGGATCTGCCGCGCGGGTCGCTGCGCCAGGTGTTCGGGTTCGCCGCCCAGCGAGTCGCGCGGCGGCGAGCAAAGGGCATCGGGCTCGAGCGCGAAGCCGAGGGCGGTAACCGCCCGAAGGCGCGGCCCGAGCAGGACTGGCACCAGCTCGGCGGCGCGTTCGTGTTCGCGCGCGGTGGTGAGGTCGTCTGGAGCCACCGCGCACGCCACGCCGGCGACAGCCCCGACCACGGCCTGCTCGGGCGGGCGCTGAGAGACGCGGGCGACCCGAGCGCGAGCTACTGAGCGTCAGGCCAAGCCGCGGGGGCCATGACTCCGTCGCCGTCCTCAGGCCTGGGACCGCCGACGGCGAGCAGCTCCAGTCCGTCGGGGCCAGCCTCAAAGGCGCGCACGACGTCGGGAGCGACGCGCAGCACATCCCACTGATGGAGCTCCTGAATCTCGCTGTCGAGCAGCACACGCCCCGATCCCGCGACGACGACATACGCCTCCTCCTGCTCACCATGGCTGTGGGCCACCGAGCTGCGCAGGTTCGCGGCATAGCGGAAATGGCTGATCCCCAGATCGCGCGACTCCAGGAGCTTGCGAGCAAACCGGCCTTCGATCCCGGGAGCGCGATCACCCACGGCGTCCTCGACTTCGAGCAGATTCACGATGGTGAAGCGGGACATGAGTTCTCCTTTTGAGTGGACCGTGCGACCGAAGCTTTTTGAGTGGACCGTGCGACCGAAGCTTATGTAAGGGAGATGCTTTCAGCAGGCCGCGGACCACTGCACATCACACGCAGCCAGACGACCTGACCGTGATCCTCGCGCACGTACGCCTGCTGCTCGTAGACGAACGGACCATCAGGGCCGCGGCCGTACACACGCCAGCCGACACGCATCGTGTCCTCGACGGATGTGGTCTCGATCGGCTCGACTCGGTCGACCTCTCTTTCGGGGTGCTCGAACCAGGCGCGCAGAACCTCTTCCACACCAGCAGGATCGTTCGCCTCCCAGACCCGATTCGGCGTCATCGCACGGAAATCCATGTCCGGGTGCAGATGGCCACGGGCGTCGGAGAAGCGTCGAGCCACAACCGCTGCAGCGAACCGGCTGGTGGCGGTTCCATTCACAGAGGCCATGACCAAAGTGTCGCACCTGCTGCGGGCCGGATCAACACGCACAAGCCACGCCGAGCGTTTCATCACCCTGCGAATCGAGGTCCGACCTAGCCGTGTGCGAGCCCAAGGCATTGATGTCACCACGAGCGCATGCCCGAGTGCTCTCATAAGCGCCGGATAACCGTCGCTGGCACACCCCCCACGAGCGTTGCCGCAGGGACGTCATGTGTTACGACTGCACCGGCAGCGACGACGGCATCAGCTCCGACGTGCACGCCGGGCAAGATCGTGGCGGCGGCTCCGATCCACGCGTTCGTATCGATCTTGATCGGCCCCGCGGTGATGTAGTGCCGTCGCTTGTCGGGCTCAACGGGATGACCGGCCGTGACCAGGTTGACCTTGTGGGCAACCATGACCTGGTCTGCGATGTCGATGGCTGCGTGGCCCGTGAACGCGCATTCGTAACCGATGAAGACGGTCCGGCCGACAGTGATGTTCAGGCCGTAATCCGCGTAGAAGGGAGGGATCAGCGTGAAAGAGTCGCCAACGGGCTTGCCGATCAGCTCCTCGAAGGCCTTCCGGATCGACTCCGTTTCATCCAGGCAGTAGGCGCTGAGCTTGGCGGAAAGCCTGGTGGCCACCTTGATCCTCTCGAAGAGCTCGCGGGACTCCGAGGTTTTGGTTCCGATCCACTGACTTTCGTCCATCCAATGCCTCAACTCAGGTTCGGCTCAGCGTGCTTCGTCGACCGATCATCCTAGGCCTAGGGAGCGACGGGGGTCGGACCCGCGTTTGTCACCGCATCGAGATTCGGATGCGAGGGGAACTCCCGGCAGACGGTAAGCCAAGACGTGCTACTCGATGCTGAACAGAGCTGAGCGCAGTAGCTTCGTCGGGCTGTTCTTCGGCTCCTACCGACACGGCGGCGATGCGGTGCGGGTCGAGTAGTTCCGCTCGATGAGAGCAAATATCAGCTACAGGTCGCGAAGCTCTTCGATCGCCGGCCGGCGCAACGCCCGCAGCGTCGCGACAGCAGCGGCGGCCACAGCACCGACCGTGAGCGCCACCACCGTGCCGAGGTAGGCCCATGGCACGGCGAGCACGTCAGGGGGCGGGTCGAAGACGCCGCTGAGGACCTTGACGAGCATGTCCGAGATCACCACTGCGGCGATGGCGCCAAGCAAGAGCCCTCCGGCGGTGACGAGCAGCGACTCGCCCCAGATGAAGCCGCCGAGCTGCCGGTGCTTCGCGCCCACGGCGCTGGCGATGGCGAAGGTCCGACGCCGCTCTGTGAAGCCAAGCCCGAGCGCCAGGCCGGATGCCGCCACCGCCAGCGCGAGCGCGAAGCCCAGCTCGAGCTTCGTCAGGCCCGACAGCTCGACCGCGGTGAGGTTCGAGCCGACGACCTTGCGCTGGTTGACGATGTCGGTCACCTGGGCGCTCGCGCCCAGCCGCTGGCGCAGGCGCTGCGACACGACACCAGGACGGGTGCCATCGGTCTGGACTAGGAACGCGCCGACCGCGTCGCTGCCGGTCGCCTTGGCGACGTAGCCCTGGTTGGTGACGAAAAATGAGTCCTTCGGCGCGGTCGGGAACTCCTTGGCCACGCCGATGTAGTGGAACGGAACCGTCTTGAACTGCTTCGTCCGGCCGTCCTGCAAGCGCAACCGCAAGAGGTCACCCTGCTGGAGCTGGAAGTCCTTGACGGTCTCGGCCGACACCAGCACGCCGTCGGGACGCTTAGCGAGGCTGTCCATCAGCGCCTTGGCGCTGGCTCCCGCGAACCAGCCGTTTTGCAGTTTGCCGGCCGCGCCGATGCTCTGCGGCCGCACGCCGTAGAGGTCCTGGAGATCGGCCCCAACGTAGGCGAAGCGGTGCTGCAGCGGCTCGACGCTCTTGACGCCGCGCACCTTCGCGAGCTGTGCGGCGCCTTGCGGGCCGACGTGCACCCCGGGCGACTCAGTGACGGTGACGTCGGCCCCATTGGTGAGCCGGGCGTCGATCTCGGCCTGCTGCTGATAGGTGGAGTTGAAGACCGCAGTGGAGGCCGCGAACGCCGCGGACAGGGCAACGAGCGTGACCGCCTTGGCCAGCAGCCGCCGCTGGCGGCCCATCGTGGCCGCGACGATCGGCGACAGCTCACCGGCAACGGGGCGCAGCAGCCGCGTCAGCGGCGCGCGACCGCGCGCGAACGCCAGGTCGGCGAGCCGGTATGCCAGCAGTCCAGCGCCGATCCACGCCAGGACTGGGGCGAGCAGCGCATACCAGTTGACCGACACCTGGGCCACGCCTTCCGGCGCGAGCACGAGGTTGTAGCCGTTCTTGGACGCCTGCCAAAACACGAGCGCCGACCCCGCCAGCGCCGCGAAGTCCAGCCCGTAGCGGGCCCACCACGGAGCACGGTCGCGCCGATCGATCTGCGCGCGCTGGCCGGCGACGGTCAGCGAGCGCGCGTCGCGCCAGGCCGGCAGCGCGATCGACGCAGCGGCGATGCCGAGGCCGGCGACCACCGCGGCGCCGGCCCAGAGCGCCGCGGCCAGCGTGGACGCGCCGAAGCTTGCGGTGCCGAAGGCAGCGGCGCCGATGAACAGCCCGCCGCCGAGCCCAGCGAGCACGCCGAGCCCCCCGGCGAGCGCGGTTTCGCCGAGCGCCACGCGCACAAGCTGACCGGTGGAGGCGCCGCGCGTGCGCAGCAGCGCGGCGTCGCACCGACGCCGGTCGGCGCCGGCGGCCGCGATCGAGGCGGTGACGAAGCCGGCGAGGATCGACCCCGGCACGCCGAGGAACAGGAACAGCAGCTCCGCGTAGAGCGCATCCTGGCGAGCGCTGTCGAGAGCCGTGGAGAGGTTGTCGCCCACGAGGCCCGCACCCGCGAGGCGGATCTCGAGGTTGCGGGCGTTCCCGGAGACCTTGGTGAAAGCCGAGCTGGGGCTCCCCGGCAGGCGATGAGAGAGCGTGGCGTGCACCTGGGTGGTGACAGGCACGCCCCGCTGCACTCGGTCAAAGAGGCGCTGGGGCAGCAGAACGACGTTGTCGGGCGGCGCCTGCGGCTGGGCGCCCACAGGTGCCCCGACGTTCTGGAACAGCGAGTCCGCCGCTGGCAGGTCCACGACGCCGTCGACCTTGAGGGTCGAACGGCGGATGGCGATGCGATCGCCCGGCTTGACGTGCAGGTTGGCCGCAGTCTGCTGCGCCAGCAGCACCCCGTTGCCCGTGCCCGCGAGCACGCGGATCTGGCCCGGGAACGCACGGGCGTAGCCAGCAGGCAAACCGAGCACCTTGCCGGGGCCGGTCTGCTGTGTCGAACCTCCGGCCGTCGCCTTCAGCCCGCTCGTGTCGCCGAAGGCGACCGGGAGCGCGCGTGTGACGCCGGGCTGCTGGCGGACCTTCGCGAGCACCGTGGCCGGCGGGGCGCCGTTGCGCGTTTCGACCTGCCAGTCGACAGCCACGCGGCTGATCGCGCGTCCAGTCATCTTCGAAGTCGTCGAAGACAAGAACGTCCCAATCGAGACCAGCAGCGCAACGCCGACAGCGACACCGAGCGCGGTCGCCAGCAGACGGACGCGACGGTGGGCGAGCAACCCTCGTATCCAGGTCAGCGCAACCATGCTTCCTCCTGCGTGGTGGTGACGAGCCGGCCGCTGTGCAGCCCCCAGCGGTGGTCGAGCTGCCGGGCGACTGTGGGGTCGTGGGTCGCGACGACGAGCGCTGCCTCGGCCTGCTCGGCGGCGGCCAGCAGAACCGAGACGACGGCCGCACCGCTGGCTTGATCGAGCTGGCCGGTCGGCTCGTCGGCGAGGATGAGCAGCGGCCGACCGGCCAGCGCGCGCGCAACCGCGACGCGCTGCGCCTGGCCGCCCGAGAGCTCCTCCGGAAGTTTGTCGCACAGCTCGACAAGATCCAGCCGCTCGAGCGCGCGGCGCGCGACGGCGCGCGCGTCGTCGTCGCGCTGGCCGTCGAGGATGAGGGGAAGCGCCACGTTCTCCTCGACCGTCAAGGGCGCCAGCAGGCTCGGGCCCTGGAAGACGACCGCGACCGGCCCGGGGCGGAGGTCGTCGCGACCGCCGATGGCCGGCCAGCTCACGCTGCCAACGGTCGGCTCGTCGAGTCCCGCCATGAGATGCAGCAGCGTCGACTTGCCCGAGCCCGACGGTCCGACCAGGGCGACACGGGCGCCGGTGGCGACAGCGCAGTCGGTGGGCGCGAGCGCGACTGTGGCGGCCTGCCCGCTGTCGTAGGTGCGACCGACGCCCAAGCACTCAACGAGCGCGCTCATGGCTCGATCCTCCCGTCGCGCAGGCGGATCTCTCGATGCGCCGCTGCGGCGACCTCCGGTGCGTGGGTGACCATCAGGACAGCAGCGCCATCGGCGGCGAGGCTCTGCAGCAGCTCCAGCACGCGCCGGGCGGTGAGCACATCGAGCTCGCCTGTCGGCTCATCGGCGAGCACCACCTGTGGGTTGTTGGCGACTGCGACCGCCAGGCCCGCCCGTGCGAGCTCGCCCCCGGAGAGCTGACGCGGCCGGGCCTGAGCGCGGGTGCTCAGCCCGCAACGCTCCAACACATCGGTCCGCCACGTCGCCGATGTCCGGTTGCCGGCCAGCCGCTGCGCGAGTGCGACGTTGTCCTGCACCGAGAGATGCCCGACGAGGTTGGCCTGCTGGTAGAGCATCCCGATCCCGCGCGCGCGTACGCGCGCGCGTTCCTCTTCCGGGCGGCGCGACAGCCGCTGGCCGTCGACGCGAACCATGCCGCCGTTTGGCTCGTCGAGCCCCGCCAGGCAGGCGAGCAGTGTCGACTTCCCAGAGCCCGAGGGGCCCGTGACGGCGACGACCTCGCCGCATTGCACCTGAAGGGAGACACCTCGCAGGGCGAGCGTCTCGTCGTCGCCGGCGTGGAAGAAGCGGTAGAGACTTTCGGCTTGAAGTGGCGCGGTCATCGCGCTCACCGCATCATCGCGGCCACTGCACCGAGTCGGTGATGATGCGCCACGGATCGACGTTGTCGGCGCCCTTCGGGCCGGACAGCGTCAGGGTCACGTCGCGCCCGTTGTGGAAGAACACGTACCGCTCGACGGCGTCCTGTCCGGTCTTGCCGGTCACCGGGTTGGGCTTGGCAGTGGCGAGATAGGCGATGCGCACCGCCGTGCCGGCGCGGCGACCGACGATGTTTACCTTGGCTTGCTGAAAGCCCTTGACCGAGGCGGCGAGCTTAGACAGCTCGGTCTGGCGCGCATCGCGTGCGGTCAACGGCGCGGACGCCGACACCGTCTCGATGCGGACGGCGTTGAGCTTGTCGGTGAAGATGACGGCGCCGCCCGCCGCGGTCTGTGACCAGCCCTCCGGCACCTTGATGGAGTAGCGCCCATCTGGAGACGCGTAGCGGACGTAGGCCTGGTTATCGGGGATATCGCCGGCCGGGTTGACCTCGGGGGTCTTGGAGGCGGTGGACGTCGTGGACGACGAGCTGCCGCACGCTGCAACCCCAATCGCCATGATCGACACCGCGGCGAACGCTGCGAACTTGGACATGGCGGCAACCGTACGCGGCGCCGGTCAGCGCCCCGCCCGCGCCAGGTCAACGCCAGGTCAAACCTGCTCGCGCGGGCGCCGCTCGCCCGTACGCTTGCCGTGGTGAGCGCGCGCATCCTCATAGTGGAAGACGACGAGGCGATCGCGTCTGGTCTGGTGCGCGTGCTCGATAGCCAGGGCTACGACGTGCGGCACGTGGCCCGCGGCCGAGCCGCCGTCGAGGCGGCGGGCGAGCCCACCAAGCTCGTCGTTCTCGATCTCGGTCTGCCCGACATCGACGGCATCGAGGTCTGTCGCCGGCTGCGTGCCGGCCGTCCCAGCCTGGCGATCCTCATCCTCACCGCGCGCGATCAGGAGCTCGACGTCGTCGCGGGGCTCGACGCCGGCGCCGACGACTACCTCATCAAGCCGTTTCGCCTGGCGGAGCTGCTGGCGCGCGTGCGCGCCCATCTGCGCCGGCTGAGCGCTGCGACGCCCGACGGCCCCGACGACCCGCCGCTACGCGCCGGCGACATCAGCCTCAACGTCGCGGCACGACGCGCTTGGCGCGGGGACGACGAGCTCGACCTGCGGCCCAAGGAGTTCGATCTGCTTGCGTTGCTCGTCCGTGAGGCCGGTCGCGTGGTGACGCGCGAGCGCATCATGCAAGACGTGTGGGACACGGAGTGGCTGGGCTCCACCAAGACGCTCGACACGCACGTGCTGACGCTGCGCAGCAAGCTCGGCCACGACGCCATTACGACCTTGCGCGGCGTCGGCTACCGCTTCGATGGGAGCACCAGCGCATGAGGCGGCGGCTTGCGGTGGCGATCGCCGGCGTCGCCACCGCCGCGATCGTGCTGTTCGCCGTACCGCTGGCGATCCTCCTCGGCGGCGCGCACCGCACCACCGATCTGCTGCGCCTGCAACGCGACACCTTCTCGGCGACCCGGCAGATCGATCTGTCCACGGCCGCCAACGACATCGTGGAGCTGCCGCGAGACTCCGACGTGCTCGCCGTCTACGATCGTACCGGGCGGCTGGTCGCCGGGCGGGGGCCCGCGACGGCGCCCGACGTCGTGCGACGAGCACTGCGCTCCGGCCGCCCGAGCGAGGCGTCGGGCGGCGGTCCGCTCGTCGTCGCCGTCCCTCTGGTCTCACGCGAGCGGGTCGTTGGGGCGGTGCGCGCCGAGCGCCCGGAAGGCGAGGCTAGCGGCGATACAACGCCGCAACGCGTCGCGATCGCCGGCCTGGCCCTCGCGATCGTGGCCGCCGCGGTCCTGGCGGCACTGTGGCTCGGACGTGCGCTCGCCCGTCCGCTGGAGCGGCTTGCCGCAACCGCGACGCGACTGGGCCACGGCGACTTCTCCGTGCGCGCCGCGCCGGCAGGCATACCGGAGGTCGACGCCGTCTGCGCGGCGCTCGCGACCACCGCGCAGCGCATCGAGGAGATGGTCAACCGCGAGCGCGCGTTCAGTGCGAACGCCTCCCATCAGCTCCGCACACCGCTCCAGGCCATACGCATCGAGCTCGAGGCCGCGGAGCTGCGCGGCGATGCACCACCAGAAGTACACACCGCGCTGGAGCAGGTCGATCGGCTGGAGGCCACGATTGCGACGCTGCTCGCGGTCGCCCGCGACGCACCACGGCGCGACAAGACCACCGAGCTCGGCGACGCGCTCGAAGTCATCCAAGCCCACTGGCACGGACGCCTCGCTGCGTCGAGTCGCCCGCTGCGCATCGCGCTTCCCACCGAGCCGCTGTATGCCCACGCCGATCCACGGGTGATCGAGCAGATCCTCGACATCCTGCTCGACAACGCCGAACGCCACGGCGCCGGTGCCGTGCGCATCGCCGTCCGCGAGCTCGATGGCTGGCTGGCCATCGACGTCAGCGACGAAGGCCCCGGATTCGACACCGATCCCGAGCAAGTCTTCAGCCGGCGCCAGGGAACCTCCGACGGCCACGGCATCGGCCTCGCACTCGCGCGGTCACTCACGCACGCCGAAGGCGGACGCCTCACGGTGACGCACGCTCGACCCGCTCCGATTGTCACGGTGTTCGTACCCGCCCACGTCGGCGCGACACGCGAGCCAACAATGTAAGCGGACTGCTCAGCCTCACTCGGGCTCACGATGCGGGAGGGAATCTCGGGAGACTCGCTCCTGGCGCACCCGCGTCGTGAACCCCGGACCTCTACGTGCTCGGTGACCGCCCCAAGCCGCGCTACATCATGCGCCGCCAAGCGCTCGAAGAAGAGCTGCAACGCCTCGCGCCACCAGCCGACCCGCAGCTCGACCGCGCCCAGGAACTGCTCGGCGACTTCGCGCGGTTTGGCGCTCAGAGCCCGAGCCAGCCGAGCGCCGCAAACTGCTCGCCAGCCTGTTCGACCACAGCTGGCAAGACGACAGCCAGATCGTCGCCGTCAAACCCCACCAGCGTTCGCCACCTACTTCAAGACCCTCGACCAAGCCCGGCCCCGAACCCCAACCCAAGCCAGCGCCACCCAGCCCGAAACCCCCAAAGACAGACCAGCAAAGCGGGGTGACAAAAGCGGGAGCGACGGGGGTCAAACCCGGGCTTTACACCTCCGTGGGATCGAGATCCGGACGTGAGCCGGCCAGCGGTGCTCAACCGAGCGGACGGGACGCCTCACGGACGCGCGAGGCGAGTTCCTCGGGGGTTGCGCCGGCGCTGAGGCTGATGATCCAGTCGGCCAGCTCCGGGTCCGGAGCGTCGATGCCGACGCCGTTGACCTCCAGGAACGTCAGCATGGCGATCAAGGCCGCGCGCTTGTTGCCGTCCAGGAACGGCTGGCCCTCAGCGATGCCATGCGCGAGCACCGCAGCCTGCATCGCGAGATCGGCGCCCTCGTAGTGGGCATACGTGGCCGGTCGTTCAAGCGCGCTGAGCAAGCCGGGACGATTGCGAAGCAGACTGGCAGCCTGCGCCGACGTGCCGCCGATGATCGCTGCGTGGATCTCAAGAACGTCGTCGAGTTCAAGCCAGATCGGTTCGTCTGCCATGCCGGCGACCTGCCCGAGCTACACCGCGTCGGGATCGTGCTCAGCCAGGATGCGCAACGCCTCCTGATGCTCGTCGACCAGACGGCGACCGATCCCGCTAATCCGTTCTCGCACCTGCTCGGTAGGCATGAGCCGCAAGCCACCCTCCGGAAGCTCCTCCACGAGAACCGACGCACCCGGCAAGTAGCCGCGCCCCTCGAACTCTCGCGGCAGCGACACCACGTTGCTGTTTCCCACCCGCCGCACCTTGACGATCTTCATGGAGTCAGTATATACACGTATGCCCTCGCTTGTGAAGAACGGTGCTTCTTCCCCGGTAAGTGCGACGCATGCACCTGCTCAGCCATCAGGCAGCGAGCACGCGACCCTCAGTCAGCGCGGCGTGCATGAGACTGCCGCGCACGTCTCACCACTCGGCCGCCTCACGCTCACTGACGACCACGATCTCGACCGGCAGCCGCAGGTCGCCAACTGCGCGCATCAGCCGGACCGCCTCCAGTGCCGTGTTCTCGACCTCGGGCTCGATCACGAGGACATCGATGTCGCTGCGCGTTGTCCCCGAGCCACGTGCGTGTGAGCCGAAGAGCACGATGCGGGCATTCGGTGCCTCAGCCGCCAGACGGCGTCCGACCTCACGGACGTTCGCCTCGTCGTCAGTCACCAAGGGCTCAAAGTACCCGCTCGCGCCGCCACGAGATACGGCTCGACAGGTGCCTTCGGCTCGTCATCCAGCTCCATGCCAGCAATGAACTGCAGAAACCCCTCAAACTCCTGGGCCTGCTACATCGCGCGACCGTACTCGGCGAAGATCGTGTCTACCTATGGGGGTTCAGGCATGGTGGAGTCGGGCATGTGCTTGCCGCGACTCTCAGGACTGATCGACATCCTCAGTCAAAAAGGCGATGTTCGAGTTCTTTGAGCGCGTGTGAGAACTGCTCGTCGAGACCTTCGCGCAGGCTGATTGCCAGCGTTAGCTTGATGACAATTCGCTCGCGCTGTTCTTCTGGCCCGGCAAGAATCGCTGGAATCTCATCCGTCTTCTCTACAAGGTCGTCGATAAAAGTCCGGATCTGTTCGAGAGGCTGGTCAGGGAACTGAGCGCCAAGGCGATACACCTCTTCATACGCCTCCGGTGGCGAATAGCTACGCAGTTCGGCCTGTAGGTCGAGCATTTCTTCATAACCCGCGACCAGGCGGCTTGCCAAGTGCTTGATCCTGAGCACATCACCTGGCTCACCAGGGCTGCCAAAAGCGCGCTCTTGCGCCTCTGGATCCAGTACTCGGGCGAGGCGATCGATGGCAACCGTCATTGGCCCGAAGGCCTGCCCTAACGTCTTTTGCGCCTCATCCTTATCCAACGATCGCGTCGGACCTCGGCCGATACCGAGTTCGTGGTCATGCCACTTGAGTTCGAGGGCTTGGCGTTCCTGTAGGAGCGCACCAGCGAACAGCAGATACTCCCATCCCGGTGGCTTGCTGTTGATCAACGCCGCCTCTTCCTCCGGCGTCCGGGGTGAACGCTCAATGACAATGTCCGTCTCCGATTCATCTGCCGCTGGCCCTGACGCTGCATGGCCGACAGTCTCCTCAAGTTGCTCTAGTCGCTCGGCGATCTCATTCACCTGCAACGTCGGAAACGCCGATCGAATCTCGGGATGGCGCTGTAGACCAGCGGCGAGGTGGTCCGCCCCTCGCCACGACACGTCAATGCCGGCCTCTTGGCCCATCCGATGCACTGTCTCGGCAGTGGCTTCGGGAACCTGGTAGTTGCTCAGGAAGGTCCAAGCCTCGATGGTCCATTCTGAATCTCTGGCAAGCGCTATGGCCTTCCCAAGGTCACCGACCATCTTCGAGCGGATCGCTTTCTCGATGCTCTGGTTCTGGACTCGTTTGAAGCAGTGAGCAGCAAAGACGCGCTTCTCGGACTTTAGATAGCCGTCATTGCCCCGATCGGCCTGATCATCGTCGATTGCAAGGAAGTCGTCCCCATGGTCGGCGAACAGCACGGCGTTACAAAGTCGTGTGAACTCCTGAGGAACCGAGATGAGCGAAATCTGGTTTTCGAGACTCACCTCTCAAGGTTGACACATCCCGGAGACGACGGTTCCTCTGCGCGAAACGACAGCCGTCGTCGGCAAGACGACGCCACTGCTACCGGGGCTCTCCGGCAGCCTCGAAGCGTTGGAACAGCTCGCTCGGGCCGATATCGAATGCTTCGGCCACGCGCAAGATGCTGACCAGGTTGAGGTTGTGCTCGCCGTGCTCGATGCCGTCGGTTGAAACCGGCAAACATGGTGCCGGGATCGTGTTTTCTGCATAGACGTCGTGCTGCGATGTTCAACGTCATCGCCCAGCTACTAGGTTCTGGTGCTCCGGCGAGCGCTATCCGGTCTGTGGGAGGTTCTGGTCGATCGGGGAGCCGATGAAGTTCAGCGAGCCGTCCCACGGCTTGATGATGTCGCCGGTGGCCGGGTGCTTGCACCATGCCTCGCCCCACTGCTTGGAGTTGTCCCACAGCCACGCGACCTCCTCGCCCACCTTGAAGTCGGTCCGGGTCGTGGGAAAGATCCGCTCGGTCTCGGTCTTCTGCGCCGTAGGTGCAACAGTGCGCAGGAACACGGCCGTGCCGTCGGTGATCGGGACCGTGAGGGCATCGTCGGAGAAGATCGGGACGTTGACGTACAGGACGAAGTTCCGCTCGCGCCGCACGTTGGCGACGGCGTTGTACATCTCGATGCCCGAGTCGATTGCCCGGAGGATCTCGTCGTCGCTGCGTGAACCGGCACCGTGGACGACCTCGTTGCGGATCTGCGTGAAGAGGTCGGCCGCGTAGGTGGCCGATGCTGGGATCACGCTGACTTCCACGAGCCGGGCGATACCCTCGCGCAGGTTCCATAGGCGGCGCTGGACACCCCAGCCGGTGCCCATGAGAAGACGGTGAAGCTCACGGTCTAACTCGGAGGACAGCAACATGATCGCCAGCTTGGGCGACTGTGCGGCCTGATCGAGAACTTCGGCGACCACACCATCGGCTGCTTCGCGGCGTGCCGCGACCTTCACGTCGTCGGCGTCCCCGTCGACCGTTGCACTTGCCTCGACGGTCAGCGTCTCGACCGCGGCGTCAAACTCGTCGAGCTTGTGGCGGAACTTCAGCTTGCCCCCGCCGGGCAAGTCGGCCGACTCGAGCCACGGGAACAGCGCCACGACGACGATCACGACAACCAGCGCCACGGATGCGCTGTCGACCTCGAACTTCACCGGCCAGATCCCGTGAACGACGATCAGCGCGACCGCGAGGGCGACCAGGAGGAGCCGCACAACACCGTTGGCGGCGATCGAGGCGACGATGTTGCGCCGAGATGGCAGTTCGGGCACGGCAGCCAGTCTAGGTTCGGCACCGGCCGACTCCACGCACATCGACGAGCGGTTGACACCTACACACGCGTGCTATGTCCTACACCCGACCCCACCGCGTCGCGAGCTACTACCAGCAACTCTTTAAGCTGGTCTGGACCCAACGTCACCGTCCGCCCCACCCTAGCATTTGCAGACCTTTTCACCAGCAGGGCTGTCGCAGGACAGCGAGGTGTAAAAGGCGGGAGCGACGGGGGTTGAACCCGCGTTTGTCACCCCGCGGATTGAGATCCGACTCTAGCCCGCAACGGATCGACGAAGGCTGAGATTCGGCTGCCCGGTGCCCGATCCCAGCGCGTTGACGTTTGCGTCAGACGGCGGCCGCCTCGTTGAAGATCGCGTCGATCGTCTGCCTCTCTGGCCAGCCCTGGGCCTCCGAGGACACGTAAAGACCGAGCCCGAAAACGAGCGGCGCCAACCCGACCGCCGAGCGGTCGCCTTCGTGGATCTCCATAGCGACGATGTCCTCGCCGACCGTTCCTCGCTTGATCACCGCATTTAGGCTGAGCAGCCCTGCGTGTGTGAACCCGCTGAGGTAGCGATAGACGATGCGGTAAAGGCCGAGAAAGGATGCCAATTCGACGTCTGGCTGCAATACGCCCGGTAGCCGCGGGCCCCAGTCGGCGTCGGCGCATTCTGCCCTCGATCGAAGGTCCGGGAGCTCACCATCGACACCGCCGACGATTCCGTCGAATAATGCCTTCAGGGGTGCAGGTAGTAGCTAGTCCAGTTCGCTTGGGAGGTCGTTGTGCATCTTCAGTCGTTGCCTGCTGTCGCCCTTGAGCCAGAGCGCGAAGCGCTTGTTGTCCTCGTCTGCCGCCAGCCACGCGAACGTGATCATGTGCTCAAGCAGAACGCGCAACAGCACCCCGGCATCGGCCTCGCGGTTTAGAGGCGCGGGCTTGCCGATCGCCTGGACCGTGCCAGCGCCGCGCGCGAGCATCGCTGGCCCGATCAGGCGCATCGGTTCTGGCGGCTGGCCTGTCTGGACCATCAGCGGCAGTCGTTCCTCCACGAGAGCCGACAGCGCACTACCCATCGCTAGCGCTGTGCCCCTGCTCAGACGAATCGTGTCGAGCGACTGCTCGGGCATCAGACCTCGCTCCGCTCCCCAAGCGCAGCCTGCACCGCACTGAGCTGGCGCGCGAGCGCATCCCGCTCGGGGTACGAATCGCCTGACTCGACTGCAAGCCCAGTTGCTGCCTCAGCCGCAAACGTCGCCAAGACCACGAGCGACTGCCTCGCAGCCTTCGTCTGTTGAGGTCCCCACCTCACCACGGCGGACAGCGTGTTCTCGTCCACCTCCGCCAGCGAGCGCATCACGCCAGCGACGTCAGCATGGGAGTCTTGGGACAGCGCCGCATAGAGATCACGCACAACGGTCGGGTCAAGTTCGGGCGCACTGGCCTTCAATGCGGAGGTGATCGAGGTTTTTTCGGTGAGTTTGCGTTCGAGCCACAGCCGGCCGGTCTCGTCAGTTGGATCATCGCTGACCTGGACTAGTCGGGCGCGAACCTCGGCTGCCAGCCGATCAAGCGAGCGCCCCTCTACCTCCCAGCCGATCGCGTGAACGGACATGCCCGCGCGAATCGCTCGTAGCAGCCGGATCGTCAGCAGCATGATCGCTCGACGGCGATAGTCCTGAGCCGAGCGGTTCGACCACTCGCCGGTGCGGTGAATGACGACAGCGAGATTCTGGGTCGCCCAGTCGGCGACTCGGTACTCGGCAAGTCGCACGAACGCGCTGCGCAACTGCGCCTCGTGCTCGCTGAGGCTGACCTCTTCCATGCCCTTGATTATCCGGTGCTCGCGTCGATCTCATCCCGGGCGCCTGGCGGACACACCCGCCATAGACGGCCCGAGGGTGCATCGGGAAAGGCTGACCCAGTCGCCACCAGACGACATCTACTAGCGGATCGCGACTCTTCTTGCCGTTAGCCCCTCTGAGTGCACTTGCCGTTAGCCCCTCTGAGTGCATCGTGAGCCATCGTGTACACCACATCGACCAAGGCTGCTGGCGCAGATATAGTCACTTTTAGCATGGCCAAATAGCTGGCCAAGCTTGTGGCCATTTGATAGTATAAATACACGCCATCGATTGTGACCAAGGAATTCCATGCCAAAGCTCCGCTCAGCTCCACAGGAAGCGCACCGCAAGGCCGTCGAGTCGAGCATCTCCGATGTCGTCGGGTACCTGCAGGAGGTGCTCGGCCAAAAGCTCGTCGCATACATGGCCGGCGTATCGGACCCCCGTACCGCCGCGCGCTGGGCGGCAGGCGAGCGCTCACCACGCGCAGACCACGAGCAGCGCTTGCGCTGCGCCTACCAGACCTTCCAGCTACTGCTCGCCGAGGAAGCACCGCACACCATCCGCGCATGGTTCCTCGGCCTAAACCCACAACTCGACGACGAGTCCCCAGCGCAAAGCATCCGCGACGGCGCCTTCCGCGACGTGCTGATCGCCGCCAAGGCATTCCTCGCCGGAGGATGAGTGGCGCCCAAACCGAAGGTCATCGACTCTCCAAAGGCGGGACTCTGGAGAGTCGGGCGCTCGCCTGACCCGCTTCGCTTCAGCGACCCGCTGGAACCAAGTCTGTTGGAGAACCGCACCGCAGGCAACCGCTTTGACAGTCCCACCGGCGACTATCGGGTCTGCTACTTCGCCACGACCCCCGACGGGTGCTTCGGAGAGACGCTCTCCCGCTTCCGGCCAGACCCCCGTCTGAGCGCGATCGCACACGAGGAAGGCTTCATGGCCCTTGGCGAGATCCCGGCCGACTGGCGCCATCGGCGCCTCGCTGTACGCGCTCAGCCAGCACCAGGCGAGACGATACCGACGATCCGTTTCCTCGACGTCGAGGCAGCAGAGACGCGCGCGGTGCTCCGCCAAGAGCTCGGCGAGCTGCTCGCTTTCTACGGGTACAGCGACCTGGACGTCCCTACCATTCGTGGAGTAGACCGCCGCGTCACACGATGGATCGGACGCTGGGCATATGAGCAACGCGACTCCGAGGACCGCCTACAGTTCGCCGGCATCCGCTACCTATCACGACTCTCATCCGAATGGGAATGCTGGGCGCTGTTCGAAGGCGTTCCGCTCATCGAACACGAGCGACGCCCAATATCCCGCGAGAACGAAGCACTCGTGCGAATCGCAAATCTCTACGAGCTCACCGTGTTCTAAACTAGCTGAACCCTTTACGGCGTGGACTAAGAGGGATCGGCGAAATTCGCTAGCCCTGTAGGAGTGCAGGATGCTTAAGGTGCTGGATCGGGGATACCTCGCTTTCGGCTGACGTTACCCTCGTAGAAGCGGACGCTTCTTTCGGACCGAAGACGGTCCGGCGAGTTGCCCGCATACCTTGTCCCCTGGCCTCGTTCCTGTGTCGGCCGGATCATCAAAAATGGGCGGTATGTTTCGGGTCTCGCCGGGATGGAAGACGTTACCAGCAATCGCTCGGCTCTTTCTCCATCCTGTTAGACCTGTAGCTTTCGCTTAGACAAGCTGAAAGCTCGGCACCGAGCAGTTCCCGGTGCGAGCATCTTCCGCGCTCTCGACCCTCGGGCAAGATCATCGAGCGACCAGACGGACTGCTCGCCTGTGAACAGATAGAGCACGTGCCGTTCGGCCTGATCCATCCGATAGGCGGGTACGGGTATCGCACAAAGTGAATCAGTCTCTCGGAGGGCGCATCGTAGGTGCTAGTCGGCGCGTTCTCCCTTTACGGTCGATCCCTCTCGTCAAATACTGTACCGGGACTCCGAGGTCCTCCGCGGCGCTGAGCACAGGACCGGGAGTCTCATCCATGTGATCGCCGAGCGCCTCGCTGAGATCCATCCATCTTCTCCACAACTCTTTGTACACCGGATGATCCATATCGATGGAGTTACCGCTTGATTGCCAACTGGCGCGAAAAGCATAATCAAGATATTGCGGAGGGAGCAGCTCTTCAGGGCTGGAAAGAAGCTTTTGCTGACCGCGGGTAAGTTCAAGGATTTCCGCTAGCACATCATCCAAGGGACGCTCTGGCGTCTTGCTCTTTGGAGTCTTTTTTTGCAAATCCTCGAGACTTCCCTTAAGACGGGGCCACCAAACTTCGAAGATTTCGCTAAGACGTCGCTCATCTAGGGCATGGTCCTCGCAAGCTTTATTAATGCTCTGCAACAACTTCTTGACGTCGTTCTCCTCGATGAGAGTTGATTGGAACTGGAGAAGAGGTCCTTGAACTGCAGTGCGATCTACTGCGAACAGGAAGGGTGCGACCCTACTTCTGTCCAAGGATTTCGACAATGCACCAGCCTCGAAGTTGACCCACGGTGCGGCTATGTTCTCTGGTGTGACACAGATGATGCCAAAGCTTGAATCCTCCAGTTCTTTTGAGATATCCGTGCTCCATCTTGCACCCTTATCAATGTCCTCGGAGGAGACATAAGGCTCAACGATTTGAAGGACCGACGGTAGCCAGTCGCGTAGGGCTATAGCCACTTTGTGGCTTTGGGTACCTGACCAACTGATGAAGACCTTCATACGCTCCCCCCAACAATTAGCCAAGCAGTCAAAATAGTCGACCATTCCAACATAGATTGCTCCGTCCAGCAGATGATACGGGCTAGCATCTGGTCAGCTAGCCAGCGTTCATCGAATGCTCATTGTGCCGGAGCTCCGGGAATTTTATAAGGGCTGGGGCTCGCAATTTGCGCCAAATGACTTTTCCTGGCTCAAAGGTTGACTAAAGGGAGCGCACCCGGCCGGCCCTCTTTTGCTAATCCGCTCCCTTATCCAGCTGCATCGCGACCCAGCGCGCGACATCCCCCCGGTGCCAGAGCCGAGCACCGCGCACGACGACTACCGGGGGCGGAAAGTCCCGAGTCTTCTGGGCGTCCAAAAGGCTCTTGCGCGTCTTCCAGCCAACCAGCTTCAGGATTTCCCCCGCGCCGATGAGATCGGCCGGATCGACCTGCTCGTGCTTGGGCCAGTTCGTCACGGCCCGGATTATCGCCGCCGAGCGCCGCTCCTGCTCACGCCTTGACGGCGACTAAACGCGCGTTTATGCTCCCAGCGTGTTCGCGGCGCCCCCCAACCCCTCCCAGCCCGGCCTCGCCGGGCAGCCAGCGCTGACCTCACCGCGCCGGTCCACGGGAGCCGGCCGGGGTGCGTCGCGGCACGTCAATCCACGTAAAGCGGCCCGGCGGTGCTGTGAACACCCCGGGCCCGGCACCGAAGAACGAACCTTCGATGCACGAACTACGGTAGCCCCTGACACGGGGTTGCTGTCGCGTGCCCCCGGGCCCTCGTCTCGGTGTCGAGATCCGAGAGGAAATCGACATGAACACGATGCTCACCGTGCCCGCCTGCATGGTGCTCCAGCTACGGCTCGGCCTGCACGAAGAGATCGGCAACGTCGCCGAAGTCATCTCACGGGTCGTCGAAACACCAGGCCGCGAGGAGCACCCCGAGTGGTATCGCCCATCGCTCGAACATCTCAACGCCGCGGTGAAGCTCCTGAACGTTCTCGGCTGGAAGACCGCAGGCCAAGTCACCAAGGCCCGCGTCAACCTGCACGAGCACGGCGAGATATTGCTGACCGCACTACACGGACACCTGCTCGTGGAGGACGACGCGCTCGACGAAGCCGCGGCGGTCGACGCGGAGCGCGCCAGGCGAGGCAAACCGCCCAAGCGTGAAGGTACGGCTCGGCGTGTGCTCGCGCTACGCGACTACATCGCGCATGTCGAAGCGCGCATGGACACCCTGCCACGAGCGGAACACGGCGGCCGATGATGAACCGCTCAACTCCGCCCCTCATCGCCGTCCTCGATGTGCAGTTGGACGACACTCCCGCGATCGCGCACCACATCGTGCTCGGGTGCGCAATCCGCCGGCTCCGCCGAGCGCGCGGGCTGACGATCGAAGACCTCGCGTTCGCGGCCGGGCTGCACCCCACCTATCTCTCGGGAATCGAACGGGGTGAGCGCAACCCAACCTGGACCAAGCTCGGCGGACTGGCGGACGCCCTTGGCGTGTCGGTCTCGATGATCGCCCAAGCAGCGGAGCAGATCGCCGCAGTCGTGCTCCCAGCCCAATTCCTTGAGCCGCCAGGGCAAGCCGGACCGCAAGCGTCGTAATCCGTTGTGCCATTCACCGCCTAGCTCGCATTAACGAGTATGGACCCTGATCGGACACCGGCAGCCGGCAGCAGCTCTCCTCGGCAAGCCCCTATCGCCTATTGCCATTCGGTCGTTCCCGATCGGCAACGCCAAAGCATCGAATCCCGTGTCCCAATGCGCCGTTCGGGCAATCGGCGCGCGCCCGACTCTTCATACCCGTTCTATCCGGAGACTTCATGAGTGGGAGGGGTTCAGCCGACCGACGCCGTACCGCAAGGCCACAGTTTTCTTCTTCCGAACCCGGCTGCGAATCACTCACCGGGCTCGACGTTCGCGTGCTTTCGGTGCTGTCTGCGCACCGTGTCGTGACGCAGGATCAACTCGCGCGACTATTCCCCGAGATCCCCCCGCGAACGCTGCGCTACCGTACCCGCAGGCTGCACGACCTCGGGCTCGCCGGACGCAGCCGACCCTACCGCGAGCGCGGCTCAGCGCCGAGCCACCACTGGCCGACCCGACGCGCGGACGCGCTGATCCGAGGAGACCCGCGGCCTCGGGGCGGCGAGCGCAAAGCGCCCAACCCAGTCTTTCTCGCGCACGCCGCGCTGCTCAGCGAGCTGTACGTCACGCTCACCACCCAGGCCGAGCAGGCCGGCTTGTCGTTGCGAGAGTTTCGCCGGGAAGGCGACGCGCGCGAGCCTTTCAAGGAGCTGGGCAAAGAGCACGCGCTGGCACCCGATGCGCTGCTCGTGCTCGCCGATCAGCACGGACGGGAGTTGCGCGCGTTCGTCGAGCTGGACCTCGGCACGATGTCCCACCCTCGCCTGCACATGAAGGCAGAGCTATACGCCGCCTATGCCAGAACGCAAGCATGGGGCCAGCGCCACCCGTTCGCGCCCGCGCTGCTGTTCCTCACGACCACCGAGCCACGAGCAGTCAAGTTCCTCCGAACGCTGCGAGCAGCGCTGAAGAACCAGCAGCGCAACTGGAACCCCGCGACGCTGACGGCAGGAGCGGGCGCGCTCGCCTTCCGGCCCGCGCTGCTGTTGAGCGACGGGTGCCTCGGTGATCTCAGCGGGAGCGAAGACTTAGCGCTCGTGGACGTTCTCCACGCCGCCCGGCTCCCCTACGACCAGGCCCGTCAAGCACAGCAGGAACGACGAGCAGAGGAAGAACAAAAATGCAGGCAACTTCGCGAGGACCCCACCGCGATGCGTGAGCACCTGCGCCGCCACGAGCAGTCGCTGCGCTCCTACCTGGACGCGCTCGGACCAGTCGGCAAGCAGTCGATGGAACTGCTGCTCGGCGCCACGGACCCACCGGATGTAGACGAGCGAGCCGTCCTCGGGTCGATCGCGCGCGACCTCGACACGGCGCTGCTCGAACCGGGGATGAACACCCTTCCGTCACCGGGGGCTTCCGTCGTCTTCGATGTGAAACTGCTCGCCGACGCCCTGCGCAGCAGGCAAGGCAAGCTCGTCGAGACCTTGGCCGGCCGCTACTGGGACGGGCCAAGCCTGCGCCAAGCTCGACGAACCCTCCGAGGCGGCGGACTGATCGAGCGCGATGCCATCAACCGGCTTCCCGCCGACGCGGAGCGCGATGCGCGCGGGCGCAAAGCCCAGGCCGCTCGGCGAGTCGTCTACCTGGAGTGGCGCGAGCACGCCGCCCGCCGGCTGGCGCGACAGGCAGGGGTACTTGGACGCCTCACCCGTCCGAGCGCCGGCTTCTATTCACAGCTTGACCAAGAGCACCTGAAGGTCTGCGGCCGCTGCGAGGAGACCGTCTACCCGGCCGAGCAGGAGGACCAACTCATCCACGACCAACGACGGACCTCGCCATGCCACTACTGCGGCGAGGGCTACCAACTCCGCGCCTACACCGACCCGACCGAGTCAACGCCATGAGCACAAAAGACAACCGCGCAACTACCAGATCCTCGAAGCGCCGAGCCAGAGATGCCTGCCACGAGCAGCCCCGTCAACCAAGAGACAGAGGAGTCCATCAACATGCCCGACCAAGCTGCAACCCCCAAGGAGAGCGCGAAGGATTCGCGTACTGGTTCGCCGACTGGTGGCTACGCCGCGGACGAGACCTCACCGACCCCGCCCGACACGACCGATAGCAAGCAGCGCGCCGTCGCCTACGTCCGCGAGTCGACCGAGGAGCAGGGCAAAGGCTTCTCGCCCGACGCCCAACGCGAGACGATCCGCAAGTTCGCGGCGGAGAACGATCTGGAGCTGGTCGGCGAATACTGCGACTTCCACTCCGGCTGGCGCAAATCCGAGGCGCGACCCGAGTTCCAACGGCTGATGGCCGACGCCGCCCAAGGTCAGTTCGATGTGGTGCTCGTGTTCCACACGTCCCGTTTCGCGCGCAGTCAGATCGAAGCACGGCGCTACAAGCAGCTCCTACGCGAACGGCTGGGCATCCGGGTCGTATCCGTCACGCAGCCGATGGGTGATGACCCCAGCGACCCGTCCTCGTTCCTCGCCGAGTCGATCCACGAAATGTTCGATGAGTACTACTCCGTATCGCTGTCCTTCTGGACACGCAGCGGCCTGCGCGAGAAAGCCCGCCAGGGCTATCTCGTCGGCAGCCTCCCGTGGGGTTACGTGCGCGACACCGCAAGCAAGCTCGCCGTCCCGGACCCGACGCGCGCACCACTGGTGGGAGAACTGTTCGAACGCTACGCCACCGGACAAGAGTCAGACCGCAGCCTCGCCGACTGGCTGAACGCCAAAGGCGCTCGCACGCCCGCGACCGACAGTTCGGCAAGGACACCGTGCGCGAAATGCTCAGCTACGCCGCGTACGCCGGGTACGTCAGCGGCCTACGCGACAAAACGCGCGCCATCCGTGGCCTGCACAAAGCGATCATCACCGACGAGCTGTTCGACCAGGTACAGGAGATCCGCTCCTGGCGCACCCGCGTGATCAAACCCGGACGCCCATCCGAGGACTACCTCCTACGCAAGCTCCTGCACTGCGAGCAATGCGGCGCGCGCATGCACGGCACCCGCGGCTCACGCGCCGGCATCCGCCGCTACCAGTGCTCCACCTGCCGCCACCACGGCACCTGCGAGCAAGCGATGGTCAAAGCCGAGCCCCTGGAAGACCAGCTCGTCAACTGGCTGCACGCCTTCCAACCCGACACAGAGCTGCGCCAGCTCGTGCTCGACACGATCCACTCCCAAAGCCAGCGCCACCCCGGCGAAGACCAACAACGCCGCCGCGAACTCCTGACCCAGCTCGACCGCCTACAAGACCTCTACGTACTCGGCGACCTCACCAAGCCGCGCTACATCATGCGCCGCCAAACCCTCGAAGAAGAACTACAACGCCTCAACCCACCAGCCGACCCCCAACCCGACCGCGCCCAAGAGCTACTCGGCGACTTCGCCCGGTTCTGGCAGTCCGAGCCCAACCCAGCCGAGCGACGCAGGCTCATCGCCAGCCTGTTCGACCACATCTGGCAAGACAACGGCACGATCATCGCCGTCAAACCCCACGCAGCGTTCGCCAACTACTTCAAGACCCTCGACCAAGCCCGGACCCAAGCCCGAACCCAAGCCAAAGTCCAAGCCTCACCCGCGCCGCCCAGCCCAAAACCCCAGAACACCCCCAAGCAAAACCAGCAAAGCGGGGTGACAAAAGCGGGAGCGACGGGACTCGAACCCGCGACCTCCGGCGTGACAGGCCGGCGCTCTAACCAACTGAGCTACGCCCCCGCGCGGACGCGTGACCGAGGCAGGTGCCTCTTCCGCGCGCGAACCCGAAGTATGTCAAGCCGCCGCAGCGCGCATGCGCCCGGCCTCAACACACCCACCAAACGCCCCTAGACGCCGCCAAGCGCCGCCAGTTTGGCCAGCCAGCCAGCCGTAGGCTAGGCTTACGCGAGATGGCACTCGTTGGGCCCCCGCCGATGCTCAAAACGCACCCGCTGACGATCCTGCTGCGGGATTACCGCGCGGAGCGCGCGCGCACGGTGCCGTTCCCCCCGGGGGAGACCAACCTCAGCATGGCGCGCACCAAGCGGTTCGCCGAGGAGCCGCTCGGGTTGCTGCTCGAGTCATACGAGCGCTACGGGCCGATCTTCACGCTGCGGATCTTCCACGGCAACGTGGTGTTCATGCTCGGGCCGGCGGCGAACCACTACATCACGGTGTCGCACGCGAGCAACTTCACGTGGCGCGAGGGACACTTCCGCGACCTGATCGGGCTGATGGGCGACGGGTTGCTGACGATCGACGGGGATTTCCACCGGCGCTCACGGATGATCATGCTGCCGGCGTTCCACCGCGAGCGGATCGCTGCGTCGATCGATGTGATGAACGACGAGGTGACGCGCGCGCTCGAGCAGTTCACGGTCGGCGCGCGCATCGATCTCTACACGTGGACGCGCGGGCTGGCGATGCGCATTGCGATGCGCGCGCTGTTCGGGCTCGACCCCGACGGCGAGCGTGCGCTCAGCGTGGATGCGGCGAACACGTTCGAGCAGGCGCTGTCGTTCTTTGCGACACCGTTCGGCGCGCGCGTGCTGCGCGGGCCGCTGACGCCGTGGTCGCGGTTGCAGCAGTCGGCGCGCACGCTCGACCGGCTGATCTACGGGGAGATCGCACAGCGGCGCGCATCCGGCGAGCGCGGCGAGGACATCCTCAGCTTGCTGCTCGACGCGCAGGACGAGGATGGCACGACGCTGAGCGATCTGCAGATCCGCGACGAGGTGATGACGCTGCTGTTCGCGGGCCACGACACGACAACGTCGACGGTGACGTTCATGTTCTACGAGCTTGCGCGCCACCCGGAGCTGGTGGCGCGGCTGGTGGCCGAGCAGGATGCGAAGCTGAACGACGGCAAGCTCGACGTGGGGCAGCTGATGAGCGGTGAGCTGAGCCAGCTGGAGATGACGCTGGACGAGACGCTGCGCAAGTACCCGCCGGCGTGGATCGGCCCGCGACGCTCGGTGGGTGCGTTCGAGTTCGGCGGGCACACCGTGCCGGGGAACGCGTACGTGGAGTACTGCTCGTGGGCGAGCCACCACCTGCCGGATGTGTGGCCGCAGCCGTCGGAGTTCCGCCCCGAACGGTTCACACCCGAAGCGAAGGCAGCGCTACCGAAGGGTGCGTACATCCCGTTCGGCGGCGGGTCGCGCACGTGCATCGGGATGCGCTTCGGCCAGCTGGAGATCCGCACGATCGCGACGCAAATCCTCAGCCGCTTCACGTTGGAGCTGCCTGACGACTTCGAGCTGAGCGTGCGTCAGATGCCGACGATCAGCCCCAAGGAGGGGCTGCCGGTGATCGTGCGCGAGCGCGCGGGCGCTGCTCGGGCGCTCAGCGCAGCCGCGCGCTGAGGCTGACGCGGTAGTCGCTCGCGTTGGTCGGGTCGACGCGCGCCGCGAGGTTGTCGATCTCCAGGCGCGGGTCGGTGAACAGCGTGATGCGCGCGAGACTTGCGAGAAAGCCCCCCTGGGGGGCGACGATCAGGTCGCCGTTCTGTGCGCTCACGAGCGCTGTGATCGACGCTGATTGACCGAACAAACCGCCGCTGGCGCGCATCAGCAGTTGGCCGTTGCTGACGGTCGGCTGCAGGTCGATGCCGCCGGCGAGCGTGGTGTGGATCACCGCTTGCGAGAGGCTCGCGCTGGCCAGCACCGCGTCGCCGTGCTTGGCAACGCTGACGTTGTGCAGCGCGAGCGGTCCTTGCTTGACCGCGTCGACAGCGAGGTTGAGCTTGTTGATGTTGCGCGCATCCGACAGCAGCTTGACGGTCTGCTTGGGGGTGGTGTGCAGGCGAGTGGCCTTGACGGATGCCGACTCGGCGTGGCCCCACAGCAGCTCGACCGCGGGGAACGCGCTGACGCTCGTGCTCAGCACGGTGCCGTAGCGGGCAACACGGTCGCGGATGCGGTGGGCGGCGATGCCGGGCAGCACGAGCTGCGCGAGCACGAGCAACAGCACGATCAGCGCACCGCCAGCCAGCAGGATGCGAGGGGCGCGCGAGCGCGAGCGGGGGGACGGCGGCACGGGCGCGGCGGCAGCGGACATCGACACGCCGCACAGCTTGTCAGCTTCCCGGACCGGTTTGCGTCACCGGCCCGGGAGCTGAGCTCGTCCCGTTCGCGTCGCGTCACGTCACGTCACGTCAGACGCTCACTCGCCCTCAGGGCGCGGAGCGCTTGACGAGCCGAGCTGCGTCGCGCCAGCCGGCTACACCAGGCTGTTGGCGGTGAGGAACTGCTTGGCAACGTCCGCCGGGGATTGCTTGTCGAGGATCACGGCAGCGTTCATCTTCTGCACGGCGGGTAGCGTGAGCAGCGCGCTGACCTTGTTGAGCGTGGCGGCGAAGTCCGCGCCTTGGGCGGTGAGCGTTTTCTGACTGACCACCGGGGCGACGTTCTGGAAGCCGAAGATGAACTTCGGGTCTTTCAGGAGCTTGTACTTGGGGCCTTGCAGCTGCGGGTCGGTGGTGAACACGTCGCCGGCGTCGATCTGGCCGGAGTCCAGCGCGGTGTATGTGAGACCGCTGTTGCCGAGCGGCTTGAACGTCGGCACGACGCCGTACTCCTGCTTCAGCCCGACAAGGCCGGTGAAGCGCGTGGCGAACTCCGGCAGCGCGCCGATGCGCGGCTTCTTGCCGAGCGGCTTCAGATCGGCGATCTCGCTGAGATTGTTGGCAGCGGCGTACTTGGAGGTGACCGCGAGCGCGTCGGAGTCGAAGAACGGGGTTTTGTCCAGCAGCGTGAAGCCGCGGGTTTCTTCGAACTGCTTCGCCGCGTCGTACGCGTCCTGCGCGTCGGTCGGGGCTTTCGTCTGATGCGCGAGCTCGGAGAGGATCGTGCCGGTGTACTCCGGGTAGAGGTCGATCTGGCCGCTGGTGAGCGCTTTGTCGGTGATCTCCGAGCTGCCGATGTTCTCCTTCAGCTTGACCGTGTACCCCTTCGCGCGCAGCGCTTGGGCGTAGAGCTGCCCCAGGATCAGCTCCTCGGGGAAGTTCTTGTCGCCGATCGTGACGGCGGGCTTGCCGGCGCCGGCGCCGCCAGCGGGTGTGCTGGTGGTGGTGGCGCTGGTGGTGGAGCTGCTGCTGGTGGAGTTGTCGCTGCTGCCGCACGCGCCGAGCGCGAGCGCTAGCGCTCCCAACAGCAGCACTGCCAGAGCGCTGCTCCAAGTCCGATGTCGCATGTTGCCTCCTGATTTGTTCATTATTCTGATCAAGAATATGACTTATATGCTGCCGGCGCCAGAGTGCTCTGCTGCGAGCTCCGGGTCAAGACCGCGCACGCCGAGCCGCTCCTGCGGCGAAGCGCTCGCGAGCTTCAATCCACGCGGGGTTACCACGCGCTGAATCAGCGCAAACGCGCTTTCAACCAGGAGCGCCAACAGCGCGACGCAGATCGCCGCGCCGAGCACCCCCGAGAAGTGGTAGCTGGCTTGGTTGGCGATCACGTCGCCGAGACTGCCGGAGTAGCCGGCGAGCGAGGTGATCGTGGCGGTGGCGACGACATACACAGCCGAGGTGCGGATGCCGGCGAAGATCAGCGGCAGCGCGAGCGGCAGCTCGACGCGGCGCAGGATCTCCCAGCCGCTCATGCCCATGCCGCGGGCGGCGTCGACGAGGTCGCGGTCGATGTTCTCGACGGCAACGTACGAGTTGGTGAGCATCGGCGGCACCGCGAGGATCACGAGCGCAACGACCACGTTGAGGAAGCCGAGCCCGAGGATCGCGACGCCGAACGCGAGGATCGCGAGGCTCGGCAATGCGCGCCCGATGTTGGAGATGTTGATCGCGGCGAACGAGCCGCGGTGCAGGTGCCCGAGCCATACGCCGATCGGGATGGCGATCACCAGCGCGACGGCGATCGCGGCGCCACTCAGCTGCAGGTGCTGAAACGTCAGCGACAGCAGCGAAGGGGCGCCTTGCGGGCGCGGAGAGCCGTTGTGGATGACGAACTTGAAAGCATCGAGGAAGTCGTTCATCGGTTCGTTCTGAGGTGTGCGTCGAGCGGGTCGGTTGGGTGCAGGCGGGTCACAGTCAAACGGCGTGCTTGCGCGCCCAGGGGGTGAGCAGACGCTGGATGCCGACGAGCAGCGCGTCGGAGGCGAGGGCGAGCATGATCGCCAGCGCGCCGGCGGCGATGATCTCGGTTTTGAACACGGATTCCTGGATGCCGGCGAAGATCGGCACGCCGAGGCCTTCGTTGCAGACGTATGCGGCGACAGTGGCGAGGCTGATGACCGTGACGGTGGCGATGCGCAGGCCGGCCATGATCGCGGGCAGCGCGAGCGGCAGTTCGACGCGCCACAGCAGCTGGCGCTGGCTCATGCCCATGCCGCGCGCGGCTTCGCGCACTTCCTCGGGGATCTCGCGCAAGCCGGTGAGGGTGTTGCGGAACAGGATCAGCAGCGTGTAGGAGACGAGCGCGACTTCGGCGTTCGCGCGCGTGAGGCCGAGCGACGGCACGAGGATCTGAAACAGCGCGAGCGACGGGATCGTGAAGAGGATGCCGGTGACGATGATCACCGGGCGCTCGAGCCAGCCGCGGCGGTGGGCGGCCAGCGACAGCACGAGCGAGATCGCGGAGCCGATCGAGATGGCGATCAGCGTGAGCGCGATGTGCTGCGTGAGAGCCGGCTGCAGCACGCCGCTCCAGTTGCGGCTGACCCAGTCAGCGCAAAACAGATGGTTGTCGCGCACGCAGCTGTTGGCGCCGCCGCCGCCGGAGCTGAAGCTCGGGATCACCACTTTTGCGACGGCGAGCATCACGCGCTGGGGTCCTCGTCTAAGGGATGCGCTTGCACGGCGCCGTCGGGGTCAGATACGGCGCCAGGAGGCGCTTGCACGGCGCGGCCGGGGTCGGGCGCGGCGCCATTGGCGGCGGGCGCGGAGTCGTCTTTGAGCAGAGCGGCGACGAGGTCGATCGTGACGAGGCCGGCGACACGATCGTCGGGGTGTACGACGGTGAGCGGCGCGCCGCCGCCGGTCAACAGCATCGAGAGGGCGTCGCGGACAGTGGAGTCGAGCGGGAGGCGGGCGTTGTTCGGGCGCAGGCCGTTGGGGGCGATCAGGTCGATGTCGGCGAGCGTGG
Source organism: Solirubrobacteraceae bacterium (assembly GCA_035474295.1). Lineage (GTDB taxonomy): Bacteria > Actinomycetota > Thermoleophilia > Solirubrobacterales > Solirubrobacteraceae > Palsa-744. The sequence continues at coordinate 84,686 of DATINL010000019.1, forward strand.
CGAGCGAGAGGCGCTTGAGCGCGCGATCGGCGCCGACGAACTCGGCGACGAAGTCGTCTGCGGGGCGGGTGAGGATCTCCGCGGGGGTGTCGTACTGGGCGAGCACGCCGCCGGAGCGCAGGATCGCGATGCGGTCGCCCATCTTGATGGCTTCGTCGATGTCGTGGGTGACGAACACGATCGTTTTGCGCACCTTGGCTTGCAGGCTGAGGAACTCGTCCTGCAGGCGCGCGCGGTTGATCGGGTCGATCGCGCCGAACGGCTCGTCCATCAGCATCAGCGGTGGGTCGGCGGCGAGAGCGCGGGCGACGCCGACGCGCTGGCGCTGGCCGCCGGAGAGCTGGGCGGGGTAGCGGTCGCGCATCTCGGCGGGCGGCAGGTCGATCAGCTCGAGCAGCTGTTCCACGCGCGCGGTCGTACGAGGCTTGTCCCAGCCGAGCAGACGCGGGACGGTGGCGATGTTCTCGCCGACGGTGAGGTGCGGGAACAGACCGATCTGCTGGATCACATAACCGATCTCGCGGCGCAGGTCGCGCGGGTTGCGCTGCAGCACGGAGCGACCGCCGAGCAGGATGTCGCCGGAGCTGAGCGAGACCATCCGGTTGATCAGGCGCATGGCGGTGGTTTTGCCCGACCCCGAAGGGCCCACGAGCACGCACACCTCACCGGCTGGGACGGTCAGCGAAAGGTCGGAGATGGCAGCAGCGGATTGCCCTGGGTAGCGCTTGCTGACGCTACGCAGCTCGAGTTCGGCGGCCTGCGCGAACGCGGACGGCCCCTGGTTATGGGCAGTGTCTGCGGTCTCCAAAGGAAGATCCCGGCCGGGAGTAAAGAAATCGTAGCCGAACACACGGGTGGGGTTGCGAAAAAAGATGGTGCTGCGCGCGCACGCGTACGCGCGCGCGGCACATAGTTCTTTAAAAGAAGCCCCCCCAAGGGGGGCGCGCGGTTCGCACAGTGGCGAGACCGGGGAGAGGCGATCAGATCGCTAGCCTTTGCAGGGCCGGGGCGCGTAGCTCAGTTGGTTAGAGCACCTCGTTTACACCGAGGGGGTCGCCTGTTCGAATCGGGCCGCGCCCACTGCATCGCACACTGCATCGAGATGACCACATGACCACGCCAGATCCACAGACCGACCTGCCCACGCCGGGCACGACCGAGACCGGCTCCTTCACAGCGGCGGCGCAGGCCGGCTCCACGCCAAGCGCGCAGACCGACCGGCCCACACCGGCCACGCCGGGGGCACAGGCCGACTCCCTTACGCGGATCGCTGTGATCGGGTCCGGGCCGGCGGGGTTCTACGCGGCGGGCCATCTGCTGAAGGATTCGGGCGGGCTGATCGAGGTGGATATGTTCGAGCGGTTGCCGACGCCGTGGGGGCTGGTGCGCTCAGGGGTGGCGCCGGATCATCCGAAGATCAAGTCAGTGACGCGGGTGTACGAGAAGACGGCGGCGCATCCGCGCTTCCGATTCTTCGGGAACGTGGAGTTCGGGAGCGATATCGGGTACGAGGAGCTGCGCGAGCACTACCACGCGATCGTGTATGCGACGGGGGCGCCGACGGACCGGCCGATGCGGATTCCGGGCGAGGAGCTGGCGGGGAGCAGGCCGGCGACGGAGTTCGTGGGCTGGTACAACGGCCACCCGGATTTCTGCGACCACGACTTCGACTTGAGCTGTGAGCGGGCGGTGGTGATCGGCAACGGCAACGTGGCGCTGGATGTGGCGCGGATGCTGACGCTGTCGCACAACGAGCTGGCGGTGACGGATACCGCGGATCACGCGCTGGAGGTGCTCGAGCACAGCAGGATCTCCGAGATCGTGGTGGTGGGACGGCGCGGGCCGGCGCAGGCGGCGTTCACGCATCCGGAGCTGCTCGAGCTGGGGGAGCTCGAGGATGCCGACGTGATCGTCGACGGCAAGGAGCTCGAGCGGGCGCTCGCGGTACACGACGCGCACATGGAGCCGACGGCGGAGCGCAACGTGAAGACGCTGCGCGAGTACGCGGCGCGCGAGCCGGCGGGGCGCCGGCGCAGGATCGTGCTGCGGTTTCTGCTCTCGCCGGTGGAGCTGCGCGGCGACGAGCACGGCGCAGTGAGGACGGTGGAGCTGGTGCGCAACGAGCTGGTGGCCGACGCGGATGGCTGGCTGCGCGCGCAGCCGACGGAGGAGCGCGAGAGCATGCCGGCGGGGCTGGTGATGCGCGCGATCGGGTACCGCGGCGTGGCGCTCCCGGGCGTGCCGTTCGACGAGCGCGCGGCGGTGATCGCCAACGAAGGCGGACGCGTGCGCGGGGATCAGGGGGTGCGGCGCGGGGAGTACGTGGTCGGCTGGATCAAGCGCGGGCCGAGCGGGGTGATCGGGACCAACAAGAAAGATGCGCAGCAGACGGTCAACGCGATCTTCGAGGATCTCGAGGCGGGCGCGCTGCTGCAGCCGCCGCGACCGGACCCTGAGGAGCTACTGAGCGTGCTACAGGAGCGTAAGCCCGACCTGGTGACGTACGAAGGCTGGTCGGAGATCGACCGCCACGAGCGCGGGCTGGGCGAGCCGGCGGGGCGCCCGCGCGTGAAGCTGACGCGGATCGAGGAGCTGCTGCAGGTGGCGGCCAGCGAGCGGGTCGCCTAGCTGTCCTGCTCGCGGACTTAGTGAACGCGGGTGATGGGGGCTCGGCCGCCTGCGGCTGAGTGTGGTCGTTGGCGGTTGTAGAAGCGGATGAAGGATGCCAGGGCGCGGTCGCGGGTGGTGCTGTTGGCCCAGACGCG
>DATINL010000020.1:0-135875 GCA_035474295.1 Solirubrobacteraceae bacterium
AATCGACATCCTCATCTCGGCTCGCCCTGATGCCGCGGACCACCAAACGGAACACATGTTCGAAGCCGTTGCATTCCGGTAGAATGGTGACGTGCCCCAGGATCGACTCGTCGTGCGCGGAGCGCGCGAACACAACCTCAAGGACGTGTCGGTCGCCTTCCCGCGCGATCGGCTCGTCGTCATCACCGGGCTGTCCGGCTCGGGCAAGAGCAGCCTGGCGTTCGACACCATCTATGCCGAGGGCCAGCGCCGCTACGTCGAGTCGCTGAGCGCGTACGCCCGCCAGTTCCTGGGGCAGATGGACAAGCCGGACGTGGACTCGATCGAGGGGCTGTCGCCGGCCATCTCGATCGATCAGAAGACCACCTCGCGCAACCCGCGGTCGACGGTCGGCACGGTCACCGAGATCTACGACTACCTGCGGCTGCTGTGGTCTCGTGTAGGCAAGCCGCACTGCCCGATCTGCGGGCGCCCGATCGTCGGTCAGTCGGCCGAGCAGATCATCGATCAGGTGATGGAGTTGGCCGAGGGCACGCGCTTCATGGTGCTCGCGCCGGCTGTGCGCGGACGCAAAGGCGAGTACGGCAAGCTGCTCGATGAGTTCCGCACCGACGGGTTCACGCGCGTGAAGATCGACGGCGACGTGCGCATGCTCGAGGAGTCGATCGTGCTCGACAAGCGCTACAAGCACGACATCTCGGTCGTCGTCGACCGCCTTGCGATGCGTCACGACCTGCGCAAGCGCCTGGCGGACTCGATCGAGACCGCCGTCGGCCTCGCCGAAGGCCTCGTCGAGATCGAGATCGTCGGCCGCTCGGCCGAGCCGGCCCGCGAGCACTCGACGGGCGCGCTCGGCGTGCATTCCGCCGCTGCGCAGATCGTCCCCGGAGAGGCGCCCGAGCCGGGCACGTTGTTCACGTTCTCGGAGAAGTTCGCCTGCCCCGAGCACGGGCCGTCGCTGGTGGAGCTGGAGCCGCGGATCTTCTCGTTCAACTCCCCGCACGGCGCGTGTGAGCGCTGCACCGGGCTGGGCTCGCAGATGGAGATCGACCCCGAGTTGGTCGTGCCGGACCCGGCGCTGTCGGTCGGCGAAGGCGCGCTCGCGCCGTGGACGAACAGCTCATCCAACTACTACGAGCAGGTCACCGAAGCGATCGCCAAACGCTACGGCGTCGATCTCGCGGCGCCGTGGGAGCAGCTGCCGGAGGATCAGCAGGCGCTGTTCCTGTACGGCACCAACGGCGAGCCGCTGCAGATCACCTACCGCAACCGCTTCGGCCGTAGCCGCTCCTACGCGACGCGCTTCGAGGGAGTCGTCGCGAACCTCCAGCGCCGCTACCGCGAGACCGACTCCGACTGGACGCGCGAGAAGATCGAGGAGTTCATGTCGCTGCGCGCGTGCCCGGTGTGCGGCGGTGCGCGCCTGCGCGCCGAGTCGCGCGCGGTGCTCGTCGCCGGCACGCGCATCGAGGACTTCTGTGCGCTCTCCGCGCGCCGCGCGCTGCAGTGGCTGAACGACGTCGAGCTGTCCGACACCGACCGCCACGTCGCGCGCCTGATCGTGCGCGAGATCACCGAGCGCCTGCAGTTCCTGGAGAACGTCGGCATCGGCTACCTGTCGATGAACCGCGCAGCCTCCACTCTGTCCGGCGGCGAAGCGCAGCGCATTCGCCTGGCAACCCAGATCGGGTCCTCGCTCGTCGGCGTGCTGTACATCCTCGACGAGCCGTCGATCGGGCTGCACCAGCGCGACAACACGAAGCTGATCGGCACGCTCGAACGGCTGCGCGACCTCGGCAACACCGTGATCGTGGTCGAGCACGACGAGCAGACGATGCGCGCCGCCGACCACCTCATCGACATGGGCCCCGGCGCCGGCGAGCACGGCGGCGAGATCGTCGCGCAGGGCACCGCCGCGCAGGTGCAGCGCGTCAAGCGCTCGCTCACCGGCCAGTACCTGGCCGGCACGCTCGCGGTCGACGTGCCAGCCAAGCGCCGCACGCCCTCAGGCTACGTCGAGCTGCTCGGCGTCAGCCAACACAACCTGCGCGACATCGACGTACACGTGCCGCTCGGCGTGCTCACGTGTGTCACCGGCGTATCCGGCTCGGGCAAGTCGACGCTCGTCAACGAAGTGCTGTACAAGGCGCTCGCCAACCGGCTGCACCGCGCGCGCACACGCCCAGGGGCGCACCGCGCCATCCACGGCCTCGATCAGCTGGACAAGATCATCGCCGTCGATCAGTCGCCGATCGGACGCACGCCGCGCTCGAACCCGGCCACCTACACCGGGCTGTTCGACGTGATCCGTGACCTGTTCTCCAAGACCCAGGAAGCGCGCGCACGCGGCTACAAGCCAGGGCGCTTCAGCTTCAACGTCAAGGGCGGACGCTGCGAAGTCTGCCGCGGCGACGGGCAGATCAAGATCGAGATGCACTTCCTGCCCGACGTGTACGTGCCGTGCGAGCAGTGCGACGGCAAGCGCTACAACCGCGAAACGCTGGAAGTGCGCTTCAAGGGCAAGAGCATCGCCGACGTGCTCAACATGCCGATCGAGGAGGCGCTGCAGTTCTTCGCGCACATCCCCAAGATCCGCCGGCGCCTGGAAACGCTCGACGCGGTCGGGCTCAGCTACGTGCGCCTCGGCCAGCCCGCCACGACGCTCTCCGGCGGTGAAGCGCAGCGGGTGAAGCTCGCCACCGAGCTGTCGAAGGTCGCCACCGGCCGCACGCTCTACATCCTCGACGAGCCCACCACCGGGCTGCACTTCGCCGACGTGCAGCGCCTGCTGGAGGTGCTGCAGCGGTTAGTCGACGCCGGCAACAGCGTGGTCGTGATCGAGCACAACCTCGACGTGATCAAATGCGCCGACCGCCTGATCGACATGGGCCCCGAAGGTGGGGAGGAGGGTGGCCTCGTGATCGGCGCCGGCACCCCCGAGGACCTGGCCGCCGAGCCCGCGTCGCACACCGGCAGCTTTCTCTCCGAGCTGCTGCCGCCAACGGGCGCCAGCGCCAACGGCGCTGTCAAGCCGCGCGCCACCCCGCGCAAGGGCCGCGCCAAGGCCAAGGCCAAGGCCACCGCGTGAACGCGTCAGCGAGAGCCGCCGCGTGAGCGAGCTGCCGGGAGGTCCAGGCATCAACGAGCTGGCCCGCGCGGCGCGACTGTGGGGCCAGAAATGGCGCTGGTACGAGCGCAACTCGCTGCCGTGGAACCGCACGCGCATCCATTGGCAGTTCATGCGCCGCGAAGCTTTCGTGCGCTGGCCCGTGCACGGCAATGTGCTCGAAGCGCTGCGGGAAGGGCGCCTGGAAGTCGGCGCCGGCACGCTGCTCGAGCCGGGCGTGTGGATCACCGCACCGGGTGCCGCGCGCGTGCGGATCGGCTCCGGCTCGTTCCTCAACCTCGGCGTGATGATTGCCGCTGAGCAGCTCGTCGAGATCGGCGATCACTGCATGTTCGCCAACGGCTGCTTCATCACCGATTCCAGCCACCGCTTCGACGACCCGCACAAGCCCGTGCCGTGGCAGGGCTTCACGACCAAAGGCCCGACACGCATCGCCGACAACGTCTGGTGCGGCGCCAACGTCGTCGTCACCGGCGGCGTCAGCATCGGCGAGCGCTGCGTGATCGGCGCCAACAGCGTTGTCACACGCGACGTCGAGCCGTTCTCGATCGCCGTCGGATCCCCGGCGCAGGTGATCAGGCGCATCAAGTACGGGGAGGACCCGGCCAGCGCCGCGACTGCGGCAGCTGCCGCTCAGGCTGTCAGCAGCACGACGCCGTAGACGACGCTCGCCAGGCAGCCGGCGAACGCCACCAGCGCCAGGCACGCGTACGCGCCCAGCGCGGCGCCGCCCGTGGTGCGCTGATCGCTGAAGCGTGTCGCGCCGAACACGGCGATCGCGAACAGCGTGGTGACGCCGATGCCGGACAGCAGCGCCACGAGCACCACGTTCACCAGCTTGTCGACGTCGACAACCGCCTCCGCGAGCATGGTCACAGGCCGGGCTCCGAGAGCACGCTCATGGGGCTTTGTCGCGCGAGCACGCTCATGGCGCCGCGCTGGGCGCGAGCGAATCCTCGTAGCCCGGGGAGTGCGTCTTGATGCGGCGAGCGAACACCGCCGTCAGCAGCATCAGCAGCGACACGGAGATCAACAGCGGCCCGAGCGCGCCGCTGCCGAACACGCGCGAGACCCCGTACGCCAGCGCACCGATCGACGCCGCCGCGGGCAGTGTCAGCACCCACGCGCCGATGATGTTGCCCGCCACGCCCCAACGCACGGCCGAGAAGCGCTTGGCGGCGCCTGCGCCCATGATGCCGCCGGAGATCACGTGTGTCGTGGACAGTGGGTAGCCGGCGCCGGACGCGGCCAGGATCACCGCGGCGCCCGCTCCCTGCGCGGCGAAGCCCTGGGCCGGGTCCATCTTGATGATGCGCGTGCCCATCGTCTTGATGATGCGCCAGCCGCCGCTGAACGTGCCGAGCGCGATCGCGCTCGCGGCGCTGGCGACGACCCACAGCGGCACGTGGAAGCCCTTCGCGCGCAGGCTGCCGTGCGCGATCAGCGCGAGCGTCATGATCCCCATCGTCTTCTGCGCGTCGTTCGTGCCGTGCGAGAGCGCCAGCAGTCCGCCCGACACGAGCTGGCCGAGGCGGAAGGAGCGGTTGACTGGACCCGGTCGCAGCCGCCCCACGATCCGGTAGACGATCGTGATCGCCGTCGCAGCCACCACGAACGCGAGCACCGGCGCTACGATCGCGGGCACGATCAGCTTGCCCAGCAGCCCGTCGCCGTTGATCGCGCCGGTGCCGTGAGCAGCCAGCATCGCGCCCACGAGCCCGCCGATCAGCGCGTGCGAGGAGCTCGACGGCAGGCCGAAATACCAGGTGGCGATGTTCCACGCGATCCCGCCGATCAGCCCGGCGAACACGATCGTGGTGTCGATCGCGGCGGTGTCGACGAACCCCTTGCCGACGGTCGCGGCGACCTTCAGCGAGATGAACGCTCCCACCAGGTTCAGTAACGCCGCCAGCCCGATCGCCACGCGCGGCGGCATCGCGCGCGTGGAGATCGCGGTCGCCACGACGTTCGCCGTGTCGTGGAACCCATTTGTGAAGTCGAACGCGAGCGCCGTGGCGATCACGATCACGAGGACGATGTCGGCGTCCATGACAATCAGGCGTTCTTGATGACGATGCCTTCGAGGATGTACGCGGCCTTCTCGGTGGCGTCGATCGCGTTCTCCAAGCGCTCGAAGATGTCTTTCCAGCGAATCACCACCATCGGGTCCGCGCCGCCCTCGAACAGCGCCGCGACAGCCTCACGCACAACGCGGTCGCCCTCATTCTCCAGGCGATGCGTCTCGACCGTCTGGGCGCTGATGTCGCGGAAGCCGCGCATCAACGGGATCGCCTGCGCGATCTGCTTGGTCGCGGCGTGCAAGATCTGCGCCTGCCGCAGCGACTGCTCCATCGGCGCTTCGATCTTGTAAAGACCGAGATAATCCGCGACCTCCTCGATGTAGTCGACGATGTCGTCGAGCGCGGACGTCAGCTCGAGGATGTCCTCGCGGTCGATCGGCGTGACGAACGTCTGGTTCAGGCGCTTGATGACCGCATGCACGATGCGGTCGCCGTCCTGTTCGCACTCCTGGATCTCGCGCACCAGCTCGCGGCTGTCGGGATACCCGGACAGCATCCGCTCGAGCAGATCGCCGGCGCGCACGATGTTCTCCCCGGCCTGCTCGAACAGATCGAAGAACTCTTGATCGGTGCCTCTGAGAATCCTGGCGAGCCCGGCCATGCAACCTCCTCGCCGCGCCGCGCAGAGCATCGGGGGCGACCTTGTGAGAGCAGTGACGTGTCGTCGTGACGTGACGTGAGTACGGCGAGCGACCGACAGGCCAGCCGCAGAGCCCGGCCTGTGAAGCGCTCGTGAAGCCTATGTAATCAGGAAGACGTCAGCCGGGCCGGCCGGTGCGGCTCAGCGAAGCCGGGCGCGACTCAACCGAGCTGGGCCCGCAGCTCGGTGAGCTCGCCCGGGTCGATCGAGTAGGTGTGCTCCGGCGCGGGGAAGCTGCCGGCGCGCACCTCCTCGGCGTATTCGCTCACGGCCGCGACCATCTCCTCACGCAGATGGGCGTAGCGCTTGGCAAAGCGCGGCGCGTGGCCGTCGTAGATGCCGAGCAGGTCGTGGAACACGAGCACCTGGCCGTCGGTGGCAGGGCCCGCGCCGATCCCGATCACGGGGATCTCCATGTGCGCCATCACCTCAGCCGACACAGCCGCCGGGATCGCCTCGAACACGACCGCGAAACAGCCGGCTTCCTGCAGCGCGAGCGCGTCGCGCGCAACCTGCAGCGCGCGTCCGGCGGTGCGCCCCTGCGCGCGATACCCGCCCAGCGCGGTCGCGGTCTGCGGTGTCAGCCCGACATGGCCCATCACGGGGATCCCGGCCGCGACGATCGCGGCGGCGCGCTGCACGGATGTGCCGCCGCCTTCGAGCTTGACCGCGTCACAGCCGGCTTCCTTGATGAACCGCTGCGCCGTGGCGACCGCCTGCGCGTCGGACATCTCATAGGAGCCGAACGGCAGGTCGCCGATCAACAGCGGCGTGCGCAGCCCGCGGCGTGCGGCCGAGGCGAGCATCAGCATCTCCTCGACGCTGACCGGCACGGTCGAGGGGTAGCCGAGCACGGTCATCGCGCCGGAGTCGCCGACGAGCACGAGATCGACGCCCGCGAGCTCGGCGACCTGGGCGCTCGGGTAGTCATACGCGGTGATCATCACGATCGCCTGTCCCAGCCGCTTCTTTTCGGCGAGCTGGGGCAGCGTCAGCGGCATACGCTCGATCGTGGGCGACTGCTGGGTCTGGGGGGCTGCGGACATTGTCTTGCTCCTTGTCTTGCGGGGGTTGACGCCCTCAGGCCAGCAGGGTCGCCACTTCGCGGTCGACGTTGACGATGCGGTTGGCGCGATCCACGTGCACCACGCGCGGCTCGTAGCGCTCGAGCTCCTCACGGTCGTACTGCGCGTAGGAGATGACGATGATCGTGTCGCCGTGGTGTACGAGCCGGGCGGCGGCGCCGTTGACCTTGATCGACCCTGAGCCGCGCTCGCCGGCGATGGTGTAGGTCTCGAAGCGCGCGCCGTTGTCGACGTCGACGACGTGTACCTGCTCGTGCTCGAGGATGTCGGCCGCCTCCAAGAGATCAGCGTCGATCGTGATCGACCCGACGTAGTGCAGGTCGCTGTCGATCACCGTCGCCCGGTGGATCTTGGATTTCAACATCACACGCTGCATATCTGCTCCGTTCTGGGCTCGGGATCGGCGCTGGTCGATGCGGGGGTCAGCAGCTCGTTGTCGATCAGGCGCGTGTCGCCGACGTACGCAGCGACCGCCAGCAGGCCTGGGCACTCCAGCGCCTCGACCGGCTCGAGTGTGTCGGGGTCGACCAGCTCGAGGTACTCGGGCTCGACCGCGAACTGCTCCAGCGCCGCGCGCGCGGCGCTCAGCAGCGCGGCGGCGGAGCGCTCACCGTCGAGGCTGAGCTCGCGTGCCGCTTCCAGCGCGCGGCGCAGCGCACGAGCGCGCACGCGCTCATCTGGGCGCAGGTGGACGTTGCGGCTGGACATCGCCAGCCCGTCGGGCTCGCGCACGGTCGGGCACACCTCGACGTGCACCGGCAGGTTCAGATCCTCCACCAGGCGCCGGATCACGACCACCTGCTGGGCGTCCTTCTGGCCGAAGTACGCGATGTCGGGCATCGCCATGCCGAGCAGCTTGGTGACGACGGTGCTGACGCCGCGGAAGTGCGCCGCGCCGCGCGTCGCGCCCTCTAAGCGGTCGGTCACGCCGAGCACCTCCACGGATGTGGCGAACCTGGGGGGGTAGACCTCCTCGACGGACGGCGCGAACAGCAGGTCGGCGCCGGCGTTGGCCGCCAGGCCGGCGTCGTGCTCTTCGCTGCGCGGATAACGCTCCAGGTCGGCGTGCTCGTTGAACTGCGCCGGATTGACGAACAGCGACACCACCACCTGGTCGCACTCCGCGCGCGCTTGGCGGATCAGCGACAGGTGGCCCTCGTGCAGCGCGCCCATCGTCGGCACGAGCCCGATCGTGAGCTCCGCGCGCCGCGCCGGGCGCAACGCAGCCCTGAGCTCGCTCACCGTCCGCACTGTTCTCATAGCCGCATCATCTCCATGACCAACGCGCGCAGAGCGCCTGTCCTCGCACGACGGGGCGGGCAGGCGCGGCAGTGGGCGATTGCGTGGCTCACGGGTTCGGTCCAGTTCCTGTGCGGGATACCGGCGCGACTGGGTTCAGCGGATGAAGCTCGACAGAAGTACATCTCAAGCCGGATGGCCTGATGACGATCTCAAGCAGGAATTATAACGTCCGTGGCAAACGCGTCGCGTCGCGTCACGTCACACGGGTACCATCCCGGCGAATGTCCTCCTCCCCAGAGGTTGCCCAGACGGCGGAAGCGCGGCGTGAGGCGCTCAAGGAGGTGTTCGCCCAGGCTCAGGGGTGCGTGCGCTGCCCGGAGCTGGCCGCGACGCGCAAAACGGTCGTGTTCGGCGCGGGCAACGCCGACGCCGACCTGATGTTCGTCGGCGAGGCGCCGGGTGCGAGCGAGGACGAGCGCGGGCTGCCGTTCGTCGGGCGCGCCGGCAAGCTGCTGGAGAAGCTGCTCGGCGAGATAGGGCTGCAGCGCGCCGACGTGTTCATCGCGAACGTGCTGAAGTGCCGGCCACCGGGCAACCGCGACCCGCTGCCGGTGGAGATCGAGAACTGCCGGGAATACCTGTACCGCCAGGTGGAGCTGATCCAGCCGCGCGTGATCTGCTCGCTGGGCAACTTCTCGACCAAGCTGCTGCGCGCCGACCCGACTGGGATCACGCGACTGCACGGCCAACCCGAGGTGCTCGTGCTCGGCACGCGCGCGGTGCGGCTGTACCCGATCTACCACCCCGCGGCGGCGCTCTACACGCCGCGCATGCTCGAGACGCTGCGCGAGGACTTCACGCGCCTGCCGGAGCTGCTCTCACAGCCGGCGCCCGAGCAGCCGCCGGTGCTGGAGGAGCCGCTGCCGGAAGCGCAGCCGCCGGCAGCGGCCGCAGCCGAAGGTGATGCCGCGATCGCAGACGTAGAGCCAGATCAGCTGGGCCTGTTCGAAGGTCTCTAGCTGCTGAGCAGAGTTCGGCGACGTAGGCTAAAGCGTTGATTGCGGGTTGCCGATAAGCACTTATCTCCATCCACGAGTAGTGCGACCGGCCCGCGTCAACCTCTCTCGCGGGCCGGTCGCTTTAACAACCGGCTGCTCAGCGGCGCATGCGCACAGTCACGGCCGCTGCGGGACACGCTGCGGTTCGGACTAGGCTTCTCTCGTGGCTGTTCGTATCGTCGAGACTGCCGATCCCGCGGAGACCGAGGCGCTGGGCGCCGAGCTGGCCGCGCGCCTGCGCCCGGGCGACGTCGTGCTCGTGTGCGGGGAGCTCGGCGCGGGCAAGACCACGCTCGTGCGCGGCGCTGCCCACGCGCTGGGCGTGACAGACCCCGTCACCAGCCCGACGTTCAGCATCGGTCATCGCTACGAAGGCGCGCATGTGACCGTGTCGCACCTTGATCTCTACCGCCTGGCCGGGCTGGAGCACGAGGATCCGGCGCTGCTCGACGACTATCTCGGCGACGAGCGGATCGCGTTCGTCGAATGGCCTGCGCAGAGCACCGAGCTCGAGCGCTCACGCGTGCGCGTCACGCTCGCGCACGACGGCGGCGATCGCAGGCGCATCGAGGTGGACGAGCGCTCGTGATCGTGCTGGGTCTCGACACCGCCACGCCTGCGACCGTCGTGGGCCTGCGGCTCGCCGACGGGCGCACGCTGCAAGCGCGCGACTATCCCGCGCCGGGCGCGCGCCCGGCGCATCTGACGCGGCTGCTGGAGCTGGCGGCCGAGCTGCTCGAGCAGGCGGGGCTTGGCTGGGGTGAGCTCGAGCGGATTGCGGTCGGGCTCGGACCCGGCACGTTCACTGGGCTGCGCATCGGGGTTGCCAGCGCGCGCGGACTGTCGCAGTCGCTGGGGGTTGAGCTGGTCGGCGTCTCGACGCTGCGTACGCTCGCCGAGGCCGCGCCGGCCGGCGGCGTGCTGGCGGTGCTCGACGCGCGCCGCGGCGAGGCGTTCGCGGCTGCTTACGCGGGCGGGCGTGAGCTGCTGGAGGCGCGCGCGCTTGCGCCGGCCGACCTCGGTGGGCTGCTCGAACAGGCCGAGGCTGCCGCGCCGGGCCGGCCCTGGCTGGCCGTCGGCGACGGCGCGATCCGCTTCCGCGCCGAGCTGCAGGCCGCCGGCGCACAGGTGCCGCCGGACGCCGCCGAGCTGCACCAGGTGAGCGGCGCGGCGATCTGCGCGCTCGGCGCGTGCGCGCCGGAGCAGTCCTTGCAGACGGTGGTGCCCGACTACCGGCGCCGCCCGGATGCGGAGGTTGCGCTCGCGTGAGCGAGACGGAGTCCACTGCAGCGGAGCTGCGCTCCGCTGCGCCGTACGCGGAGATCCGGCGGCTCGCGTATCCGGATCTGCCGCAGGTGATCGCGATCGAGCGTCGTGCCTTCCCGACGCCGTGGTCGCTGGCGATGTTCGTGCTCGAGCTGTCCAAGCCGTCCGGCATCTGCCTGGCCGCCGTACGCGAGCGGCGGCTGGTCGGATACCTGATCTGCTCGCGCTATGAGACGGTCTGGCACGTGATGAACGTCGCGATCGACCTAGATCATCGGCGCGTCGGGGTTGCTTCGACGCTGCTCGCCGAGCTGTACGAGCAGGTTGCCGACGCGCACGCGCGCTACACGCTGGAAGTCCGTCGCTCGAACGCCCAGGCGATCCACCTGTACGAGCGTGAAGGCTTCCGCATCGCCGGTCTGCGCCGCCGCTACTACCAGGACAACGGCGAGGATGCGCTCGTGATGTGGCGCACGCCGGCGACGCTCGCCGGCTCGTTGGACGACGTGCCCAACCCAGGGCCGGTATGAGCCCCGAAGCGCTGATCCTGGCGCTGGAAACGAGCTGCGACGACACCTGCGCGGCGGTCGTCGACGGCGCCGGGCGCGTGCGCTCGAACGTGATCTCCTCCCAGCGCGTGCATGACCGCTTCGGCGGCGTCGTACCGGAGATCGCTTCACGCCACCACCTCGAGCTCGTCAACGTGGTGGTCGATCAGGCGCTGGCGGAAGCGGGTGTGACGCTCGACGAGCTCGAGCTCGTCGCGGCCACGCGCGGTCCCGGGCTGGTGGGGGCGCTGCTCGTCGGACTCTCCACGGCTAAGGCGCTAGCAGCCGCGCGCGAGCTGCCGTTCGCGCCCGTCGATCACCTGCAGGGCCATGTGGCGGCCAACTTCCTGGCCGTCGGGTTCGAGCCGCCGTTCCTGTGCCTGATCGCCAGCGGCGGCCACACGCTGCTGGCGCACGTACGCGCCCACGACGGCTTCGAGGTGCTGGGGCGCACGCTCGACGACGCCGCCGGGGAAGCGTTCGACAAGGGCGCGCGGATGCTCGGTTTGGGCTATCCCGGCGGCGCCGCGCTGGAACGCCTGGCGGCCGCGGGCGATCCGCAAGCGTTCATGTTCCCGGCCTCGGGGCGGCGCTCGCACGGGCGCAGCGGGCGCGCCGGCGATCCCCGCAAGTCGTTCGCCAGCAGCCTCGACTTCTCGTTCGCGGGCTTGAAGACGTCGTTGCTGTACCGCGTGCGCGAGCTCTCCGAGCAGGAGCTGCGCGCACGCGCGGCGGATCTCGCGGCGTCCTACCAGGCGGCGATCGTGGAGAGCCTCGCGCTGCGTGTCGAGCAGGCGCTCGAGCTGACCGGCCTGGAACGCCTCGCCGTCGGCGGCGGCGTCGCGGCCAACGGCCCGCTGCGTGCGCGTCTGAGCGGTCTGACGCGCGCCGTGCACATCCCGCCGCCGGTGCTGTGCACCGACAACGCCGCGATGATCGCGAGCGCCGCGCGCTTCAGCGGCCGCCTGGCATATCCGCGCTATCTGGGGCTTGACGCGTATGCGACCGGCGAGCGGCCGCGATGACAGAGACCGTGCGGGTGTTGACGCTCTACTCCAAGCCCGGCTGTCATCTCTGTGAGGACGCGCTCGCGGTGCTGCGCAGAGTGCGGGCGGAGCTGCCGTTCGAGCTGCGCGAGCTCGACATCTCACTCGACGACGCGCTGCACCGCCGCTACTTCGAGCGGATCCCCGTGGTGGAGCTCGACGGGGAGGAGCTGTTCGAGTACTTCGTCGACGAGCCAGCGCTACGAGCACGGCTGCGCTGAGGCGGGCTCCGCGGGCGCGTTCGGCAGGAGCTGCCGAGACGCTGGCGCGTGCGATGTTCAAGCCGTTGCACGCATCGGGTGAGGTACACGCCCGGGCATCCTCTAGAGTCACGGACGATGACTTATCGGGAACCGTCGAGCACCCCTGCGGCCGAGCAGGACGGCGACGCGAGCTCCAGCGAGCGGCTCTCGCTGGGTGTCGCGGCGCGGCTGTCGCGCTACCTGCAGGTGCTCACACAGGCTAAGAAGATGGGCAAAGAGACGATCTCCTCCCAGGAGCTGTCGGACTACACCCATGTGAACTCGACCCAGATTCGCCGCGACCTGTCGGGATTCGGGAAGTTCGGCAAGCGCGGCGTCGGGTACAATGTCGAGTCGCTGGTCTCCCAGATCCGCAAGATCCTGCGCACGGCCGGCCAGCACAACATCGCGTTGCTCGGCGCGGGCTACCTGGGCAAGGCGATCGCCTCGTCGGACATCTTCGCCGACCACGGCTTCCGCGTGGTCGCGATCTTCGACATCGATGATGACAAGGTCGGCACGAACGTCGGCAACCAGGTCGTGCGCCATACCAGCGCGCTGCGTCAGGTGGTCGAGGAGGAGGACATCGTCGTGGGCGTGCTCGCGGTGCCCACCGCGGCGGCGCAGGGGCTCGCCGACGAACTCGTCGAGGCTGGGGTGAAGATCATCTTCAACTACTCCGAGTCGCTGCTGGCGGTGCCGCCGGAAGTCACGGTACACACCTCCAGCCCCGCGGTTGATCTTCTCTACGCGCTGTACTTCTATCTGACCTGAGCGCAACTGCGCTGGCGGTGGCGCCCGGGTTGCTCTACAGTCGCCCCGCCGTCTTCGCAACCGCTTCTCAGATCTGCACGAAATGACCAGCCTCGACCTCGACCAGGCTGCCGCTACCTTCGCCGCGTCGACCGACCTCACGGTCGGCCTGGAGGAGGAGTTCGCGATCCTCGCGCCCGGCAGCCTCGATCTGGCGCTCCGCTATGAGGAGTTGCGCAGCGCGGGCGAGCATGATCCGGTGCTGCGCGAGAGCATCTGCGGGGAGCTGATCGCTTCGGAGATCGAGATCGTGTCCGGCCGTGGCGTGGATCTGCAGGATGCGCTCGCGCGCCAGCGCGATCGTCGCCGGCGCTTGTTCGCGCTCGCCGCCGAGCACGACGCCGTGCTTGGCGCGACCGGCACGCACCCGTGGGCGGACTACCGCGAGCAGCCGATTATCGACACCGAGCACTACCGCCGCGTGGAGGAGGGGCTGAAGTACGTCGCGTGGCGCAACAACACGTTCAGCCTGCACGTACACGTCGGCGTGCGCGACCTCGATCGCGCGATCCGCGTGTGCGACCGGCTGCGGCCCGTGCTGCCGCTGCTGCTCGCGATCTCCGCCAACTCGCCGTACCTGGATGGGCGCGACTCGGGCCTGCACTCGGCGCGCACGCAGAGCTTCACCAAGAGCTTTCCGCGCTGCGGCGTGCCTGACGCGTTCGGCGGCTGGGATGCGTACCGCGAGTACATCGAGTTCCTCAAGCACACCCGTTCGATCGTCGAGTTCACGCAAGTGTGGTGGTCGGTGCGCCCGCACTTCCGCTTCGGCACCGTCGAGCTGCGCATCTGCGACGCGCAGACCAGCGCGCCCGAATCCGAAGCGCTCGCGGCGCTGATGGTCGCGTGCATCGCGCAGGCCGCGCGCGACGTGGACGACAGCGTGCCGTTCGAGCACCCGCCGGCACGACTGATCGAGGAGAACATGTGGCGCGCGATCCGCTTCGGGCTGGACGGCCGCCTGATCGATCTGGAGCGCGGCGAGGAGTACCCGGCGCGCGCGGCGATCGAGCGCCTGGCGGACTGGACCGCGCCGATCCGCGCGGAGCTCGGCATCGAGCTGGACTTCCCGGAGCGCAACGGCGCGCAGCGTCAGCGCGCGCTGATCGCGGCCGGCGCGAGCCGCGAGCAGGTGTTCGCGGCGGCGGTGGAGGAAACTCAGCAAACCTACGCACAGGAGGTCACGGCATGACGGCGTCTTTCCCGGGCGAGCCACACGACGGTGGTCTCGATCAGCAAGCTCAGTTCGGCCAGGACGGCCCCGAGGGTCAGCCCAGCGAAGCTGAGCTGCGCGCTGCGTACGAAGCGCAGCTCAGCCGTATCACCAGCGCCGATGTGATCCTGCAGACGATCGTCACGCTCTTGAACCTCGGCGGGCGGCGCCTCGGATTCGGGGCGCCCGCGGGCGCGGCGGACGCCGAGCGCGACCTCGACCAGGCGCGGGACGCAGTGGAGGGCGTGCGCGCGCTGCTGCCGATCGTCGAGCGCATGGCGCCGGAGGAGCTGCGCCCGCTGCGCGAAGCGCTCTCGCAGTTGCAGTTGGCGTACGCGCGCGAGACGCAGGGCGCTGCTGGCACTGCCGCGCAGGCCGGCGCACACGCACATGCAGACGCAGACGCACACGCACATGCAGACGCAAACGCCGAAGCTGCACCGACGGCTGCCGCCACGCCCGCGCCGGGCGCGGGCTCGCAAGCGGCGGGCGGACAGCAGCCCGCGCCGTCGGCTCCCGCGAGCGGCGATGACCCGAACGAGCCGGACAAGCCCGGGCCGGCCGAGTCGAGCGGGCGGCTATGGGTGCCGGGGCGCTGAGCGCGAGCAGGCGTCAGCACCCGAGCGGACTCGGGCGCGCGTGCGCCAGCACCCGGGCGGACTCGGCGGGCGTGCGCCACAGTGTGCGCGGGCTCGCGGCGCGCGTGCGCAGCGTGTGAGCGGGCTTCCGGCGGGCGCGCACGATAGACTGCGCCGGCCTTTCCGCCGAGTGACGCCCATCCGGGGCGATCCGGGCGAAAACTGTGCGCGCGAATTTCCTCGCGCGGCACGCTAATCAGACCGCGGAGGAATTTCTGTTGAGTAGCTTTCTGACGAACCATGGGGTCGTCGTCGCCCTCGTATGCGCCGCCTGCGCTGTCGTATACGGCCTGGTGACCACACGTGCTCTGCTCTCACTGTCACCGGGCAATGAGCAGATGCAGAGCATCTCGCTGGCCGTCCAGCAGGGTGCGCGCGCCTACCTGAACCGTCAGTACACGACGATCGCCGGTGTCGGCGTCGTGCTGTTCGTCGCGCTGATCTTCATCCAGAACATCGCGGTGGCGGCGGGCTTCGCGATCGGCGGCATCCTCTCCGGCGCGGCTGGCTACATCGGCATGAACGTGTCGGTGCGCTCCAACGCGCGTGTGGCCGAAGCTGCCCGTGGCGGGGTTTCGCCCGCGCTCGGCGTGGCGTTCCGCGGCGGCGCCATCACCGGACTGCTGGTCGTCGGTCTGGCGCTGCTCGGCGTCGCCGGCTACTACGGCCTGCTGACCTCCGTGTTCGATGACAGCCCGCGCACCGCGACCGACGCGCTGATCGGCCTCGGCTTCGGCGGGTCGCTGATCTCGGTGTTCGCGCGGCTCGGCGGCGGCATCTTCACCAAGGCCGCCGATGTCGGCGCCGACCTCGTCGGCAAGGTCGAGGCGGGCATCCCCGAGGACGACCCGCGCAACCCGGCCACGATCGCCGACAACGTCGGCGACAACGTCGGCGACTGCGCCGGCATGGCTGCCGACCTGTTCGAGACCTACGCGGTCACCGCCGTCGCGGTTGTGCTGCTCGGCATCCTCACCTTCCAGGAGCAGACCCAGGTCGCGCTCTACCCGCTGATCCTCGGCGCCGTGGCGATCGTCGCGTCGATCATCGGCACGTTCGCGGTGCGCAGCAGCACGGGCAACGTCGAGCGCGCGCTGTACCAGGGCCTGTTCGTCTCCGGCCTGCTGTCGGCGGCCGCGTTCTACCCGGTCACCAAGTGGCTGATGAGCGACGTCAACTTCAAGGTCGTGGGCTCGCAGGTGCAGACGCCGAGCGTCGGCGACTTCTACCTGTGCTCGATCATCGGCATCGTGATCACCGGGTTCCTGTTCGTGATCACCGACTACTACACCTCGACGCGCTTCTCGCCGGTCAAGAAGACCGCCAAGGCGTCGATCACCGGTCACGCGACGAACATCATCCAGGGCTTCGGCTCGGGTCTGCAAGCGACGGCGCTGCCGGCGATCGTGCTGGCGCTCGGCATCCTCGGCTCGTGGAAGCTCGCGGGCGGCGGCGTCACCGGCATCTACGGGATCGGCGTGGCCGCGATGGGCATGCTCTCGCTGACCGGGCTGATCGTCGCGCTCGACGCATTCGGGCCGATCACCGACAACGCCGGCGGCATCGCCGAGATGGCGAATCTGCCGGAGGAGGTGCGCACGGTCACCGACCGCCTCGACGCGGTCGGCAACACGACCAAGGCCGTCACCAAGGGCTATGCGATCGGCTCGGCCGTGCTGGCCGCGGTGGTGCTGTTCGCCGGCTTCCAGCAGGTGCTGTCCGAGGCGACGCACGAGACGATCAGCTTCGGCATCAACGAGCCGCCCGTGCTGATCGGGCTGCTGCTCGGCGGTCTGATGGTGTGTCTGTTCGCTTCGCTGTCGATCGAAGCCGTCGGCCGCGCCGGCGGCGCCGTCGTCGAGGAGGTGCGCCGCCAGTTCCGCGAGAAGCCGGGGATCATGGAGGGCACCGACACACCCGACTACGCGGCGTGCGTCGACATCGTCACGAAGACCGCGCAGCGCGAGATGATCCTGCCGTCGATGCTGCCGATCCTGCTGACGCTGATCATCGGCCTGATCGATCAGCAGGCGCTCGGCGGCCTCCTGATCGGCGTGATCGTGGTCGGGTTCTTCTTCGCGGTGATGATGACCGCGGGCGGCGGCGCCTGGGATAACGCCAAGAAGCTGATCGAAGACGGCGCGTTCGGCGGCAAGGGCTCCGATGCGCACGCCGCGTCGGTCACCGGCGATACGGTCGGCGACCCGTTCAAGGACACAGCCGGCCCCGCGATCAACCCCATGATCAAGGTCGCGAACATCGTTGCGATCCTGATCATCCCGCTGATCACCTGAAGCCTGCCGGTGTCCGGGTCGCTCCTACAGCGTCGTGAGCGACCCGTACATCCAGCATCCCGCCTCAGGGCCGCCGCAGCGGCTCTAAGCTCAGGTGTGAGATGAGACCTCGTCGGCTCCACCGCTCGAGCACCGCCGTGATGTGTGCGCTGATGGTGATCATCGGCGTCGCACTGATCGTGCAGGCAGTCGCAGGCAGCGGGTTCTTCTCGCCGCGCCTGCTGTTGGGTGTGCTGTTCATCGCCGCCGGCCTCGGCCGGCTGTACGTGGAGTCCGGGCGCGCGGCACACGGACCGCGCTCGGGCTCGGAACCGCGCTCAGGGTCGGGCTCGAGCTCGGGGTCGGGCGGCGCATGAGCACGTCCGAGCAGACGCCCGGGCAGGGCGAGACGGAGCTCTCCTCCTGGTCGATGAGCACCGTGCGCCGCGGGATTGGCTCGCCGGTGCTGTTCGTGATCATGTACACGTCGCTCGCCAGCGCCGTGTACTTCTCGCTCGGCGTGGTCGCCGGCCACGCGCTGGGACTGACGCCGCTCGTGTTCCTGATCTCGGCGGCGCTGTTCGGGCTGACTGCCATGACTTACGTCGAAGCCGCGTCGCTGCACCAGGAGCGCGGCGGCTCGACCGTGTTCGCGCGCTATGCGTTCAACGAGCTCGTCAGCTTCGTCGCCGGCTGGGCGATCCTCCTCGACTACATCATCCTGATCGCCGTGTGCGCCTATTCGGCGACGCAGTACCTGCAGGTGTTCTGGGGTCCGCTCGGCAGCCCCACCGAGTCGCTGCTGCTGGCGTTCGCGGTGATCGCGTTCGTCGTGATCAGCAACATCCTCAGCTTCAACGGGCGCCAGGTGCGTCGCATCGGCGCGCTGGTGATCGCCGGCCTCGGCCTGGCGCTCGTGCTGGTGGTGGTCGGGTTGATCATGTTCTTCGACCCGCACAAGCTGTTCGACCCGATCCACCTCGGCAGCGCGCCGAAGTGGACCGACCTGATCTTCGCGCTGACGGTGACCACGATCGCGTTCACGAGCGTCGAGTCGGCATCTGGGCTCGCCGGCGAGGTGCGCGCGAGCCGCGGCGCGCTGCGCCGGCTGGTGGCGAGCGGCACCGTGACCGTGCTCGTGGCGTATGTCGGCATCGCGATCGTCGCGGTCACGGCGCTGCCGGTCGTCAACGGCCACACCGCGCTCGGCGGGCGCTTCGTCAACGACCCCGTGGTCGGCATCGTCACGTACATGCACCCGCACTGGCTGTCCGAAGGGCTGAAGTACCTGGTCGGCGCGATCGGCGCGGGCACGCTGATCGCGGGCGCCAACTCGGCGATGCTCGGGCTCTCACGGCTGGCGTACTCACTGTCGACCAACCGTCAGATCCCCAGCGGCCTGGGGCGGCTGCACCCGCAGCGCTCGACGCCGTTCGTGCTGATCATCGTGGCCGGCGTGCTCGCCGCCGCGCTCGTGGTGCCCGAGAACCTCGACTTCCTGATCGGCGCGTACGCGTTCGGCGCGATGCTGGCGTTCACGATCGCGCACCTAGCGGTCGTCAGGCTGCGCTACTCAGAGCCCGACCGCGACCGGCCGTACCGGATGCCGCTGTCGATCAGAGTGCGCGGCGGCGACCTGCCGATCCCCGCGGTGCTCGGCGCGCTCGTGTCCGGCGCCGGCTGGGTGGCTGTGATGGTGCTGCACCAGCCCGCGCGCTACGTCGGGCTGGGGTGGATGGGCGTCGGGCTCGCGCTGTACGTGATCTACCGCCGCGGCGACGAGAACTCGCTGCTGCGCCGCGTCACCGTGCCGGCGCAGATGCTGCAATCCGACCCGCAGCGCGAACGCGACTACGGGTCGATCCTGGTGCCGCTGTTCGGCACCGAGCTCGACGAGGACATCGTGCAGACCGCGGCGCTGCTCGTGGAGGGCGAGCCGACCGACGAGGCCGCGATCGACACCTCGACGATCGAAGCGCTGTGGATCTTCGAGATCCCGATGTCGCTGCCGATCGATGCGCGCCTGCCCGAAGCGCAGATCAAGCACGCGCGTCAGGCGCTCGCGCGCGCGAAAGTGGTGGGGGAGGAGTACTCCGGCGTGCAGGTTGCCACCGCCACCGTCAGAGCCCGGCGCGCGGGCCACGCGATCGTGGACGAAGCCAAGCGCCGCGGCGTCGAGGCGATCGTGCTGGGCGCCGAAGGCCCGTCGCGCATCCGCGGCGGCGCACGGCTGGGCGGACGCGGCGGCCCGCACGAGAACTTCGTCAACGAGATCACCAAGTACGTTGTCAGCAAGGCGAGCTGCAGGGTGATCGTGACGGCGCCGTCGATGCGCGACTTCGCCACGATCCCGGTGCCCGCGCCACTCACGGACGATCTGCCCATCGTCTAATCTCCGGCTAGATGTTCGTTCTGATCGTGGGAGCCGGCCGACTTGGATCGGCAGTCGCCAAGTCGGCGCTGGCCGCTGGCCATGAGGTGTCCGTGCTCGACGAGGACCCGCTCTCGCACGAGCGCCTGGATGCCGCCCAGACCAACAGCTGGGAGGACGCCCAGGGTCAGTTCACGGTCGGCACGGCGCTCGAGATCGACGCGCTGATCCAGGCGGGCATCGAGCGCGCGGACGTGTTCATCGCGTCGACCGACGGCGACAACACCAACCTGATCATCGCCCAGATCGCGCAGAAGCGATTTGGCGTCGAGAAGGTGATCGCGCGCGTGATGGACCCCGCGCGCGCAGCCTGGTACGGCGAGCAGGGGTTGCACACGATCTCCCCGACACAGCACGCGATCGACATGTTCAAGCAGGCGCTTGAGATGCCGGCGGCCTGAGGCGAGCACGCAGATGTACGCGATCATCGTCGGCGCCGGGAAAGTTGGGCGCAACCTCGCCCGCGAGCTGATCAACAAGGGTCACGAGGTCACGCTGATCGAGTCCTCGCGCCAGCGCTACCTGGCGATCGAAGAGGAGTTCGAGCACGCGATCCAGTACGGCGACGCCACCGAGCTGTGGGTGCTCGAGCGCTCCGGCATCCAGCGCGCCGACCTGGTGATCGCCGTGACTGGCGACGATGAGGACAACATGCTCGTGTGCCAGGTCGCCAAGGAGAAGTACCTCTGCGATCGCATCATCGCGCGCGTCAACAACCCGCGCAACTACGAGCACTTCAAGCTGCTCGGCATCCAGCCGGCGGTGTCCGCGACCGACCTGATCCTGCGCCTGATCGAGCACGAGGTGCCGCGCTACGGGCTCGTGCATCTGCTGGCGCTCGAGGAGGAGCGTCTGGAGATCATCGAGCTGGAGGTCAGCTCCGACGCGCCGGTGGTCGGCGAGCGCGTACACGACATCACCCTGCCCGAAGGCAGCCTGATCATCTCGGTGCTGCGCGGCGGCTCCGGGTTCGTGCCCAAAGCTGACACCACGATTGAAGCCGGCGACGAGGTGCTGCTCGTGCTCGACCCGGGCCTCGAGGAGTCGATCACCGCTTACTTCGCCCCCAACGGGCACAACGTCGACGGTTAGCGCTCAGGCTCCGGCGCGCCGGCCGGTTGACTATCCTTCGGCTCCCGGTCCGGGATGGTGTAATTGGCAACACGCGTGCCTCTGGAGCACGAATTTGGGGTTCGAGTCCCTGTCCCGGAGTACGCTTGCGCCCGTGCTTTGCGGGCGCTTCGCGTTTTGGGGGGCCGCACGTGCCAGGATTCGTGCAAGTCGCGCTGACGAACGACGCACGGGCCATTGAAGCTCGGCTCACGCATATTGCAAGCGAAAGCGCCACTCTTCCGGGTAGCGATGCCTTATAATGGATGAGTCTGAGTAGGTCGGGCGAGACCGGCCACTCAGCAAAGATTCAAGGCAGACTGTCATGCGAGCTCGGAGAAGCCCGCGCGAGGACCCCGGCAGAGCGGAAGCCAGGCTGACCGGGGTTTCGTCGTTGTGGGCTCCGACCGGTGCCTCTACCCTGCAGGCGGTCACGGTGGCCCGGTCCAGCGATTAGGCTGCGGCCTCGTGGACCTCGATGGCAGCGTGTCGCTTGCCGTTGCGGGGCTGGGGCTTGATGCGAAGGTCGATGTAGACGTCGAGGGCATCGGCGACGTCGGCGATCGTTCCCAGGTTGGGGACGGTGCTCTTGCCGGCGAGCAGTCGGGAGACGACGGGCCGCTTGACGCCGAGGCGGCGTGCGACCTCGGCCTTTGTCATCTGCTTGGCCTCGCGGATGTCCTCCAACTGCTTGAAGAGCTTCGCGGCAGCAATGAGCTTTGCGAGGTCGCGCTCGAGGGATTCGCGCTCCTCATCGGTGGTGTAGGTCTTGCTGAGAAAGTCAGCGAAGACGGCGCTCTGATCGGTCTGCTTCATCATGGTCTCCTTGAGGTCCCGCTAAGCGTAGCATGAAAGCTACGCAGAACGAATTCTGGAGGTCAACTGCGCGGCTGTGGCCACCACTCCGGCCACGTCTTGAGATTCGCGACACGGCGGGTCGCGAGATAGTCATCTCTATAGCGGTCAATTGTCTTGTAGACACGTTGAGGCATCTCTGCACGGTTGGGCTTGCTGCCGCCGCCGAGAAGCACGACCGCTGGGCCGTGGACGGGCGCCTTGCGGTCGAGCAGGCAGAACAGCCGGTAGAGGACTCGATTGTGCTGGTCGCGGGCCTCGAAGATGCCGCTCATGTCCACGTCGCCCTTCTTGGACGGCTTATGCATCAGCCGCCACCGCTGGGTGCCCGTGGGGAACTCCAAAGGCCCCATCTGTACAACCGCGAGAACGGTCAGCAGCAACTCACGTCGCGGCTGATCCGGCACTTTGGCTCCGCCAAGGTATTCGAGCGCCGGACGCTTCCCGGCGACTGTCTCATACACGGCGACCTGCCAGCTCTTGCCCTCAGATCGAGAGGAGCGGGTCTTGCTCGCGCTCATACGATTGTCTGCGTGCCGATCACTTTTGTGATCCTATGCTGCAGAGCCGCCATCGTGACCCCCAGCCGCAAGAAGACGCTCCTGCCGGCCTCCGGAAGCGACTCCACGAACGCAAGCAAGCCTCGTCTACGAGATAGCCTCCCTCCTATGGCGCGTCAATGTTTCTGTGGTTGCGGTCGGACGATCCCGCTCTACATGCTCGGACTGCGGTCGCACGACACGCGCGGGAAACAGGTCGTGAAGCGGCTTGAGCGCATCGAGGAGATATCTGGCGGACGCGACGTTGACGTGCCGCAGATCCAAGGATGGTTTGCAGAGGGGGATGAGATCGTCTCGGTGATTACCCAGTTGGTCCACCGTGAGCTTGACCCCCGGTCGGTCAACGAGGCTGAGATACGTGCATGGCAGGCTGACGGACGCGAGATCGAGCGGAACTACCTTGGGAATCAAGCCAAACTCGCCGCGCGATCCGCAAGAGCGGGCTGAGCGATGAGGCGGCTGCACAGGCCCTCATGCGTGGAGAGATCAGATGGCTCGATGAGGAGTAGGCGGACTGCTTAGGTCGCCGGATAGCCCGCTTTACTACAGCGATGTCCCTATTCGCGCCGTCGAGTATGCCCATGCATCCCGTTACGGGGCACCTGCAGGGAGCCATGAAGATGTTCCGGAACGCTGAGCGTCGGACGCGCGAGCTCGATGAACTCACGATCCGACTCCAAGACTCAAACGCGACACTGCGCCGGGGGGATGAGGTCAGGGAGCAGTATATGTTGTGGCTCGTATGCGTTCGCCAGATTGCTGCCTCGGTCGACAAAGCAGGTAAAGCAGCTGGCCCTCTACTCTCGTTCAAGAAATGGTGGGACGAGATTGCGCGTGACTCGTCCCACGACTTCTTTCGTAAAGAGCGCAACGTTGTCCTGAAGGATACGGCCGACACCATCGAGATCGTCTCAATGACCGACGGTTCGGGAAACGAGATTGCCTCCTGGGTATTCGGCCGAGGACCTCACGCCGGAGAGCCGCTCGTCCCGCGCTGCCAGAAGTACAATGACTGGCTGTACCACCAGTTGTGGGCACCGGCGTGCGAATTGTTGTGTCCGGCGACCCTAATGCCCTGTCTCAGTTTTGATTGTTGATTGTGTCGAGGGTGATGCGGCCGCGGTGGATCTTTTCGAGGAAGTGGTCGGCGCTCGCGGTCCAAGTGAATGGCTGGGGGTCGGGGTTGGTGGCGTCGAGGTAGTCACTGATCGCGGTGATGAGTTCGGGTGCGCTGTGAAAGACGCCGCGGCGGATCGCCTTATGCTCGCCGGGATGGAGGAGGTTCGAGCTCGGGGCCTGCGAGCTGCCCGCCATCTTGATGGCGATATCTGGGAGGTGAGGGTTGACGGCGATCGTGTTATCTACCGCATCCTGTTAAGGGAGGAAGGTCGCCGTGGACAGATCCTCTTGGCGTTGGATGGGTTCAACAAGAAGACGCAGAAGACGCCCCCGGCCATAATCGAGCTGGCGAAGCGACGACTGGTGGATCGGCGGCGGCGAGGGGGACCAGAAGCGCGTTGCACGTGGCAAGGGCCCGCTACCTCAGTGACAGTACTACCTTATCTCTAGAAAAGATACCACTATAGATATCTAAACCCCTCCAGAGATTAGAGAACCCCATGCCCGAGCGTGATTTCCTAGACAAGGTGATCAGCAAGCGCGCCGCGCGCTACCCCGAGTTTCCGCGGCTGCTGGACGCGGCTCGCCGGCGCCGTGAGCTGCTGCGTGCGCTGGCCGGGCAGCGCGAGGAGCAGAAGCGCTCGCAGACCGCGATCGCGGCGGCGATGGAGACTTCGCAGTCATTCGTCGCTCGTCTGGAGAGCACGGCGGCCGACGCGAAGGTATCGACCGTCGATCGCTACGCAGAGAGCCTCGGCTTCATCGTGCAGTACCACCTGATCCCGACCGCCGAGGCGGACAGTGCGCCGCCGGTTGTGGTTCACGCATCGCAATCCGCGTGTCGGGATTCGAGTCCGCCGTCTGGGCGGTGGCTGATCCAAGGTCTGGTCTTAGGGGCTACCTCACTTCGCCGTCATTTTCTTCGTTGATGTAGGTCGCGCCTTGGCCGCCGACCTATGGGCATGAGAAGGGAGCGTCGTCCACATCGGGTGCCATGCTTGGTCCTCTATGGCTGTAGCTTCATGGGTGACGACTCTTCGCGATCTAGGCGTACCGACGGTTGCAGGCGCCGTTATTGGTGCGGTGATCGGGGCTGTAGCGCAGCGGCTTGGACGCAACGTCATGCATCAGCAGGCGATCGACCTGCTCATTTTGGGGGAAGAGCGCGCGGCGGCGAGCGAAACAGAGACGGCTTTGCACGCGCTAGAGTGCCGGGCGCTTCAGGGGACAGAGGCAGCAGGCACGCTTCGCCATGACTGGATGGACCGAGTACAACCCCGAGCGAAGCACATAAACGACCCAGAGCTAATGCGCCGCGTGGAACTCGTCGGCGGAGTTTTGCTTTTCGCACATCAGGTCGGCGATAAGACGCACTGGCGCTACGCTGTCGCGGAATGTACGGAGGATGCACGGGCCGGGCTCAGTGCCTACCTACGCCGTGAGTCGCTGCCGCCGGCGAGGTTCCCGAACGCTGAGGTACTCCGAGGATGGGCTAGCGAAGGATTCGGATCTTTGTTTGATCGACTTAACCATAACTTGGCTGACGGGGTCCGCGTGAAATGATCCAGTTGATCTGGGCCCGAGTAATGGACCGCTTATCTGGGCTGCCTACAGGGACCCTTCATAGCCTCCGATCGCATTCCGATGGGCAACTGATTCACATGACATGGCTCCCAACCGCGCCCTGATCCGTCGAGCAGTTTTGACGCACCCGGCGACTACCAAGGGGCTTGACTATGAGATGGAGATGCTCGCGCCGAGTTCGACTGAGGAGGGGCACGCCTATGGTTTTGCCAGCTGCGGCGCTGATCTACTGCTTGCCCTAACCCACACCGAGGAGTTCCCCTCGAACTACCGCCAGACGACCAAGCGTGGCGTGAAGGGGCGCTCCGGGCGATGGCGGCCGGCTGGCGGCGATCTTTCTCGCCCAAGCGATGGCGCGTTAGCTTGAGCTGATTCAGCATCGAGCTGGCAACGAGGAATCAGCTGGCCACCGCCGCGAGTTTCGAAAGCTGATCCAACATGTCTATCCACTATCTGGGCAGGCGTTGGAGAAGGTAGGCGATCTTGACGAGGAATATCGCGTTATGGATACCCACGAAATACCAGAAAGGGTCCGTATTTGGGGGCGCGTGGCCTGGCTATTACCAAGCGCTCATGGATCCAGACTTCTCTGAATTCGAGAATGTTGATGACGACGCAAATCTGGCGGAGATCCAGGAAAGGGCCGCCGCTGGCTTCTTGCGCAGTGCGGCAAATCTCTATGCCATCGAAATGACGATAGGCCAGGAGCGCTATGAGAAGCTGGTACCCAAGTTGGTGACTTAGAACAGCATGGGCTTCGAGCGGCTCGTGCAGCAGACAGCAGAGCTGCGCCGTTGGGCCGCTATAGATGAGGACTGGCTGCAACACGCAGTACGAGTGCTTACACGTACGCCCGAGGGGCCAGCGTTGGGTGACGATATTGCCGAGTATCTCCGCCGGCGCACCAGGGAGCTTCTGGCCAATCCCGATAGGCAGATGGCCGATCGGGTGACGGACCTTGTACAGCGAGATGTCTACGCCCGCACCACCCAGGAGGCCAACTGGAACTGCTTGACCGACGCCGCGATCACTGGCTATCTCCTGCGTCGCGCTGAGGAGGAGCTAGCGGAACATGCAATCATCGCTGGCGATGAAGCAGAGTGGCTGCGCCGCGCTGCACAGTTAGACGCAAAGGAGACATTGGACGGCGGTGCGCGGCGCCTGGCCGGGCGGTTGCCCTCTTTCTTCTCGTGCGGCGAGTCCTCATGGCACAGGCTGCAAAGCTGGGCTTGGGAGCACTTGCTGGAGCGTTCCCGCGAGCGTCGTAAGCAAGGAATAGAGAAGGACGAGCCACCTCAGATTTCCGGTGATGACTTTGACCAGCCTTCGTCTACGGCTATGCGTTGCGTGCGGTCGAGACGATGATCTACGGCGAGGACGACTGAGACTGACCCTTTGGCTAACGGCTCCTCGCCGGCCACCTCGTCCATGACTCGCAGCGAGTAGCCAAGACGTAGGAGGTTCTCCACGGTCTCCTCGGAGAGCAATTGACGTCGTGAGAGGCCGTTCTTGACGAGGTTCTTGTGGAGTTGCATCGTCCCGGTGGCACTGAAACCGTGCCAAGCTCCTAGAGAGCACCCTGCGAGCGCCGCAATCGCTTCCCGATCGTGGGCCATCTCCGCCAGGTACTCAAGCAGCCGCCCAATCTTCTCTGGATCTTCTGCAAGGTGTTCGTTGTCGATACGCCCATCCGTGCCACGAGGGAGTTGCACATGAATCACGGCGACTATCTCAACGGGAACCTCACGACCCTGGGCCATGCGGCAGGCGTAGCCCATCATTGCCGCTGCCTGCCCATAAGACGGGGTTTCTTCCTGAAACCCAGCACTCTTGATCGCTGTGGACACTAGCGCCGTGCCGAGTTGGGATGGAGCGCCGATGGTGACGAACACCCGCTCTGCTGCCTCCAGCATGTCCATGCCTTGATTCGGACTCCTGGACCCCACTCTGGGTCGGGTAGCTCGGGGTGCGCAGCGACGGGGTCTGGGCGCGGCTGTTGCGCATGTGCTCGGCGAGGCGTCTTACGCGGTCGGGGTCGTAGCCTTCGACTCCGAGGTCGTCGCGGGAGACGAACCAGTTGGTGCCCTGGCGGGCGCGGGACGCCTCGACGTAGGCGGTCTCGTTGCTGGTCTGCCAGCCCCGTGAGCACGACGGAGCGCTCGACGGTTGCGCTCTGCTGGCGGTAGACGTGCTGCGCGTAAGCCAATCTCAGCGAGTCGAGGTGCTCGCCGGCGAGCTGGACTCTGCGTTGTGATCCGTCGAGCGTGACCGTCGGGGCCGTATTCGTGGATGGCGCTCAGCTGACCGCGGGTGCCGTTCTCGACCCGCGGCTGCCCTGGCGGGTGGTGCTGGGTGGTGAACGCGATCAGGTCGCCTTCGCGCAGGCCGTGGTGAACGCCGGGCAGCGGGGTCTCGTGGTTCCGAGTTCGCCTCGCTGGGTTCGTAGGTCTTGTGCGCGGGCGTTGAAGCGGTTGATCTCCGCGTTGGAGGCGTCGGCGATCAACGCGACCTGGCGGCTATCACGTCCCTCGGTGAGCGTGGCCCATGTTTGTACGGCTTGCTCGGCTGCCTCATCGCGGGTGTCGGAGAGGCGCAGGCGGCCTTGAATGAGGTAGTACGCCATCGCGCGCTCGCGGGGGAGCTGGCCGAGCACAAGCAGCGCACCGGCCGTGACGGCGCCGCGCTCGTATTCGGCCCGACGGGTGTCAAGCCTTTCTCGCCGGAAACGGTGCGCCGACGTTCGCTTGCGGCGTGGGAGGCAGAGAACGGGCGCCGCGTCGAGCAGGCAGAGGACCCGACCAGCGTCGTTCTGCTTACGCCTGACATGGAGCACGAGGCGCGACACACGTGCGCAAGCATCCTGATCGCGGCGGGCGTGAACGCATAGGCGCTCAGCGTCATCGTGGGCACTCGACCATTGCTATGACATTCGACACCTACGGCCACCTGATGCCCGGTGGGCTCGACGAGGCGGCGGCTGCCACGAACGCCTGTCTCGCCAGGCTCGGAGACTCCGGCGCTCAAGCTCGTGGCGTGAAGCGCGCGGCCTAAGTTCATTGGGCCAGGAACTCGATGATTTGTCGGCGGGCCTGTCCTAGCCCTGAGCTCAAGTCCTCGATCTCGATCGCGATGGCATGTAGATCGGGGGCCTCGGCAATCACGATCTTCTGCTGCCCCTTCGGCTCCAGCGAGATGCCCGGCTTGTAGGTTCCGTCAGGGTCGTAGCCAGAGGTGAACAGGCCAGCGTGCGCGAGCCCGTTGCGGTATCGACGACGGGCAACGCAGTAGTCCTTGATCCCTTGATCGAACGAGGCAAGCAACGTCTGCGGTGCTCCACGCTGCCGCAGTTCCCCCAACGCTCGGCGTAGCCGCCTTTCCTTTTCGCCCGCTGTGAGTGCTCTCGCTGCGGCGAGCGTTGTGGTGCCGACTTCGTTCAAGATCGCGCAAGCCTGTTCCTCAACGGAGAGGAAGTTCCACAGCGCCCGGCCGAGCGCCGCGATCATCAGCGGGTGGGCTGGCGTGCGGTATTGGACGCCGTCGGTCGTGTAGGTGTCGTTCTTGATGCTGTCGATGTCCGCCATGTTCGCATGACCATTCTGCTAGGGGAGACTCGTGCCAGTCGTGTCCCAATTTGACCGGATTCCACCGGATCTGGCCGAATTGGGCTGTAGGCGTTTCTCCTGTAGGCATGCGGGATGTGGCTCTATCGCTAGGGATCGGCCCTGACCCCATACACGCTTCGAGTCCCTGTCCCGGAGCTATCTCGCGCCTGGCCCGGCCGGGGCTCGGCGGTCCTCGGTGCTAAGCCGCAGCCTGCGTGGCCCAATCGCGGTACAGCTCGTAGTAGCGCCCCTGCGCTTCGATCAGCTCGTCGTGAGTGCCCTGCTCGACGATCTGGCCGTGCTCGAGCACGACGATGCGCGCCGCCTGGCGGATCGTCGACAGGCGGTGGGCGATCACGAGCGCCGTGCGACCGGCGAGCAGCCGGCGCAGGCCATCTTCGATGCGTCCTTCGGTGTGCAGATCGACGTTCGACGTGGCTTCGTCGAGCACGAGGATGCGCGGGTCCGCGATCAGCGCGCGTGCGAACGCGATCAGCTGGCGCTGACCGGCTGACAGCTGCGCGCCGCGCTCGCCGACTTCGGTGTCGTAGCCGTGCTCGAGCTCGGAGATGAACTCCGCCGCGCCCACCGCTGCTGCTGCATCCTGGATCTGCCGATCCTCGGCGCCGGGCCGGCCGAACGCGATGTTCTCGCGCACGGTACCGGCGAACAGGAATGCTTCCTGCGGCACGATTCCCATCTGCGAGCGCAGCGAGCGGCTGGAGACCTCGCGCAGGTCGTGTCCGTCGACGAGCACGCGCCCGGACGTCGGGTCGTAGAAGCGCGCCACGAGCTTCGCCATCGTCGACTTGCCGGCGCCCGTGGCGCCGACGAGCGCGACGGTCTGGCCCGGCGGCACGTGCAGGCTGACGTCCTTCAGCGCGAGCACTTCGGGATCGTCGTCCGGCGCCGCGTGCGCGCGCTTGTACGCGAACGACACGCGCTCGAACTCGACTTCGCCGCGGATCCGCGGCAGCTCGAGCGCGTCGTCGCGCTCGACCAGGTCGGGGCGCACGTCTAGCAGCTGGAAGATCTTCTCGAGCGCGGCCATGCCCGACTGGTAGGTGGTGTAGAGCTGGGAGAGCTGCTGGATCGGGTCGAACAGGTTCGACAGCGCTGCCACGAACGCCACCACCGTGCCGGCCGTGATGTGGCCGTCGATCGCCTGGTAGCCGCCGTACAGCACGATCACGGCGATCGCGATCCCGGACATCAGCTCGACCGTGGGGAAATACACGGCGTTCAGGCGCACTGTCACCATGTTCGCCTCGCGGTTGTCCGCGTTGAGCTCGGCGAACTTCAGCTCGTGCTGGGGCTCCTGGCCGAAGCTGCGCACCACGCGGATGCCCGACAGCGTCTCCTGCAGGTACGCGGTGATCGATCCGATCGTCTCACGCGTGCGCCTGAACGCGCCCGCTGAGGTGAGCCGGAACCAGATGCTGGCAGCAGCCACGAACGGGAAGATGCAGAACGTGATCAGCGCGAGCCGCAGATCGAGCGTGAGCAGGATCACGATCGTGCCGAACAGCGTGAGCGTGGCTTGGAACAGCGTCACGACCGAGTCGGTGACGAGGCTGTCGAGCGCTTCGACGTCGTTGGTCATGCGCGAGATCAACACGCCGGCGGGGCGGCTCTCGTAGAAGCCGACGGGCAGCGACTGCAGGTGGGTGAAGATGCGGATGCGCAGATCCGCGAGCGCGCGCTGCCCGACCCAACCCACGAGGTAGGTCTGGACGTACGTCATCGTCCACACCAGCAGCGCGGACAGCAGGAACGCGCCGACGATCAGCGTCAGCGCGCCCGTGTCGTGGCGCGCGATGCCGTGGTCGATCGCGGCCTTGGCCAGCAGCGGTGGCGCCAGCGACGCGCCCGTGCCGATCAGCAGCGCGACGAACATCGCAGCGGTGCGCGCGCGGTATGGCTTCAGCAGCTCCAACAGCCCGCGCAGGTTGCGCCCGCGCGTGCCGCGCGAAGCGCGCGCGCCGTCCCACTGCTCCGAGCGTCCCAGTCCGCCGCCGCCCGGGCCGCGTCCGACGGGCGGGCTCACAGGCCGCTGACCTCGCGCTCGAGCGGCTTGCGCGTCAGGAACACCTGTTCGGGCATGCCCTTCTCCACGATCTCGCGGTAAAGCTCAGACGCTTCCAGCAGCTGTTCGTGGGTGCCGTGGGCGATGATCCGCCCGCGGTCGAGCACGACGATCTCATCCGCGAGCGCGATCGTCGACAGGCGATGGGCGATCACGAACGTGGTGCGCCCGGCCATCGCCTCCGCCAGCGCGAGCTTGATCGCGCGCTCGGTGGAAGCGTCGACCGAGGAGGTCGCGTCGTCGAGGATCAGCACGCGCGGGTTGGCCAGCAGCGCGCGTGCGATCGCCAGGCGCTGGCGCTGGCCGCCGGAGAGACTCAGGCCGCGCTCGCCGACGCGCGTCTGGAAGCCCTGCGGCAGGCGCATGATGAAGTCGTACGCTTGCGCGCGCTGCGCTGCCAGCTCGATCTCGGCGAAGTCGGCGTGGCGGTCGGCATAGGCGATGTTCTGCGCGACGGTCGCCGAGAACAGGAACGGGTCGTCGCTGACGACCGCGATCGCGTGGCGCAGCGAGCGCAGGTTGACGTCGCGCACGTCCGCGCCGTCCAGCAGCACTGACCCGGAGCTGGCGTCGTACAGCCGCGAGATCAGCGAGATCATGCTGGTCTTGCCCGAGCCCGTGGCGCCGACGAGCGCGATCGTGCGCCCGGCGGGCACGTCGAGCTCGACATCGCTCAGCACGGCTTTCGCCGGCTCGCGCGCCGGGTCGCGCAGCTGCGATGACCAGCTGTCGTGGTCGTCGTAGCGCAGCGTCACCGCGCGCAACTGCACGTGGCCGTTGCCCGGCGGCAGCGCTGGCGCCCCGGGCTCGTCGAGCAGCCGCGGCTCGCGGTCGAGCAGCTGGAAGATGCGCGCGCCGGATGCGGTTGCGCGCTGGGCGAGCCCGAGCGTCACGCCGAGCGAGCGCATGGGGGAGATCAGCATGTTCAGCAGCAGGTAGAAGGAGCTGAACTGGCCGAGCGTGAGGTGGCTGTGGATCACGCTGCGCCCGCCGAGCAGCAGCACCGCCGCGAGCCCGAGTTGGGGCAGGAAGCCGATCATCGGGTTGTAGCGCGCTTCCAGGCGGGTGGCAATCATCGCCTGGTCGAATAGGCGCCCGACGCTGTGGCGGAAGCGCTCGAGCTGACGCGGCTCGCGCGCGAAGGATTTCACCACGCGCACGCCTGAGATGTTCTCCTCGGCGTCCGCCGTGAGCTCGGCCACGCGCTGCTGCACTTCTTGGATCGCCGGGCGCGCGCGCCGGCCGTAGCGCTGGGAGATCACCACCACGAACGGCACCGGCGCGAGCGCGAGCAGCCCAAGCTGGGGGTTGATTGCGATCATCGCGATCCCGGCGAGCACGATCGTCAGGATCGACTGCAGGATGAACACGAGCCCGTAGCCGAGGAAGAAGCGCACCGCTTGCAGGTCGACGGTTGCACGCGACATCAGCTGTCCGGTCTGCTGGTGGTCGAAGAAGCTCAGCTCCAGGCGCTGCAGGTGCCCGTAGAGCAGCTCGCGCAGGTCGTACTCGATCCCGAGCGAGATCTGCCCGGCGATCATGCGCCGCGCGTAGGTGAGCAGCCAGCGGGCGAGCACCGCGCCGACGATCACGAGCGTCAGCGTCAGCAGCGTGTCGCGGTCGTGGCTTCGCAGCGCCAGCTGGTGGTGGTGGGCGTGGGTGACGGCTTTCTGGATTGCGTCCACGGCGCGGCCGGTGAGCAGCGGCAGCGTCACGGTCATCACCATCGCGAGGCTCGCGAGCACCCACGAGGCGGCCAGGCCGCGCTTGTACGGGCGTAGGAATCCGAGTAGTCGATTGAACGTCTTCATAGTTGCTTAGTCAACGATTATTGCAGGGGGGGCGGTTTGCGTCGCAACGGCCGCGACGGCACTACGCTGCGTTGATGCCCTCCCAGCCTGTTTCCCCGCGTCCTCCGAACCCGCGCGTCGGGCTGTGTGAGACATGCCGGCACAGACAGGAGGTGCGCAACACGCGTGGCTCGACCTTCTGGCTGTGTGTGCTCTCGCGTCAGGACCCAGCTTATCCGCGCTACCCGCGTCTGCCGGTGTTGAGCTGCGCCGGCTACCGCAGCGCGGCTGAGCGTCGCCGCAGCGCGGCGGAGCCGGATCGCAGCGCGGCTGAGCCGGACTGAGCGGCGGCGCCGGCGCTGCGCCGTGCTCAGGAGCGCACCGATGGCTCGGGCGCAAGCGCGTCGGCTGGCGGCGAGTCGAGCTCACGCAAACGGCGCAGCACCCGTTCGCGCGTCTCGCGCAGCTCGGCCTGGAGCTTCGCCAGCTCGCCCGCGCGGTGCTCGACGAGCTGCAGCTGGCGCTCGAGATGTCCGAGCGCCTCGGTGAGCAGCTCGTGACGGCGCTCGGGGTCGACGTCCTCGCGCTGCAGTTGCGCCCTGACCGCGGCGCGCGCCTCCTCGGCGGTGAGCAGCGTCTTCAGCTCGTCCAGCGACACACCAAGGAGCTCTTTCAAGCGCATCACCTCGCGCAGTCGCTCGACCTCCGCGTCGCTGTAGAGCCGGTGCTGGCCCGCCGGGCGCGCCGGCGCTTGCGCCAGCAGGCCGATCTCCTCGTAGTAGCGGATCGTGCGCGGCGTGGTGCCCGCCAGGCGCGCCACATCGCCGATGCGCAGGTTCCCGGGTCGCTGCGCGTCGCCGGAACCTCGCTCGGGGGGAGCGGGGTTCGTGTTCGTGTTCGGGTTCCAGTTCGTGCTCATCTCGGGGAGGGGATGGGAGGGAGCGGAGGGGTGGGCTCAGCGCGCGGCAGCGGGTGCGACCAGCACCGGTTCGTGACGGGGGCGCAGCATGCACACGGCTGCGCCCGCCAGTGAGCAGATGGTGAGCACCAGCAGCGCCAGGTGCATGTTGTGGATGAACGGCGCGAGCTTCTGCGCGGACAGCCCGCTGGTGACGCCGGAGAAGATCGCAAACAGCGTCGGCTTCGGCACCGCTGCGGTCACGATCGCCAGCACGAACGCGATCGACAGCACCGCGCCGGTGTTCTGCAGCAGCGTGCGCGCGCCCGCTGCGATCCCGCGGCGGTGGGCCGGCACGGTGCCCATCATCGCGGCTGTGTTGGGGCTGTTGAACATGCCCGACCCGAGCCCGACCAGGGCCAGCCACAGCATGCTTTCCCAGTAGGGCGTGTGTACCTGCAGCGTGGTCATCGCCGCGAGCCCGGCAGCGATCACTAGCATGCCGGCGGCGGCGAGCCCGCGCGAGCCGTGGCGGTCGGCGTAGATGCCGGCCGGCGGCGAGGCGATCACCATCCCCAGCGCCAGCGGGATCAGCTTGACGCCGGCCGTGATCGGATCGTCGCCCTGGGCGCCTTGGAAGTAGAACACGAACAGGAACATCAACGCGAAGCGGGTGAGCCCGTTGATGAACGCCGCGGCGGTTGCGGCGGCGAACAGGCGGTTGCGGAAGATCTCGAGGTCGAGCATCGGCGCGCGCGAGCGGCGCTCGATCAGCACCCATGTCGGCAGCAGCACGATCGCTGCGCCGAGGCCGGCGATCACGATCGTGTCGCTCCAGCCGCTGAGCCCGCCGCGTGAGATGCCCAGCACGAGCCCGGTGAGGCCGATCACGAAGGTGGTGGTGCCGAGCACGTCGTAACCGCGCACCGCATCCGGCTTGGCGAGCTCGCGCAGGATCAGCGCGCCCCACACCGCGCCGGCGAGCGCCAGCGGCACGTTGAACCAGAACACCCAGTGCCAGGAGATCGCCACCAGCGCGCCGCCGAGCACTGGGCCCAGCACCAGCCCGACGGCTGCGACCATCGTGTTGGCGCCCATCGCCAGGCCGAGCTGCTCCTTGGGGAACGCGTCGGTCACCAGCGCAGCGGCGTTGGCGAACAGGAACGCCGAGCCGATGCCCTGCACGATGCGCCACAGGATCAGCACGGTCGCGTCGGGTGAGAACCCCGCGCCGAGTGAAGCGAGCGCGAACGCCACGAAGCCGGCGACGTACGCGCGCTTGCGGCCGAACAGATCCGACAGGCGCCCCGCTGTCAGCACCAGCACGGTGGCCGCGATCAGATAGGCGAGGATCACCCACACGAGCGCCAGCAGACTCGTGTGCAGCGAGCGCTCGAGATCCGGCAGCGCGATGATCAGCGTGCCGGAGTTGGTCGCGGCGAGCAGCATTCCGAGGCTGGTGCAGGACAGAGCCCACCACTTGTAGTGCTCGTGGCCGGCTGCCACCCCGAAACGCGCTGATCGTGTTGAACTTGACGTAAACGTAAAGATCAGGATATCAGGGCGTGTGCGTGTGCTGCCAGGGCCGGTGCGAGGGCCGGTGCGTGTGCTAGAACGGGAGACGATGAGCGGCGAGCAGGTGGTCAAGAGCGAGCAGGAGTGGCGCGAGCAGCTGACGCCGGAGCAGTACGACATCCTGCGCAAAGCCGGCACCGAGCCGCCGTTCACGGGCGATTACGTGTACAACAAGGCCGACGGCATGTACCGCTGCGCGGCCTGCGGTACAGCGCTGTTCAGCTCCGACACGAAGTTCGAGTCGGGCACCGGCTGGCCGAGCTTCACCGAGCCAGCAGTCGCCGAAGCGGTCGAGCTGCGGCCTGACAAGAGTCTGTTCATGAAGCGCACCGAAGTCGTGTGCCGCACCTGTGGCGGACACCTCGGGCACGTGTTCGACGACGGCCCCGGGCCCGCCGGTCAGCGCTACTGCATCAACTCCGGAGCGCTCGACTTCAAGCCGCAGGACGACGCTCCCGCCGATCCGGGCACATAGCGTAATCCCACATCACAGCAGCGAATCGAGCCTGAGGCTGGTGCTGTGGCGAGATGATTCTGCGCCCAATCGCGGGAAAGTTCCCTACACTGGCCCGCAATGGTGATGATGGATCAGTCCAAGCGCCTGGCTCAGCCGCTGGCCTGGACGCGCGCGGGCAAGCTGGCCGTCGCGGCCACGTGCGCGTGCTTCCTGTTGGCAGCTGTCGGCATGGGTCTGTTTGCGCTGCTCTCCGACGATCCGGGCACGCGCCAGGGCTGCATCAAGGTCTCCGGGGCCAGCTACGTCGGCTCCGCCACCATCCAGGCATGTGGGCACGACGCTGCGGTGATCTGCGGCGCCGGCTCTGCATCCGTCGGCGCAGCGGCGACCGCCGACATGCGCCAGGCGTGCCGGCAGGCGGGCCTGACGTACGGCTCGCCGCGCACCGCCACGCCCGAGTCCTAGCCGTTTCTCGCCGACAGCCGCGCATCTGCGCGGCGTCGACGCGTGGGGCTTGTGCGCCTGAGCGGCGCTTCCAGCTGCCGTAGGACAGCTGTCCAAAGCGTCTAGCCAGGTGTCGAAAGGGATCCGCCGAGGATTGGCCACGGTGTCCCTAGCGCGAACGCGCGCGCCCGGATTTCATGTCTGACATCGATCTGCTGGGCTGTCATCGCTGACGCGGCGGGGTCCGCCGGATTGCTTTACCAGAGGAAACGTACTCAGAGGAAACGGAGGCATATGTACCTTGCATACCCATCGTGGCTGACCCCGGGCGACAACGCCTGGCAGCTCACGGCAGCGACCCTGGTCGGGCTCATGAGCGTGCCTGGTCTCGCAATCCTGTACGGCGGTGTCATGCAGAAGCGCTGGTCGGTGAACAGCATGATGCTGAGCTTCGTGGCGTTCGCGCTGGTGCTCGTCGTGTGGGTGTTGTACGCGTTCAAGCTGGGCTTCGGTGACCCAATCGGAAGTGGGAAGGGATTCCTCAGCACTTTCTGGGGGACACCGGGCAGTGTGTTGAGCGCGGCCTCCGAGGAATCTCAGGCAGCGATCCCATCGATCACGGTGGGGCCGCCGTTCCATTTCCCGCAGGCGTCGCTGGTGTACTTCCAATTCGTGTTCGCCGGAATCACTCCGATCCTGATGTTGGGGTCGGTGCTCGGGCGGATCAACTTCAAAGCATGGATCCCGTTCGTGGTGCTGTGGATCACGTTCGTTTACACGATCAACGCGTTCCTGATCTGGGGCGGCGGCTTCTTCGCCGCTCACGGCGCGGTCGACTACTCAGGTGGGTATGTGATCCACTTGGCGGCCGGTGTCTCAGGGTTCGTGGCGGCTGCTGTGATCGGTCCACGCTTGCAGCGCGACCGCGAGGTCGATGCGCCCAACAACCTCCTGATGGTGGCTGCAGGCGCAGGATTGCTGTGGATGGGCTGGAACGGGTTCAACGGCGGAGACTCCTACTACGCGGGCGCGAACGCGTCGGCAGCGGTGCTCAACACCAACCTATGCACCGCCGTGGCGATGCTGGTGTGGATCGCGTGGGATTACATCTTCCGTGACAAGCCGTCGCTGATCGGCAGCGTCAACGGCATGATCACCGGCCTGGTGGCGATCACGCCGGGGGCGGGCTTCGTCAACGGCTGGGGCGCGATCATCATGGGCGTCGTCGCATCCACGATCGTGTGGATGGCGATTCGCTTCGTGAGCCGGGCTCCAGTGTTCAGAAACGTCGACGACACGCTGGGCGTGATCTACACGCACGGGTTCGCGGGCATCACCGGTGGTCTGATGACCGGGTTGATCGCGGATCCGAAGATGATCGAGTACCTCGGCGTGGGCAACACGTCGTCGATCTCGATCGTCGGCGCGATCCACCACAACTGGACGCTCCTGCGCTGGCAGGCGGAAGCCGGGTTGTGGGTGATCGTGTTCAGCGCGATCGGAACGTTCATCCTGCTCAAGCTGGTGGGCATCTTCGTGCCGCTGCGTCTCTCCGACGAAGAGCTGGAGATCGGAGATCACGCGATTCATGGCAACGAGGTGTACCCCTCAGACGTGCCAACGCTCGGTGGGCCCCACGCCCCGGCGTGGCAGGGCGCGCCGGCGCCGGCGCTGGGAAGCGCGACGTAGGCAGAGGACTGTGTCGGGCGCGCCGTCCTCTGGGCGCGTCCGACACGGATAACGACCATCCTGCGGCCCCGCTCGTCGGCGGGGTCGCAGGTCGTTAACGCGCGTGACGCCCTCAGGTCGCTAGCGGGTAGCAAGCACGCGTACGTCGTTTAGCCGGCGGGTAGCACGCGGACCTGGTTTAGCTGGCGCTCGGAGCGAGCCCGATCGGGCAGCTCACGCCGGTGCCGCCGAGCCCGCAATAGCCGCCCGGGTTC
This sequence comes from Solirubrobacteraceae bacterium, assembly GCA_035474295.1. Lineage (GTDB taxonomy): Bacteria > Actinomycetota > Thermoleophilia > Solirubrobacterales > Solirubrobacteraceae > Palsa-744. Next base: position 37,727 of record DATINL010000020.1, read on the forward strand.
TTGGCCAGGTACTGCTGGTGGTAGTCCTCGGCGTAGTAAAACGCCCCGGCCTTGGCCAGCTCGGTGGTGATCTCGCCGTGGCCGGCTGCCGAGAGCATCTGCTGGTAGGAGCTCAACGACGCTTCTGCGGTCGCGCGCTGAGTCTCGTCCTGCCACAGGATCGCCGAGCGGTACTGAGTGCCGACGTCGTTGCCCTGGCGCATGCCCTGGGTGGGGTCGTGACCCTCCCAGAACAGCTTCAGCAGCTGCTCGAAGCTGGTGGCTTTGGTGTCGAACGCGACGAGCACCGCTTCGGTGTGACCGGTGCGCCCGCTGCAGACCTCTTCGTAGCTGGGATTGGGCGTGAACCCGCCGGCATACCCGACCGCGGTCGTGTAGACGCCTGGGGCTTGCCAGAAGATCCGCTCGGCGCCCCAGAAGCAGCCCAGGCCGAATACGGCCTGCTCGACTCCGTCGGGGAACGGTGGGCGCAGCGGCGTGCCGAGCACTTCGTGGCGGGCGGGCACCGGCACTTCCTCAGCGCGTCCCGGCAATGCGCTCTCGCTGTCGACGGGCGCAGTTTCGCGCCGCTTAAAGAAAACCATGGTCTCCAGGCTAGCCGATAGCTGAACGGAGCCGGCGAGGACTCAAGCCGCATAGGGTTGCAGCCGAAGAAATACAGAGGTGAGCGGAAGACAAACCCCCGCGATCCCCAGGGGTGGGGCACGCGGCATCGCGGACGTGAGGCCTCCGATGGTGTGGACGGCCGCGCTGCTGTGCTTGTTCGGCGGAATCGCGTGCCTAGTGGCACCGCTGATCCCGATCAGCCCGGCCGAGCCGACCCGCCCCGATCTGGTCATCGGCACGGTTGCGTGCGTGCTGGCGGTCGGGCTGTGGCTGCTCGGCGCACGCCTGCCGCCCGCGGCGATGCAGGCGCTGATGATGTCCGGAACGGTGATGGTGAGCGTGATCGTGGCCACCGCGAAAACCAGCGGCGGGGTGATGCTGACGGCGTTCGCCTACCCCTGGATCGCGATCTACATCGCCCATTTCTACTCGCGCCGGGCGATCTTCTGGAACGTGCTGCTGATCTCCGCTGGGTTCCGCATCGGCGTGGCGATCGACGGCCTGCCGAACATGGACATCGGCTGGCTGGTGGTGACCGGCACGGTGTGGTCCACGAGCCTCGTGCTCAGCAACCTGAGCAACAACCTGCGCTACCAGGCCGACACCGACCCGCTCACGGGCCTGCTCAATCGCAACGGCTTCCTCACAGCCGCGTATCGGGAGAAAGCGGTGTCCGAGCGCAGCGGCCACCCGCTCACGCTCGCGGTGCTCGATCTTGATGGCTTCAAGCAGGTCAACGACCTCAGAGGCCACGCGGCCGGCGACTCGATGCTGGCCGATCTCGGGAGGCTGTGGAAGCAGCGCTTGCGCGCAGGCGACATCATCGCGCGTCACGGCGGCGACGAGTTCGTGCTGCTGCTGCCCTCGACTGCTCCAGCGGCGGCGGCGGCCGTGCTCAACCGCCTGCACGTCGGGGAGATCCCCGTGACCTGGTCGATTGGGATCAGCGAGTGGCTGCCGCGCGAGAGCCTCGACGCGTGCATGGCGCGTGCCGATCGATCGCTGTACAGCCTCAAGGAGTCGCTGCGCGCCGAGGAGCGCCCGGCGAACACGGCGCCCAGGCCGTCGCTCGTATCGAGCTGAGCAGCAGGGGCTTGGGCTTCGATTGGCCCGGCGTTTCCTGTTCGTGAAGATCGATGTTTGATTTTGCGCGGTACGGGCAAGACATAGGGCGAGGAGCGTTTTCTCCCTCATTCCCTCCCCGATCGGCCCGCTTCCCCCGGCGGGCCGGTCCTTTTAAGGATCCACACGCCAGTGGGCCGGCGCAAGGTGTCGTTGAACCTGGAGTGGGACATCCGTGGAGTCCGGGTCGCGCTTGCGACACTGCGTGGCGTATGAGCGATGCGCAGCAGCAGCAGCAGCGTGAGTTGGCGCTGCTCGGGGCGGAAGTCGAGAGCTGCCGGCGCTGTCCGCGTCTGGTCAACTGGCGCGAGACGGTGGCGCGCGAACGCCGAGCGGCGTTCGCCGACGAGCAGTACTGGGGCCGTCCGTTGGCGGGGTTCGGCGATCCGGGCGCGCGCGTGCTCGTGCTCGGGCTGGCGCCTGCGGCGCACGGCGGCAACCGCACAGGCCGTGTGTTCACCGGCGATCGCTCGGGCGACTTCCTGTTCAGCGCGCTGTGGCGCACCGGGTTCGCCAACCAGCCACAGTCGATCCGCCGCGGCGACGGGCTGCGCTTGGATGGCGCGTGGGTGACCGCTGCGGTGCGCTGCGCGCCGCCGGCCAACAAGCCGACCCCGGTCGAGCGCGACACCTGTCTGCCGTGGAGCGTGGACGAGCTGGCGCTGCTGACGGACGTACGCGTGATCGTGTGTCTCGGCGGGTTCGCCTGGGATGCGGCGCTGCGTGTGCTCGCGGCGAGCGATGACGGATCCACGCCGCCGGTGCGCCCGCGCCCGCGATTCGGTCACGGCGTAGAGCTGTCCGGCGAGCGGTATTCGATGCTTGGGTGCTACCACCCGAGCCAGCAGAACACGTTCACGGGGCGGCTTACCGAGCCGATGATCGACGCGGTGCTGTCGCGCGCTCGGGACTGGGCTGACGGGGGAGCCGTGTAAGCGCTTCGCGCTCAGGCGCAGCAGTTCGCTTCGTAAGCAGCATCGTCAGCTGCGATCGGGGCGGTGCAGCATGACTCACCCCGCCACGCCCCGCGTCCTTCCTTGACCGCGACGGCGGCGATCACGAGCGCGGTCACCGGGTCAGCCCACCACCATCCGAAGAGAGCATTCAGGCCGAGTCCGAGCAGCAGCCCTGCCGAAAGGTATGCGCAGAGCATCGTCTGGCGGCTCTCGCTCTTGGTCGCCGGCGAGCCCAGCGCGTCGGCGACGCGCGCTTTCGCGATCGCGAGCGGCGGCATCGTCGCAAGCGTGAACGTCGAGAGGCCGATCCCGACCCAGCTCACAGCCGGCTCGTGTGCGCCGGCGAGCGACCGGATTGCCTCGACTGCGACGTACAGGCCGATGGCGTAGAAGAACACTGAGATCAGCTGCTGCGCGCGCCGCTCCGCGCCAGTGCTGCTGGTCGCGAAGCGCCACAGCACGACGAGCCCGGCGAGCATCTCGATCAGCGAGTCGGCGCCGAACCCGACCAGAGCGACCGAGCCAGCGACGAAGCCAGCGCCGATCGCGACGGTTGCTTCGATTCCGTGCCAGCCGAGCCCGACCCATGCGAGCAGCCGGGCACGACGTACGAGCCGCGCCCGGGCCGGCGAACGCGCCACCGTGGTGCTGGGCTTGATCACCGGAAGGATCTGCAGCTCAGTCGGCATGCTCATGACTGTACCCGGATAGTGCCCGCCCTCAGCTCACCAGCTCGCGAGCTGATCCTCGACGCTGAGCACCAGCGCGTCGATCGCTTAGAACACGTCACGATCGGCATTTGCGGGGCTTCCTTGAAGCGGATGAAGGGACTCGAACCCTCGACCTTCTGCATGGCAAGCAGACGCTCTAGCCAACTGAGCTACATCCGCGCGAGCGCGTAACTATAGACGCAGATTCTGGGCGAGGTGCGGCTGCCTGCGCGGTTCGCCGTCCACGAGCGCGGACAGCGCCGGAACGATCTCGCTGATCACCAATCCTCCACCGTTGGTCAGCTCGTCGACGATCGGGAATGTGCGCGCGGTTCGCTCGGGTGTGTCGACGGTGACGGTGAGCACCGGCACGTGGCGGCGGACGGCGAGCAGCTTGTCGCCGTGAGGGGTGTGGTCGCCGTGGAACCCCCAGATGCCGCGCATGGAGGTCGCGCCGGCGGCTTTGGCCGAGCGCAGGCGTCGCACCAGTTCAAGGTGAGCGGCGCGGCCGTTGTGGCGTGCGGCTTCTGAGGTGACAATCGTGAGCTTCTGCCACAACGGAAGCCCGTGCTGGTCGGCGCCGGGCAGCTCGTGAGGCGTTGCGAGCAGGATGCCGTCGCGTTTGCATACGCGTGCGCGTTCGAGCGTGGCCGGCGGGTTGTCCAACATACGCCGAAGCTCGGGGAGGGCTGCGCCGATCGCGGCTGTCGATCCAACCGCCACGACCATCAGCGGAGTGTTCCTGTTGCGGGCGAGCAGACGCGCGCGGTTGCGTGTTCCGCCAGTGCTGCCGTCCACGCCGAGCAGCACGCTCGCGCCGGCTACACCGGCGCGGTGCAGCTGTTCGCAGGCGGCGAGGAACGCGGGTTTCCCGTCGACGCGTGCGTGGCGTCCCACGTACAGCGTCAGCTTGACTGCGTCGTCCGACCCTGCGGGGATGTCGAGCTGGGCGGACTCCTCGCTGAGCATGCGCGTGCGCTCGAGCGTGAGCAGGCCACGGCGCTTGATCTCGATCACGTCCGCGAGCGCCGCTTCGATCCGCTCGCGCGTGTCGATCGCGATCGACACGGCTGGGAGATCCTCTGACAGTGTGAGCAGCCGGTCGGTGCGCAGCTGCTGAGTGAGCCCGAACCCCTGGATCCCTCGTAGAAGCACACTGATCTGGAGCTGGTGGCGCTCGTAGACGTCGAACAGCGCGTCGGCGAGCAGCGTTTTCTCGTGGCGCTCGCGTTCGCCGAAGTACGTGGTGAGCTTCAGTGCGCCGCTGCTCACAGCGCTCCCGCGACCGCTCGGCCGAGCGCCGCTGCGCCGATTCCCAGGACGATGCTCAGCAGCACGTTGAGCAGAGCTCCCGTGAGCCGATCGTCTTCGGCGAGGCGCTGCGTTTCCAGCATCCAGGTGGAGAAGGTCGTGTATGAGCCGATCGTCGCAGTGCCGGTGAGCACCAGTGCGTTGCCGGTGAGCGCCGCGCCGCTCAGCAGCCCGAGCATCAGCGCGCCGCTCACGTTCACCATCAGCGTGCCGAGCGGAAACCCGGGTGAGCGGCGCGAGATCAGCCCGTCGAGCAGGAACCGAGCAAGCGCGCCGATGCTGCCGAGCGCTGCGACGCCGATCCACGCGAGCACGCTCACCTGATCACCCGCACCCGGCGCACAAGCGCAGAAGCCAGGAAGATCGCCAGGTACCCGCAACTGACGTTCGCGAGCACGTACCCGAGCGCCAGCGAGTAGCGCTCGTGGTCGATCATCTGCAGCAGCTCTATCTGGATGGTCGAGAAGGTCGTGAACGCGCCGCAGAAGCCCGTGCCCAGCAGCGGACGGCGCAGCGTGGACAGCGGCAGGCGCTCCTGCAGGCGGGTGACGATATACCCGAGCAGGAACGCGCCGAGGATGTTGATGGCGAAGGTGACCCACGGCCAGTGGCCCGGCGTGGCCGTGAACGTGCGGCTGAGAGCGACACGCGCAAGTGCTCCGAGCGCGCCGCCGGCGGCGATCGCCGCCAGCTCGAGCCTGTCCACCCGGCGCCGTTGAGCCGCGTCGTCGACGACCAGTGTGCTGGCAGGCGTGGCGGTCATCGCAGCCGGCTCCGGTGAGCTGGGTCGAGTGGGAGAAGTCACTTTCGATCGATCAGCCTGCAGCGTGTCGACGCTCGTCAGGCCGTCGTGGCGACGATCTCGGCCATCAGCTCGCGCAGGTCGTGGTTCGCCTCGTAGACCATGCGCTGGCGATGGGCTCCGTTGCCGCGTTCGAGCAGATCCTCGACGCCCGCGAGCTGCGCTTCGCAGTCGAGCTCCCGCGCGTGCTCCGCGAGCTGCTCCAGCAGCGTGCGCGTGAGCGTGCGCACGCCGCGCCGCTGCCCGTCGGCGAAGTCGACCAGCTCGGCGTCCAGGCCGTGGCGCGCGGCCAGCCAGCGGTTCTCGTCAAGGATTTCCCATGGATGCTCGGACACTGGCTCGCCGGGTTTGAACTGCTCCACCAGATGCTTGACGAGCGTCTGCACGAGCGCGGTCAGCGCGATCGTGTGCTCCACGCGCGTCTGGGAGTCCATCGCGCGGATCTCGATCGTGCCGAGGCGCGGGTGCGGGCGCACGTCGTACCACAGGTACGTGTAGTCCTCGATCAGCCCGCGGGTGGTCATGAACTCCACGCGCCGCTCGAAGTCGGCCCAGCCATCGAAGCTCGGCGGCAGGCCGACGCGCGGGAACGCGCGGAAGATCGGCACGCGACTTGACATCAGCCCGGTCAGCTCGCCGCGCCACAGCGGGGAGTTCGCCGACAGCGCGATCAGCAGCGGCACGTATTCGCGCAACGCGTTGGCGACGTGGATGGTCTCCTCGGGATCGGCCATCCCGACGTGTACGTGCATGCCGAACACGAGCTCTTGGCGTGCGACGAACCCGAGCGAGCTGACCAGGTTGCGGTAGCGGTCGTCGCCCACCACGCGCTGGTGCTCCCACTGCGCGAACGGATGCGTCCCCGCGGAGCCGATCGACAGCCCATGTTCGTGTGCGCGGTCGCGCACGAGCGCGCGTAGCGCGGTCAGCTCCGTCGCGGCTGTGCTCACGTCGGGGCACGGGGGAGTGGCGATCTCGAGCACCGACTCCAGCAGCTCGGATTGGATCTGTCCCGATGGCGGGTCCTCTCCGAGTATCGATTCGATCGCGTTGACCAGATCGAGCGAAGACGCGTCGAGGATCATCAGCTCCTCCTCGATACCCACCGTGTAGCGGGGACCGTGGAATCGATGGTCCATGGTTATCCACCCTATCCGTCGTGGATGGGGTGAGCGGGCACGTACCTCCCGCCGTCGCCGCGCACCGCGGCCCCGTGTAGTTCGAGCTCCGCGAGCGCCAGCAGCGTCTCATCGCGGTTCGCGCCGGCGGCTGTCAGCTTGGGAAGCGTGTCGCGCCCAAGTCCCAATTGTTCGAGCACCCCCTGTGCTCCTGTCCCAAGCTTGCGCTCGGCGACTGGGGCTTGTTGGACGCCCACGCCGTAGAGCGCATCCAATGCGTCCTGTGGGTCACGGATCAGCTCGGCTCCCTGCATCAGCAGCACGTGCGTTCCAGCTGAGGCCGTCGATGTGACTCGGCCGGGCACCGCGGCAACGATCTTTCCGGCGGCGCGCGCCATCTGTGCGAGCGCGAGCTCGTGCGGGCGCGCTCGTGCTTCCACGACGATCACCATGCTTGCCAGCGCCACCAGCAGGCGGCTGCGCATCGGGTCACACCAGCGGCGCGGCGCGAAACCGCATGGCAGCTCTGACAGGACGCACCCTGTCTGGCCCAAACGCTCGTAGAGCGTTCTGCGGCCAGCGGGGCGACAGACATCCACGCCGCCTGCCATGACCGTGAAGGTCGGGCCGTCGACGTCCAAGGCGCCTACGTGTGCAGCGGCCGGGATGCCGGTTGCCAATCCACTTGCGACTGTGACGCCGCTGGCGGCCAGGCCACGAGCCAAGCTGCGGGCCATCTGGAGTCCGTAGTCGCTTGCGAACGCGGTGCCGGCGATCACGACGACTGGCTCGGCCAGCAGGCTGCTGAAGCGTTCAAGCGTGCCGAGGAGATGCAGCGCTCGCGGAGCGCCAGCGGTTTCGTGATGTGCAAGCGGGTGCCGGGCATCGTGGCGGCACACGGTCTGAATCTTGTGCGGGCGCCGCACGCGCAGCGGGTCGAACTCCGCGTGGCGAGCAAGCAGTTCCTTCCGGTCATGTCCGCCGACCGCGTAAATCAATTCCCGATCGGGGAGCTCGAACAGCCTCAACAGCCGCTCGAGGTCCCGTCCGCGCAGCTCCAGCCGGGCGCTCAGCTCCATCAGCAGCCAGCTCGAGCGCAGGCACCCGGGGCAGGCGTGCGGCGCTGCGGCGTGAGTCACGGGCTGCTCGCCGTGCCGCGGTTCGGTGTCGACACGCATAGACATCTCACGCGGCCCTCACGGCGGCCGACTCGAGGTCGGCGCGCATCGCGAGCGCATCGGAGACGTGCAGCTCGGACGTGTGCTCGCTGCCGGCCAGGTCGGCGATCGTGCGCGCCACGCGCAGCAGCCGATGCTGCCCGCGTGTGCTCAACAGCCCGAACGCCTCGGTCTCACTCAGCTTCCGCTTGGCGCCCTCGTCCAGGCGAGCGTGCCGGCGCAAGACGGCGACATCCATATCGGCGTTCACCTGGATTCCCTCTCCTCTCAAGCGCGTCGCCTGGCGCTCACGCGCTTCCATCACCGCTTCGCGTGCGCACTTCGAGCTCGTGTACGGATGCTCACGAAGCCCGTACGAAGTCTCGCGCTCCAGGTGGGTGAGCAAGTCGATGCGATCCAGCAGCGGACCGCTCAGCTTGCGCCGGTGACGTGCCATCTGCAGATCGGTGCATCGGCAGCGCTCGATCTCCCCGGCATACCCGCAGGGACAGGGGTTGGTGGCGGCGATCAGCGAGAAGCGCGTGGGGTAGATCGCGGAATGGCGGGCTCTGACGATCGCCACGCGCCCATCCTCCAACGGCTGGCGCAGCGCTTCCAGCGTGGGTCGCGCGAACTCCGAGAGCTCATCGAGGAACAGCACGCCGCGATGGGCCAGCACGATCTCCCCAACGCTGCCACGCTGCGCCGCGCCGATCAGGCCGGCTGTCGTGATCGAGTGGTGCGGCGCGCGAAATGGCCGGCTGCTGAGCAGCCGATCGGTCTCCAGCCCGCTGGTGATGCTGTGGATGCGCGTCACTTCGATCGCTTCGGAGCGGCTCAGCGGAGGGAGGATCGACGGCAGGCGCTGGGCGAGCATCGTCTTGCCCGTGCCGGGTGGTCCGCTGAGCAGGAAGTTGTGCGCTCCCGCGGCTGCGACCACGAGCGCTCTGACGGCCTGGCTCTGGCCGTGTACGTCGCTTAGATCCAGCTCGTGCGCGTCACTGCGGCGCCGGTCGGGCTTGGGAGCGTGCGGCAGCTGGGGCAGCGGGTCGCCTTCGCCGCCCTCGAGGATGCGCACGGCGCTGTCGAGCCGGTGCGCGCCGGCAACTCGCAGGCCTTCGACCAGCTTCGCCTCACGCGCTCGGCGGGGAGCGACCACGAGTGTGTGCAGACCCGCTTGCAGCGTCGCCTGGGCCACCGCGAGTGTTCCGCGGCACGCGCGCACCTCCCCGGCCAGCGACAGCTCGCCGAACAACGCATGGTGCTCGAGCCGTTCGGGCGGCAGCTGGTCGCTGGCCGCGAGCACGGCGCACGCGAGCGCCAGATCCAACCCCGGGCCGACCTTCGGCACGTCGCCTGGGGCGAGGTTGGCTGTTATCCGCCGTGCCGGGAACTCATAGCCGCAGTTGAGGATCGCCGCGCGCACGCGCTCCCTGGCTTCGCGCACGGCTGCGTCCGCGAGCCCGACGATCGCAAACGTCGAGAGTCCAGGGCGGATGTCAACCTCGACGGTGACGGACCGCACGTGCAGTCCGTCGAGGGTGAACGTACGTGCTCGCGCAAGCATGGCTTTCTCCTGTGTCGCCTTCAGCCGGTGTCCCGCCAAGCTACGTCGCGCTTGGGACGGGACGCTCGGCCGGCGTCAGAAGGCGGCCTGCGCGCCTATTTGTTGTCGTGTTCGCGGTTCACGGCCAGTCGGCCAGGTGGCTACAGGCCGACTGGGTGCCGCGCTACGTAGCCGGCGGTGGAGGTCATCGAGCTCGTCCAGCGCGAGCCGCCCTCCTGGCGTGCGACGGTGTCGAAGCGCCGGCCGTCGACGACCATGAACGCATGTCCGGCGTTGGCGTAGATCGTGATGTGCTTGCCCGGTCCCGAAGCCCCGTAGGACTCGAGCGCCGAGGAGTCCTCGGGCGAGCTCAGCAGACCACCGCCGTGCAGCGCGTATGACACCGACCCCGAGCAGTCATACCCGCTGGATTGGAAGGACCCGTGGCCGCCGCCATATACGTACGGAGCCGTCGCGATCTGCTCGCCGGCGGCGATCACCCGTTGCACCGTGCTCGATGACGCGCTGCTGACCGATGAACTCGCGTCGCCCCCGTCGGTGGATGCTGTGCGCGCGTGGTGGCGCGCGTGGGGGAGTGCGGAAGCGGGCGGGGTGAGCGTGTCCTGCTCGCCATTCACGCCGAGCAGGCGCCAGGTGGCGGGGCCGACGACTCCGTCGACGGTCAGCCCGTGGCGGGCTTGCAGGCGGCGGATGGCGGCTTCGGTGTGGCGGCCGAAGTCTCCGTCGGCTGGCAGCTTGAGCGCACGTTGCAGATGCGCGACAGGATCACCCGATGCGGTGTGCGCGGCGGTCTTGGCGACAGCCGTGTGCGCGCTTGCGCCGGTGTGCGCGGCGGATTGCGCCGCAGCGCTCGCGGGCTTGTTGGCGGCGGCCAGCTTGGCGCGCACGGCAGCGGGCGAAACCACGGCGGGAGCATGGTTGTGCAGCGCTGCGCTGGTCGCCGGACCGACCACGTCGTCGACCGGCAGTCCGCGGCTTGCCTGGAACTGACGCACAGCAGCTGATGTCTTGGGGCCGTAGACGCCGTCGGAGGGGATCCCGAGAGCGACCTGCAGCAGCCGGACCTGACGTCCGTGGCTTCCGGGGGTGAGCACGATGTGGTGCTCTGCCGTGGTGGTCGGAGATGGGTCGGGGCTGGGCGCCGGGCTGGGGTGGGGCGCGCTGCCGTCGGCCAGGCTCGCGGTCGGACCCGCGGTGAGCGCCGCGAGCGCTCCCAGCGAGACGCGCTTGGCGCGCGAGGCGGCTGGCACGAAGCGCAGCTCAGATGCACGCCGGCGGGTGCGCGAGCGGCCCAGCGAGAGCTCCCATGGCTCGCCGTCGGCGAGATCGCGATCACGAGCCGGTCGATTGGTCGCCTCGATCAAGCTCGCAAGCGAGCGCGCAGCGGCTGAGCGTCCACCGGCGGCGCGGCGGCGACGCTCCCGTGAGCGGGCAAGCGATGCGTCCCAGGGGTCGACGGCGGCAAGATCTCGCGGGAATCCCGGCATGCGAAAGCGTCCTTTCAAATGTTGCAGGGCGCCTACGGGGTTAGCTGTCGGGCTCGCGCATTACGCTACGCCACACCTGTGGCGATTCGCCCCCGCAGCCGGAATGGCTGCATTTGGGTCCCCCGTTCCTCGTTCCCGTGGGAAGGAGGACTCGGCACTTACGGTGCGCAAGCTAGCAGGTCCAATTGCAAGATGCATCACATGAGAAGGGATGCAAGGTTTCTTGCCGAACCGCATGGATCGGCTCAGGCGCGCTCATCCAGCATGCCGCTTCGGGGTTGAGTTGGAGCCTGAGGGAATGGCCTTGGCGCCTCTGGGATTCGCGTCGGCCGACGGGATGAGATCCTCTCAGTACAGGCGCGCGGGCCGAGTCGCGGTGATAGGTTCGGCTGAGGAGAAGCAGCGCAGGCGGGGGCGTGCGCGGCTATGAGCGATGACTTCGGAAGACCCAGATCAAGAGACTCAGCCGAGCGCTGCTGCGCCACCGCACAAGCCCGCTAGGAGCTTCGATCGGCGGCTGATCCTGCCGCTGCTCGTGATCCTGGTGGTTGCAGGTGGAGCGGCAGCAGTGATCGCGAGCACAGGCGGCGGGGGCGGCTCGTCAGGGCTACCGGCCAACGTGCATACCGTGCGCGCTCAGGATTTCCGTGGAGCGACGGCGTCGCCGCGAGCGCCGGCGCCGGCGCTGGCGCTGGAGAACTATCTTGGTCAGCCGGTGAACATCGACCGCTACCGCGGCAAGGCGGTGCTGGTGACGTTTCTCTACACCGACTGTCCGGATGTGTGCCCGCTGATCACGGCGAATCTGCGAGTAGCGCAGAATCTGATGGGCAAGGCGGAGTCCTCGAAGGTGCAGATCATCGCGGTGTCAGTCGATCCACGAGGCGACAAGCCCAAGGCAGTGGGGGCGTTCCTCAAGGCGCACGGGATGACGGGTCGCATGCAGTATCTGATCGGCTCGGCGCAGCAACTCGGTCGCGTCTGGTCGGCCTGGAACGTCGGCTCAGAGCGCGATGCGCAGCGCCCCGAACTCGTCAACCACTCCGGACTGGTGTACGGGATCAGCGCGAGCGGGAAGATCTCGACGCTGTACCCGTCGAACTTCAAGCCCAGCGACATTGCGCACGACGCGCCGCTGCTCTCGTCTTCCTGACAGGGAGCCAGGGATGGATGCACGCTGACGCGTGCGCTCGCGTCGGTCACGCTTCGTGCAACGGCGCTTGTCGATCGTCAAGCCGAACGTTGCGGTGACCGATAGGTCGGTGTGTCGATATCCGACGGTCAAGCGATAAGCGAGCTGAGCGAGGCTGAGCTTGCGCTGTCAGTGCTGCGCACCACCCAGGCTGCCAGCACGCTCGTGTTCGATCGTGCGCTGCGCTACGTGTTTGCGGCCGGCGATGCGCTCGCCCATCACCTGCGCGACGTCGACCAACTCGAGGGCCGGTACGCAGCCGAGGCGCTGCTGCCCGACCGCTGGAGCACGTTCGAGCCGCTCTACCGGGCTGCGCTTGACGGCGAGTCTCGAGGGGTTCAGATCTGGTCGCCGGACAACACACGCTGCGATTTGGTCGAGGTGGAGCCGCTGCGCGACAGCGGCGACGCGATCATCGGCGGCATGGCGGTGTCGCGCGACATCACCCCGCGCAAGCAGGCGGAGCGCGCAGGCCACCAAGCACAGGAGCACTTCGAGCGTGTGTTCGAGCAGGCGCCGATCGGGATGGCGCTGCTCGCGCCAAGCGGCCGCTGGATTCGCGTCAACAGCGCGCTGTTGACGATTACTGGCTATGAGTCCGATGACCTGCTGGCAAAGACGCTGGCGGAGGTCACCCACCCGGACGATCTCTCAGCCGACCAGGATGACGCCCGCAAACTGCTGTCAGGCGAGATCCGTGAGTACCGCATGGAGAAGCGCTACTTCCACGCGGAAGGGCACGTGATCTCGACGATGCTGTCGGTGTCGCTCGTGCGCGACGAGCATGGCCATCCACTGAACTTCATCGCTCAGATCGAGGACATCACCGAGCGCAAGCAGATGGAGGAGCGCTTGCGGCACCTGGCTGATCACGATCCGCTGACAGGCTTGCGCAACCGGCGGCTGTTCGAGCGCGACCTGCGTATGCAGGTTGGGCGCTGCCGGCGCTACGGCGAGCAGGCTGCGCTGTTGGTGATCGACCTGGATGGGTTCAAGCAGGTCAACGACGTGTATGGCCACAAGGTTGGCGACGATCTCTTGAAGTCGGTGTCGATGGCGTTGGAGCAGCGTTTGCGCGGCACCGACCTGGTGGCGCGGCTCGGTGGCGATGAGTTCGCGGTGCTGCTGTGTCACACCGATTGGGAAGCGGCGACCACGGTGGCGGAGGATCTGCGGAAGCTGATCGCCGCTTGCAGCGTGATGGCGGCGGGCAAACGCATCTGCACGGCCGCCAGTGTGGGCGTGGCGCGCATCGACGTGAACGTCGTCAGCGACGAGGCGGTGCTGATCGACGCCGATCGTGCGATGTACACGGCCAAGCAGGCGCACTACAGCCTGGCGCTCGAGCGGATGTGAGCACCCGCGTCGGAGCGCCGGCGCGGAGGGCGAGCTTTCATTTTTGATGGTGCTGCGCGCGTGTACGCACGCGCGCGCAGCACCATCACTTTTTTGGAGACGCTCCGCGTGTGGGCAAGTGCCAACTGACACTTGCGTCGGGTCTCGATGTAGCCCCGCGGCGTCCTCGCAGGGCCGCGATCCATCGGGGTGGTCGGGCTCAGAGAGAGTCGATTGGAACGCCGATGAGCTTCAGTCTGCGGGTCAGGCCGCCGAGGGCGAAGGCACGCAGCTCATCGGCTGACGCACCCAGGGCGGATGTGTCGGCGCTGCCGGGTGGGGTCAAGGACTCCGCGACCGCGGGCAGCAGCTCGCGTAGGGCTTGACGCACAACGTTGCCTAGCTCGGGGTTTTCGGCGACCGCTCGACGCAGGAACCAGACGCCGTAGCCGATATGGCGGTGCTCGTCGTGGTGGATCTTGGTGTACCCCGCGACAAACCCCGGCAGCAGGCCCTCGCGCTGGAGGAAGCGCGTCGAGAACTCGAACGTGGTCAAGCCAAGGGTGGCTTCGAGGATCAGGTGGTAGATCGTCACGAACGCGACCTTCGCGGCGCTGTCGCCGGGGTTGGCGACCAAGCGCTCGTGCGCGGCTACGAGCTTGTCGTCGAAGATCGTCCGAAAGGCGGGGGAGACCTGCTCGCGGGCACGTGCGACGTGCTCGGCGATCAGCGCGGGCTCGGATACGACTTCGTCCTGAAAGCGCGCGTAGAACTGCATGTGCCTGGCCTCGTCGACCTGCTGGGTGGCGAGGAACGTGATTTCCTCTTCGCTGCTATCGGCGCCGACGAGCCCCGAGAACTTCGTCGTGATCCGCTCCTCGGCGACCATCAGCGAGCCGAGCACGAAAGCGAGGAGCGAGTGGTCCTCCATCGTCGCCCACTGCTGGCCGTCGATGACGAGGTCGATGTCCCAAGGGCTCCACTGGCTCTCCTCCCAGCGGCGGTAGAGCGCCTGCGGGTCGTGCAGATGCAGCTCGTCCACGGCAGAGCTCATGCCGCGCCCCCGGTCAGCTCAGCCATCTGGACAGTTCCTCCAGTGCGTCGGGGATCACGTAGTAGTACGCCCACAGGCCCTGGCGCTCGGAGTCCACGATTCCCGCGTCGCGGAGCTTCTTCAGGTGGTGGGAGAGCGTTGGCTGTGAGATGTCGAACAACGGCACGAGCTCGCACACGCAGACCTTGCCGGCATGCCTGCGCAGCACATCCACTAGCTGCAGCCGGATCGGGTCGCCCAGCGCCTTGGCGACCTCAGCCATGCGGAGGGCGTGGTCGCGCTGAACGTCGGGATAGACGACTGGCTCGCAGCAGCGCTCACCGGCCGCTCGCTTCTGCTTGGGCGCGAGTTCCAAATAGACGGTCATCGATTTATTTATATCAATAACACTCATATATGTCTATGTAATATGATCCAGTCATGGCTGACGAGGCGGGCCGCGGGCAGCGCCCGGGCGAGCGCCCGAATCTCGCTCGCCGCGCACTGATGGAGGCGATCGGCACCTTCGCGCTCGTGACCGCCGGGTGCGGTGCGATCGTCACGAACACCACACACCGCGGGTCGATCGGCGGCGTGGGTGTGAGCCTCGTGTTCGGCCTTGTGATCATGGTGATGGTCTATGCGGGCGGGCATCTCTCCGGTGCGCACTACAACCCGAGCGTCACGATCGCGTTCACGTGCGCCCGGCACTTCCCGATCCGCGACGCGCTCGCGTACATCGCAGCGCAGCTCGTGGGGGCGACCACGGCCGCCCTGCTGCTGCTCGCAGCCTGGACGAGCAAGCCCGCCCAGCTCGGCACGACCCTCCCGAGCGTCGGCAGCGGTACGGCCCTGCTATACGAGATCGTCCTGACCGCGCTGCTGATGTTCGTGATCACGGCCGTCGCGACAGACACCCGCGCGGTCGGCGCTGCCGCGGCCATCGCAATCGGCGGGACGGTTGGGCTCGACGCGCTGTTCGGCGGGCCGATCACCGGCGCTTCGATGAACCCGGCGCGCTCGTTCGGGCCGGCCCTGGTGTCGGGGAGTTGGACCAGCTTCTGGGTGTACGTCGCCGGACCGATCGTTGGCGCGGCGATCGGTGTATCCGCGTATGAGCTGGTACGCGGACCAAAGCTCTCGCCTGCAACGAGCGAGGAGGTGCCGCTGGATGGCCAGCGTGCTGTTCGTCTGCCTGCATAACGCGGGGCGCTCACAGATGAGCCAGGCCCTGTTCGAGCGGGCTGCAGGCGGGCGCCATGTCGCACTGTCGGCGGGCACCACGCCGGCCGCGCAAGTCCATCCAGAAGTCGTTGAAGTGATGCGCGAGCTCGGCATCGACCTGGCCGACAGCACACCTCAGCTGCTCACCCATGAGCTCGCCGAGCGAGCGGATGTGGTGGTGACGATGGGCTGCGGCGATGCCTGTCCCTACATTCCAGGCAAGCGCTACATCGACTGGAACCTCCCTGATCCGAAGGGACGCCCGATCGCGGAGGTGCGAGTGACACGGGATGAGATCGGCCGGCAAGTCCGCATGCTCGTCGGCGAGCTTGACGCTGCGCAGCCCATCGAGTGACCGCGTGTAACACGCTACTCGAGGCAGCACCAGATCATCTGAGGGTTGTGGGTCTTGCCCAACGTTGCGGCGATGTGCGAGCATCGCTGCGTGTTCGCCTTCCGTAGAGCCGTTCTCGCCGCGATGCTCGCGGCGCTCATGGCGGTGACGCTCGCCGCGTCGGCTGCCGCGCAATGGTTTGGCAGCACGATGACGGGAGTGGCGAACACCGCTTATGGGTGTGAGTCTGCGCTGATCCTTGGTCCGGTCGGCGGCGTCGAGCTGGCGCCGACCAACCAAACGTCATGCACTTACCGCCATGGCGGGTACCTGAACTCGCTCAGGCCGACGTTCATCGTCCCGTCGAGCGGCTGGATCAGGCGAATCCAGGTCAAGTCAGGACCCAATCCCGCGCGTCTGCGCATCACCGTGCTGACGGGGTCGAGCCGTGTTGACACATTCGCCGGCCACGACATCCCGGGCACCTACACGTGCTGCACCGCGCGCTACGTCGGGCCTTCGTTCCGGCCCAAGCCGAACGCGATCACCACGCGGCGGGTCAACATCCGCGTGTTCGACCTGCGCAGCAAGGACATCGAGCACCGCATCCACTCGAGCGACGGGCTCGCATTGAGCGCAGTCGGGCCCGGCACTGTGCCGCTCTACCGGACCGAATCGGTCGGCACCATCGTCGATGGCGCACCCTTCGCCATCGGGTACTTCCCGATGACGCGGCCCGGCGATCCCCGGGTGGACGGATACTCGATGGCCGGACTGGACCTGCTCTACCGCTGGGATTTCCGCAGACGGTAGGAGACGGCTTCCTCGCTCATGCCGGCTCCTGCCGCTCGGCGGTCGGCCAGGATGGCCTGGACGCGCTCGCGACCGCTCAGCATCGCCAGATAGCGCTCGTAGGAGAGAACGACAGCCTCAGGGCGACGATGCGCACCGATCACCACCGGATCAGCGTCAGCACCACGCGCACGGAAGCTAGCGAGAAGCGACGGCAGCTTTGCCCTCGCATCCCGTGTGGGGAGCACCTCGTCTACGCGCGGACTCATGGATCAGTCAATACCAGAAGGTGTACACGTATAGATACACATTCCGCTTCGATCGGTCCTTTGCCGCCGCCAGCGATGGCACTTGAAGTACCACGAGAGTACCACTGAGACGCCAAAAGGCGGTGATTTCCAGGGCTTTTGTGAGTGGGCGATACTGGTGGGAAGGGTGCAAAACTTGGCTTGCTAGAGCCGATCGCGGGATTGGCTGCGAACGTTGGCGTATGCGAGAGCCCGCTGACGGCTCCTGACCAGCGGCTGCGCACTGGTCGCTGTCGCGGCCATCGGCTACCGTCTGGAGTGTGACGCCGACAGAGATCATCGAGGCCATCGGAACGCGCTTGGCACGAGCCGCTCCAAAGGACTCGCGTGTCGTGCTGTTTGGCTCGTACGCCCGTGACGAGGCCGATTCCGGCTCGGACTACGACGTGCTCGTGATCGAGCCGGAAGTGGCTGACGCCGCCAAGGAGTCCGTTCGTCTGCGTGCCGAACTGGGCGACCTCCTCGTCCCTATCGACGTGGTGGTAGTCGATCAGGCGCGTGCGGCTCGACGCGCAACAGTTCGCGGCACCCTGGTCGAGCGCGCGCTGCGCGAGGGCCGCGTCCTTGCCCACACCTGAGCAGCTGGAGGTCGCTGACCTCTATCTCACCAAGGCAGCGTCAGATTTGGCAGCGGCTCGGGCGCTCGCCTCAGATGCCGGCCAGCAGGACGACGTTGTGGGCTTCCACGCGCAACAGGCTGTGGAGAAGTCCATGAAGGCAGTCTTGGCGCTGAGAGGAAGCGACATTCCGAGGAGTCACGATCTCGTTCTGCTCGCCCGACTGGCTAGCAAGGAGAACGATCGGACCCCGCCCGAGCTCGAGGAGGCGCAATCTCTCTCACCCTGGGCAGTAGCGATGCGCTACGACGAGATGGAAGCCAGACTCGATCGAGACGCCGCGATCCGGGTGGCTGCCGCGTCGCTGAGCTGGGCAGACGGACTCGTCGCCGCTGCGCGAAACGCGACACCTCACCGCGCCTAGGGCGCCGGGCGCGACCGCCTCTACGCGATTCGCGGCGGAGTCGCTCGCCTGGCCTACCGCCGGCGCGGTAAGCGCCGCGGTCGCCGGATGACCCTCTGCGCTTAGGCTCAACAGGCCGAGGACTCGAAACCCCGTGCTTGCAAATGCTTTCGAGTGGGCATGCCGGGACTCGGGGTCAGATCGACAGATCGCGAGAATGACTTTCGTTTGCGAATACCTTGATGCCGCCGGCCGCGTCCAAATTGCTACCACGGCGGTCCTGCTTGGCGGCTAATTCGTGTTCCTAGAGCCAAATCTGAAAGATGGGCGATACTGGGCTCGAACCAGTGACCTCCGCCTTGTCGAGGCGGCGCTCTCCCAGCTGAGCTAATCGCCCTGGGAAAATCCAAGCCTACCAGCGGACCGGTACGCTTGGTCTGTCTCACAAGGCGACGTGGCGGAGTGGCTACGCAGCGGC
The DNA here is from genome assembly GCA_035474295.1 of Solirubrobacteraceae bacterium. Classification (GTDB taxonomy): domain Bacteria; phylum Actinomycetota; class Thermoleophilia; order Solirubrobacterales; family Solirubrobacteraceae; genus Palsa-744. The sequence continues at coordinate 56,219 of DATINL010000020.1, forward strand.
CTGCAAAGCCGTCTACACCGGTTCGATTCCGGTCGTCGCCTTTGGTTTGAAGAAGACCCCCGTCGAGCGTGTCAGTGCCCTCAGAACGTGTGGTGTCATGCTGGAAATCCGCATTGTAATGCGCGATTACGGCGTACCTCCAGATTTCGTGCTTGCTCCAATGGGCAGTCTCGGGGTCGGCGCTGGAAGCGCTTAGTAGCCTGCGTGGGCATGGCCGACACGAGCACGATCGCGTCGCTAGCCACGGCCGGCGGGACCTTGGTCCTTGCTCTGGCCACGTTCTCGTCGACTCGGTCGGCCAATCGTGCCGCGCGGGTGTCCGAGCAGGCGTTGAAGGTGGGGCTGCGCCCGGTGCTCTTCAATGCTCGTCCGCAGGACCCGCCGCAGAAGGTTGGGTACTCCGACGACCACTGGCTCGTGCTCCGCGATGGGCTCGCCGCGGTGCAGCAGTCGGCGGACAATCTGTACTTAGCGATACCGCTGCGCAACGTCGCTCCTGGGTTGGCCGTTCTGCACGGGTGGCATATCTGGAGCCGGCGCGCGGACGCCAACACGCCTCCGCCGGCGATCGGCGATTTTCGCCTCCTTGCGCGTGATCTGTATGTGCCGGCCGGCGACATCAGCTTCTGGCAGGCTGCGCTGCGCGATCCCGCTGACCCGCTGTATCAGGAGCTGCGCGCCGCGATCTCGGCCCGCACGTCGATGAGCATCGACATCCTCTACGGCGATCACGAGGGCGGGCAGCGCACGATCACACGCTTCTATGTCACGCCGCGTTCGCACCAGGCCGCGGACGAAGACCCCTGGCTATGGGTCTGCTCGACATCACGTCACTGGAACCTGGACCGCGCTGACCCGCGCTAACCCTCGAGCGACCCCGCCGAGCAACCGTATGAGACCCCCCGAGCGGCCCCGCCGAGCAACCGCAGGAGACCAGCCGCGCGGCGAATACGCCATGCGCTGAGTGGCGTGAGTTCTTAGCTGGCACCTATACGGCGCGTATGGTCGGGCTTAGACACTCCCCCGATGATCGACTGGCAGCGTGACTCGAACCGATCGATCCAGGAGGTCTGACATATGACCAGATCCAACATGCTCAAGGCCGGCATCTTGGTTGGCGCTCTCGCCACAGGCGGCGCGGCAGCCGGCATCGCCGGTGCTGCCACGGCGCCGGGCACCGCGAGCAACGCGCCTGCCACCCAGTCCACCTCAACGACGACCACGACCACCCCAAGCACGCCCAAGACGACCCCCGCACCGGCTCCCGGCTCACGCGCGCCGAAGACCAACAAGTCGGGCGACCCCTGTCCGAACATGGGATCCGGCGCAGGCTCTCGGTCGGGCTCTGGCGCTGGGTCGGGCTCTGGCGCTGGGACAGGCTCAGGTTCCGGGTCGGGCTCAGGGTCCGGTACGAGCTCCGGGTCGAACTCGGGCGCGAGCTATCCGGGGGCTGCTGCTGGCGCCACCTACCAGTAGCGGCATAGGGGGCGGGTAGTGTGTGATGCGACCGCGATCGAGAGGAGCACGTCATGGGCGACACAGCTCATCCAAACATCTTTCCGTCGCTGCACTACCAGGATGCCTCGGCTGCGATCGAGTGGCTCACGAGCGCGTTCGGCTTCGAAGAGAAAGCTGTCTACCGTGGCGAGGACGGCGTCGTCCACCACGCTGAGCTGCGTCTGGGAGCGGGTTTGATCATGCTCGGTCAGCAGCGCGCGGATGGGTGGATGGGCGACCGCACGCTCGACCCCTTGACCTCTCCGCTAGGCATCTATGTCGTGGTGGCGGATCCGGACGCGCACCACGCTCGCGCGAAGGCAGCCGGCGCCGAGATCGTCAGGGAGTTGACCGACCAGGCTTACGGCGGCCGCGACTACAGCGTGCGCGACGTCGAAGGCAATCTCTGGTCGTTTGGCTCCTACGATCCGTACGTGCCTGCGAGCAAGTAGACCTTTTGCTGGCTACCGGACGCCTGCCGGCTGCCAACGGTCCAGCGTCACTTGGTCGGCTTCGGCAGCTGGTAGCGGCGTGTGGTCGGACACCGTTCGAGCAGGCCGACCTCGACGAGCGTCACCACGTAGCGATGGGTGGTGCTCGGGCTCATGCCCAGCTGCTCGGCGAGTTCGAGCACCCCGCGCGAGCTGGCCGCCGGGCTGAAGCAGGTGAGGATCGACAACCCGCGTAACAGGGAACGCGACAGCTTGGGGTCGGCGTCGGCGAGCAGATCGTCCCTGGGTGCTTTTTTGCCGCGCTTGGTCACACGTTTGCGCTCGTTCGACTTGGCGGTGGGACGCTCGGTACTGAGCACCGAGAGGATCAGCCCCGACACGCTTGGTGTCGTCGTGTGAGTGGCAGCGCGCACCACCTCGTCGATCTGCGAGGGAGAGAGCGTGATGGAGACCTGCTTGCCTTTGGTCATAGTTCGATCATTTCAGAAAATGCAGACGATTGTCTGCAGCGTGTCTGCGTCCACTTCGCTCACGCGCCGTCGTGGTGGGCGGGGCGGGTAGCCTCCAGCTCGAGATGCCCGTCACAGTCACGCTTCCCGATGGAAACACCCTCGAGCTGCCCGATGGGGCAAGCGGCGCGGATGCGGCCGCCACGATCGGCCCCGGCCTGGCACGGGCCGCGCTGGCGATCGAGGTGAGCAACCCTGACGGACGCGGCGCGCCCGAGTTGCGCGATCTCTCCAGGCCGCTCCCCGACGGCGCGCGCATCGCGGTGCTCACGGCCAAGAGCGCCGGTGAGCAGCCGCTGCAGCTGATCCGCCACGACGCCGCCCACGTGCTGGCTGCCGCGGTGATGGAGCTGTACCCCGGCGTGAAGATCTCGATCGGCCCACCGATCGACAACGGGTTCTACTACGACTTCGAGTTCCCGGACGGCGTGTCGATCTCCGAAGCCGACTTCCCCGCGATCGAGGAGCGCATGCGCGCGCACGTCAAAGCCGGCGAGCCGTTCGAGCGTCGTGAGGTCCCGGTCGCCGAAGCGCGCGCGCGCTTCCTCGGCGAAAGCCAGGACTACAAAGTCGAGCTGATCGACGACCTGGTGGCGAATGCCGACCCCGCCAGCCCGCTGCAGACAGTCTCGCTGTACACCAACGGACCGTTCACAGACCTATGCCGCGGCCCGCACGCTCCATCGACGCAAACGGTGAGCGCGTTCAAGCTGCAGTCGGTCGCAGGCGCATACTGGCGTGGCGACTCCGATCGCACGATGCTCACGCGCATCTATGGCACGGCGTTCTTCTCCAAGAGCGACCTCGCCGCGCACCTGGAGCGGCTCGAGCAGGCGCGCGCGCGCGACCATCGCAAGCTCGGCCGCGAGCTCGACCTGTTCTTCTTCTCCGAGCTCTCGCCGGGCTCCCCGTTCTGGAAGCCCGCTGGCATGGCCGTCTGGAACGCGCTGCTGGAGCTGTGGCGCAGCGAGAACGCCAGCCGCGGCTACCGCGAGGTGAAGACGCCGATCCTGTATGACGTCGAGCTGTTCAAGCAGTCCGGGCACTGGGAGAAATACCGCGAGAACATGTATTTCACCGAGGTGGAGAAGCGCCCGATGGGCATGAAGCCGATGAACTGCCCCGCGCACGCGCAGATCTACAAGGACGAGCGCCGCTCCTACCGCGATCTGCCGATTCGCTACTCCGAAGCGGGGCTCGTGCATCGCCATGAGCCCAGCGGTGTGCTGCACGGGCTGCTGCGCGTGCGTCACATCACCCAGGACGACGCGCACATCTTCTGCACCGAAGAGCAGGTCGAGCAGGAAGTCATCGAGTGCCTGAACTTCGCGTTCAAGCTTTACGAGCTGTTCGGTTTCGAGCCGCGTCTGGAACTCTCCACGCGACCCGCGCAGCGCATCGGCAACGACGAGATGTGGGATCACGCGGAGGGCGCGCTCGCGGCCGCGCTGCACGCCCAGGGGCTCGACTACGAGCTGAACCCCGGCGACGGCGCGTTCTACGGTCCGAAGATCGACCTGCACATGACCGACTCGATCGGACGCTCATGGCAGCTCGGCACGGTCCAGCTCGACTACTCGATGCCCGAGCGCTTCGACCTGGTCTACACCGGCGCCGACAACACCGAGCACCGTCCGGTGATGATCCACCGCGCGCTGATGGGCTCGTTCGAGCGCTTCATCGGCATCCTGATCGAGCACTACGCGGGTGAGCTGCCGGTGTGGCTCGCGCCGGTACAGGCGATTGTGCTGCCGATCTCCGATCGCCACAACGATGCCGCGCACGCCGTGCTCGACAGCCTGCGTGCCGTTGGCGTACGCGCCGAGTCCGACGATCGCACCGAGTCGACCAAGCGCAAAGTGCGTGACGCGGAGCTGCGCAAGATCCCTTACATGCTGATCGTCGGCGACCGCGAGGCGCAGGAAAGCACGGTGTCGGTGCGCGCGCACCACGGCGGCGACGGCGGCACCGTGCCGGTCGAGCAGTTCGCGCAGCGCCTCGCGCAGGAGTCGGCCGAGCGCCGTGCCTGACTGCTTGCGCGCGTGCAGCGCACCGCTATACTCGACGGCGTTGACCACTCGCATCCCATCGATATCCCGCGCATAGCTTCAGCTTGACGCGTCGCCACCACAGCTAGTGCCGGTTCCCCGCAGGTTCGACCGGCGCCCGCCCGAGCGGGATTCCACAAGGATCAACGAGCGCATTCGTGTGCCCGAGGTCCGTCTGATCGATGACCAAGGTCAGCAGATCGGCGTGCTCAAGATCGACGACGCGCTGAAGTTCGCCCAGGAGCGCGATCTGGATCTGGTCGAGGTCGCGCCCGACGCGCGCCCGCCCGTGTGTCGCGTGCTCGACTACTCCAAGTACAAGTACGAGCAGGCTCAGAAGCTCAAGCAGGCGCGCAAGCACCAGCAGCAGATCACGATCCGCGAGATCAAGTTCCGCCCGAAGATCGCTCAGCACGACTACGACACCAAGAAGGGTCATGTCGAGCGGTTCTTGCGCCACAAGGACAAGGTCAAGGTCACGATCATGTTCCGCGGCCGTGAGGTCACCCACCCCGAGCGCGGCGTGATGATCCTCGACCGGCTCGCCGAAGAGCTCTCGGAGCTGGCAACTGTCGAGCAGCGTCCGACCCAGGACGGGCGCAACATGACGATGATGCTCGGCCCTTCCAAAGCTGTGCTCGCGGGCAAGGCCGACACCCCCGAGGGGGCTGAGGCGAACGGCGCTTCCGAGGCCGCGGTGTCTGACGCAGCTGCACCCGCGTCCGATCAGACCGCTCCGGAGACCCCGGCGGCTGGTGACGCGCCGAGCTCCGATGAGACGGTCGCGGTCGCTACCGCCGATGCTGAGCCGGCAGCACCCGCGGAGCCTGACGCTTCGCTGAGCAGCTAGCCCGCGGGTCGCCTCGCCGGCGTAGTCGCAGACTACGTCAGCGCGCTCTGCGCTGCGTGTGTGCGCTTGCGCCTCGCGCCGCTCAGGCGGCGAAGCGCGCTTTCATCGCGAACATCGCGGCATCCGCGTGGTGCAGCAGATCGTCGGTTGTGCTGCCGTCGTGCGGATATACGCTCGCTCCGAAGCTCGCGCCGACTCTGATCGACCCTGCTTCGATCACGATCGGCTCGGACAGCGTGGTGCGCATGCGCGCGGTGAACGCGTCGACGGCCTGGCTCGGGTGGTTGAGCATCCCCAGCAGCGCCACGAACTCGTCGCCGCCGTAGCGCGAGATCAGCTCGTCGTCGCGCGTCGCTCCGTTCAGGCGCTCCGCGATCGTACACAGCACGAAGTCGCCGGTGCGGTGGCCGAGCGTGTCGTTGATCTGCTTGAACCCGTTGAGATCCATGTACACCAATGCGACCGCGCAGCCGTTGCGCTGCGCCTGGGCGATCGAGCGCTCGAGCTCGCGATGGAACAGCCGCCGGTTGGCGAGGTTCGTGAGCTGGTCGTGGTGAGCCTGGTGCTCGAGCTGCTCGAGGATGATGCGCCGCTCGGTGATGTCGCTGAACGTCGTGATCGCTCCGCACGCGCGCCCGAGCTCGTCGAGCGCGGCGCGGGTGCTTACCGAGATCCAGGTCAGCGCGCCATTGGCCTTGGGCACGCCCAGCACGACGTTGCGGCGCGTGCGGCCGCTCTCGAGCGTTTCGTTCGCCGGGTGCGACGCTGCCGGGCAGGGTGTGCCGTCGTCATGCACGAACTTCCAGCGTGCGTCGCGGATATGGCGTGAGAGCAGCTGGTCGAAGCTGAGCGACAGGATCCGCGCGGCTGCGTTGTTCGCGTACACCACGCGCCCGTTGGCGTCGAACATGAGCACGCCCTCGGCGAGCATCTCCATCGTGATCTGCAAGCGGTTCTCCTGGCGGCGCAGCTCCACGCGCTGGGAGCGCAGCTCATCGCGCAGGTCTTCGACCGTCTGGGCGACGCTATCTCGGGGGTCTTCGGCGCGTTCGGTGTGGGCCTGCGCCACCGACGTGTGGTCCATGTTCGGTGCATCGGCGATCAACGCTGGTTGCATGATCACAAGGCGCACGACTGGACACCCTGCAACGGTGTCTTGCAAACCATGGGGACACATCGCAGAACGGCTTGGGAGAGCCCAAAGCGCGGTCTCGAGCCTCGGGGTGGGGCGCGATCGGCCGTGGCGCGGGGCAGGCGGCCGAGCATGAACCGCACGGTCTGCCATAATCGTCCGCTCGCATGCCCAAGATGAAGACACACTCCGGCGCGAAGAAGCGCTTCAAGGTCACCGGCACCGGCAAGGTGCGCGGTCGGCACCCCTTCACGAGCCACATTCTCGAGAAGAAGTCGCCGAAGCGCAAGCGCTCGCTCGGGCAGCCGGCGATCATGTCCGACCATGACACGCCGCGTATCAAGCGGATGCTGGGGGTGGGCAAGTGACGCGGGTAAAGCGGTCGGTACACGCGCGCAAGAAGCGTCGCGCCACGCTGGAGCTCACCAAGGGCTTCCGCGGCGAGGCGCACTCGAATTACAAGCGCGCGAAGGAAGCGCTGATGAAGGCGGACGCGTACGCGTACCGCGATCGGCGCAACCGCAAGCGTGATTTTCGCCGGTTGTGGATCACCCGCATCAACGCGGCCGCGCGCCTGAATGGGATGAGCTACTCGCAGTTCATGCACGGCTTGTCGCTGGCTGGGGTGGAGCTGGACCGTAAGGTGCTGGCGGACATCGCCGTGCGCGATGCAGACGCGTTCCGACGTTTCGCCGAAGTCGCCCGGGAGGCGTCGGCTGTCTGACGAACAGGCCGATCGCACTCACCCTCCGGGCGCCGCTTCCTCAAGGACGGCGCCCTTTTTGTTTAACCCGTCAACCCTTGGACGTTCACTCTTCCACTACACATAACCCCGCTCCGATGACCCAGATCAACTCACCCCACAATGCCCGCTTGAAGGAGCTGCGCCGTCTGCGCACCAGACGCGAACGCGAGCGCAGCGGGCGCTTCCTGGCGGAAGGCGAAGACCTGGTGACCGCAGCCGCTGCGGCCCGGCGCCCGGCGCTCGCGGGCTACAGGCTGGCCGGCAGCGGGCTCGGCGGCTCCGCGTTCACCGATGTCGACGCCGACGCGCTCACAGCCGTCTCGACGCTCGGCTCCGGCACGCGCGTGATCGGCGTGTACGAGCAACGCTGGAGCGATCCCGTGGGGCCGTTGTGCGTGTACCTGCACGGCGTCGGCGATCCCGGCAACGTCGGCGCCGTGCTGCGCTCGGCACTCGCGTTCGGCGCGTCGTGTGTGGTGCTCGGGCCGGGCTGCGCCGACCCGCACGGGCCGAAAGCCGTCAGGGCCAGCATGGGCGCGATCTTCTCGGTCGCGCTGGCGCGCTCACACGACGTGCAGACGCTGCCAGGTGAGCGGATCGCGCTGGTCGCGCATGCAGGCGACGCGCTGCGGCGCTCCGCCCAGGGCGCTGTGACGCTGCTCGTCGGCGCTGAGCGCGCCGGGCTTCCCGAGCCGCTCGTGAGCGCATGCGACAGGGTTGCTCACATCCCGATCGAATCAGACTCCTTGAACGCGGCGATGGCGGCCACCGTTGCGCTCTACGAAATGACTAGGGTCCCGGCGTCATGATCGAACGGATAGAGCAGCTGCGCGCGCAAGCGCAAGCAGCGATCGCCGCGGCGCACACCAGCGAGGAGCTCGAGCAGCTGCGCGTGCGCCACCTCGGGCGCAAAGCCGAGCTGCCGCAGCTGCTGCGCGGCGTCGCCGAGCTCGAGCCGGCCCAGCGCGGCGTAGTCGGCAAGGCCGCCAACCAGGCGCGCCAGCAGTTGGAAGCGCTGCTGGCAGCGCGTACGACGCAGCTGCGCGCCGGTGAGCTCGACGTGCGCCTGGCAGAGGACCGGGTGGATGTCACGCTGCCCGGCGCGCCTGCGCAGCCGGTGGGGCGCATGCACGTCCTCACCGCTACCCAGCGCGAGCTGGAGGACATCTTCCTCGGCCTCGGATTCACGGTGCTCGAAGGTCCCGAGTTGGAGACGACGCACTACAACTTCGACGCGCTCAACCACAGCCCGACGCACCCGGCGCGAGCGCGCACGGACACGTTCTACGTGTCCGACGACGTCGTCCTGCGCACGCACACCTCGCCGATGCAGATCCGTGCGATGGAGCAGCACCCGCCGCCGCTTTACGTGATCATCCCCGGGCGCGTGTACCGCTTGGACAGCGACGCCACGCACACGCCGCAGTTCCATCAGGTCGAAGGTCTCGCCGTCGACGAGGACATTACGCTGGCTGACTTGAAAGGCACGCTGCTGGCGTTCGCGCGCACCGTGTTCGGCGATCAGCGCAACGTGCGCCTGCGCCCGCACTTCTTCCCCTTCACGGAGCCGAGCGTCGAAGTCGACGTGTCCTGCTTTCACTGCTCCGGCAAGGGCTTCCTCAAGGACGGCTCGCGCTGCGCGCTGTGCAAGGGCGAAGGCTGGCTGGAAGTGCTCGGCGCGGGTGAGATCGACCCGAACGTGTACTCCTACGTGCAAACCACAGCTGCCAACGAGCCCGGCTATGACCCGGAGAAGGTGCAGGGCTTCGCCTGGGGCATGGGCGTCGAGCGGATCGCGATGCTCAAGCACGGCATCCCCGATCTGCGGCTCTACTACGAGAACGACCTGCGCTTCCTGGAGCAGTTCGGCTGATGCGCGTTCCACTGCTATGGCTGCGCGAGTACTGCGACCCCGAGCTCGACGTGCGCGAGATCGAGGAGCGCCTGACGATGACCGGCACCAAGGTCGAAGCGATCCACCACCACGGCGTCGGCGCGACCGAGCATTTCCTGGTGGGGAAGGTGCTCGCGGTGCAGCCCCACCCAGACGCCGACCGACTGCGCGTGTGCGAGGTGGATCTCGGTCCAGCCACGCCTGACGGTCCGGCGACGATCGTGTGCGGCGCGCCGAACGTGGCCGCGGGCCAGACGGTCGCAGTCGCGTGTCCCGGCGCGATCATGCCGGACGGCACCAAGCTCAAGCGGGCGAAGCTGCGCGGCGTCGCATCCGCCGGGATGATCCTGGCCGAGGACGAGCTGCAGATCGGCTCCGACCACGCCGGCATCATGGTGCTCGAGGCGGGCGCGCCGGACGACGGATCCGGGCTCTCGGGCGCTGCGGCGCAGGTGGGAGCGCCGGGTCCGGGGAATGGGGTAGGGCGGCTCACGCCGGGGATGCCGCTGGCGGACGTGCTGCCGATCGCCACCGACGTGCTGGAGCTCGAGATCACTCCCAACCGCCCGGATTGCCTGGGGGTGTACGGCGTCGCGCGTGAGCTGCACGCAGCGACCGGCGCGCCGCTCGCGCCGGAGCCGTGGACCGAGGACGCGGGCACACCCGGCCCGATCGCCGGCGCTGAGGGCACGCCCGGCCCGATCGAGGTGGCTGTCGAGTGCCCGGAGTTGTGCGCGCGCTTCACCGCGCGCGTGTTCGAAAACGTCAAGGTGGGGCCGTCGCCGAGCTGGCTGAAGGCGCGGCTGTCGGCCGCGGGGCAGCGGCCGATCAACAACGTGGTCGACATCACCAACTACGCGATGCTGCTCACCGGTCAGCCACTGCACGCGTTCGATCTCGACCGCGTCGCGGGCGGGCGCCTGACGGTGCGCGCCGCGCACGCAGGCGAGACCGTGGAGACGCTCGATGGCCAGACGCGCACGCTCGACGAGCGGATGGTCGTGATCGAGGACGCCGACGGGCCGACCTCGATCGCTGGCGTGATGGGCGGGGCGCGCTCGGAAGTGCAGCCCGACACGAGCCGGGTGCTGCTGGAGGTGGCCAACTGGAGCGGCCCGATGATCCACCACACGTCCTGGACGCTGGCGGTTCGCAGTGAGGCTTCGGCGCGCTTCGAGAAGGGGCTAGCGCCCGAGCAGTGCATGCATGCGCAGGCGGTTGCGACCCAGCTGCTGATCGAGCTGTGCGGCGCGCGCGTGCTGCCGGGAACGCTCGACGTGGGCGCGCCGCCCGCCGCGCCGCAGCTGATTCGCCTGCGTGAGCAGCGCGTGCAGGCGATCCTCGGCACCCCGATCGCACGCGAGCGTCAGGCCGAGATCCTGCAGGCGCTGGCGTTCGACACCGCCCCGGCCGGCGACGGTCTGGACGTCACGGTCCCGGCGCTGCGCCGCGCCGACGTCACGCGCGAGGCCGACCTGATCGAAGAGGTGGCTCGCATCGACGGGCTCGACAAGCTGCCGGCGACGCTACCCAAGCGCCGCGGCGCGTACGGTCGGCTCACGTTCGCGCAGCGCGCTCGCAGGCGCGCCGTGGATGCGCTCGCCGGGCGCGGTCTACACGAGGTCGTCGGCTGGACGTTCGCAGCCCCAGGCGTCGTCGATCGGCTGCGCTTGCCGGCGCAGGACGAGCGCCGCCACGAGGTGCGGATCGAGAACCCGCTGTCGGAAGAGCAGTCGCTGCTACGCACCACGCTGATCGGCTCGCTGCTCGACGTGGCGGCGCGCAACATCGCGCGCGGGATGGGGGATCTGCGGCTGTTCGAGGTCGGCACTGTGTTCCGGCGCGCGCCCGCTGCGGGTACGCGCGCGCCTGGCGCGCGTACCACGGGCGTCGATGAGCAGCGCTCGCTCGCGGTGCTGCTGGCGGGCAGCGCGATGCCGGCCACGTGGCGCGACGCGCAGCCGCCGAGCGTCGACCTGTTCGCGGTCAAAGCCGTGCTCGAAAGCCTCGCCGACGCGTTGCGCGTGCGCGATCTGCGCCTGGCGCCCGCGCCGCAGCCGTTTTTGCACCCGGGGCGCAGCGCCGCGATCGTCCTCGGCGATCTCGAGATCGGCTGGCTCGGCGAGCTGCACCCGCTGGTGGCCGAAGCGTGGGAGCTGCCGAACGTCGCGTGCCTGGAGCTGAATCTCGACATGCTGATCGAGCACGCCTCGCAGCCGCTGTACCGGGATCTGATCGGCTACCCGCCGCTGCGCCAGGATCTCGCCGTGGTGCTGCCGGAGTCGGTGGCAGCGCAGGTGGTGCTCGACGCCGCACGTGCCGCCGGCGGCAAGCTGCTCGACGCTGTCAGCGTGTTCGACGTCTACACCGGCCCGCAAGTGGGCGACGGCCGGCGCTCGCTCGCGCTGGCGCTGGTCTTCCGGGCGCCCGACCGCACGCTCACCGAGGACGACGTGGCGCCGCTGCGCGAGCGGATCGTGCTCGCGCTCGGCGAGCTGGGGGGTGAGCTGCGTGGCTGAGCAGCAGGTCTTCGAGCCGGGTTCGCCACGCGTGCTGGTCGCGGGCGCGACCGGGTTCGCCGGTGCGCTGGCGGCGCACCTGCTGTGGCGCCACCCACAGATCGAGCTGGCAGGCGTGAGTGGGCGCTCGGAGGTCGGTCGCCGGCTGGACGAGATCTATCCGCGCTATCGCGTGCCGCTGCTGCTGGAGGAGCTCGACGTCGCCGCGCTGCAGAAGATCGACGCGGCAGTCGTGGCGTACCCGCACGCGGCCGCCGCGCCGACGGTCGCGGCGCTGCTGGAGCGCAGCATCCGCGTGGTCGACCTGAGTGCGGACTTCCGCCTGTCAGAGCTTGCGACCTATGAGCAGTGGTACGGTGAGCACCCGCGCCCGCAGCTTCTGCGCGACGCCGTGTATGGCCTGACGGAGCTTCACCGTGAGCAGATCGCCGGGGCGAAGCTAGTGGCCAACCCGGGCTGCTACCCGACCGCGGCGGTGCTCGGCCTCGCGCCGCTGGCCCGCGCCGGGCTGATCGCGGACGTCGTGATCGACGCCAAGCAGGGCGTCTCCGGCGCTGGACGCACGCCGACCGACACGACGCACCTGTCGACGGCCGGAGAGAACATCATTCCCTACAAGGTCGCCGCCCACCGGCACACGCCGGAGATCGAGGAGCAGCTGGCGCTGCAGGGCGCTGAGCTGCGCGTGCAGTTCCAGGCGCACCTGGTGCCGCTCGACCAGGGTGAGCTGGCGAGCTGCTACGTGACGCCGACCCGCGCGGTCTCAGAGCTCGAGCTGGGTGAGCTCTACGCGGCCGCGTACGACGACGAGCCGTTCGTCGAGGTGGTAGACGGCCCGCCCGGGGTGCGCGAGGTGCGCGATACCAACTTCTGTCGGATCTTCGCAACCGTCGATTCACATACAGGGAAGCTGCTGGTGTTCTCAGCGATCGACAACCTCTGGAAAGGCACTTCCTCACAGGCGATCCAGAACCTCAACCTGATGCTCGGCCTGCCCGAGACGACGGGACTCGCGTGAGCGCTGAACAACCCGGCACGCAGCCTGGCAAGCAGCTGCGCGACGCGCAGACCGGCGAGCAGTTGCGCGGCGACCAGACAGCGGCCGGCCCGCCGCAGCCGTTCTTCCACTCGCGCTGGGTGCCGGCGCCTGTACACGTGCGCGACCTCGGCCCCGACGCTGGGCTGCCGGCCGGGTTTCGCGCTGCCGGCGTGGCGTGTGGGATCAAGCCGAGCGGCAACCGTGACCTGGGGCTGCTCGTGTGCGACGGGCCGCAAGCGGTCAGCGCGGCGCGCTTCACCGCGACAGGCACGCCGGCGGCGCCGGTGCTGCTGACGCGCGAGCGCTGCCGCCTCGACGGGCTGCGTGCGGTGCTCGCCAACTCGGGCTGCGCGAACGCGGCGACGGGCCGGCGCGGGCTGGATGCGGCCGCCAAGACGCAAGGCGCCGCGGCGATGATCGCAGGCGTATCCGAGCAGGAGGTGGCGGTGGCCTCGACCGGCGGCATCAGCCAGGATCTGCCGCTGGAGCAGGTGATGAGCGGGATCCTGCGCCTGCGCGAGCCGCTGCGCGCCGACGGCGACGGCGACTTCCAGCAGGCGATCCAGACGACCGACCTGTTCGAGAAACGCGCATGCCTGGAGCTGCAGCTGCCCGCGGGCACCGTGCGCCTCAGCGCGCAATGCAAGGGCGCGGGCATGATCTCGCCGCGCTTTGCGACGATGCTGTGCTTCGTGCAGACCGACGCGGCGCTCACGCCGGAGACGGCCGAGCTGTTGTTCGGGGTGTGCGTGAAGCGCTCGTTCGATCGCGCGTCGGTCGACGGGCAGCTGTCCACCAACGACACCGCGATCCTGATGTGCTCGGGCGCCAGCGGCGTGCAGATCGAGCCCGAGAGCGAGGACGAGCTGCGCTTCGGCGAAGCGCTCGACGCGCTGCTGCGCCAGCTCGCGATCCTGATGGTCAAGGACGGCGAAGGAGCGCGCCGGATCGCGCGCGTCGTCGTGCGCGGCGGGCACCCGGATGGCGTCGAGGCGGTCGCCCGCGCGGTCGCCAACTCGCCGCTGGTGAAAGCCGCGCTGCACGGCGGCGACCCCAACTGGGGGCGGATCGTGCAAGCCGTGGGCGCGGCGCTGCCCGGCACCGCACCGTTGGCGGTTGACATCCACATCGAAGGCATCCAGGTGTGCTCCGCCGGCGTCGCGCTGCCGACCGACGAGACGCAGTTGGCAGCAGCCGTGGCAGGCACCGAAGTCGAGTATCAGATCGGCCTGCCGGGCGCGGGCGCGGAAACCGAAGTGTTCTTCTCCGATCTCTCGCACGAGTACGTGACGATCAACGCGGACTACACGACATGACAAATCGCACGGGATGGAGGTCGAACTGATGCGCGACGTCGGAACGCTGCTCGAAGCGCTGCCCTACATCCGCGAGTTCCACGGCAAGACGGTGGTGATCAAGTACGGCGGCGCCGCGATGGAGGACGCCGCGCTGCGCGAGGAGTTCGCCCGCGACGTGGTGCTGCTGAAGTACGTCGGGCTCAACCCGATCGTGGTACACGGCGGCGGACCGGAGATCACCTCCTACATGGAGCGCCTCGGCCTGCCGGTGCAGTTCGTCGGCGGCCTGCGCGTGTCAGACGCTGACACGGTCGAAGTCGCCAAGATGGTGCTCGTCGGCAAGATTAACAAGGAGATCGTGCTGCGCCTCAGCCGCCACGGCCAGCCGGCCGTCGGGCTGTGCGGCGACGACGGCTCGCTGTTCAGGATCGCGCGGCGCACGGCGCCCGACGGCGAGGACATCGGCTTCGTCGGCAGCATCGAGCGTGTCAACGTCGACGTGCTGCTGCACGTCGCGCGCGACTACATCCCCGTGATCGCCTCAGTCGGGTCTGACCGCGACGGCAACTCGTACAACGTCAACGCCGACGAGGCCGCCGGCGCGGTGGCCGGCGCGCTCGGCGCGTACAAAGTCGTGTTCCTCACCGACGTACCCGGCTGGCTCAGGGACCCCGCGGATGCGGACAGCCTGATCGGGCAGGCCACCGGCGCGGAGGTCAGCCAGGCGCTCGCAGCGCTCGACGGCGGCATGCGCCCGAAGCTGCAAGCGTGCGTGGATGCGATCAACAGCGGTGTCAACGCAGCGCACATCATCGACGGTCGCCTGGCGCACTCGCTGCTGCTGGAGCTCTTCACCGACGCCGGCATCGGCACCAAGATCGGCGCCGCACGATGACGCTCTCCAGGCTGCTCAGTCGGTGGGGCGCGCCGCGATGACGCGCTCCTGGCTGCTCAGCGGGCGGGGCGCCGCACGATGACGCTTGCCGAGCTGCAGCGGATCGAAGCCGACAGCCTGATCGCCTCCTACGCGCGCCTCCCGGTGGAGTTCGTGCGCGGCGACGGCGCGCGGCTGTGGGATGCCGACGGCAACGAGTACCTCGATTTCCTGTGCGGCATCTCCGTCACCAACGTCGGTCACTGCCATCCGCGCGTGGTGGCGGCGGTGTGCGAGCAGGCCGGCCGGCTGATGCACGTCGGCAACCTGTTCTACACCGAGCCAGCGATGCAGCTCGCCGAGCGCCTGTCGCGCTCGAGCCTGGGTGGAAAGGTGTACTTCTGCAACTCCGGCGCGGAAGCCAACGAGGCTGCGATCAAGCTCGCGCGCAAAGCCAAGGCGGCGGGCGACATCGTGGTCGTGCACGGCGCTTTCCACGGGCGCACGTACGGCGCGCTGTCGGCGACCCCACAGGAGGCCAAGCAAGCGCCGTTCGCGCCGCTCGTTCCGGGCTTCCGCGCGGTGGCCCCCGACCCGCAAGCGCTCAGCGCCGCGGTCGACGAGCGCACCGCCGCGGTGCTGCTCGAGCCGATCCAGGGGGAAACCGGTGTGAACGTGCTGTCAGAAGAGCTGCTGCACGCTGCGCGCGCCGCCTGCGACACGCACGGCGCAGCGCTGATCTTCGACGAGATCCAGTGCGGCATGGGTCGCACGGGCTCGCTGTGGGCGTACGAGCAACTGGGGGTGACCCCGGATGCGCTCACCACCGCCAAGGCACTCGGCGGTGGGCTGCCGATCGGCGCGCTCGTAACCGGCCCCCGCCTGGCCGACGTGTTCGCGCCCGGCGACCACGGCTCCACGTTCGCCGGCGGCCCCGTCGTCGCCAGCGCGGCGCTCGCGGCCCTGGAGCTGATCGACGACCCCGCGCTGCTCGCGCGCGTGAGCGAGCTGGGCGCACGGCTGATGGCCGGCCTGGAGCAGCTGCCACACGTCAGCTCAGTGCGCGGCCGCGGCCTGATGGTCGCCTGTGAGCTCGACGTGCCGGCGCCCGCGGTCGTGCGCCGCGCGCTGCTCGAGCAGCGGCTGGTCGCCAACGCCACCGGCCCCACCACGGTGCGCATGCTGCCGCCGTTGACGATCGGCCCAACGGAGGTCGACGAGGCGCTTGCGCGGCTGGGCGCGGCGCTGGCCGCGTGAGCCGGCGTGCCGCGCACGCCGACGCATGACGCTCGCTCTGCGATGCGCGCTGTGTCCCAGTAGCCTTCCCCGCCGATGACCGACCAGGACCCCCGCATCTTCCCGCCGAAGACCGCCAGCTACGAAGCCGAGCCAGGTCAGGTCGGCCGCGTGCTGCTGCTGTACTCGGGCGGCCTCGACACGAGCGTGATGCTGAAGTGGATCCAGGACCAGTACGGCGCCGAGGTGGTTGCGCTGACGGTCAACCTCGGCCAGCCCGGCGAGGACTACGAGGTCGTCAAGGGCAAGGCGCTGAAGCTTGGTGCGCTCGACTGCCACGTGGTCGACGCGCGCGAGGAGTTCGCCCGCGACTACGTCACGCCGGCGATCAAGGCGAACGCGCTGTACGGAGGCGGCTATCCGCTGTTCACGGCGCTCGGGCGTCCGCTGATCGCCAAGCTCGCGGTCGACTACGCGCGACGCAGCGGCTGCGACACGATCGCGCACGGGTGCACCGGCAAGGGCAACGACCAGGTGCGGATCGAAGCCACCGTGGCTACGCTCGCGCCGGAGCTGAAGGTGATCGCGCCGGTGCGCTCCTGGCAGATGGGGCGTGAAGAGGAGCTCGCGTACGCACGCGAGCACGGCATCCCGGTCAAGGGCGGCAGCGAGGTCACGCCCTACTCGATCGACGACAACCTCTGGGGGCGCTCCTCGGAAGGTCGCTGGATCGAGGAGCTCGACCGCGCGCCCGAGGACGACGTGTTCCAGCTGGTCACGCCGCCCGAGCGCGCCCCGGACGAGCCCGAGACCGTACGCATCGGCTTCGAGCGCGGCGTGCCGGTGGCGCTGAACGACGAGCGCCTGGAGCTCGTCGAGCTGCTCGAGCGCGTCGCGGCGATCGGAGCGCGCCACGGCGTCGGGATCGTCGACCACATCGAGGACCGCATCGTCGGCCTGAAGGTGCGCGACATCTACGAGGTGCCGGCCGCGGCGATCATCCTGCCCGCCCACCAGGAGCTCGAGAAGCTGGTCTGCACGATCCACCAGAACCAGTTCAAAGCGGGGCTCGACCGCCAGTGGGCCTATCTCGTGTACGCCGGCCTGTGGTGGGAGCCGCTGCGCGGCGACCTCGATGCGTACATGCAGAGCGTCAACGAGCAGGTCACCGGCACGATCGGCGTGAAGCTCTACAAGGGGCACGCACGCGTCGTCACGCGCGCAGCTGCAGGCGCCGTGTACGACCAGGCGCTGGCGTCCTTCAGCGAATCCGGCGGCCTGTTCTCACAGACCGCCTCACCGGGCTTCATCGACCTGTGGTCGCTGCAGTCGCGCATGGCCTGGCGCCTGCGCAACGAATGAGCTCCCCGCCAGCAGGAATGAGCTTCTCGCCAGCAGGAATGAGCTTCCCGCCAGCGGGGTAGCATGACTGCGATGAACAGCACTGGTTACAAGCTCCTCGGCTTCGCTGTCTGGAACGGTGGCAAGTGGTACATCCGGCGCGCGTACTTGAGTCGGCTGCCCTCGGCTCGCACTTCCGCGGCCGCCGTCGGTCTGGCCGCGCTGGCGCTGGGCGCCGTCGCGCTCGCCGGGCGCCGTGCGCTGAGCTGAGCAGAGCTGAGCAGCCGCCGCTCACGCGTGGCCCCCGCGCGCCCGTCAGACGGCGAGCCACATTCGCGTCCGGCGCGGCGCTTACAACGAAACGGCGTTCGCGTCCGGCGCGGCGCCTACGCTGGGCCAGCTCCAATGCCGCGTTTCCTGCACCCCGTGACGACGCACCCGGACGCCCGCGCGCGAGCGCGTGACCGTGGATGGTGAGCGCCGTGGGTGAACAGGACGAGCCGTCTGACATGGATCGCAAGCGACAGGTCGACCGCGACATCCTGGCCGAGCGCCGCGCGCGACGCCTGGAGCCCGGCGACGCCGGGCTGCTGCAGCGCGCGGAAATGGCCGAGGCGACGGTGCGCACGCTCGAGACGCACATCACCGAGCTGCAGCGCCGCGTACGGGACACGGCCGAGGAGCGTCAGCGCACGCTCGAGCAGCTGGCCGAGCGCGAGCAGGATGTGCGCCGTGTCAAGCAGCGCGAATACGCCGAGCAGCAGCTGCGGGTCGAGGCCGAGGACCGCCGCGAGCAGCTCCAGCGCGAGAAGCGCGCCGAGATCGACCGCCTGCAGCACCGTGTGAACGCCAGCGAGCGTCACGTGCGGGAGCTCACCGACGAGCTCGAGCGCGTACGCCGTGAGCTCGCCGAAGCCGAGCAGGCTGCCGCCGCCGAGCGGGTCGCGCTGACGCGTTCCGAACGCGAGCTGCTCGAACGCGAAGCCGAGCTGAACCTGCGCGAGCTCGAGTTCGAACGCAGCAAGGCCGACGTCGAGCAGCGCGTGAGCAGCGCCCAGGCGTCCGAACGCCAGGCGACCGCGCTGCGCGAGCGCGCCGAGCATCACAGCGGCACGCTGGCAGCGCGCCTGCAGACGCTCGAGCTTCACGCGGATCAGGCGCGCCGCGAAGCCGACACCGAACGCTCGGCCCGCAAGCGCGCCGAGCTGCAGCTCGGGCGGGCGCGTGAGGGCTATCTGCGCATGGGCTTGATCGTGCGCGAGCTGATGCGTGTTGCATCAGAGCTGCGCGCCGCGCTTCAGCGCGAACGCTCAGCCCCCCGCGAGCAGCAGCCCGCTACACAGCCCGTGTATGCGCCGCCTCCCCCCGCGACACAGATCTCGGCGGCGCCTGCGCAGCCGCAGACGCCGGACGACGGCGAGATGGCACAGGCGCTCGCCGCGGCAGTGGAGCGACTGCGGGCGCGAGTCGCCGCTGTCGGTGAGCTGCAGAGCGAGCAGGCCCGCGCGGAACCTGTCGCGGAGCTCAAGGAGGCGGTCGCAGGGCGTGCCGAGCCCGACGCAGACGCTGAAATGTCGCCGACGTTCGCACCCGCGCGGCACGCTGAGACGAGCTTCCATCCGCGGCTGCTGGCGGCTTCCAGCAACCATGCGCCGTGGCTGGCGCCGGCAATCCGCGCGGTCGCCGAGGGGCGTGACGCGAAGCTCGCGGCCGAGCTGATCCTCGAGCTGCTGCCGGCTCAGCGGCTGGTCATGGATCGCCCGACCCGTTACGGCGCGAAGTTGACCGAGCTCGGCAGCTTCATCGTCGAGCTCGAAGGGGAGCAGACGCGGGTGCGGCGCGTGCCGACGCTCGCGCGCGACGAGCAGCTGGACTTCATCCTCGAAGGTCCCGCAGCGGCTTTCAGCGAGCTTGCCGGCGGCGGAGCCCGGCGGCGCCAGCCGGGGCTGCGGGTGCGCGCGGGCAAGCGTCGTGCCCGGCGGCTGCGTGCGGCGCGCAGCGCCCCGGTGGCGTTGGCGGAGCTCGCCGGGGCCGGCATCCGCGTGTGGCCGGGTCTGCTGCTGCTGGCGCTGGCTGAAGCGATCGACCCCGCCTGGACGGCCGGGCATCGCTTCGTCGTGGCGTTTCGCGTGGATGACGAGCCGGGCGCGGTGCTGCAGGTGCGTGTGCGCGACGGCGAGCCGCTCGTCGTGACGCGCGTACGCGACGAGCAGCCGCTCGCCACCGTCAGGCTCAGCGAGCTCGCGTTCGTGTCGATGCTGGCCGGAGTCAGCCTGCCGGCGGGCGAGCAGGTGCTCGTGGATGGCAGCGCCGCCGCGCTGCAGCTGCTGCTCGGCTGGACCGATCGCGCACAGGGGCTCGGCGCCGGCGGGTAGTCCCAGCTCGCGTACCGCGCGAGCGCTGCCGGCGATTCACGCAAGCAGCGTGTTTGCCCACCCCGGGCGCCGCTCTCCGCCGGCCCGGCACCTACCATCCACCCAGTCCCGTGAGCACTCCTTCCTGCGCCCATCTCCACGTCCACTCCGAGTACTCGCTGCTCGACGGCGCCTGCAAGATCGACGCGCTCGCGGCCCGCGCGGCGGAGTTCGGCCAGCCCGCCCTGGGCCTGACCGACCACGGCGTGATGAACGGCGCGGTCGAGCTGCACAAGGCCTGCGCCAAGCACGGTGTCAAGCCGATCATCGGCTGTGAGATCTACCTCGTCGACGACCACAAGGCGACAACTGGTGGCCGCGTCGAGCGCAACCACCTGACGCTCCTGGCCGCCGACGACGCCGGCTATCGCAACCTCGTCAAGCTCTCCTCGGCGGGCTTCCTGGAAGGCCTGAACCGCGGCAAGCCGAACGTCGACCTGGGCCAGGTGGCACAGCACTCCGAGGGCGTGATCGCGCTCACCGGCTGCCTGGCGTCGCGCTTCTGCCAGCGGCTGCTGCAGGATCGCCCGGACGACGCGCGTGCGCACGCGGACGAGCTGCTGAACATCTTCGGCGCGGACAACGTCTACTTCGAAGTGCAGAAGAACGGCCTCGCCGATCAGGAGAAGTGCAACGAGGGCATCGTGCGGATCGCGCGCGAGGTCGGCGGCAGCCTGGTGGGCACCGGTGACGTCCACTACCTGCGCCGCGAAGACTACGACCACCACACGGCGCTGCTGTGCGTGCAGACCAAGAGCACGATCGCCGCGCCGAAGATGACCTTCGAGACGAACGAGTTCTATCTGCGCGACAACGCCGAGATGGTCAGCGCGTTCGCCGAATGGCCGGAAGCGCTGGCGAGCACGCTGGAGATCGCCGAGCGCTGCTCGGTGCAGCTCGAGCTCGACAAGCAGCTGATCCCCAGCTACCCGACGCCGGACGGCACGCCCGAGCGCGACTACCTGCGGGCGCGCGTGCAGGAGGGGCTGCGCCTGCGCTACGGCGACCCGCCGCCGGCGGAGGCGATCGCGCGCATGGAGATGGAGCTCGGCGTGATCGATCGTATGGGCTTCAACGCCTACTTCCTGATCGTTTGGGACTTCGTCAAGTTCGCCAAGGAAAACGGCGTCGCGGTCGGCCCCGGACGTGGCTCGGCAGCCGGCTCGATCGTGTCCTACTGCCTGTCGATCACCGACGTCGACCCGCTGCGCTACGACCTGCTGTTCGAGCGCTTCCTGAACCCCGAGCGCGTGTCGATGCCTGATATCGACATCGACTTCTCCGTGCGCGGGCGCGAGCGCGTGATGCGCTACGTAACCGAGAAGTACGGCCGCGAGTCAGTCGCGCAGATCGTCACCTTCGGCAAGATGTTCCCGCGCGCCGCGACCCGTGACGCCGCGCGCGTGCTCGGCTTCGACTACGGCATGGGCGATCGCCTGGCGAAGCTGATCCCCGACCCGATCATGGGCCGCGCGCCGTCGTTCGAGGACTGTCTGAAGAGCGGCGAGCCGCTGCGCAAGGCGTATGACGAGGACCCCAACGCGCGCAGCATCATCGACACCGCCAAGGGCCTCGAGGGGATCGTGCGCAACTCATCGATCCACGCCGCCGCCGTCGTGATCGCCGACCGGCCGCTGACCGACATCGTGCCGCTGCAGCTCGCCGACGCCGGCACCGGCGAGAACGGCGAGAAGATCTATCGCACGGTCACGCAGTTCTCGATGAAGCCGATCGAGGACATCGGGCTGCTGAAGATGGACTTCCTCGGATTGCGCAACCTCGACGTGATCGAGGACGCGCTCGACATCATCGAGCGCTCCGCCCGCGACGCCGACGGCCAGGCGATCGCGCGACCGGACATGACCACGCTGCCGCTGGATGACAAGCGCACGTACGAGATGCTGGCCAAGGGCGACTCGACCGGCGTGTTCCAGTTCGAGTCCGAAGGCATGCGCGAAGCGCTCAAGCGCGTACGCCCCGACGAGTTCAACGACCTGGTGGCGCTGGTGGCGCTGTACCGCCCGGGCGCGATGGATCAGATCCCGGTGTACGCGAAGGGCAAGCGCAACCCCGACGCGATCGTCTACCAGGACGAGCGTCTGGGGCCGATCCTCGAGTCCTCCAAGGGCGTGATCCTCTACCAGGAGCAGGCGATGCAGATCTCCAAGGAGATCGCGGGCTTCTCCGGGGCGAAGGCGGACGACCTGCGCAAGGCGATCGGCAAGAAGAACCGCGAAGCGATGGGCGCGCTCAAGCCCGAGTTCATGCAGGGCTGCGCAGCGTCGGGCACGCGCTCGGAAGTCGCCGACTTCCTGTGGCAGACCAACGAGAAGTCGGCCGACTACTCGTTCAACAAGTCGCACGCCGCGTGCTATGCCCTGATCGCCTACCGCACCGCCTGGCTGAAGGCCAACCATCCGGCCGAGTACATGGCGGCGCTGATCTCCTCGGTGATGTCGACCAAGGACAAGGTGCCGTTCTTCGTGGCGCGCTGCGAGGAGATGGGCATCGAAATCCTGCCGCCCGACGTGAACCTCTCCGACCACGAGTTCACCGTCGTGCAGCGCAACATCCGCTTCGGCCTGGACGCGGTCAAGGGCGTCGGCTTCCAGGCGGTCGAGTCGATCAAGCGCGCGCGTGAAGAGGGCGGCGAGTTCAGCTCGCTGTGGGATTTCTGCGAGCGCGTCGACTGCCGCTCGGTCAACAAGAAAGCGATCGAGGCGTTGATCAAATGCGGCGCGTTCGGCTCGACCGGCGCCACCCGCAAGGGCATGCTGGGAGTGCTCGAGCAGGCGCAGGGCGCAGGTCAGAAGGCCCAGCAGGACGCGCTCATCGGTCAGGGGTCGATCTTCGACCTGCAGGAGCCCGCCGCGCCGGCCAACGGCTCAGATCGGCAGGCGCCCGGCGCGGGTCTGCTGCGACCGAGCCATCCGCCGATCCCCTCTGAGGAGTTCGACCAGCCCGAGCTGCTCGCGGTCGAGAAGGAGGCGATCGGCCTGTTCATCTCCGCGCACCCGCTGAAGCCGCTGCGCGAGGCGCTGCGCGCGCGCGTGGATTGCCCGCTAGCGGCGCTCGCGGATCGCCGGGACAAGGACTGGGTCACGATCGGCGGGATCGTGACCGAGGGCAAGCGCATCCGCACTCGCAACGGCGATCACATGATGTTCGCCACGCTCGACGACCTCGAGGGGTCGGTCGAGATCCTGGTGTTCGGCAAGGCGCTGGCCGAGCATGAGGCCGCGCTGGCGGTCGACCAGGTGGTGCTGATCCGCGGGCGCGTCGACCACAAGGAGGCCGGCAAGACGTGCGTCGTGGTGCAGTCGGTCGAGCGCTTCGCGCCGAGCCAGGACGAGCTCGATGAAGCGCGCCCGAGCGCGGAAGCGGCCGCGCGTCAGGCGACGCTGGGCAGCGCGCTGCACCTGCGCGTCGACGCCGCCCGGCTGCCGGCGAGCGTGATCGACGAGCTCAAGCACGTGCTCGAGAACTTCCCCGGACCCGCGGAGGTCGTGCTCGAGATGGACACGAGCGCCGGTCCGCGGCGGCTGCGCCTCGGCGAGGCGTACCGCGTGCAGCACACGCCGACGCTGCGCGCCGAGCTCGAGCAGGTGCTCGCGCCCGCGGCGCTCGCGGGCTAGCCGCGTCTGGCTTTCAGGCCCCGCTCGCGCAGCTTCACCGCGAACGCGACCTCTTCACGCGAGGGGCCGCTGCGGTTCTCCCCGGGCGTCTCGAGCACGCACGGCAGGTCCGCGAACTCAGGGGCGGACAGGAACGCGGCACAGCCGTCCTCGCCGAGCTCACCCGTGCCGACGTTGGCGTGGCGGTCGCGGTTGGACCCCAGCGGCGTTTGCGAGTCGTTCAGGTGCAGCGACCCGACGCGTGCGAGCTCGACCTTGGCCGCGAGCTCCCGCACCAGCTCGTCCATCCCCGCCGCCGTGCGGATGTCATAGCCGGACGCCAGTAGGTGGCAGGAGTCGAGGCATAACCCCAGCCGCTCGCCGCCGCCGGCCGCCTCCAGCAGCGCCGCGAGCTCGTCGACCGAGCGCCCGAGCGTGCCGCCCGTGCCAGCGGTGTTCTCCAGGTGCAGCGGACAGCCCTCGCTGTCAGCAAGCGCCGCGGCGAACGTCTCCCCAGCGCGCGCGATCGCGGTCTTGACGTCGCCCGTCTTGGCAGAACCGGGGTGCAGCACCACGCACGACGCGCCAATCTCGTGGCCGACGCGCAGCGAGTGCGTCAGCGACGTCAGCGACTTGGCGCGGATGTCGGGGTCGTCGCTGGCGCAGTTGAGCAGATACACGGCGTGGATCAGCACCGCGTCGATCTCGCTCGCGGCCATTGCCTCCCTGAACGCCGCGATGTCCTGCTCGGGGTACTTGCTCGGCCGCCACATGCGCGGCGACTGGTTGAAGATCTGGATCGCGCGGCAGCCTCGTTCGAGGCCGCGCTCGATCGCCTTGGGCAGACCGCCGGCAGGTGAGACGTGCGCTCCGATTAGCATGGGCGAATCCTATGAGGGTTCGCTTCGCACCATCACCCACAGGCGCGCTGCACATCGGCGGCGCGCGCACCGCGCTGTTCAACTGGCTGCTCGCGCGCGGCGCGGGCGGGACGCTGGTGCTGCGCATCGAGGACACCGACCGTGAGCGCTCGACGCCGGAGAACGTCGAGCAGATCCTCGACGCGCTGCGCTGGCTGGAGCTCGACTGGGACGAGGGCCCGATCTTCCAGAGCGAGCGCGCCGAGCGCCACAGCGAAGCGCTGCAGACGCTGCTCGACGGCGGCCACGCCTACCGCTCCACCGCGACGGCCGAGGACGTCAAGGCCTACAAGGAGCGCCACGGCTCCGAGCGCGGCTTCCGCGGCGAGCCCGAGCAGGACGGCGCGATCCGCCTGCGCGTGCCCGACGACGGCGCGACGGTCGTCGAGGACGTGATCCGCGGTGAGACGCGGTTTGAGCACGTACACCTCGACGACCCGGTGATCGCTCGCGCTGACGGCTCGGTGCTCTACAACTTCGCCGTCGCGATCGACGACCTCGACGCTGCGATCACGCATGTGGTGCGTGGCGAGGACCACCTGTCGAACACGCCCAAGCAGCTGCTCGTGCTGCAGGCGCTCGGCGCGCCGCAGCCGCGCTACGCGCATCTGCCGCTGCTGCACGGCCCGGACGGCAAGAAGCTCTCCAAGCGCCACGGCGCCGCTTCCGTGCAGGAGCTGCGTGATGCCGGGTACCTGCCCGAAGCCGTGCGCAACTATCTGGCGCTGCTGGGCTGGGGCACGGATGACGACGCGACGATCCTCTCGACGCAGGAGCTGATCGAGCGGTTCGCGCTGGAACGCGTCAGCCGCAACCCGGCGCAGTTCGACGAGGCCAAGCTGCGGTGGCTCAACGGCGTGTACATGCGTGAGCTGAGCGTGGAGCAGCTGGCCGACCGGCTGGCGCAGTACGTCGTGCATGAGCGCCTCGCACCAGCTGATGCGTTGGCCGAGCAGCGCGAGCGGTTCGTGGGCGCGGTGCGGATCAGTCACGAGAAGATCCAGACGCTCGCCGACTTCTGGCCGCTCGCGGGGTTCATCTTCGATGGCCCGACTGACGACCCCGCGGCGCGCGAACGCTGGCTCGGCGCGGATGGCGTGGCGGTGCTCGCGCAGGTGCGCACGGCGCTGGAGCAGGCACCCGGCTTCGACGAGCCGGCGGTGGAGCAGGCGCTGAGCGAGATCGTCGAGCGCCTGGCCGTCAAGCCGCGCGCCGTCTATCAGCCGCTGCGCGTCGCCCTGGCGGGCACGACGATCTCGCCCGGCATCTTCGAGAGCGTCGCGCTGCTCGGCCGCGAGCAGACGCTCGCGCTGATCGACGCCGCGCTGCTGCGCGCGGACGCCTAAGCAAGATCACATAAAGCCCTCAACCATTCGTCCATCGCTGCCGATAGACCCCGAGAACGGCGGCCCGCCGGATTCGCAGGCGGGCCCAAACGGATCGAGGATATGCAGGCAACAGCTTCCAAGCGGCGCAGCAACGAGGTGCAGCAGACGACGGGCGCTCGGCGCCAGGGCTCAGCGAGCTCTGCCGGCGCGGCTCCCAGCCGCCATCAGAACGAAGGCCACGGCCGGCGCCTGACGATGGCGTTCGAAGCGCTGGAAGCGTTTCCGGCGCTCGCCGAGTCGCGCAACCGCCTGCTTGCGGTCGTCTCCAAGGAGAACGTCGCCACCGCCGACATCGTGACCGCGGTCGAGTCCGACGTCGCGCTGATCATCGCCGTGCTGCGTCTGGCCAACCAGGTGCAGGGCACGCGCGGGCGCATCGACACGGTCGTCGGCGCCGTCGAGCTGCTGACCCCCGAGGCCGTGCATGCGCTCGCCACGCGCGTGCGCACGTTTGACTTCTTCGAGCGCTCGAGCGTCTGGGACGCAGCGCCCGAGCGCTTCCGCCTGCACGCGCTGGCCACGCAGCACGCCGCCGACCGGCTGGCAGCCGAGGTCGGCTACGAGCACCGTGATCGCCTGACCGTCACCAGCCTGCTGCACGACATCGGCAAGCTCGTCTTGATGCACGCTTACCCCGGCTATCCGGCACAGGTGCATCAGAGCGCGCGCACCCCGGAGGAGCGCATCCACCAGGAGCGCCGCGAGCTGGGCGTCGACCACGCGCTGGTCGGCGGCGTGCTCGCCCGCCGCTGGGGTCTGCCGCAAACCGTCGCATCGGTGATCGAGCGCCACCACAGCCCCGACGCGGTCGGCGAAGCCGCGTTCGTGCGGCTCGCGGACATGCTTGCGCACTACGCCCAAGGCGCGCCCGTGTCGCCCGCCGAGCTGCTGAAGAGCGCGCGCATGGTCGGTCTCGGCCCGGCGGAGCTGCGGCGTGTGATGTACGAGATGCACAACCCCAGCAACCAGCGCCAGCGCCACGTCGACCCGTGTCCGCTGTCCGGGCGCGAGCTCGGCGTGCTGCAGCGGCTGGCCGAGGGCAAGGTCTACAAGCAGATCGCGCACGAGCTGACGCTCTCGACGAGCACGGTGCGCACGCACTTGCACAACATCTACGGCAAGCTCGGCGCCGTCGATCGTGCGCAGGCGGTCTTGATCGCCACTGAGCGCGGCTGGCTCTAGCCGCAACGCTCGCCTGCGGCGCGCTGCAGTGGAGCCCGCTTGCCCATGCCCAGCACCGTTGTGCCTGATGGATCTCCGGCGCACGCACTAGGATCGAGTGGCGACCCGCGACGGGCGCCTGCGCACCGCACAGATGATCTCGATCACCAGCAAATCTCCTTACGCCGTGCTCGCCCTGGCGGAGCTCGGCCGCAGCGCGGGCACCGAGCCGGTGTCGATCGGGGAGCTGGCGCGCCGCCGCGACGTGCCAGCACAGTTCCTCGAGCAGCTGTTCGCAACGCTGCGTCGCGCCGGGATCCTCAGCTCCCAGCGCGGTGTCAATGGCGGCTACCTGTTCGCACGCGCGCCCTCGACGGTGAGCGTGCTGGAAGTCGTCGAGCTGCTCGACGGACCGCTCGGACGCGATGCGCATGGCGTGTTCGCCGATGCCGCCGAGGCCGCCAGGGCGCTGCTCGGGCGCACGACGATCGCCGACGTGATCGAGCGTGAAGCGCGTGAAGCCGGCGCGAGCATGTACCACATCTGAGGCTTCGACATCTGAGGCTTCGCCCGAAGCGATCTGAGGCTTCCTGAAGCGATCTGAGGCTTCGTCCGAAGCGGAGCCCTCATGCGACGATCGCCGCGGCGGCGAGTGGCGCGGCGCCACATACGCGATCACGTCCTGAGCGCTTGGCTTCGTACAGCGCCGCGTCGGCCACGGCGAACACAGCGCGGTAGTCGAACGCGTCGCCGCGGCGGGAGGAGGCCACGCCGAAGCTCATCGTCAGGCGCTGGCCGGCGAAAGTCCCCGCGGACACGTCACCGCGCAGGTGCTCGGCGAGCGCCGCGGTCTGCTGCAGGTCAGCGCCGGGCAGCAGCACTAGGAACTCCTCCCCGCCGAGGCGATACGCGAGGTCGAACGCGCGCAGGCGTTTGCGCAGCAGGTAGGCGACATCGGTCAGCACGGTGTCGCCGACGGCGTGGCCGCGCGAGTCGTTGATCTGCTTGAAGCGGTCGATGTCGCCGACGATGATCCCGATCGGCTCCCCGCTCAGCTGCGACTGCTGCGTGAGCTCCTGCGTGCGGGTCTCCAGCGCCTTGCGGTTGAGCATCCCGGTGAGCGGGTCGATGACCGCTTCGTTGCGATGCTCGACGTCGGAGCGCATCAATGCGGTGGACAGCATCGCCACCGCGATCACGAGCCCGATCGGAGCGATCACCAGCGGCGGATCCTTGATCACCGCCGCCGCGTCGGTAGCGAACGCGACCGTGAGAATCAGCCCGAGCGTCATCGTGACCCCGGCGGCGATGCCGCGCGGCGAGAAGCGCGCGCTGAGCGTCACGACCGGGATGGCGAACCAGGCGATCGTGGGGGCCAGCGGACCGCCGGTGAGCGCGATGCTCGCGGCGATGATCGCCTGCGATCCAGACCAGGCGGCGAACATCACATACTCCGGGCGCTTTGCCTTGGCCATGCGGCTGTCGGCGAGCGTGAACACGAGGCCCGCGAGCACCAGCGGGAACAGCGTCCACCAGCCGAGCCATGGTCCGCATGCGCACAGCGCGAGCGCGAGCACGCCAAAGGAGTCTCGGCGGACCGGCTGCAGGTGCCGGTCCATGTCGAGCATTCGCTCGCGGTCGATGCCGCCTCGAAACAGCCATGACTGCGCCGCCATGGCCCTGTGATCGGTGGATGCCTACGATTCCAAGACTGGAAACGCGCCGAAACCAATCATTCGTGTAGAGCGAGCATGGCCGATTATCTGAACTGTGGGCGACTGGTCCCCTCGCGGGCAGACGTGTGCCAGGGTCGCGCTCGTGCCTGCGATGGCACTATTCTCGTGTTGGATGTCCCAAATTCCGATCAACATTGCAGAGCTTGTTGGGGACACCCCGATCGTGCAGTTGGCGCGGATGCTCGACCACACGGTCGCCGCGAACGATGTGCAGCTGTTCGCGAAGCTCGAGTCGAGCAATCCGGGCGGCAGCGTCAAGGATCGCATCGGCGTGGCGATGATCGAAGCTGCCGAGGCGCAGGGTCAGATCGAGCCGGGTCGCACGACGATCGTGGAGGCAACTAGCGGCAACACCGGGATAGCGCTGGCGTTCGTGTGCGCCGCCAAGGGCTATGAGCTGGTGCTGACGCTCCCACAGGGGATGAGCCGCGAGCGCGAGAGCCTGCTGCGTCTGTACGGCGCGCGCGTGGAGGTGACCGAGTCGCTCGGCGGGATGGGCGAGGCCGTGCAGGCCGCGCGTGCGCTCGCGCGCGACGCCGACGTGTTCCTGCCCGACCAGTTCTCGAACCCGGCCAACCCGGACATCCACCGGCGCACCACCGGCCCCGAGATCGAGCGCGCGCTGGACGGCCGCGTGGACGTGCTGGTCGCGGGGGTCGGCACGGGCGGCACGATCACCGGCGCCGGTGAGTATCTACGCGAGCGCAACCCGGGGTTGCGCGTCGTCGCGGTCGAGCCCGCCGGCTCGGCGGTGCTGTCCGGCGAGCCCCCCGGCCCCCACCGCATCCAGGGCATCGGCGCCGGCTTCGTCCCGCCGGTGCTCAACCGCGAGCTGCTCGATGAGGTGATCGCGGTGTCCGACGACGACGCGATCCAGACAGCTTGGACTTGCGCCAGGCGTGAGGGTGTGCTCGCCGGGATCTCCTGTGGGGCGGCGCTGTGCGCGGCGCTGCAGGTGGCCGCACGCCCTGAGTCACGGGGCCAGCGGATCGTGGTGATCATGCCCGACTCCGGCGAGCGCTACGTCTCGCAGGCGTTCTTCGCCCCATGCGCGCTTTGATCCCCCTGGGCGCTTACGGCCGCCTCCCTGGGCTTGTCGCTGCGCCCTGACGCTACGCTTTGAGGATGCTCGGACTGGGCACCTTCGCGCGGGTTGCGAAAGAGCTGCGTCGCGATGTCGCCGTGGTGCGCGACCGCGATCCCGCGGCGTGTGGGGTGAGCTCGGGTGAGATCCTCACAACCTGGCCGGGAGTGCAGGCGCTGCTTGTCCACCGCGTGTCCCATGCGCTGCACGAGGCGGGCTGCCCGCTGCTGCCGCGTCTGCTGTCCACGCTGACACGCGCGCTCACGGGCATCGAGATCCACCCGGCCGCGCGGATCGGCGAGGGGCTGTTCATCGATCACGGCACGGG
Source organism: Solirubrobacteraceae bacterium (assembly GCA_035474295.1). GTDB lineage: Bacteria > Actinomycetota > Thermoleophilia > Solirubrobacterales > Solirubrobacteraceae > Palsa-744. The sequence goes on from DATINL010000020.1 coordinate 86,298, forward strand.
CGTCGTGATCGGCGAGACCGCACAGATCGGAAACGACGTGACGCTCTATCAGGGCGTGACGCTGGGCGGCACGGGCTTTGCGACTGGCAAGCGCCATCCGACGGTGCAGGACAACGTCACGATCGGGTCGGGCGCGAAGCTGCTCGGGCCGATCACGATCGGGCACGGCGCCAAGATCGGCGCCAACAGCGTCGTGATCACCGACGTGCCACCCAACTCGACCGTCGTGGGCAATCCGGGTCACCCGGTGCGCATCGACGGGCGCCGCGCCGAGGGCCCGGACGTCGACTGGATTCACCTGCCTGACCCGATCGCCGAGGCGATCCAGGGCCTGGCGAGCCGCATCGGCGCGCTCGAGCGGGCCATCGCAAGGCTGTCCGGCGAGGATCATCCGCCCCAGCCTGCCGCTGAGGATGATCAGGAGATCGCCGCGGAGGCGAGGGTGCTGCAGCCGGTCAAGGGCCAGCACCCGGCTGGCGGGTAGCGCCGTGGCCGCGAGGCCGGAATCCGGCCGGTTAGATAAAGACGCGGAGACTGGGGACTGTCTTTTTTTGTTCGTCTTCCTTCTTCCTTTTTTTCTTTATTCATCCTTTTTCAAAAAAAACATGACTACCTACGTACGCGCTCGGGGGTGTTTCTACGCGCTCAGGCTGTCTCAGTAGAAGACCGTGCGGCAGCGGTGGCGCGGCCGGGCTTTGTACTCGGGGGATTGTCCGCGGTTCCACAGCCAGCTGTCGAGCACGCGCGCGGGCACGCCCGTGCGTGCCGCGATCAACTCGCACGCATGCACCGCACATGCCCTGAGCTCGCGTTCGGCCGGGCCCATGCGCAGCGTCTGGCCGCTGTCGATGCGCGTGGCCAGCCACGAGTCGTACACGAGCACGCCGTCGCAGCGCAGCACGTGGGGCACGAGGTTGTCGGCGAAGATCGTCAGCTCGTCGAGGTCCTTGAAGTCGGCGACGCCCGCGAGCGCCAGGTCGTGCGCGGCGATCTGTGCGCGCTTGTAGAAACCGGTGTCGTTGAACATCGCCATCCCGTGTGCGAGCGAGCCGGCGAACCGCACTGCCGATGAGCGAGCCTCCGTCACGAGCGCTGCTGCTGTGCGCTGTCCGAGGAAGCGGCCGAGATCCCGCAGGGCCTGCGTGTAGAGCGCCATCAGCTCCAGGCTCGCCGGCTGCCCGAGCACGGCGGCGAGCTCGTCGGTGCGCAGCGCACGCAGCTCGGCTGCGCTCCACTGTCCGTCGGCGCGAAAGCGGTCGCTCAATCCCCACGCGATCGTGTAGTAGCCGGACACCGGCCTGCCATCCACCATGCGTTTGCGCAGCTGCGGGAACCAGCCCGAGCCGAAGTTGATCGCGTCGAGCGTCAACAGATAGCTCGCGACCGCGTCGGGCTCGCCCTCGAGGTAGTGGCAATCGGGGTCGAGCGGAGGCGGCTGCAGCGGCTGGACCTCGGCGGCGGCGTCGAGGTCGATGGTGACCCAGCGCGCGCTCGCGGCGATCTCCGCACAGCTGATGCGAACCTCGCTGGTTAGCGACATGCGCGAAGGTTACGGGCCCGCGCTGGTCGCCGACTACGCTTCTATGCTGAGGCACCATGCCCGCGAACCCCCACGCCGCGCACCTCCAGGAGCTCTTGGAGGGACTGAACGAGCCCCAGCGCGAAGCCGTCACGCACGGTGAGGGGCCGCTCCTGATCCTGGCCGGGGCGGGCAGCGGCAAGACGCGCGTGCTGACCCACCGGATCGCGTACCTGATGTTCACCGACCAGGCCCAGGCCGGTGAGATCCTGGCGATCACGTTCACGAACAAGTCCGCGCAGGAGATGCGCGGACGGGTCGAGCTGCTGCTCGGGCGGCGCACGAAAGGCATGTGGCTGCTGACGTTTCACGCGGCGTGCGCGCGCATGCTGCGCGCCGATGCGCCGCGGTTGGGGTACACGCGCCAGTTCACGATCTACGACCAGTCCGATGCGCGGCGATTGACCAAGCGCTGCATCGACGAGCTCGGGATCGACCCCAAGCGCTTCACCCCGGCCGCGATCCACAGCCAGATCTCCGATGCCAAGAACAAGCTGCGCGACTCTGCTGCCTATACCCAGATCGTCGGCTCCTACTTCGAGCAGACGGTGGCCGAGGTATACGAGCTGTACGAGCGTCAGCTGCACCGCATGAACGCGATGGACTTCGACGACCTGCTGTTTCGCACGGTCAACCTGCTGGAGCTGTTCGAGGAGGTGCGCGAGCGCTACGCGGCGGCGTTCCGGCACGTGCTGGTGGACGAGTACCAGGACACCAACCACGCTCAGTACCGCTGGCTGCCGCTGCTCGTCGGCGGTGGGCGCGAGGAGCCCGCCGAGGGACGGCGCGCGAGCATCCCCGGACACCGCAACCTCGCGGTCGTCGGCGACGACTCGCAGTCGATCTACGGGTTCCGCGGCGCCGACGTGCGCAACATCCTCGACTTCCAGGACGACTTCCCCGACGCGCGCGTGGTCAAGCTCGAGCAGAACTACCGCTCGACGCAGAAGATCCTCTCAGCAGCGAACGCGGTGATCAAGAACAACCGCGGCGGGATCGCCAAGCGTCTGTGGAGCGAGCTCGGCGAGGGCGACGAGATCAAGGTGCGCGAGCTCGACGATGAGCACGCCGAGGCGCGCTTCGTCGTCGGTGAGATCGAGCGGCTCGTCGACGAGGGCGTCAGCCGCTCGGAGCTCGCGGTGTTCTACCGCACCAACGCGATGTCGCGGGTACTGGAGGACACGCTCGTGCGCCGCGAGATCGCCTACCAGGTAGTCGGCGGCACGAAGTACTACGAGCGTGCGGAGATCAAGGATGCGATCGCATACCTATCGCTGCTGGCGAACCCGCAAGACGTGGTGAGCTTCACACGCATCGCCAACTCACCGCGGCGCGGGCTTGGCCAGACCTCGCTCTCGCGCGTGATCGCGCACGCGTCCTCGACCGACATCTCGGTGTGGGACGCTGCGGCTGCGCCCGAGCGCGTACCAGGGCTCGGCACCGCCGCGGTGAAGGCGTTGGGGCGCTTCATGGACACGATGGCCGATCTGCGTGCGCGCTCCGAGCAGCAGGTGCCGGTCGGCGATCTGCTGGAAGCCGTGCTGTCGCAGACCGGCTACGTCGAGGCGCTCGAGCTGGAGCGCACGATCGAGGCGCAGGGGCGCATCGAGAACCTCGAGCAGCTCGTCGAGGTCGGCCGCGAGTTCGACGCGACCGCCGAAGCAGAGCAGGACACGCTCGACGTGTTCCTGCAGCAGATCGCGCTGGTGGCTGACGCCGACTCGCGCAGCGACGAGGACAGCCTCGTGACGCTGATGACGCTGCACAACGCCAAGGGACTGGAGTATCCGATCGTGTTCATCGTCGGCTGCGAGGACGGGGTGTTCCCACATTCGCGCGCGCTCGACGAGGGCGGCCTGGAGGAGGAGCGGCGCCTGTTCTACGTCGGCGTGACACGCGCGATGCGCGACCTGTACCTGACCTACGCCCGCCGCCGGGCCGTGTTCGGCGCGCAGACGTACGGACTGCGCAGCCGCTTCCTCGACGAGATCCCGGCGGAGCTGACTGACCGCGAGGACGAGCCGGTGCTGCGGATGGGCGCCGGCGCGGTGCGCGCGGGCGGCTCGTTCGCGGACCGCATGAGCAGCGGGTCCACGGCGAGCGGCAGCGGATCAGGCGGCGGCGGCTCGGGCGGCGGCTGGGCCGCCGCGCGTGCGCCCGGCGCGTCGTTCACGAACGCGTTTCGCCTCGGTGAGGATGTCATGCATGCGGCGTTCGGCGAGGGCGTCGTCACAGGCGTCGAGCCGGGTGGCGTGATCGTGGTGCGTTTCGCTGGCGACGGCACGGAGCGCAAGCTGATGGCCGAGTACGCGCCCGTCACGCGGCGCTGAGCACGCATCACGATCACGCGGCGCTGAGCACGCGCTCGTCACGGCAGCGCTGAGTCACGCGGCCGCAGCCAAACGCTGCGCCGGGCGCGGCGGGTGCGCTCAAGGCGCCGCGGGGGCCGCGACGCGCCGCCCGATTGCCTACGATCAGACCTGTGGCAGCCACGATCATCGACGGCAAGGCGATCGCCGCGCGCGTGCGCGCGCAGGTCGCGCACGAGGTACGAGCGTTCCACGCGCAAACCGGGCGTGCGCCGGGCCTGGCGACCGTGCTGGTCGGGGAGGACCCAGCCTCGGCGGTGTACGTCGGCGGCAAGCAACGCGCGTGCGTCGAAGTCGGCATCACGCCGTTCGACAAGCGCCTGCCCGCGGACGCGTCGTTCGAGCAGGTCGCCGAGCTGCTGGGCGCGCTCAACGACGACCCTGAGGTCAGCGGCGTGCTGCTGCAGCTGCCGCTGCCGGCGCACCTCGACGGCCCGACGCTGAGCGGCATGATCGACGCCGGCAAGGACGTCGACGGACTGACGCCGATCAACGCTGGGCTGCTGTCGCTCGGCTTGCAGGGCCTGCGCCCGTGTACGCCAGCCGGCGTAATGGAGCTGCTGGCGAGCGTCGACGCGGAGCTGGAGGGCGCCGAGGCGGTCGTGATCGGACGCTCCAACCTGTTCGGCAAGCCGATGGCGCAACTGCTGCTGGCGGCCAACGCGACGGTCACCGTGTGCCACTCGCGCACACGCGCGCTGGGGCAGGTGTGCGCACGCGCCGACGTGCTGATCGCGGCCGTCGGACGCGCACGGATCGTCACGCGCGAGTTCGTCAAGCCCGGCGCGATCGTGATCGACGTCGGCATGAACCGCCTGGAGAGCGGGCTCGTCGGGGATGTGGACTTCGAGCAGGTCGCGGAGCTCGCCGGCGCGATCACGCCGGTGCCGGGCGGCGTCGGTCCGATGACGATCGCGATGCTGCTCAAGAACACGCTGCTAGCCGCACGTAGCCAGGCCGCCGCGTACGAAACGAGCCACGAGGCCGGAGTGCAGACATGAGCCGTCAGGCCGGGTGGAGCATGGGCCGTCGCCGGCCTTTGAGCGCAGGCGTGCTGAGCTGGCGGGTCTGATGGGCGTGCGCCGGCTGCGCCTCGGCGAGATCGCCGCGCTGGGCGGCTCGATCAGTGTGATCGTGGCGCTGAGCACGTGCTGGTATGAGACCCCGCATGGCAACCTGAATGCCTGGAGCAGCTTCGGGCCGGCGGTCGTGCTGCTGATCCTGGCCGGCATCGCAGGGCTCGCGCTCGCGCTGGCGACCGTCAGTGAGCGTTCGACCGCGCTGCCGGTGGCAGCGGCGATCTGGGGCACGCTGTTCGGCCTGCTGGCGGTCATCGGCGCGCTCGTACGCGTGCTCGAACGCCCACAGGGCGCGACCGCGCTGTGCGCCGGCGCATGGGCCGGGCTCGCCGGCGCAGTGGCGATCCTGGGGGGCAGCTGGCAGTCGCTGCGCGACGAGCGCAAGCAGCTCTATCCGCCCGCGCACGTCGAGCCACGGCCGGCTCCGCCCACAGCTCCGTAGAATCCAGCGCCGTGATCGACCGCGAAGCCGTCCTCCATGTCGCGCGCCTGGCGCGTCTGCGCCTGAACGACGACGAGGTGACGCTGATGGAGCGCGAGCTGTCGGCCGTGCTGGACCACATCGCCAAGATCGGCGAGCTCGACCTCGACCAGGTCGCGCCGACTTCGCACGTGGTCGAGGTCACCGGCGGGCTGCGCCCGGACGAGCCCCGCCCCTCGCTGCCGCGCGAGGTTGCGCTGGCGCAGGCGCCGGCAGCCGGCGACGAGGGCTTCCAGGTTCCGAGCCCGCAAGCATGAGCGGCGACGAGATCATCGAGCTGTCCGCGGCGCAGGCCGCGGGTGCGATCCAGGCCGGCGAGCTGTCCGCGGGCGAGCTGTTCGAGGCTTACCGCGCGCGCGCCGCATCCGACGAGCTCAATTGCTTCACGTGGGTCGCCAGCGAAGCGCCCGCCGGCGGCGGGGGGTCACAGCCCGCAGCGCCGCCGCTCCAAGGCGTGCCGCTGGCGGTCAAGGATCTGTTCTGCACCGAGGGCGTGCCAAGCCAATCCGGCTCACGCATCCTCGAGGGCTACTGCCCGCCGTACACCGCGAGCGTGGTGGCGCGGCTGTCCGCGGCCGGCGCGCCACTGCTCGGCAAGACCAACCAGGACGAGTTCGCGATGGGCTCGTCCAACGAGAACTCCGCATACGGCCCCGTGCTCAACCCCTGGGATCGTGGGCGTGTGCCGGGCGGCTCCTCGGGCGGCAGCGCGGCGGCAGTGGCCGCCGGGCTCGCGCCCTGGGCGTTGGGTACGGATACCGGTGGGTCGATCCGCCAGCCGGCCGCTCTATGCGGGATCGTCGGGTTGAAGCCGACATACGGCGCGGTGTCGCGCTACGGCATGATCGCGTTCGCGTCGTCACTCGACCAGGCCGGACCGCTCACCCGTGACGTGACCGATGCGGCGCTGCTGTTCAGGCACATGGTCGGACAGGACGCGTGCGACGCCACGTCGCTGCAGTTCCCGGAAGCGATCGAGCTGCCCCGTGCGGAGCGCCTGGATGGCGTGCGCCTGGGCGTGCCTGAGGAGCTGACAGGCGCCGCCGGCTCTGGTGCTGAAGGCGGCGTCGACGCGGGCGTACTCGAAGCGTTCGAAGCGACATTGCAGCGCGCGCGGGAGCTGGGCGCGGAGGTCGAGAGCGTGAGCCTGCCGCATGCGCCGCACGCGCTGTCCGCCTACTACGTGCTCGCGCCGGCGGAGTGCTCGTCGAACCTCGCGCGCTTCGACGGCGTGCGCTACGGCATGCGCGCGCCCGACGCGACGGATCTCGTCGACATGTACACGCGCACCCGCCACGACGGGTTCGGCGCCGAGGTCAAGCGGCGCATCATGCTCGGCACGTACGCGCTGTCCTCGGGCTACTACGACGCGTACTACGGGCGCGCGCAAAAGGTGCGCACGAAGATCGCCGAGGACTTCCGCGCGGTTTTCGAGCGTTTCGACTTCGTCGTGACCCCGACCAGCCCGAGCGTCGCGTTCGAGCTCGGCGCCAAGACCGGCGACCCGCTGTCGATGTACCTGAACGACTTCTGCACCGTGCCGATGTCGCTGGCGGGCATACCCGCGATCTCGATCCCGTGCGGGCTCAGCGAGGGACTGCCGGTCGGCTTTCAGCTCGCCGGCCCGGCGTTCAGCGAGAACCGCATCCTCGACAGCGCGTACGCGCTCGAGCGCGCGCTCGAGTTCGACGGCTCGCCGGCGCGGAGGGCTGCTTCATGACGGCGAAGGAGCTCACCACGCGGGGCGCACAGGCACGAGCGAGGGGGACGAGCACGTGAGCGCCGAGGTCGAGTACGAGCCGGTGATCGGGTTGGAGATACACGTGCAGCTGTCGACGGCCACGAAGATGTTCTGCGGCTGCGAGCTGTCGTTCGGGGAGCCGCCGAACACGCGCACGTGCCCCGTGTGCCTGGGGCTGCCCGGCAGCCTGCCGGTGGTCAACGCGCGCGCGGTGCATTTCGGGCTGATGATCGGTATGGCGCTCGGCTCCGAGCTCGCGCCGCGTTCGATCTTCCACCGCAAGAACTACTTCTACCCAGACCTGCCGAAGGGGTACCAGATCTCCCAGTTCGACGAGCCGCTGTGCGGCGGCGGGCGACTGGGGGAGGTGCGCATCCACCGCGTACACCTCGAGGAGGACGCGGCCAAGCTCGTGCATGTCGGCGCAAGCGGGCGCATCCACGGCTCCGACGCGAGCGTCGTGGACTTCAACCGCGGCGGCACACCGCTCGCGGAGATCGTGACCGAGCCCGACGTGCGCTCGCCCGAGCAAGCGCGCGAGTGGCTCGCGCTGCTGCGCACCACGCTGCGCCAGCTCGGCGTCAGCGACGTCAACATGGAGGAAGGGTCGCTGCGCTGCGACGCGAACGTGTCGGTGCGCCCGGTCGGCCAGACCGAGCTCGGCACCAAGACCGAGCTGAAGAACATGAACTCGTTCCGCTTCATCGAGCGCGGCGTGCGCGCCGAGATCGAGCGCCAGATCCAGACGCTGCGCGCGGGCGAGCAGGTGGTGCAGGAGACGCTGCACTTCGACCCGGCGAGCGGCGCGATCACCTCCTTGCGCTCCAAGGAGGAAGCGCACGACTATCGCTACTTCCCCGAGCCGGACCTGCTGCCGGTGGCGATCACCACTGCGATGCTCGACAGCGCGCGCGCGGCGATGCCGGAGCTGCCGGCCGCGCGCGCCGAGCGCCTGGAGCAGCAGGCGGGGCTCAGCGCGGACAGCGCCCAGCAGCTCGCGTTCCGGGTCGAGCTCGGTGACTACTTCGAAGCGGCGCTTGCCGCCGAGGTAGATCCTGCGCCGGCGGCGCAGGTGCTCGCCAACTGGGTGCTGACCGATCTCGTCGCACGGCTGCCGGAGGGCTCGGACCCCGGCGCCTCGCAGGTCACACCGGCGGCGCTCGCGGCGCTCGCCGGGCTGGCGGCGAGCAAGCAGGTGAGCGTCGGCGCGGCGCGCCAAGTGCTCGATCGGCTGGCAACGGATGGCGGTGACCCCGCGGCGATCGTCGCAGCTGAGGGGCTGGGCGCGATGGACGGCGGCAGCGACGAGCTGGCACAGATCGTGGCGGCCGCGCTGGCGGCCAACCCCGACGCGGCCGAGCGCGTGCGCGGCGGCAACGCGAAGGCGATCGGCCCGATCGTCGGGTATGTGATGAAGGAGACCAAGGGTCGCGCCGACGGCGGCGAGGTCACCAGGCTCGTGCACGAGCAGCTCGGCATCTGAGCGGCACGCCGCGCTGCGGCACGCAAGCACCCAGCTCACTGTCGCGGCGCCGCAACTCCGAGTCGTACAGCGCCCCCACTTGGCGCTATGCCCCCGTTTCACATTCGACATCTGTCGGTAGTGGATTTTGGACCGTGGGCCAAAGGCAGCGAGGTGCTGGTTCGCCAATATGGTCGCTATGAACCGGCCTACTTCCAACTCCATGGCTTCACCTCCCCGGCGGTACGTGCTGCTGCCGGAGGAGTCCGCGGACGTGTCGAGCCAGGGTCCGCGGATCCGCCGCTACCGCCTCAGCAGCGTCGGCCGGCGGCCCGGGCTCGATGGCATCAATCCGCCGGCGATGCGTGTCGCCGGCGAGGCGAGCCACCTCAGCCGCATGTACGACTGATCGGCGCTCGCCGGGACTTCCCCTCCGTCGGCGGCGAGCGGAGAAAAACGCGGCCGGGTGGGCAGTGATGCCCGCCCGGCCGCACTACCGTCTAGGCTGAAGGCATGAACGAAACCACTTCATCCTCCAGTTCGATCGGGCGCATGGTCGTGGCGGTTCTGATCCTCGTGATCGCCGCGTGGGTGCTGCTGCATTTCCTGATTCACCTTGCCGTGTTCGTAGCCTCGATCGTCGTGGTGGTGCTCGCGGTCGTCGCGGTCGTGTGGGCGCTGCGCGTGCTGCTCTAGCGGCGCGATGACCTACGTCGTGATCGCCACGTGCTTCGGCTTGGCCGGCGGGATCGTCGGCAAGCTGAAGGGCAGCTCGTTCCTGCTGTGGTTCCTGATCTCCGGGCTCGTGCCGTTCATGGGCCTGATGGCGGCGGTGCTGTACCGCTTTGAGAGTGACGAGCTGCGTCGTCAGTGCCCGACGTGCGGGCGTGTGACGAAGATCTACGACGCGCTCTGCACGCGCTGCGGACAGGAGCTGGAGTTCCCCGACACGGCGATCGCGCCCGAGTCGTGGGAGCGCCGGCCGGCGGCGCGTCTATAAATCACGTATGCCCAGAGAAGTCGGAGCTACGTCCGTGAGGGTGCCGTTGATCGCGCGCGTGATCCGGCGCACGGGCTATGAGAACGAGCGCGAGTTCGTGCTGCGCGTGGTGCAGCCGGCGCTCGTCGGGCTGATCGACGGCACGGTGTCGTCGCTCGCGCCGATCTTCGCGGCGGCGATCGCGGCGAACTCGCGCACGGCGCTGCTGGTGGGGCTCTCGACCGCGCTTGGCGCGGGCGTGAGCATGGGCTGGTCGGAGGCGCTGTCGGACACGGGCGAGCAGACCGGCCGCGGGTCGGCAGTCGTGCGCGGGTCGATCACGGGCGGGATGACCGCGCTCGGCGGGCTGTTCCACACCCTGCCGTTCCTGATCCGCGACGTGCACAAGGCACTGCTGGTAGCCGGCATCGTCGTTGCCGTAGAGCTGTTCTCGATCGCGTGGATCCGCAACCGCTTCCTGGAGGTGTCGCTGCGCTCCTCGCTGCTCGTGGTGACGGTCGGCGGCGCGATCGTCCTCGGCATCGGCGTGGCGATCGGCAGCTCCTGAAAGCGCGCTCGGCTGGGCCGAAAACCCACTGGTAAACTGCTTTTTTTCGCGCTCAGATCGTCAAAATTCAAAGTAGGAAAGGAGGTCGGCGCTATGCGTGCAGTGGATGCCGTGATGGAATGCTTGAAAGCAGAAGGTGTTGATGTCGTATTCGGTTTGCCCGGCGGCGCCAACCTCCCGACGTACGACGCGTTCGTGGATGGCGGGATCCGTCACATCCTCGTGCGCCATGAGGCCGGCGGCGGCCATGCGGCGCAGGGGTACGCGAAGGCAACGGGCAAGGTCGGCGTGGCGTTCGCCACCAGCGGGCCGGGCGCGACCAACCTGATCACGCCGATCTGCGACGCGATGATGGATTCCGTGCCGACCGTGTTCATCACCGGCCAGGTGCGCACCGAGCTGCTCGGCACCGACGGTTTTCAGGAGGCCGACACGATCGGCATCACGATGCCGATCGTCAAGCACTCGTTCATGATCCAGCACCCGCTGGAGATCCCGCGCGCGATCCACGAAGCGTTCCACATCGCGCGCAGCGGCCGGCCCGGCCCGGTGCTGGTCGACATCCCGCAGGACCTCTCGCGCGCGGAGATCGACTATCAGCCGGTGACCGACGTGCGGCTGCCGGGCTACCAGCCGACGCTCGACGGCAACCAGAAGCAGATCCGCCAGGCCGCCAAGGCGCTGGCGGCGGCCCAGCGTCCCGTGATCTACGCCGGCGGCGGCGTGGTCAACGCGAACGCATCGGCGGAGCTCGTCGAGTTCGTGACGTCCGACCGCTTCCCGGTGACATGCACGCTGATGGGGCTGGGCGCGTTCCCGGCGCCGCACGCGCAATGGCTCGGGATGCTGGGGATGCACGGCACGAGGGCGGCGAACTACGCGATGGACGAGGCGGATCTGATCTGCGCGGTCGGCGCGCGCTTTGACGATCGCATCACCGGCAAGCTCTCGGAGTTCGCGCCGCGCGCGAAGTTCATCCACATCGACGTCGACCCGGCGGAGATCTCCAAGAACGTGCCGGCGCACATCCCGATCGTCGGCGACGCCAAGAACGTGCTGAGCAAGCTCGTGAGCGAGTACCGCGCGCTTGGCGCCGACCCGGCGCGCCTGGACGAGTGGAACACCCGGATCGAGGCGTGGAAGCAGAAGTACCCGCTGACGTATGAGGACAGCAAAGATTCGGAGATCAAGCCGCAGTACATGGTGCGCGCGCTGTACGAGGCAACCGGCGGGCAGGCGATCGTGACGAGCGACGTCGGGCAGCATCAGATGTGGACAGCGCAGCACTACGACTTCCCGGCGCCGCGGCGCTGGATCAACTCGGGTGGGCTGGGCACGATGGGCTTCGGCCTGCCGGCGGCGATGGGCGCGGCCGTCGGCTGTCCCGATCAGCTGGTGTGCTGCATCGCCGGCGACGGGTCGGTGCAGATGAACGCGCAGGAGCTGGCTACGTGCGCGCAGGAGAAGATCCCGATCAAGGTGTTCATCATGAACAACGGGTACCTCGGCATGGTGCGCCAGTGGCAGGAGCTGTTCTGGGACGGACGCTACAGCCAGGTCGAGACGGGCGACTTCCCCGACTTCGTCAAGCTCGCCGAGGCGTATGGCGCGACGGGCATGCGCTGCACCGACAAGAGCACGCTGGTGGCAGACATGAAGCAGGCGATCGCCACCGACGGCCCGGTGGTGGTCGACGTGCGCGTGACGCGCGAGGAGAACACCTACCCGATGATCCCCGCGGGTCAGCCGGCGCGCGAGATGGTGGGGTGAGCGTCATGGGCGAGCCTGGCACCAAGGAGAAGCTGAGCCTCGAGGATCTCGAGGCGGTGGCGGGGCTGCGCACTGGGCGCAAGCACGTGCTGTCGATCCTGGTCGAGAACAAGCCGGGTGTGCTGACACGCATCGCGGGGCTGTTCGCACGGCGCGGGTTCAACATCGCGACGCTCACGGTCGGGCCGACCGACGACACGCAGATCTCGCGCGTGACGCTGACCGTCGATGGGGCGGTGCATCCGATCGATCAAGTCACCAAGCAGCTGCACAAGCTGATCAACGTGCTGAAGATCCGTGATCTCGAGCCGACCGACACGGTGGCGCGCGAGCTCGCGCTCTTCAAGATCGCGGCTGACGGTGCGCAGCGCGGCGAGCTGATGCAGATCACCGAGATCTTCCGCGGCAAGGTGGTTGACGTCACCAAGCGCTCGGTGATCGTCGAGGTGACAGGCACAACCGAGAAGATCGAAGCGTTCGAGAACATGGTGCGACCCTTCGGTCTGATCGAAATGATGCGCACGGGCGAGATCGCGATCTCGCGAGGGCGCGGCGAGACCTGAGCTTGCACACCAGCACCGGCAGCAGTGCGTTCGCGCTGAGCGAGCAGCAGCTGCAGCGGCTCACAGAGCGCCTCGAGCTGGCTGTCAGACAGGCGCGGCGCACAGGCCGTGAGACGCTCGCGGCGCTGACCGTGACGCTGTCAGAGCACGTCGATCCGAGTGCCGTGGTGTGCGCGTCGCGGCGCGCCGGCGAGCCATGGTTCGTGTTCGAGCAGCCCGAGCGCGGGCGCTCGGCGCTGGGCGGACTCGGTGAGGTCGTGTGCCTGAACGCGCACGGCCCTGATCGCTTCGCGACGGTAGCGGCACAGTGGCGCGCGCTCAGCAGCGAAGCCGCGAGCGACCCTCCGGAGCATCCCGACCATGGTGGGCCGATCGCGATGGGCGGGTTCGCGTTCGCCGGCGAAGGCGGTGCGGCGCCGGGTTGGAGCGGGTTCGATCCCGCTTCACTGGTGGTGCCGGAGGTGACGCTGATCCGCAGCGAGCGTGGTGGCAGACGCACAGGCGCCGCCAACCGCACCGGGGATGTAACCCCCGTCGGCGGCGGATCGGGCGGTGGCGCCACCTCAGTCGGCGGCGCCACTCCGGTTGTGCGGATGACGCTGGCCGCGCTGGCGGCGCCCGATGACACGCCCGAGGATCTGTGCGCGCGCCTGCAGCGGCGGCTGGGTGAGCTGCGCGAGCGCGCGCTGCCGCTGCTGGACCCGGCCCCGAGCGGACGGTTCGGGGTCTCCAGCGTGATGCCGCCCGAGCACTATGAGGCTGCGGTGGCGCGCGCGGTCGAGCTGATCAGGGCCGAGCGCTTCGAGAAGATCGTGCTCGCGCGGGAGGTGCAGGTGAACGCGTCCAGCGCGTATGACCCGGCGGCGGTTTTCGGGGTGCTGCGCGCCGAGTTTCCTTCCTGCTTCGTGTTCTGCGTCGGCCGCGGCGACGCGACGCTGGTCGCGGCCAGCCCTGAGCTGCTGGTGCGCCGCGAAGGGCAGCGCGTGAGCACGCTGGCACTCGCCGGTTCGACCCGACGCAGCGCCGATCCGGCGGTTGACGATCATCTCGGCGAGCAGCTCTTACGCTCGCGCAAGGACCGCGGCGAGCAGGCGATCGTGGTGCGGCGGATCGAGCGCACCCTGCACCCGCACGCGCTGTGGGTGACATCGACGCCGGAGCCGACGCTCGTGCGCGTGGCCAACATTCAGCACCTGGCGACGCCGATCCGCGCGCAGCTCGCGCGTCCGCTGGACGCGATCGAGCTGCTGGAGCTGATGCACCCCACGCCGGCAGTCGGCGGCGAGCCGTTCGCCCAGGCCGAGCCGCTGATCCCGGCGCTCGAAGGACTCGACCGCGGCTGGTACGCGGGGCCGGTCGGCTGGATCGACACGACCGGCGACGGCGAGTTCTGCGTCGCGCTGCGCTGTGCGCTGCTGCGCGGGGCGGTCGCGCGCTGCTACGCCGGCGTCGGCGTCGTGCGCGACTCCGACCCCGCATCCGAGCTGGCCGAGACGGAGATCAAGCTGGCCGCGCTGCTGCCGCTGCTCGCCGGCTGAGAGCGTCAGTCGGGGAGCGCGCTGGACACCGCCTCCCAAACCCGACGGTGAAGCTCCACATTGGCGGCACGGTGGGTGCTCACCTCGATGATGCCCGCGCCATCCTGCGAAAGTGCTCGCTCCAACGCAGCGCGCAAGCCTGAGGCATCTCGTGCCCGCTCGTGCGTGAGCCCGTACAGGGCCGCCGCCTGGGCGAAGTCGAGGCCGGTGGGGGTCGCGATGTGCGTGGCGTAGATGTCATCTCGCTGGGCCATCGACGCGCCGGCGACCGGCAGGAAGTCAAAGATCCCCCCACCGTCGTTGTTCAGCAGCACGATCGTGAGCTTCAGACCCAGGCGCTTGCAAGCCAGCAGGCCGCCAAGATCGTGCGCGAGTGCCACGTCGCCGATCAGCAGCACCACCGGGCCGACGCCGTCAACCGGGTTGGCGCTGTCGACCGGGTCGATGCCGCCGACGGAGCCGAAACCGTCAACCGGTTTGGCGCCGTCCGTAGGACCGCTGCCGTGAACCGCTGCGCCGGCGCTCGCCGCGACACCCAGCGCGCTCGAGACGATGCCGTCGATGCCGTTGGCGCCGCGGTTGCACAGCACGCGCGGGGGAGCGGACAGCACCGGCCAGAACGTCTCCAGGTCGCGCACCGGCATCGATGATGCGACGAACAGCGTGGCGTTGGCCGGTAGCAGACGGCCGAGCTCGGCTGCCACCTCGGGCTCTGACAGCATCTCGCCTGCCAGCGTGGCGGTGATGGCCGTCGCGGCGTGCTCGTCGGCGTGACGCCAACTCGTCAGCCACTCAGGGTCCTCGACGGCGAGCGCCCGGGGCTCGGCGGCGAGCTTGGCCAGCGCACTGGCGGGATCCAGCGCCAGCGAGTCGCACAGCACCGAGTCCGGGTCCTGCCACGCGCCCTCCGGATCGAGCGCCACCTGGGTCACGTCGCCGAGCCCGGCCAGCCATTGGCGCAGCGGCTTGGAGATCGGCAGGTCACCGACGCGGATCACCAGGTCGGGCGTGGCGCCGGCGGCGAACGCGCGATCGCGCAGCAGCGCGTCGTAGTGCGCCACCGCGGTAGCGCCCCGGCGCGCGCCCGACAGCGGGTCGGCGAGCAGCGGCCAGGAGGCAGCGGCGCAGAACGCGGCAGCCGCGTCTCCCAGGGCGCTCGCGCGCTCGTGGCGCCCGGCCACCACCACTCCGCGGCGGGCGCGCCCCACGAGCTTGGCGAGCCTGGCCTCATCGTCCGGCGCCGCTGATCGCGCCGCCCGGCGTCTGACGTAGGGCAGCCCGGCGGCGCGGGCGCTCGGGTCGTGAGGGAGCGACTGCTCGGCGATCAGCGGCTCGCGCAGTGGGAAGTTGAGGTGCACCACCCCGGGACGGCCCTCCAGCGTCGTCCAGTAGGCGCGACAGGCCAGCGCGCGCATCCAGCGCAGCCGTTGCGCGCCGGACTCGTGCGTACCCACCTCGAAGAACCACTTGACGGCGTCGCCGTAGAGCTTGAGCTGGTCGATCGTCTGCCCGGCGCCCGACTCGCGCAGCTCGGGTGGCCGGTCGGCCGTCAGCACCAGCAGCGGCACGCGCGCCTCGCGCGCCTCGATCACCGCCGGCAGCAGCTCAGCGGCGGCGGTGCCCGACGTGCAGGTGACCGCGACCGGTAGCCCGCTGGCCTTCGCCAACCCGAGCGCGAAGAACCCCGCGCAGCGCTCATCTACGTGCGAGTGACAACGCAGTCGCCGCTCGCTCGCGAGCGTCAACACGAGCGGCGCCGAGCGCGAGCCCGGCGAGGTGCAGGCGTCGCGCATGCCGCAGCGCGCCAGCTCATCCACGAACGCGCGCAGCAGCAGATAGGTGTCGGTGGCTGGGGTCATTGAAAGCTCGGGTGGGATCTGCGGTCTGAGGTTAGGATGACGTCGGTGTCAGCACTCGCGGCGCCGGAGAACATCGTTCTGTTGCACGGGTTCGGAGGAACTCGGCGAATGTGGGACGGCGTGGTCGCGCGGCTGGAGCCTGAACGCTACCTGGCGCTGGCGCTGGACCTGCCCGGACACGGCGCAGAGTCCGGCGCGCCACGCCCGATCAGCTTCGCCGGCTGTGTGCGGCATGTGCTCGCGCACAGCCCTGCGCGCTTCGTGCTCGGCGGCTACTCGATGGGCGGGCGGGTCGCCCTGCAGGTCGCGTTGCACGCGCCGCAGCGCGTGCAACGGCTGGTGCTGGTTGCTAGCACCGCTGGCATCGAGGACGCGGCCGAGCGTGCCAGCCGGCGCAACTCGGACGAGCGGCTGGCCGAGCAGCTGCAGCGCGAGCCGCTGCAGCGCTTCGCCGAGCGCTGGAGCGAGCAGCCGCTGTTCGCGACGGATCACCCCGACGTGCGTGCCGCGGCCCTGGAGGATCAACTGCGCAATCAGCCCGACGGCCTGGCGGCAGCGTTGCGCGGCGTCGGGACCGGAGCGATGGAGCCGCTGTGGGACAGGCTCGCCGAGTTGACGCTACCCGTCACAGTCCTGGTCGGAGACCGCGACGTCAAGTTCCAGGAGCTGGGCCGCCGCTTGGCGCAGTCGCTGCCGACCGCCGAGCTGAGTGTCGTGGCCGGCGGCCACCGGCTGGCGCTGGAGAATCCGGCCGCGGTGGCGCGTGCGCTGATGTGAACAGCGTCTCGCGGCCCGCTGCTAGCACGCGCATGGGAGCGATCTAACGTCAACACAAACGGCACGGGCAGTGGGTGCCGGCGGTTGGTCTTGACAGCGGTATGTGTTTATGGTTATCGTTGTTTCCGTCGAGTCATCCCATGTGGGTGGCGGGCAACGATAGATCGGGTTTGTGGGTCTTGATCCTTGGATCGACTGCAAGCGCTTGTGAGGGTTGTCGGGGAGGAGCCGGGTCACTGCTATGGGAGAAGGTATTCGCGTGAGGTCAAGTCAGACAGGCGTGCTGGGGGTCGTTGGGGTTGGCGAGCCGACCGTAACTAGATGCGTCAGCAACGCTGACGCATCTCTCTCTCTCTCTCTCTCTCTCTCTCTTATCCGGAGTGGCTAGCTAGTCAGCGCTCGCTCGGCGTCCTTGCGGGCGCGACGGGGCATTCTCCAGCCGGTATAGACCGCGACAGCCGTCGCGGTTTCTATCGTTCCCGTAGCGGCCGTGCGCGTGCGGGAGTGGCGGTGCTGCTCGTGCTGCTGTCGCTTGTGGGTCTATTGATGGTTGCGGGGACAGCGTCGGCGTTGAGCACTCACGTCTTCTCCCTGGGTTTTGGGTCGGACGGCGCGTCCGGCGGCCAGGTTTCCCTTGCCGGCGATAGTGGCGTCGCGGTGAACGCGACGACGCACGACGTATACGTTGCTGATACCGGAAACCGTCGTGTGGATCAGTTCTCCTCGACGGGTGTTTTCATCCGTGCGTGGGGCTGGGGCGTGGTTGACGGGTTGCCGAGCTTTGAGACATGTAGCCTGACGTGTCAGCAGGGCCTCGCGGGCTCCGGACCGGGTCAGTTCACACTTCCCACGTTCGTCGCCGTCGATAACTCGGGTGGGGCCTCGGCAGGCGACTTGTACGTCGGCGACACGGGCACCAACGTCGTCTCGAAGTTCTCGGCCTCCGGCGCGTACATATCAGCCAACGATGGGTCTTCCGCGGATGCTCCGGTTGCGGGACCCTTCGGTGCGCTGGCCGGGGTCACCGTCGATGGTTCGGGCAACCTCTGGGTCTATGACAGCAATGGGAGCATGTTCGAGTTCGCGCAGAACGCGAGCTTCGTTACCGACTGGAGCTCCGGACGGGGCGTCAATCCGGCGGGGATCGACGCCGATGGCGCCGGGAGCTTGTACGTACTGACGGCCGGCGGGAACGTCGAGCAGTTCACCGCCACAGGGACGGACGTTGGGTCGGTCAACGGCGACGCGTTCGATCCGACCGGTCTTGCCCTCGACCGGTCGAGCAACGACGTGTATATGGACAGCGGCGGTCTCTTGGTTCGTCATTACCCCGCCAGTTGCGGCCCCGGCGGCAATTGCACCGCCGCTGATGCGTTCGGCTCGGGGCACCTGTCCGCTGCGGCGGGCCTAGCGGTGGATCCTTCCAACGGCACGGTATACGCCGCCAGCGCGTTGGCCGGCCAGATCCAGGTGTTCACGGGCCCCGTGACCCTGCCTGATGTGAGCACGAATACCCCCTCCGATCTGCATGGCACGACGGTGACGCTGAGCGGCCATGTCGATCCGGCTGGTGGTGGCAGCATCACCTCCTGCCGGTTCGAGTACGGCACGGATACGTCCTACGGTCAGAGCACGGCGTGCTCGCCGGCTGCGCCGTATTCCAATCCGGCTGACGTCAGCGCCGACCTCAGTGGGCTATCGCCAGACACGGTCTATCACTTCCGTCTGGACGCCGGTGACGCCCAAGGCGAGAACCAGGGGGTGGATCAGACCTTCACGACACTTGGAGCGATCATCGACGGTCTCTCGGTCGCAAACGTGTCCGCCCACGGCGTGAGCCTGCAGGCGCAGGTCGACCCCAACGGCCAGGACACCGTCTACCACTTCGAGTACGTCGATCAGACCTCATTTCAGGCGTCGGGGTTCTCCGGCGCCTCCAGCGTCCCAGTACCCGACGAGGACCTCGGGGCCGGCCCGGGTGGCCAACCCGTGACACAGGACATCTCCGGTTTGGCCCTCGGCACCCAGTACCACTACCGGGTAATCGCGACTAACTCCGATGGGACCACGGTCAGTGCCCCGCAGACGTTCAGCACCCTGCCCGCGGTTCAGATCGGCGCCACTTCGGCGCGCGACGTCACGAGCAGCAGCGCGACGCTCGATGGTCAGGTCAACCCCGATGGGATAGCCAGCACCTACCGCTTTCAGTATGTCGACGATGCGTCGTTCCGCACCTCCGGGTACTCCACTGCCATGAGCGTCCCGGTGCCCGACGGCGACCTTGCAGCGGCCATCGGGGACGTGTCTGTCAGCCAGCATCTCCAAGGTCTCCACCAGGAGGTCAGCTACCACTACCGGCTGGTCGCAGCGAACGCGGCTGCCCCCGCCGGGGAAAACGGTGCGGACCACACGTTCACCACGCAAGCCGCCACCGGTGGCACAGTGGTGCTGCCCGACGACCGTCGATATGAGCTCGTCACGCCCGCGATCAAGGGCGATGGCACCCTCGACGCGGTGCAAGTAGGCACATCTCCAACGGAAGTCCAAGCCTCGACCAGCGGCGACAAGCTGGCCTACATCTCGACCACCCCGTTCCCCGGCTCACAGGCGGGTGTGGCCGGCTTCTACCTGGGATCCCGCGGCTCGAGTGGGTGGTCCTTTCAAGCTCTCAACCCACCTCAGGCACGGACGAGCGATCTCGCCAACACGCCTCTGTTCACCGCCTACTCGCTTGATCTTTCGAAGGGGATTTTGTTGGACGGCGGCGGAGCGGGACAGTCGGCTCAGGATGCTCCGCCCCTGGTCAGCGGCGAGCCTTCGAACGTCCAAAACGTGTTTGTCCGTGACAACTTCACCAACTCCTATCAGCTCGCGAACATCACGCCCCCAGGCGTCAGCCCCGAACGAGCCGCCTTTGAGAATGCGTCAGCTGATCTCAGTCACGTCATCTTCGCATCCGGGGCTCAGTTGACTCCGGATGCTCTTCCTGGCGCGCATGGCGCGCGCAACCTCTACCAGTGGGTTGGCGGTGTGGTCAGCTTGGTCGGCCAGATCCCGGCCATGCCGGCGACCAGGTGTGGGGGCCAGGACGCGCCTTGCGTAGCCCCTGACGGTGGTACTGACCTTGGTGCCGGCTACCTTCAAGATCCGGGCTTCGTGGGCGCCGTATCGACTGACGGATCGAAGGTCTTCTTCGAGCTGACCAGTCATCTTACTCCGCAGACCGGGCAGTTGTATGTGCGTGAGGACGGGATCCGAACCGTCGAGTACTCGGCGTCGCAGAAGACGAACGGGACGGGCCCCGGCGGCGCCGACGCAAAGGGACCACGCGCCGCCCAGTATTGGGCGGCCAGCGCAGATGGCTCGAAGGTCTTCTTCTCCAGTTGCGAGCAACTGACCAATAACTCGACTGCGTCCGCCCCCGCCGGTGATGGCTGTATTGATGAGGGTGCTCCAATTGGTCAGGACCTCTACGAGTACAACACCGCCACGGGGCATCTCACTGATCTGACGGTCGATCACAACAACAGCACGAATGGGGCCGATGTCCAGGGCGTGCTCGGCGCGAGTGCCGACGGCTCATATGTGTACTACGTCGCTAACGGAGTCGTGGCCAACGGCGCCAGCCCGGGAGATTGTACGGTTCAAATATCCTCCGGCTCCGGCTTGGATCCTGATGCGAGCTGCAGTCTGTACGTCGCACATGGCGGCGCCACGAAGTTCATAGCCACCCTGTCTGCCCAGGACTACCCCGATTGGAACGGGCCTTTCGCTGCGCGGGTGACGCCCGATGGTACCCATCTGGCGTTCAATTCAACGCGTAGCCTGACGGGCTCTGACAATGTTCCCGCGGTTGCCAGTGACTGTGCGATAAACCCAGTAAGTGGCCAGTCGGCGACGACCTGCGATGAGGTCTACCTCTACAGTGCTGATACCGGCCTGCTTGTCTGTGCTTCGTGTAACCCGAGTGGCGCCCGGCCAACTGGGTCGGCAAGTATTCCTTCTGTCCCAATTTCAGAGGTCATCACCGGGAAGGTCTTTCCCTACCTGCGGCGCAATCTCTCTGCTGATGGCGGACGGCTGTTTTTCAACAGCCAGGACACGCTGGTCCCGGGTGACAGCAACGGGCGGCAGGATGTTTATGAGTACGAAGGTGGCAGACCACATCTGATCTCGAGCGGGACGAGCAACGCGGATTCGGAGTTCGTCGACGCCAGTCTGAGTGGCGATGACGCGTTCTTCAAGACCAGCGCTCCGCTGGTCCCGCAGGACGTCGATCAGAGCCTGGATATCTACGACGCTCGCGTTGGGGGTGGCTTCCCGTTCTCGCCGCCGGCCGCGGCGTGCGTCGGCGAGGCGTGCCGGCCGCCGGCCGCCGGTGCGGTGGCCGGTGTGAATCCCGGGTCGACGACGTTCGTTGGTCCGGGCGACACGCCATTGCCGGGGCAAGCGTCAGCGGCTGGGATCAGGGTGCGGGTGACGGCCAAGGCGGGCCGTGGCTCACAGTTGACGCTGCGGCTCAGCGTCCCCGGCCGCGGACGAGTCGATGTCACGGGATCCGGTGTCAAGGCGCTGTCGAGGTCGCTCTCGCGGGCCGGAAAATATCGGATCGTTCTGAGGCGCAGCACTGCCGAGCGCAGGGCGCTGAAGCGAAAGCGCAAGGTGAGGTTGACGGTGCATGTCAGGTTCCTCCCGGTCGCCGGGCGCGCTTCGGCGACGACCGCGTCGATCACAGATAAGGCATAGGTGATCGTGATGAGCCGGCAGGCCACGCACGCAATTACAGACGGAGGTACGAGGGTGAGGCGTTACACAAGCGGTGTTGTCGGAGTGTTAGTGCTTGCGCTGGTCGCCTTGATGGTGGGTGTGACGCCGGCGCTTGCCGATTTCGGGATCACTAGCCTGGATGGGTTGGCGAGCAACCGGGATGGCTCTGCCGATACGCAGGCAGGCTCGCATCCTTACGAGTTCTCGACCTCGTTCACGTTCAGTGAGTCAGGGTTCTCGAGTACCGGGGTCCCGGCGCCCGATGGTAACGTCAAGGACATCAATGTCGATTTGCCGCGGGGGCTGGTAGGCAATCCGGCTGGGTTGGCGCAGTGCCCGCAGGACAAGCTCGCCGATCTAGCTACGAACGCGAGCGATTGCCCGGCGGCTTCACAGGTAGGGCAGTTGACCCTGAATACGATTATCGGGGCGCTTGGAGTTCCGGTTTACAACATGGTGGCGCCGTCCGGTGAGCCGGCGCAGTTTGGAGCGTATGTCGCCATCGCGCCCGTATATATCGACACTCGTGTGCGAAGTGGCGGTGACTATGGATTGAGCGCGTCACTGAGCAACATCACGGCGCTGTTGCCGTTCAGCGGCAGCTCGCTGACGCTGTGGGGTGTGCCGGCCGACCCAAGCCATGATGTGAAGCGTGGTGCGACATGCATCGGTGATCCCACGGACCCAGGAAACTGCTCTGGTGGTGGGCAGTCGGCAGGTGGCTTGCCGAAACCGTTCTTGACGCTGGCGACCGCATGTGCCGGTCCGCAGCCCACGACGTTGCGCGCGGATTCCTGGCAGAGCGCGGGACTGTTCGAAGCGGCGAGCTTCTTGAGTCACGACGGTGCGGGGCGCCCGGTTGGGGTGGATGGGTGCAATCGGCTTGATTTCAGCCCGTCGATCTTGGTGCGGCCGGATGTAGCGGTTGCGGATTCGCCGTCGGGGTTGCATGTAGATGTGCGTGTCCCGCAGTCGGGGTTGGATGATGCGGATGGGCTGGCGGCAGCGAACCTGAAGAAGGCCGTTGTCGTGCTTCCCGAGGGGATGAGCGTCAATCCGGCGGCTGCCGACGGGTTGCAGGCGTGCTCGCTTGAGCAGATCGCGTTGTCCAGCGCTGCACCGGCGTCGTGTCCGGATGCGGCGAAGGTCGGGACGGTTGAGGTGGATACGCCGTTGTTGGATCATCCGTTGCTCGGCGGGGTTTTCCTCGCGGCGCAGGGAGCGAACCCTTTTGGCTCGTTGTTGGCGATCTATATCGCGGTGGATGATCCACAGTCGGGCGTTGTCGTGAAGCTCGCGGGGCATGTCGTGGCCGATCCGGTGACGGGGCGGTTGACGACGACATTCGATAACAATCCGCAGCTGCCATTCTCCGATCTGAAGCTCGATTTTTTCGGTGGCCCGCGTGCGGCGCTTGCGACCCCGGAGGGCTGTGGGACATTCCAGACCACGAGTGAGTTGACGCCGTGGTCGGCGGTGGATCCGGAGAACCCAACGCCTGCGGAGATCGCCAGCCCGTCGGATAGCTTCACCTTGAGCGGTGGGTGCGTCGGCGGGTTCGTGCCCGGGTTTACGGCGGGGACGGTCAGTAGTCAGGCGAATGGGTTCAGCCCGTTCGTTTTGTCGCTGTCACGCTCTGATCAGGATCAGGAGCTCGGCGGGGTCAGTGTGAGGTTGCCGGAGGGGTTGTTGGGGATGCTCTCCGGCGTGCCTTTGTGTGGGGAGCCCCAGGCCAGCCAGGGGACTTGTTCGGTAGGGTCGCGGGTTGGTCATACGGTTGTTGCTGCGGGTGCGGGGCCAAGTCCGCTGGTGGTGCCTCAGGCCGGGCAGCCGCAGGCGGCTGTCTACCTGACGGGGCCGTACAAGGGCGCGCCGTTTGGGTTGAGCATCGTGGTGCCTGCTGTAGCGGGCCCGTTCAACCTGGGCACCGTCGTGGTACGAGCGCAGGTCAGCGTTGATCCGCATACCTCGCAGGTGACGGTCACGAGCGATCCGTTGCCGACGATTCTGCAGGGCATTCCGTTGCGGGTGCGCCGGGTTGACGTGGTTGTCGATCGTCCGGGGTTCATCTTCAACCCGACGAGCTGCAACCCGTCGCTGGTGAACGGCACCATTACGAGCACGCAGGGCTCTACGGCTGGGGTGTCGAGCCGGTTCCAGGCCGCGAACTGTGGAGCTTTGCCGTTCAGCCCGACGTTCTCCGCGTCTACGACGGCGAAAACCAGCCGGGCGAATGGTGCGAGCCTAGACGCGAAGATCCTGATCGGGGTGAAGGGTGAGGCCAACGCGCATGTCGTGGCGGTCAGCCTGCCTCGGCAGTTGCCGTCGCGGTTGACGACGATCCAGAAGGCGTGCTTGGACAGTGTGTTCAACGTGAACCCGGCGGCGTGCCCGGCCGCGTCGCTGGTGGGCTCGGCGACCGCGGTCACACCGGTGCTGCCGGTCGCGTTGTCGGGTCCTGCGTATTTGGTGTCGCATGGTGGCGCGGGGTTCCCTGATCTGGTGGTGGTGTTGCAAGGCGACGGCGTGACGTTCGACCTGGTGGGGTCGATCAATATCTCAAGCAAGGGCATCACGAGCTCCAAGTTCGCGAGCGCGCCTGATGTCCCGATCAACAGCTTCGAGTTGAAGCTGCCGCAAGGGCCGCACTCAATCCTCACCAGCAACGGCAGCCTCTGCGCGAAGCCGCTGATCATGCCGACCACGCTAACCGCCTACAACGGCAAGCAGATCAAGCAATCCACCAAGATCAAAGTCACCGGCTGCCCCAAAGCCAAACAGACCAAGAAGACCAAGAAGCACAAGGCCAAGCACGCGGCGAAGTCCCAGACGCGTGGAAAGCGGCACGGGTAGGACCGGGAGGCACTGACGATGACTCTCGCCGCTACGCCCAGCGCACGCTGATGGCAAGGGTGACCGCGAGCTCGGGCGGGCTTTCACGCGCGGCTCCCGGTGCCCGGCGCTCCGGTCAGCTCGTCGAGATCCAGCGCGCACGGATGCTGACGGCCACCGTAAACGCGGTCTGCGAAGTCGGCTATGCCGAGCTGACGGTCGCCGCGATCGTCGCCCGCGCACGCGTGTCGCGCAAGACGTTCTACGAGCTCTTCCAGAATTGCGAGGACTGCTTCCTGGCTGCGTTCGATGATGCGCTGGGACGGATCTGCAACCGCGTGCTGCCCGCGTACCGGCAACAGCGCGGCTGGCGCGAGGGCAACCGCGCAGGCCTCGCCGCGCTGCTGATCTTCCTCGACGAGCATCCACTGCTGGCACAGCTGTGCTTCGTGCACGCGTCCTCGGCCGGACCAGCCGTGCTCGAGCGCCGAGCCGTGATCCTCGAAGCCTGCGCCGACGCGCTTGAGCGCGGACGACGAGCAGGATCCCACGGCAGAGGCTGCTCAGCGCTGACGGCCGAAGGCCTGGTCGGCGCCATCTTCGCGGTCATTCACGCACGGCTGCTCAAGCCAGCGCAGCCGCTGACCGAGCTGCAGGGAGCGTTGATGAGCATGATCGTGCTGCCCTACCTCGGGCCGGCCGCGGCTCGCAGCGAGCTGGCCCTGCCCCGGCCGAGGACGTCGCTCGTCGCGGCTCCACAAGCCGAGGACCCACTGTCCGGTGTCAACATGCGCCTCACTTATCGCACGACCAGAGTGCTGCTGGCGGTAGGGGCCCAGGCGGGCATGAGCAACCGCGAGATCGCGTACGCGGCCGACGTCTCAGATCAGGGCCAGATCTCAAAGCTACTCGCGCGCTTGGAGAGCCTCGGGCTGATCCACAACACGGCTCGAGAGCTCCACCACACAGGCACGGCCAATGCCTGGGCTCTCACCGCGCGGGGCTGGGAGATCGAACGGGGCATCAATCTCACGCGGCCCGGCGTTCTGCCCGACGCATCTGGCGCCGCGCCCCCAGCGCGGGCTGGAAGACAGGCTTCCCGCCAGCGCTCCTAGCTCATCGGCATGGGCGGCTGTACCCCGAGGCCGCTGGCACTCGGCAGGCGAATCTGCCCGCCGTGCACGGGCAGCGGGTCCTGCATCTCCTCGAACAGTCCGAGCGTCGCCAGGCCGCAGGGCGCGACCGCCCCGCGCGAGGCGAGCGCCGCCGCGGCGTGCGCCGCCGCCGCGATTCCCAGTGGCCCGTCGAGCGTCGAGGCCAGATACACCTCCGCGCCGGACGCGCGCACAAGCGTCGCGGCCGCGATCAACCCCGAGATGCCGCCGCAGCGGGATATCTTCAGGCAGACCGCGTCGGCAACGCCCGCGCCCAGCGCGCCGTGCTCGACGGCGGTCTCGTCGATCGACACGCGCACCGCCACCTGCTCGCGTACCTCGCGCACCGCCTGCAGCCCATGGGTGGGCTCCTCGACCAGCTCCAGGCCGGCGCTGGACAGCGCCCGGATCGCCTGCACCGCCTCGGTCACGCTCCAGGCGCCGTTGGCGTCCAGGCGTAGAGCCACCTCGGGACCCGCCGCGGCGCGCACAGCAGCGACGCGCCCGGCGTCATCGCCGATGCCGACCTTCAGCTTCACGCACGTGAACCCCGCCGCCACTGCCTGCGCCGCCTGTGCGGCCGCCCCGGCACGATCGGTGGCAGTCAGCGTGGCGTTGACCGGCACCTGCGCCGCGGGCGCGTCAGTTAGCAGTGCGGCCACCGGCCGTCCCGCGCGGTGCCCGGCGCGATCCCATAGCGCCAGGTCGATTGCGGCCAGCGCCGGCGGCAGGTCCTCGACCTGACGACACGCGTCGATCAGCTGCGCGCCGTTCATGCTCTCGGCGGCTTCGATCATCGGCCGATAGCGCTCGAGCGCGCGCTGGGCCTGTTCGATGCTGACGCCGTCATAGGGCTCCAGCGGAGCGGCTTCGCCGTATCCGATGACTCCGTCCGCACCGGTCAGCGTGACGATCAGCAGCTCACGTCCGTGGAGCGTTCCGTAGGCGGTTTGCAACGGCGTCGAGAACCGCAGCGACTGCCGCTGGACGCTCAGCCGCAAGCGAGCGCCTCCTGGCCGCGTCCCGTTGCCGAGCGTCCGGTGCTCACGAGCCGATTCCGCCACTGGCCAGGATCCCCGCGGCCAGCAGCAGGCAGAAGACCAGCTGCAGCGCCCCGGTCCCGGCGAGCGCGCCGTTCAGCGACGGCCCATCGACGCGAGTACGCACCGTGCGCAGCAGCGGTATCGCCATCGGTATCGCCAGCCAGCACAGCAGCAGCCAGGCGCTCATCGACCCCAGTAGCCAGGGCAGCGCGGCGCACAGGAACGCACCCGCGAGCATGCCGGTATAGAGCGCTCGTGTTGCTGAGCGACCCATGCGCACCGCGAGCGTGCGCTTGCCGGCACGACGGTCGGTCTCGAGGTCGCGCACGTTGTTCACCACCAGAATCGCGCTGGCCAGCAGGCCGACCGGGACAGCGCACACGAACGCCTCCCAGGGCAGCGATTGCACCTGCACGAAGTACGACCCCGTGACCGCTACGACCCCGAAGAACAGGAACACGAAGATCTCACCGAGACCCTCGTATCCGTAGGGACGGGGACCGCCGGTGTAGAGCACGCCAGCGAGGATCGACGCCGCGCCGACCGCCAGCAGCATCGGCCCGGCGACCGCCACGAGATAGACGCCACACAGCACCGCCAACGCGAACGTCACGTAGGTGGCGATCAGCACCTGACGCGGTGGCACCAGCCCGCCCGCGGTCACGCGCACGGGGCCGAGCCGATCCTCGGTGTCGGCGCCGCGGCGCGCGTCGGAGTAGTCGTTGGAGAGGTTGGTGCCCACCTGGATGAAGATCGCTCCCAGCAGCGCCGCGAGGAACGCAAACGGATCGAAGTGCCCGTCGCCCAGCGCGAGCGACGTGCCGACGAGCACCGGCGCGATCGCCGCCGGCAGCGTGCGCAGGCGGGCGGCCATGATCCAGATATGCACCGCGCTAGCGCCCATGGCCAGATCCGCTACGCGCGCTTGGGGAAGCGCGAGAAGTCGGGCTTGCGCTTCTGCTTGTACGCCTCCCGCCCTTCCTGTGCTTCCTCGCTCATGTAGAACAGCAGGTTGGCGTCGTGTGCCAGCTGCTGGATCCCCGACAGCCCATCCTCGGCCGCGTTGAAGCTCGCCTTCAGCAGTCGCAGCGAGAACGGCGAGAGCTCCAGCATCTCCTGACACCACGACACGGTCTCCCGCTCCAACTGCTCCAGCGGCACGACCGTGTTGACGAGCCCCATGCTGAGCGCCTCCTCGGCCGAGTACTGGCGGCACAGGAACCAGATCTCCTTGGCCTTCTTCGGCCCCACGAGGTTGGCAAGCAGGCCCGCGCCGAACCCGCCGTCGAACGATCCCACGCGCGGGCCCGTCTGTCCGAAGCGCGCGTTGTCGGCCGCGATCGTGAGGTCGCATACGAGGTGCAGCACGTGCCCACCGCCGACCGCGTAGCCCGCAACCATCGCCACCACGGGCTTCGGCAGCCGGCGGATCTGGATGTGCAGGTCCGTGACGTGGAAGCGCCCGATCCCGGCCCTCCCGGACTCATCGTCGGCCAGGTACCCGGAGTCGCCGCGCACGCGCTGGTCACCGCCGGAGCAGAACGCGAGCTCACCTTCGCCGGTGAGGATGATCACTCCAACCTGGGGATCCTCGCGCGCGTCCTCCAGCGCTTGGGAGATCTCGATCAGCGTCTGCGGCCGGAACGCGTTGCGCACCTCCGGGCGGGCGATCGTGATCTTGGCGATGCCCCCGCCGGGGTCCGCGGACTTCTCGTAGCGGATGTCCGTGTACTGGCCTGCGGGAATCCAGGTGGTGGGCAAGGCTGATCTGTGCTCCTGTTCGGAATGACTGGAACCGGTGCGACCCGGATCAAGAGCCTATCTCGACAGCTGCTTGCGACTGGGCGCGACAGCTAGCCTGTTGACCATGGTGGTCGAGGGATGGCTGGAACGGGCGGCGGCGACCCGGCCCGCGCATACGGCGCTGGCCACTGCGCATGGAAGCTGCACCTACGCGCAGCTGCTCGCCGGCGCCGACGCGTGCGCCGCGCGACTGCTCGAGCTGGGGGTCGAGCGGGGGCAGCGCGTTGCGATCGCGTTGCCCGCGGGCCTCGCTTTCGCCCAGACGCTGCACGCGTGTCTGCTGCTCGGCGTGATCGCCGTCCCCGTCGATCTGCGGTTGGCGGCTGAGGAGCGCGAGCGGATCGTCGCGGGCGCCGCGGTGCTGGTTGAGCAGCCGTTGTGTGAGCCGTCGCAGTTCGCGGGCGCGCGCGGCGGGGTAGGCGCGCACCGAAAGGATCACGAGGTGGGCGAGCGCGAGGACGAGCACCGGGCGAGCGAGGGCGGGGGGAACGCGCGCAAATTCGATGGTGCTGCGCGCGCGCGCGTACGTGCGCGCAGCACCAACAAAATTGGAGAGCACCAGCTCGAGTCCACCGCGGTGATCGTCCACACGTCGGGGACGACTTCCGTCCCAAAACCGGTCGAGCTGACATATGGCAACTTCCTGTGGAGCGCGCTGGGATCGGCCGTAGCGCTCGGCCTGGACCCGCGAGAGCGGTGGCTGTGCACACTCCCACTGGCCCACGTCGGCGGCCTCTCGATCCTGCTGCGCAGCGCCATCTACGCGACGACCGCGGTCGTGCACGAGCGCTTCGAGACCGATCTGGCTCTGCATGCGCTGCGTAATCAGCAGATCACCCTCGTTTCGGTTGTTGCGACAACGCTCGCTCGCCTGCTGGACGCCGGCTTGGACCAGCCGGCGAGCTTGCGCTGCGCATTGGCCGGCGGCGGTCCGGTGCCCACCGCGCTGCTCGAGCGCGCCGCACGTGCCGGTGTGCCGGTGAGTCAGACATATGGCCTCACCGAGACCTGCTCGCAGGTCACGGCCACTCCGGTGGCGTCGCTCGGCGTGGGAGAGCTCTCATCAGACGCCGGCCCGCCGCTGTTCTGCACCCGCGTCGAGCTGGCCGCCGATGGGGAGATCATGGTCGCCAGCCCGACGGTCGCCGCGGCGACATGCGACAACGACGGCTGGCTGCGCACCGGCGATCTCGGCGAGCTCGACGAACGCGGGCGGCTGCGCGTCACCGGGCGCAAGGCCGACACGATCGTCAGCGGCGGGGAGAACGTCGCGCCCACTGAGGTCGAAGCCGTGCTCGAATCCCACCCCGACGTGTTGGAGGCCGCAGTGGTGGGCCGCGTCGATCAGCAGTGGGGCGAGGCGGTCACCGCGATCGTGGTTGCTCGTCCTGGCGCCAGCCTCGTCGAGGCGGAGCTGCGCACACATTGCTCAGCACGCCTCGCATCCTTCAAGATCCCGAAGCGATTCGCGCTCACCGGCGGACCGCTGCCGCGCACGCCGTCCGGCAAGCTGCTGCGGCGGGAGCTGTGATGAGCAAGCCGACGCGCGACGACCAAGCACAGGAGCACCGCCGCCTGAGCGCCGAGCAATGGGAAGACGCGGCGCCGGGTTGGGAGCGCCGCCAGGCGGGCATGCGCGACTTCGGCGCGCCCGTGTCGCACTGGATGGTGGACGCCGTCGACCCACAGCCGGGCCAGAGAGTGCTCGAGCTGGCTGCGGGCCTCGGTGAGACCGGCTTTCTGGCGGCCGAGCTGGTTGCGCCGATGGGCGGGGCGATAATCAGCGACCAGGCCGATGCGATGCTCGCCGGTGCGCGGCGGCGGGCTGGCGAGCTGGGCTTGACGAATGTCGAGTTCCAGGTGCTCAACGCGGAATGGATCGACCTGCCGGTCGCGAGCGTCGATGCGGTGCTGTGCCGTTGGGGCTACATGCTGATGGTCGACCCGCAGGCCGCGGTACGTGAGGCGCGGCGCGTGCTGCGCCCCGGCGGGCGCATCGCATTGGCCGTGTGGGACGCGCTCGAGCACAATCCGTGGGCGCACGCGCCGGCGCTCGAGCTGCGCGCGCGCGGGTTGAGCGAGCCGCCGCCGGCGGGCACGCCGGGTCCGTTCACGATGACCGACACGGGCCAGCTGACGGAGCTGCTTGCGCAGGCCGGCTTCGCGGAGATCGAACTCGACGTGCTCGATCTCCGTCAGCGCCATGCGAGCTTCGCCGACTACTGGGAAGCGACGCTCGATCTCTCGCGCAGCATCCATGACGCGGTGCTCGACCGGCCGGAGCCCGAGATCGCTGAGATCCGCGCCGCGATCGCCGAACGCCTGCAGCCCTACCGCGCCGCGAACGGCGCGTTGAGCATCCCCGGACGCACGCTCGTCGCGGCAGCCAGCGCGTGAGCCGCCGCCTGATCCCCCGATCAGGCGCAACTCGATAGCCTGCCCGACCATGCTCTATGACAACGACGCAGACCTAACGCTCCTCGACGGCAAGACCGTCGCCATCATCGGCTACGGCTCTCAGGGCCACGCCCACGCGCTGAACCTCAAGGACTCCGGCGTCAACGTCGTGGTCGGCCTGCGCGAGGACTCCTCCTCGGTGGCCGAAGCCCGCGAGCAGGGCCTCGAGGTGCTGTCGGTGGTCGAGGCCGCCAGTCGCGGCGACCTCGTCATGATCTTGGCGCCCGACGAGCTGCACCACCAGGTCTGGGAAGGTCTGCGCGACGGCATCGCGGACGGCAACATGCTGCTGTTCGGGCACGGCTTCTCGGTGCATTACGACGAGGTGCAGCCGCCGCCCGGCGTCGACGTGGCGCTGGTCGCGCCCAAGGGCCCCGGCCACCTCGTGCGCCGCCAGTTCACCGAAGGCAGCGGCGTGCCCGGTCTGATCGCGGTCGAGCAG
The DNA here is from genome assembly GCA_035474295.1 of Solirubrobacteraceae bacterium. GTDB lineage: Bacteria > Actinomycetota > Thermoleophilia > Solirubrobacterales > Solirubrobacteraceae > Palsa-744. Next base: position 117,561 of record DATINL010000020.1, read on the forward strand.
GACGCCACCGGCAGCGCCCGCGCGCTTGCGCTGGCCTATGCGAGAGGCATCGGCTGCACCCGCGGCGGCGTGATCGAGACGACGTTCAAAGACGAGACGGAAACGGATCTGTTCGGCGAGCAGGCCGTGCTCTGCGGCGGCGCATCGGAGCTCGTGCAGGCCGGCTTCCAGACGCTCGTCGAAGCGGGGTACGACCCTGAGATGGCCTACTTCGAGTGTCTGCACGAGCTGAAGCTGATCGCCGACCTGATGTACGAGAAGGGTCTGGCCGGCATGCGCTACTCGATCTCCAACACCGCCGAGTACGGCGACTACACGCGCGGCAAGCGCGTGATCACCGACGACACTCGCGCGAACATGCGCAAGATCCTCGAGGAGATCCAGTCCGGCGACTTCGCACGCGAGTGGATCGCCGAGAACCGTGCCGGCCAGGAGAACTTCAAGCGCATGCGCGAGGAGCAGGCTCACAGCCAGGTCGAAGAGGTCGGCTCGGAGCTGCGCTCGCACATGGACTGGATCAACCCCTCGTTCTGAGCAGGCCGGCGCTCGATGCTCGCCTACGTCTCCTGGCATCGGCCAGCCCAGGACGTAGGAGCCAGCCGCTACGAGCAAGCGCTCGAGCGCTTCCACCGCTCGCTCGCCCAGCGCTCGCCCAGCGGGTTTCGCGGCTCAGGCACGTTCCGAGCCGCTGAGTTGCCGTGGCTCGCTGCTGCCGCGGAGAGCTCGGCATCGGCGCATGGCACAACGGCGCCGTCAGGCGCGGCGGATGACTCTCAGCCGCCTGCAGGCGGCTACGAGGACTGGTACCTGCTGGACAGCTGGTCGGCGCTCGGGGTGCTCGAGGAGGCGGCGATCTCCCGCGGCCACTCGAGCGCCCACGACGCGGTTGCGTCGAAAGCGGAGATCTCACTCGCCGGGGTGTACCGCCTGAGCGAAGGCCATGCGTGTCTGGCCGACACACGCGTGGCGGTGTGGGTGAAACGCCCACGCGGACACGACTCCCCGGCGCTCGCCGATCTGCTGGGCGACGGCATCGAGCCCGAGCGCACGGGGCTGTGGCGTCGCTGTGTAGGGCTCGGGCCGGCGCCCGAGTACTGCCTGCTCGGCTGCGAGCCTTCGGCAGGCGTCGCAGCGACGCGCCTGCCGGCAGGCTGGCATGCCCAAGCTGGGCAGCGCCAGCTGATCTGGGCCGCGCCCTAGCGCTGCTAGCGTGGCGCGCGCATGGACCGGGCATCTTCATCCGCGTTCAAGATGGACCGCGAGCTCGCGAGCGGCTCCTTCGAACGTCAGCGCAGTCAGTTTCGCGGCTGGGTGGGGAACGATCCTCGTCAAGTCGCGGGCGCCGCTTCGCATGGTCTGCGCAAGTTCCCCGTAGCAGCTGGTCGCTACCACCTGTACGTGTCGCTGGCCTGCCCGTGGTGCCACCGCACGGTGATCGTGCGCGAACTCGCCGGGCTGGCTGATGCGCTGCCGATCTCATACCTCGCGCCGTTTCGAGATGCGCGCGGCTGGGCGTTCACCGGCGAGCGCTTCGACGACGGCCCCGGCGGCGAGTACGTGGACAACCTGCACGGCTGGCAGCTCATCTCCGAGGCGTATCGCCTGAGCGACCCCGAGTTCGACTTCGACGAGCGCATCACGGTGCCCGTGCTGTGGGACACGCAGACTGAGCACATCGTCTCCAACGAGTCAGCCGACATCCTGCGGATGCTCGCCGACCCACAGTCACTCGGCAGCCTTGCCAAGCGCCCGCTCGACCTGTACCCGGAGCGGTTGCGCGCGGAGATCGACACGCTCAACGCGCGCGTGTACGACACGGTCAACAACGGGGTGTATCGCGCCGGCTTCGCTCGCCGTCAGGAGTCCTACGAACAAGCCTTTGGTGAGCTGTTCGAGACGCTCGAGATGCTCGAGCGGCTGCTCGGCGAGCGCCGCTATCTGCTGGGCGCGCAGCTGACCGAAGCCGATTGGCGGCTGTTCCCGACGCTGATGCGCTTCGACGAGGTTTACAACCTGCACTTCCGCTGCAACAAGCGCCGGCTCGTCGACTACCCGAACCTGTGGCGGTATGCGCGCGAGCTGTACCAGCATCCGGGCGTCGCTCAGACCGTGGCGATGGCGCAGATCAAACGCCACTACTACACCACCCACGAGGAGCTGAACCCAAAGCAGATCATCCCCGTGGGGCCTGGCTTCGACTGGACCGAGCCCCACGGCCGCGACCGCCGTGCCGCCGCGTGAGACAGCTGCTCCGCGAGCGCGACAAGCGCTCCAGCGGATGGGCCGCCGAGGGTGTCCGCTACACTCGCTGACATCGTCGCGACTGGCGTTCGGGTGGAGCTAACCACCGGGAAGCGACGAGGCTGCACCGCCGCGCGCCTGGGCACCCTCTGATCATCGATATCCCTCGAGATCCGACTGCGAGGAAGCCCCATGACGACGCCGTCCACGGAAGTGAGCCAGTTGATCATCCCAGCCGAGCTGAAGCCCGTCGACGGGCGCTTTGGCTGCGGCCCTTCGAAGGTGCGCCCGCAGGCGCTCACGCGCCTGGCCGGCGACGGCGCCGCGCTGATGGGCACCTCCCACCGTCAGCAGCCCGTCAAAGCGCTGGTCGGCGAGATCCGCGCCGGCCTGCGTGAACTGTTCAGCGCGCCCGACGGCTACGAGGTCGCGCTTGGCAACGGCGGCGCCACCGCGTTCTGGGATGCCGCCGCGTTCGGGCTGATCGAGCGCCGTGCGCTGCACCTGACCTATGGCGAGTTCTCGTCGAAGTTCGCCCAGACCACCACGCAAGCGCCGTTCCTGGACGAGTCGGTGGTGCTGTCAGCCGACCCGGGCGACGCCCCCGACCCCGGCGCGCTTGGCACGCTCCCGGCCGAGGCTGGTGTCGATGCGATCGCGTGGGCGCAGAACGAGACCTCGACCGGCGTGATGGTCCCGGTGCAGCGCCCCGCCGCCTCCAACGACGCGCTGGTGCTGATCGACGCCACCTCCGGCGCCGGCGGGCTGCCCGTCGAGATCTCCGCGGTCGACGCGTACTACTTCGCGCCGCAGAAGAGCTTCGCCTCCGACGGCGGCCTATGGCTCGCGCTGCTGAGCCCGGCCGCGCAGGAGCGGATCGCCGTGCTCGGCGAGTCCGCGCGCTGGATCCCGGCGTTCCTGTCGCTGGCGACGGCGCTGGAGAACTCCGTCAAGGACCAGACGTACAACACGCCCGCGGTCGCGACGCTGTTCCTGCTGGCCGACCAGATTCGCTGGATGCTCGACGGCGGCGGCCTGGACTGGTGCGTGTCGCGCACGCGCGCTTCGGCTGAGCACCTGTACGGGTGGGCTGAGCGCAGCGCGTACACCACGCCGTTCGTCAGCGACCCGGCGAAGCGCTCGCTCGTGGTCGGCACGATCGACTTCGATGCCGCGGTCGACGCCGCCAAGGTGGCCGCCACGCTGCGCGCCAACGCCATCGTCGACGTCGAGCCCTACCGCAAGCTCGGGCGCAACCAGCTGCGGATCGCCATGTTCCCCGCCATCGACCCCGCCGACGTGCAGGCGCTGACCGCGTGTGTCGACTGGGTCGTAGAGAGGATCGCCCAATGAGTGACACACCCACCGAGCGTCTGCGCGTGCTCGTCAAGGAGAAGATCGGCGACTCCGGGGTCGAGCTGCTGCGCGAGTACTTCGACGTCGACCTCGGGGTCGACTGGAGCGACGAGCAGCTCGCCGAGCGCATCGGCTCCTACCACGGCATCCTGATCCGCTCCGCCACCAAGCTCGACGCCGCGCTGATCGAGCGCGCCACCAGCCTGCGCGCCGTCGGGCGCGCCGGCGTGGGGGTTGACAACGTCGACGTCGAAGCCGCCACCAAGCGCGGCATCATCGTCGCCAACGCGCCGCAGTCGAACGTCGTGACCGCGGCCGAGCACACGCTGGCGCTGCTGCTTGCGCTTGCGCGCAACATCCCGCAGGCGTACGCGTCGCTGACCAGCGGCAAGTGGGAGCGCTCGAAGTTCTCCGGCGTCGAGCTGTACGAGAAGACGCTCGGCATCCTCGGGTTCGGGCGCATCGGCCAGCTCGTGGCCACGCGTGCGCGTGCCTTCGGGATGCGCGTGATCGCGTTCGACCCGTTCGTCAGCGCCGAGCGCTACCGCGAGCTGGGTGTCGAGAAAGCCGAGAACAGCGAGGAGATCTACGCGCTCGCGGACTTCATCACCGTGCATCTGCCGAAGACGCCGGAAACGCACAACTGGCTGAACGCGGAAGCGTTCGCGAAGATGCGCGACGGCGTGCGCATCCTCAACGTCGCGCGCGGGGGGCTGATCGACGACGCGGCGCTGAAGGACGCGCTCGACTCCGGCAAGGTCGGCGGCGCCGCGCTCGACGTGTTCCCGAGCGAGCCGATCACCGACTACCCGCTGTTCCAGGGCTACCCCAACGTGGTCGTCACTCCGCACCTCGGCGCATCCACCGCCGAGGCGACCGACCGCGCCGGCTACCAGAGCGCCGAGCAGGTCGTCGCGGCGCTGACCGGCGGCGTCGTCTCCACGGCCGTCAACATCCCGGCCGTCGGCGCTGAGGACATGAAGGTGCTCGGGCCGTTCCTGCCGCTCGCGTCGCAGCTCGGGCGCCTGGCGATGGAGCTCGCCGAGGGCAGCTCGGTCGAGCGCATCGAAGCGGCGTTCATGGGCCGCATCGCCGAATTCGATACGCGCCTGTTGTCGCTTGCGGTGATTCGCGGCGCGCTGCAGGGGCGCACCGAGGAGGAGGTCAATCTCGTCAACGCCCCTGCGATCGCGGAGGAGCGCGGGATCGTGGTCGAGGAGAAATCGGTCACCGAAGCGCAGGATTTCAACGAGCTGATCCGCGTGACCGTCGTCGCCGGCGGCCAGCGCGTCGCCGTCGCCGGCACCGGTATCGGCCCCAACCGCGTGCCGCACCTGGTCGAGGTTCACGGCCGGCGCTTCACCGTCGAGCTCGAGCCGTTCGTCACGGTTTTCCGCTATGCCGACCTGCCGGGCATGATCGGCCGCGTCGGCACGATCTTCGGGCGCCATGGCCTGAACATCTCCTCAGCCGCCGTTGGCCACACGCCCGACGGCGCGGTTGAAGGGGAGGACACGCGCCTGGCCGCGATGGTCGTCACTACCGACGCGCCGGTGCCGAATGAGGTCGTCGAGGAGATCGTGCGCTCGGAGGGATTCGTCGACGGCCGCGCAGCCGTGCTGCGCTAGGTAGGCGACCGCGCCTCGTTCAGCGCCGGGCGGGTAGCCGTCGGCGCTCCTTTTGGAAATTTGGATATTCGACACCGATTGAATCGGATAGGGTGACTTTTATATGCGCGCAGTTGTGATCACCAAGCACGGCGGACCCGAAGTCTTGAAGGTGCAGGAGCAGCCGGACCCGAGCCTCGGGCCGGGCGAGGTGCGTATCGCCGTCGCCGCGTGCGGGATCAACTTCGCCGACGTGATGGCGCGCATCGGGGTGTATCCCGATGCTCCCAAGACACCGTGCGTGGTCGGTTACGAGGTAGCCGGCACGATCCTCGAGCTCGGCGACGACGTACAGGGGTTCACGCACGGGCAGCGCGTGATGGCCAGCACCCAGTTCGGCGGCTATGCCTCGCAGGTTGCGGTGCCGTCCGGCAACGTGATCCCGCTCCCGGACGAGCTCACCTTCGAGCAGGGCGCGGCCGTTCCGGTCAACTACTCGACGGCCTGGGCCGGGCTGGTCGGGTACGGCAATGTGCAGCCGGGTGAGCGCGTGCTGATCCACGCGGCCGGTGGCGGCGTCGGCATCGCGGCGACCCAGATCGCCAAGCGCCAGGGCGCCGAGGTGTACGGCACGGCGTCCCCAGGCAAGCACGCGGCGATCCTCGGGTTCGGCGTCGATCACGCGCTCGACTACACGCGCGACGGCTGGGAGCAGGGCCTGCCGAAGTTCGACCTCGTGATGGACGCGATCGGTGGCAAGAGCTTCCGCCGCAGCTATTCGATGCTGCGGCCCGGTGGGCGTCTGATCGCGTTCGGCGCCTCGGCCGTGGTCTCCGGAGAGAAGCGCAACCTCTTCTCAGCGCTCGGCACGCTCGCGCGCATGCCGCGCTTCAACATGGTCAAGCAGATGTCCGAGTCCAAGGCCGTGATCGGGCTGAACATGCTGAGCCTGTGGAAGGACCGTGAAACGCTTGAGCCGTGGGTCGGCCCGCTGCGCGAGCTGTTGAGTGACGGCACGATCAAGCCGGTGGTCGCCGGCGACTTCACGTTCGAGAATGCCGGCGATGCACATCGCATGCTCACCGAGCGGCGCAATCTCGGCAAGGTAGTGCTGGTCTCCTAGCAGCCGGCCGATTTGTGGCGCCGCGGTGGCGGTGCTACCCTGCGCTGCACAGATGTCGTTGCTGTCGTCTCTTTCACTGCTTCTCCTGCTCCCCCCTCGGGGGGAATAGCGCGTGGCGGCCGCGTAGCCGCATACCCAGCCTGGAGAGGAAGTTTGAAAGAGACCTAGAAGGAGCACGACGACATGAGCATTTCACCTGACACGAGCAACGCCGCGGATCCGCCGGACCGCGACGTCCTGATCTTCGACACCACGCTGCGCGACGGCGAGCAGTCACCCGGCATCTCGCTGAACACCACCGAGAAGCTGGAGATCGCCCAGCAGCTGGCGCGCTTGGGCGTCGACGTGATCGAAGCCGGCTTCCCGATCACCTCGCCGGGCGATTTCGAAGCGGTGCAGACGATCGCGCGCCAGGTGGTGGAGCCCGCGCCGCCGATCATCGCCGGGCTGGCGCGTACGCACGTGGCGGACATCGACGCGGCGTACGAGGCGGTGCGCGATGCCGAGCGCCCGCGGATTCACACATTCATCTCGACCTCGGACATTCACATCATCCACCAGCTGCAGACCACGCGCGAGGACGTCAAGGGCCAGGCGCGCGCCGCGGTCGCGCATGCCAAGCAGTACCTGGATGACGTCGAGTTCTCACCGATGGACGCGACCCGCGCCGACGTGCAGTTCACCGCCGAGGTGGTGCAGATCGCGATCGACGAGGGCGCGACCACGATCAATATCCCCGACACCGTCGGCTACACGATGCCGCACGAGTTCAGCGCGTATCTGGGCAAACTCTACGAGCTGGTGCCGGGCCTGCGTGATGTCGTGCTGTCGGTCCACTGCCACGACGACCTGGGGCTGGCGGTGGCCAACTCGTTCGCCGGCGTGATGGCCGGTGCGCGCCAGGTGGAGTGCGCCATCAACGGCATCGGCGAGCGCGCGGGCAACGCGGCGCTGGAGGAGATCGTGATGCTGCTGCGCACGCGCCGCGCGGACATCGGCCACGACACGCGCGTGAACACGGTCGAGCTGGCGCGCACGAGTCGGCTGGTCTCGCGCCTGACCGGCTATGCGGTGCAGCCGAACAAGGCGATCATCGGGCGCAACGCGTTCGCGCACGAGTCGGGCATCCATCAGGACGGCGTGCTGAAGGAGCGCTCGACGTACGAGATCATGGACGCGACGTCGATCGGGCTGGCCAACAACTCGATCGTGCTCGGCAAGCACTCCGGCCGCCACGCGCTGCGTCAGGCGCTGGAGGAGATGGGTTTCAAGCTGGAAGGCCAGGCTCTGAACACCGCGTTCAAGCGCTTCAAGGAGATCGCGGACAAGAAGAAGACCGTGACCGCGATGGATCTGGAGGCGCTGGTGACCGAGGAGCTGCGCGACGAGGTCGCCGGCTACTCACTCGACTGGTTCGAGGTCGACGCCTCCTCCAAGCGCCCGCCGCACGCGCGCGTGTCGATGGTGCTGCCCGACGGCTCGACCGCCACTGGCGATTTCACCGGCGACGGCCCGATCGATGCGGTGTTCCGTGCGATCAATGCTGCCACCGGCATCGACGCGAAGCTGCGCGAGTTCGTGATCGGCGCGGTCACCGAGGGCCAGGACGCGCTCGGTGAGGTGTCGGTGGTCGTCGAGGTCGACGGCAGCTCGGGCTCGGGCCAGGCGGTCTCCACGGACATCATCGAAGCCGCGGCGCGCGCGTATGCCCGGGCGCTGTCGGTCAGTGTCGAGCGGGCCGGCTCAGAGGGTCTGCTCGGGATGCCGACCCCGACGGGGCCATGAAATAGCATCAGACGTGCGTACGTGATAACGTACGCCGCGTGGCGACGATGACACAGGATCCCCTTGACCCCGGTGTGATCGGCGCGCGCGTGCGCGCCCTGCGTGAGTCCGCAGCGCTCTCGCTGCGCGAGCTGTCCGCGCGCAGCGGCGTCAGCACGCCGATGCTCTCGCAGGTCGAACGGGGGGAGACCAGCCCTACGCTCGTCGTCGCTTCGCGGATCGCGGCCGGCCTGGAGCTGCGGCTGTCACAGTTTCTGCGTCTCGACGAGGACGGCGCCGTCACGATCGTGCGCGCCGGTGAGCGCCAGCACGGCGGCAGCAAGCGCCGTGGACACAGCTTCGAGGTCATGACCGCAGCCCAGCCCGGCCAGCGCGCCGAGCTCTCGCGCCACACGCTGGCGCCGGGCGGCTCGACCGGGGCCGAAGACGACCCGCCGATGCACGAGCCCGGCAGCCGCGAGACCGCGCTCGTCGAGCAGGGCGCCGTCGTGCTCGTGTGCGACGGCGAGCGCTACGAGCTCGGCGCCGGCGACTGCGTCACGTTCGACGCCGACCTGCCCCACCACTTCGAGAACCCCACCGGCGCGGACGCAGCCTTCCTGGCCGTCGTCAGCGCCGGGTTGCGCCGCAGCTGACCAGAGCACACCGAGGAGACACGACGATGCCAAAGACACTGTTCGACAAGATCTGGGAAGCCCACGAGGTCGGGGGAGCGGGCGCCGGGCTGCTCTACATCGACCTGCACCTTGTACACGAGGTCACGAGCCCGCAGGCGTTCGACGGTCTGCGCCTCGCCGGCCGTGCGGTCCGGCGCCCGGATCGCACGCTCGCCACGGCCGACCACAACACGCCCACCGACGGCACCCCCGTTGCCGCTCGCATCAAGGACGAGCTCTCGCGCGTGCAGGTGCAGACGCTGGAGCGCAACTGCGCCGAGTTCGGCGTGCCCGTGTACTCGCTGGGCTCCGATCGCCAGGGGATCGTGCATGTGATCGGCCCGGAGCTGGGCGTCACGCAGCCGGGCATGACGATCGTCTGCGGCGACTCCCACACCGCCACCCACGGCGCGTTCGGCGCGCTTGCGTTCGGGATCGGCACGAGCGAGGTCGAGCATGTGCTGGCGACCCAGTGCATGGTGCAGCACAAGCCGCACTCGATGCGCATCCGCTACGAAGGTGAGCTGGGCTTCGGTGTGACCGCCAAGGACCTGATCCTCGGCACGATCGGCCAGATCGGCGTCGGCGGCGCCACCGGCCATGTGGTCGAGTACGCCGGCCCCGCGATCGAAGCGCTGTCGATGGAGGGCCGCATGACCGTCTGCAACATGACGATCGAAGGCGGCGGGCGTGCCGGCATGATCGCACCCGACGACACCACCTTCGCCTGGTTCGATCAGGCGCGCCCCGGCGCGCCGCGCGGCGCAGAGCTCGACGCCGCGATCGAGCGCTGGCGTGAGCTGCGCACCGAGGATGGCGCGAGCTTCGACCGCGAGGTCGTGGTCAACGCCGCGGCGCTCTCGCCGCAGGTGACCTGGGGCACGACCCCGGGTATGGTGGCGCCGGTCACCGCGCGTGTGCCGTCGCCCGCTGACTTCGACAACGCCGAGGACCGCGAGGGCGCCGAGCGCGCGCTCACCTACATGGCGCTCGAGCCCGGCACTCCGATCGAGGAGATCGCGATCGACCGCGTGTTCATCGGCTCGTGTACGAACTCACGCATCGGCGACCTGCGCGCCGCGGCCGACGTGATCGCCGGGCGCAAGGTCGCCGCGAGCGTCAACGCGATGGTCGTGCCCGGCTCCCAGCAGGTCAAGGCGCAAGCCGAGGCCGAGGGCCTGGATCGCGTGTTCCGCGACGCCGGCTTCGACTGGCGCGTGGCGGGCTGCTCGATGTGCTTGGGCATGAACCCCGACACGCTCGCGCCGGGCGAGCGCTGCGCCTCGACATCCAAGCGCAACTTCGAGGGCCGTCAGGGCCGCGGCGGGCGCACGCATCTGGTGTCCCCGCAGATGGCCGCCGCGGCGGCCATCGAGGGTCACTTCACCGACATCCGCAATTGGAGCTGAACATGGATCCGATCACAACCATCGCCGGCCCGATCACAGTGCTGGACCGCGCTGACGTCGACACCGACCAGATCATGCCCAAGCAGTTCCTCAAGCGCGTCGAGCGCTCGGGCTTCGGCGAGTTCCTGTTCTACGACTGGGCCAAGGAGCCCGGCTGGAGCCTGCCGGTCAACCCGATCCTCGTCACCGGTCGCAACTTCGGCTGCGGCTCCTCACGCGAGCACGCGCCGTGGGGCCTTGAGGACTACGGCTTCAGGGCGATCGTCGCCTCGTCGTTCGCGGATATCTTCTATTCCAACTGCACCAAGATCGGGCTGCTGCCGGTGGAGCTGCCCGAAGCTGACGTGCGCGCGCTGATGGCCGCCGGCGCAGCCGAGATCGACCTCGCCGCCCAGGAGGTCCGCTTCGACGGCCGCGCCGTCGGCTTCGAGATCGACGCGGCGATCAAGCAGCGCCTGCTGGGCGGCCTCGACGACATCGCGATGACCCTGCAGCGCGGCGAGCAGATCGACGCTTTCGAGCAGACACGCGAACGAGCTGACTGGTTCGGCCCGGTCACGACGGCGCTGTAGCGTAGACATGGCCCATCCCCATCACGTAGTCACACTGCCCGGCGACGGCATCGGCCCGGAGATCATGGCGCCGGCGCTGGAGCTGCTGAACGCCGTCGGCGAATTCGAGTTCGAAGAGCACGTGTTCGGCGGCGCGTCGATCGACGCGCACGGGATTGCGCTCACCGACGAGACGCTCGCCGCGTGCAAGCGCGCCGACGCCGTGCTGCTGGCCGCGGTCGGCGGCCCCAAGTGGGACACCACCGATCCCAACGAGCCGCGGCCCGAGCAGGGACTGCTCGGCTTGCGCAAGCGCCTGGGGCTGTACGCCAACCTGCGCCCTGTGCGCCCGCTGCCGGCGCTGTACGACGCTTCGCCGCTGCGCCGCGAGCGCATCGAGGGCACCGACCTGCTCGTCGTCAGAGAGCTCACCGGCGGGATCTATTTCGGGGAGAAGACGCGCACCGCTGACTCGGCCTCGGACGTCTGCTCCTACACGACCGCGGAGATCGAGCGGATCGCGCGCACCGCGTTCAAAGCGGCCAGGGCGAAGGTCTCGAGCGTCGACAAGGCCAACGTGCTGGAAACGTCGCGCCTGTGGCGGGAAGTCGTCAGCGAGCTGCACGCGCGCGAGTTCCCGCACGTGCAGCTCGAGCACGTGCTCGTCGACAACGCCGCGATGCAGCTGGTCGCGGCGCCGCGCCACTTCGACGTGATCCTCACCGAGAACATGTTCGGCGACATCCTCAGCGATGAAGCCGCGATGATCACCGGCTCGATCGGGATGCTGCCGAGCGCGTCGCTCGGCGACCCCGACGCGCACGCGCCCGGCCTGTTCGAGCCGGTACACGGCTCCGCGCCCGACATCGCCGGCCAGGGCAGCGCCAACCCGCTGGCGATGTTCCTCTCGGCGGCACTGCTGCTGCGCCACGGCCTGGGCTTGGAAAGCGAAGCGGCCGCTGTAGAATCGGCGGTTGACCGCGCCCTCGACGCAGGTCTGCGCACCGCCGATCTCGGCGGTGCCGTGGGCACTGCGGAGGCCACGCGGGCTGTGCTCGATCAACTCGACAAACCCTAAGCAGGAGCAGCCGATCGTGGAACCCACCGACCTCATCTGGATGAACGGAGAATTCGTCGCCTGGGAGGACGCCAAGGTTCACGTACTGACCCACGGGCTGCACTACGGCACCGGCGTGTTCGACAGCATGCGCTGCTACGACACCGAGCTCGGCCCGGCCGTGTTCCGCAACGCCGCGCACCTGCAGCGGCTGCTGCGCTCCGCCGAGCTGTACTACATGCCGGTCTCCTACTCCTTGGAGCAGCTGCGCGCGGCAACGCTCGAGCTGGTCGCGCGCAACGGGCTGCGCTCCTGCTACATCCGTCCGCTCGTCAACCGCGGTTACGGCCAGATGGGGCTCAACCCGCTGGATGCGCCCGTCGACGTGACGCTCGCCTGTTGGGAGTGGGGCGCGTATCTCGGCGAGGAAGGCAAGGCGCACGGCATCCGCGCGAAGGTCTCCTCCTGGCGGCGCATCAGCCCCGACTCGTTGATCCCGCACGCGAAGGCCTCGGGGCAGTACCTCAACAGCGTGCTCGCCAAGGTCGAGTCGGTCAAGGCCGGCTACGAGGAGGCGATCCTGCTCGACGACCACGGCCACGTGTGCGAAGGCACCGGCGAGAACATCTACATCGTGCGCGACGGCGCGATCACCACGCCCGGGCAGCACAACTCGATCCTCGACGGCATCACGCGCAGCTCGCTGATCCAGATCGCCCAGGATCTCGGCTACGAGGTGTCCGAGCGCAACGTCGCGCGCGCCGAGCTGTATCTCGCGGATGAGGTGTTCATGTCCGGCACCGCCGCCGAGCTCGTGCCGGTGCGCGAGATCGACGACCACAAGATCGGCTCGGGCGAGCCGGGCGAGGTCACGCGCGTGTTGCAGAGCGCGTTCGACGACGCGATCCACGGGCGCTCCGAGCGCTACCGCGAGTGGCTCGACGTGGTTGACATAAGCTCCGGCGACACGTTTGGCGCTACGGACGGCGCCGGGCCTGGCGCCAGCGACGCAGCCGCGCTCGGCGCCACGGACGCCGCTGCCGCGGGCTGACCGAAGGACACTCGATGACAGACATACAGCTATACGACGCAACCCTGCGGGACGGCATGGGCGGCGGCGGCATGAGCCTCACCGCCGAAGAGAAGCTGCGTGTCGTACACCGCCTCGACGCGCTCGGCATCGACCTGATCGAAGCCGGTTTCCCCTCGTCGAACCCGAAGGAGCTCGAGCTGTTCGAGCTGCTTGCCGCCGAGCGGCTGTCCCACAGCGAGATCGTCGCGTTCGGGATGACCCGCCGTCGCGATGTACGCGCGGACGCCGACGAGGGGCTGCGCGTGCTCGCCGACTCGTTCGCGTCGGTATGCACACTGGTCGGCAAGAGCTCGCCGCTGCACGTCGAGAAGGTGCTGCGCGTCGCGCGCGCGGAGAACCTCGAGATGATCGCCGACTCGATCGCGTTCCTGGTGGCGAACGGCAAGCGCGTGCTGCTCGACGCCGAGCACTTCTTCGACGGCTGGCGCGCCGACCCCGACTACGCGCTCGCCTGTCTGCGCGCGGGTGTCGACGGCGGCGCCGAGCGCGTCGTGCTGTGCGACACCAACGGAGGTTCGCTGCCGTCGCAGATCACGGCCGCCGTCAGCGCGGTGATCGCCGCCATGCCGGGTGTAGCGGTCGGGATCCACACCCACGACGACGCCGGCTGTGCCGTTGCCAACACACTGGTCGCGGTCGAGGCCGGCGCGACGCAGGTGCAGGGCACCATCAACGGCATCGGCGAGCGCACCGGCAACGCCAATCTCGTGACGATCATCGCCGACCTGCAGCTGAAGCTCGGGCTGGACGTGCTCTCCGAAGAGCACCTGGCGCTGCTCACACCGACGGCGCACTACCTCGACGAGCTGCTCAACCGCATGCCGAACCCGGCGCAGCCGTACGTCGGCAAACACGCGTTCGCGCACAAAGCCGGGCTGCACGCCGCCGGCATCCGCGCCGACGCGAGCACGTTCGAGCACATCGACCCGGCGCTCGTCGGCAATCGTCGTGACGTGCTGATCTCCGAGCTCTCCGGCAAGGGCACGGTCGCGGAGAAGGCGCGCGCAGCGGGTGTGGCGATGGACGAGGTCGTCGCCCAGCGGATGGTCGAGCGCGTCAAGGAGCTCGAGCACGAGGGCTTCCAGTTCGAAGCCGCCGACGGCTCGTTCGAGCTGTTGATGCGCAAGGAAGCCGGCGAGTACGAGCCGCTGTTCCGGCTGGAATCCTGGCGTGTCGCGGTTGAGAAGCGCGCCGATGGCAAGGTCGACACCGAGGCGACGATCAGGATCTGGGTCGGCGGCGAGCGCTATCTGCGCACCGCCGAGGGCAATGGACCGGTGAACGCGCTCGACAAGGCGCTGCGCTCGGCGATCGGCGAGATCCACCCGCATCTGCGCGACATCGAGCTGGTCAACTTCAAGGTGCGCATCCTCGACGAGCGCAAGGGCACCGGCGCGGTCACGCGCGTGCTGATCGACGCATCCGACGGCAGCGAGGTGTGGGGCTCGATCGGCGTCTCTGAGAACGTGATCGCCGCCTCCTGGGACGCGCTCGTCGACTCGCTGGAGTACGGGATGCAGCCGGGCCGCGCGCCCGACGCCCCGGGCGCCCGTGCAGGCACCGCGTGAGCGCCGCCACCGACACGCAGACGAAGACGCAGACGATCCCGCTCGCGCAGCCGCTGCTAGGCGAGGCCGAGGAGCAGGCGGTGCTCGAGGTGCTGCGCTCGGGCCAGCTCTCGCTCGGGCCGTACGTGGAGCGCTTCGAGACCGCGTTCGCGCAGCAGCTCGGCGCGCCCCATGCGAGCGCCGTGTCCAGCGGCACCGCCGGTCTGCATCTCGCGCTGCGCGCGGTCGGCGTCGGCGACGGCGACGAGGTGATCACCAGCCCGTTCTCGTTCGTCGCGTCGGCGAACGTAGCGCTGTACGAGCGTGCGCGCCCGGTGTTCGCGGACATCGACCCCGTCACGCTGAACCTCGACCCGGTCGCGGCCGAAGCCGCCGTGAACGCGCGCACGCGCGCGCTGCTGCCGGTACACATCTTCGGCTACCCCGCCGACTTGCCGGCGTTCGAGCGGATCGCCGCGCGCCACGACCTGGCGATCGTCGAGGACGCGTGTGAAGCGCTCGGCGCGGCGCATGCCGACGGGGTGCCGGTCGGCGGGCGCGGACACCCGGCGGTGTTCGGGTTCTACGCCAACAAGCAGCTCACCACCGGCGAGGGCGGCATGGTCACGCTCGCCGATCCGACGTTGAAAGCGCAGATCGACTCCGAGCGCAACCAGGGGCGCGCGCCCGACATGGGTTGGTTAGACCACGACCGGCTGGGGTTCAACTACCGCCTGACCGACGTCGCGTGCGCGATCGGGCTGGCCCAGCTCGATCGGCTCGGAGAGATGCTCGCGGCACGCGCACAGGTAGCGGGCGCCTACCGCGAAGCGCTTGCGGGCATCGACGGGCTCACGCTCCCGTGCTCCGATGAGGGCGGCGACACGCGCGGGTGGTTCGTGTTCGTCGTGCAGCTGCCTCACGGCGTCGACCGCGACGAGACGATCGGCGCGCTCACGGCCAGCGGCGTTCAGAGCAAGCCCTACCTGCCGGCGATCCACCTGATGAGCTTCTACCGCGAGCGCTTCGGCCACCGCGAGGGCGAGTTCCCGGTGTGCGAAGACGTCGCCGCGCGCTCGCTCGCGCTGCCGTTCTTCCCCGGCATGAGCGAAGGCCAGGTCGCGCGTGTCGCCGCGGCGCTGCGCTCAGCGCTCGGTCGCTAGCGCGGCGCGCGAAATACACTGACCGCCGTGTCCCGTTTCCGCGAGCCCCAGCACCCTGACTTCCAGCGCCTGAACTCCTCGATCGCGTTCGATCGGCGGCTGTGGCCGCACGATCTCGAGCTCTCCCGCGCACACGCGCGCATGCTCGCCGATCGCCGCATCATCACGGCTGAGGATCTCGAGTCGCTGCTCGCCGGGCTGGAAGCGGTCCAGCTCGAGCTGAGCGAAGGGAGCTTCGAGTTCCGGGAGGATGACGAGGACATTCACATGGCAGTCGAGCGCCGGCTGACCGAGATCGTCGGTCCGGTCGGCGGCAAGCTGCACACCGCGCGCTCGCGCAACGACCAGGTGATCACCGATCTGGCGATGTACACGAGCGAACGCGCACGCGCTGCGCAGCAAGCGGTGCTGCGGCTGATGTCCGTGCTGCTGACGCGCGCCGAAGAGCACCTGGACTGGCCGATGCCCGGCTACACGCACCTGCAGCGTGCCCAGCCGGTGTACCTCAGCCACCACCTGCTCGCGTACTTCTGGATGCTCGAGCGCGATCGTCAGCGCTTCGCGTTCACCGAGGCGCAGGCGTCCGGGCGGCTGCCGCTCGGCTCCGGCGCGCTCGCCGGTGTCAGCTTCGACACCGACCGCCGCCAGGTCGCGAGCGCGCTCGGCTTCGCCGACATCACGCAGAACTCGATCGACGCCGTGTCCGGACGCGACTTCGTGTTCGACTACCTCAACGCGGCTTCCACCTGCGCCACGCACCTCTCGCGGCTCGGCGGCGAGATCGTGCTGTGGTGCAGCGAGGAGTTCGGCTTCTGCGAGCTGCCCGACGCGTGGACGTCGGGCTCGTCGATCATGCCGCAGAAGAAGAACCCCGACGCGGCGGAGCTGCTGCGCGCCAAGGCTCCGCGTGTCGTCGCGCACCTGTCGGCGCTGCACGGCGTGATGCACGCGCTGCCGCTCACGTACAACAAGGATCTGCAGGAGGACAAGGAGCACCTGTTCGACGCCGTCGACACGCTCGAGCTCGCGCTCGCCGCGGCGCAGGGCATGGTCGAGGGCATCAGCTTCCGCCGCGAGCGGCTGCAGGCAGCGGCCAGCGACGAGCTGATCGCCGCCACCGACGTCGCCGACATGCTCGTGCGCCACGGCGTGCCGTTCCGCGAAGCGCACGGAGTGGTCGCCGGGCTCGTGCGCGTCGCGATCGACAGCAACCGGGCGCTGTCGCAGCTGACGCCAGCCGAGCTGGCCGGGCAGAGCGCCGCGCTGGCCGATCAGCACGAGGAGTTCCTGCGCGTGCTCGAGCACAGCTCGTGGCTCGAGTCGAAAGTGTCAGAGGGCGGCACCGCGCTCGTGCGCGTGCGTGAGCAGATCGAACAGGCGCGCGCCGCGCTGGGAGCAGCCAGCTGAGCTCAGCAGCCGGGCTGCCGCGCGCCTTCTACGACCGGCCCGTCGTCGAAGTCGCACGCGATCTGATCGGCTGCACCGTCGAGCATGACGGCGCTGGCGGTGTGATCGTCGAGACGGAGGCCTACCACGAGTGTGAGCCCGCCTGCCACGCGTTCGTCGGACTCACCCCGCGCACGAGCACGCTGTTCGGCGTGCCGGGACAGGCGTACGTGTACCGCTCCTACGGCATCCACGCGCTGTTGAACGCCGTGTGCGAGCCCGAGGGAGTCGGCGCGGCCGTGTTGATCCGAGCGCTGGAGCCGCTGCGCGGGATCGACGCGATGCGCGCGCGCCGGGCGCTTGTGCGCCCACAGGATCTGTGCTCGGGGCCGGGCAAGCTCACACAGGCGCTGGGGATCGGGCTGTCAGACAACCACAGCGACCTGCGCGCTGGGCCGATCCGGATTCGTGCTCGGGCGGGGGCGTGGCTCGACCCGCCCGTCGCGGTCGGCACACGCATCGGGATCACCAAGGCCGTCGAGCTGCCGTGGCGCTTCTGCGTGCCCGGCAACCTCAACGTCTCGCGCCCGCGTCTGTAGATGTCCGGATCTCCTCGAACGGGGAGTGGCGGCGGGCGCGGGCGGCCCGCTCCGCTCCGCGGCGCTCTGAGCTCAGCCTGCCGGGCCGACTCCCCCAGTGGGGCCTGCACCGCCGCTCCCGCCGCCCGTTGGGGCCGGTGAGCTGGACGGGGGCGTGGCTGGGGTCGGCGTCGGAGCGGGAGTGGGAGCTGGCGTGGGCGAGGGGGTTGGTGGTGTCGGCGTGGCTGGAGTCGAGTGTCCTCGAGCCCCCGGGCTGCCGCCGCCTGCGCCGGGCTTGGCCCCGGGTCCATTGGTACCGCTCGTATCGGTGCCCGGGTCGTTCGAGCGGGTCTTCGTGCTCGAACCCGGTGTGCTCGACGGTGTGCTCGGTGTCGTTCCCGTCGTGGTGGACGTCGAGCCGGCCGCATCCCGCGCCGCGCGGCGCTCCGCGCGCGTCTTGTCGATCTGGATCGCAGCGCTCATGAAGTTGTGCCAGATCAGCGCAGGAAACGTGCCGCCGAGCACCGGCCCGCCGTTGAACTCGGTCGTCATCGGCGTGAGCTTGTTCGGGTAGCCGACCCACACGGCGACGGTGTATTTGGCGCTCCAGCCGACGAACCACGCGTCGCCGTAGTTCTCGGTCGTGCCGGTCTTGCCGGCCGCGAACTGCCCGATCGCGGCGGCTTTGCCGGTGCCCCGTTGGACCACGCTTTCCAGCATCGACGTCTCGGTGGCCGCCACGTATGGCGACAGCACGCGCTTG